>JAUXRI010000043.1 GCA_030681895.1 Myxococcales bacterium | reverse complement strand
TGTCGTTGATGCTGGCGTCGTTGATGCTGGCGTCGTTGATGCTGGCGTCGTCGATGCTGGCGTCGTTGATGCTGGCGTCGTTGATGCTGGCGTCGTTGATGCTGGCGTCGTCGATGCTGGCGTCGTCGATGCTGGCGTCGTCGATGCTGGCGTCGTTGATGCTGGCGTCGTTGATGCTGGCGTCGTTGATGCTGGCGTCGTTGATGCGGGCGTCGTTGATGCGGGCAGCGCGGTCGATGCGGGCGGCGTCGATGCGGGAGGAGCCGCTCCCCTGGACGCGGGCCCGGACGGCGGGCTCGTGAGTAAAAGCTACTCCGTCGGCTGTGGCTGTGGGGCCGATGCTTCAGCCGCGTTCGCTTTCCTCAGTGTCTCGATTCTCCGGCGACGGCGGCGGCCACGGAGGTCGCTTTCGGTTCAGAGGGCTGCCGTTCTGCACCCTGGGGAAAGGTGACGACCGGTTGCTGCGAGTGCCTCAGTAGCCCTGGCAGCAGGCGATCGGCCGCGAGACGCTGCAGACCGAGTTGCTGACGGCGCCTGTGGACGTGACGATATCGGCGGTGTCGACCCCGCCCGCGAATGTCCACGCGCCCGAGCCGTTGTTGCAGGGGCTGGCGGCGCGGCGGCCGAACGAGTCGCGCTCCGAGTCCACCCAGGCGCCAGACGCAGGCGCTCCTGCTCCGGGCTCGGCGCGGTTGTAGTCGCCGTATGAGCAGAAGTACGAGCCTGGGAACTCGGCGCGGCACTTGGCGTTCGCGCCTGGGAAGCCTCCGAGATCGCCCGTGAAGACGGCCGAGCTGAAGCCACGGAAGATGCGCTTGAGCGGGGTTCGGCAACAGGCCAGCGGCTTCGCGGCGCTGCAGATCGAGTTCGACACGGCGCCGGTCGTGGTCACCACGTCGGCGGTGTCGACTCCGCCCGAGAACGTCCACGCACCGAGGCCGTTGTTGCAGGGGCTGGCCGCGCGACGGAAGAAGGAGTCACGCTCCGAGTCCACCCAGGCGCTCGAGGCTGGCGCGCCAAGGCCGGGCTCGGCGCGGTTGTAGTCGCCGTAGGAGCAGAGGAACGAGCTGGGGAAGTCGACGCGGCACTTCGCGTTCGCGCCGGGGAAGCCTCCGAGGTCGCCAGTGAAGGTCGCGACGGTGAAGCCGGCGAACACCATCGAATCGCCCTCACTCGCGAGCACCACGCCGCCGTCGAGGTACAGCACCTGGCCCGGAGGTCCCGCGGGCCCTGCAGGCCCTGCCGGTCCCTGCGTTCCGGGAGCACCTTGTGGTCCTGCCGGGCCGATCGACCCTGCCGGCCCCGGTCCGCCAGTCGAGCCGGTCGCGCCAGTGAGTCCTTGAACGCCCTGTGGCCCCTGCGGCCCTGCAGGTCCCTGCGGCCCGGCCACGCCCGTCATGCCAGTGAGTCCCTGAATCCCCTGCGGACCGATGACGCCCTGAACTCCGTTGCACACCGCGACCGTGCCCCCGTCTGCCGAGGTGACGAGCACGCCGCCCGTCGCGCATCGCGTGCTCATCACCGCCAGCGTCGAGATCGACACCGAGCCGCCGGGAAGGCCTTGAGGACCGACGAGGCCCATCGCGCCTGCGGGCCCGACGGTGCCGTTGCAGAGGTTGCTGATGCCGCCGTCCGAGAGCTGCGTGATGCGCACGCCGCCTGTCGGGCACGCCGCGCCGCCGACAGGAAGAGGCGTCACCGCGACTGACGCACCAGCGGGTCCAACGACGACGCCGCCGTCGAGGACGAGCACCGCTCCGGCGGGACCCTGCAGGCCCTGCTCACCTTGCGGACCTTGTGCTCCGGCCGCGCCCGCTGGACCCGCCGCGCCTGCTGGCCCCTGTGGACCCGTCTGCCCAGCCGTCCCGTTTGTGCCTGCGGGACCTGCAGGCCCTATCTCGCCCGGCGCGCCTGCGGGACCTTGAGGTCCAACCGGTCCCTGCGGTCCTTGTGGGCCGGGAACCTGGCCTTCGGCGACAGGCGTCGCGGGGCAGGCCACCAGCAGCAGACTCGCTGACAGAACGAAGAACGCGGGCCGGAGCATCATGCCTGCAAGACACCCCAGGGCGCCCCGATGTGAAGGGAGAACAACTGCACCTCACGTCGTCGTCGCGGGTCGCTCTCGTCATGAGCGGCATCGACCCCGACCTCCTCACTCGCCTCACCGGTGCACCGATGAGCGCAGATGCGTGGCGCGCTGCGCTGACTGCGCACGAGACCTTCGTGCGTGCAGCGTCACCACGGGAGAACCACTGGCAGGTGCTCGAGGTGGCAGGTCTTCCACTCGCGATGTGGACCGGAGGCGGCACCGAACACGGCACGCAGCTCAACCTCAAGTTCGGCAACCTCACCGGACTCATCCTCGATGGCGCCCAGCTCGACGCGGCGGCGATGCCGGGCGTGCTCGCGGAGCAGGTGGGCTTTCGGGGCGCGACGCTCCGTTTCGCGTTGCTCACCGACGCACGGCTGACTGGCGCCGACTTCTCGGGTGCGACGCTCGATGGTGCCGACTTCTCTCGTGCGTCACTGCGCAACGTGAACTTCAGCAACGCGGTCGGCGCTGACGTCGACTTCGAGAACTGCGACCTGCGCGGCGCCGACTTCACCAACGCCGCGATGCAACGGCCGAAGCTGAAGGGCGCTCAGCTCGACGGCGTGAAAGGCCTCGCGGTCGAGGAAGTTTGCACCCCTGAGCCTGTCGTGGGTCAGGCGTCCATGGGTTCCGATCTCTACCGGGTGAAAGTCGCCGCAAAGCAGGACCGCACCGTCACGCTTCGCATCGAGGTGGTGCACCCCGACTCGAACAATCTCTCCGACAACGAGAGCTTCGCGCTCATGCTGTTGCGCGAAGGACTCCCGAGCGGTGCCGACGCGCCGCTCGCGCAGGAGGTCAGCTTTGCCGACACGCTCGATCGCGGCTGGCTTGGCCTCTACACGCGCGGCTTCATCGAGCGCGTCGAGTCGAAGATCGAGTCCGGCTCCAGCGAGGGCCAGTCGAAGGAGGACTGGATCAAAGGCACGCTCACCGTCACCGTCACCGACCCCGCGTGGATTTCCCACCTCGCTGTCGGCGCCGAGTTCGACAGCCGCGCCTTCGACGTCGCCTGGGACTTCAGTGACTGCGCGCCGATTCACCCGGGCCAGGTCGACCCCAACGCCGCCATGCCTGAGGCCTTCATCTCGGTGCCCGGAGCGCTGTGGGACGCCGACCCGCCGCTCCCGACGGTCGTCCGCGCGGCCGCTTACAGCTCCAGCGCGTACCGTGCGCCCGCGCTTCGCAAAGGCAGCTTCACTGCGGCCGACCTGAAGGACCTCGACGGTCAGGTCGTACTGAAGCAAGGGGAGTACGACAGCTCGTTCGAGCTCGCGACGCTCCAGCTCGCTGGAGACTCGGTGCGGCTCTTCTCGGTGAGCGAGGGCGGCTGGGGCAGCTCGGGGAGCACGCCGTTCGAAGGCTCCATCGGCCGCGCAGAGCTGATTCCCGGCAAGCGCCTCGGCACGCGTCTCAAGCTCTCGGGCATGCTCGGCAACCTGAAGCCGAAGGTCGTCTCATGCACCGTCGAGGCAGACGCCGCGACGTTCCGCCTCGCCGTGCCGCCAGGTAACACCAGCCTGCAAGAGCTCACCGATGATCAGCCGCCTGCGCTCGGCTTCCAGCTGCTGCTCAATCCGTTGCTCCCGAAGGACTCCGGCGCTCAGACGCTGCTGCGGCCTTCGCCGCTCTCGTGGACCATCGAGCGCGAAGTGGTGCGACTCTTCGCGGCCGAGGAGCGGCAGATCAGCCAGTACATCGACGGCAAGATGGTGCCCGCTGGCGACACGTTGCCGGAGCAGGGCGGGCTCGCGGCGAAGCTGGCGCGCGGCTTTATCTCGAAGGCCGAGATCGTCTCCCGTCCCTCGGCGAGCACGCCGGACCTCGACGGTCTCAGCGAGGCGCAACAGCGAGAGGCGTTGGTCGCGCCGTGGCCTGAGATGACCGTCAAGGTCACGCCCCTCCACGCCGTGTACCTGCAGCACCTCGCCGGGCCGTTCGAGCCGACGACACTGAACTACGTCTCCGAAGCGCAGCCGTGGGAAGGGCCGCCAGTTGCACCGGCGACCGGGCCGACGGGGTTCGGAAAGGCACCGCCTCCACCGCCGGCAGCCGCTGCGTCGTCGGGTCCGTCTGCGTCATTCTCGAGTGCGCCCGCGAAGTCCGGAGGCTCGAGCAAGGTGCTGAAGATCGTCGGCATCGGCTGTGGCGTGATCGTCGTGCTGTTCCTGATGTGCATCGTGCTCAGCGTCGTGTTCGGGCAAGCGGGGAGCCAGTTCGCGCGTCGTTCTGCCGAGGCGCAGAGGAAGGTGGCTCCGATCGTCGAAGCCGAGCCGGACCCGATTCCCATGCCGAAGGCCGTCGACGAGGAGCCACCTGCTGCCGCGCCTGGTGACCCGCTCGGAGAACAGGTCGCGTTGCTCAACGAGCTCTGCCCCGACACGTTCTGCGCGGGCGCGTACCAATACACGTTCAAGAACCTCGACTGCCCCCAGGCGACGAGGTGCGTGCTCTCGTTCGACGCCAAAGACAGCAAGGGGAAGTCGGTCGCCGCGCAGGTGCCCGTCGTGGGGTTCGCAGCGCTCGACGATGAAGAGGCGACCTTCGTCGTCGCCGTCAGCGAGTCGCTGACGAAGTGGGAGGGCCTGTCGGCCGGCAAGAAGACCGTGGCTCCGCTCAAGCCGAAGCCCGCGAAGAAGAAGTAGCCCGCCCGAAACGACGACGGGCCGCTCCCGTGAAGGAACGGCCCGCCGAAACGACACGCTCAGCGCATCACTCGCGGTCGAACACGCCGCGCTTGGCCTGGTCGCGCTCGATGCTGCGGAACAGCGCACCGAAGTTGCCTTCGCCGAAGCTGAAGTGGTTCTTCCGCTGGATGATCTCGATGAAGATCGGCCCGATGAGGTTCTTCGTGAAGATCTGCAGCAGGTAGCCCTTCTCGTCACCGTCGACGAGCACGTTGCGCTTCTCGATCTCGGCGCGGTCCTCGGTCACGTGCGGGAACTTCTGGAACACCTCGCGGTAGTAGTCGCCGTCGATGTCGAGCATCTCGACCGGCGTGCCCTCGAGCTTCTTCAGCGACGCGAGGATGTCGTCGGTCATGAAGGCGAGGTGCTGAATGCCCGGGCCTTTGTATTCCTCGATGTACTCGTTGATCTGCGACTTCTTCTCGTCGGCCTCGTTGATGGGAATGCAGAAGCGGCCGCACGGCGAGCGCAGCGCGTACGAGGTGAGCCCCGTCTTGGCGCCGCGAATGTCGAAGTAGCGAACCTCTTCGAAGCCGAACACCGACTTGTAGAAGCTCGCCCACGTCTGCATCGTGCCCTTCTCGACGTTGTTGGTGAGGTGGTCGATGAGCGTGAAGCCCTTCGACGGCACCAGCTCGGGCGTCTTCAGCGGCACGAAGCCCAGCGATTCCCACGGAGCGGTCTCTTTGCGGTCGATGAAATAGATGAGCGAGTCGCCGATGCCGAAGATGGCGGGCACGGGCTTGCCGTCACGCAGGAAGTCACCCTCGGGCCGGCTCTTCCCACCACGCGCCGTCGCCTCGACGAGCGCCTTCTTCGCGTCCTTCACGCGCCAGCCCATGGAGCAGATGCTCGGGCCGTGCACCGCGCCGAACTGCGCCGCGAACGACGCGGGCTCGCGGTTCACCAGGAAGTTGATGTCACCCTGTTGGTAGAGGTCGATGGGCTTGGTGCCGTGCCGCATCGTCTTCGACAGACCGAAGCCCTTGAAGAGCGCCTCGAGCTTCTCGGGCTCGTTCGAGACGAACTCGACGAACTCGATGCCGTCGAGGCCGCAGGGGTTGAAGGCGGACACCTGAAACTGCGCGGGTGCGAACGTTCGAGTCGTCATGGCTGCCAGCTCCTCCAGTAGTCGGTGAGTTCCGTGCGCTCGACGGCGGCGCACGGCTTCAAGGGGTTCTTGGTGTCGAGCATCACCGCGACCTCTTCGGTGCGGGTCGCCTTCGCGGCGCGGTCGAACGCCTTCTCCTGCGGGCCGTGGTGAATGCCCTGCGGGTGGAAGGTCAACATGCCGGGCGAGATGCCTGCGCGGCTGAAGAACTCTCCCGAGTGGTAGAAGAGCACTTCGTCGAAGTCGATGTTCGAGTGGTAGAACGGCACCTTCAGCGCGGCCGGGTCTCCGTTCTCGAGCGGGCGCGGCAGGAACGTGCAGATGACCGCGTTGTGCATGATGAAGGTCGAGTGCGCCGACGGCGGCAGGTGGTACCGGTCGCTCGAGATGGGGCGAATGTCGCGCACGTTCAACTTCTGCACCGTGAGCGTTCCTTTCCAGCCCACCACGTCGTGCGGGTTGAACGGGTAGAAGACCTTCGTCACTTCACCCAGGCGCCGAATGCGCACCTCGAACTCGCCGCGCGCGTCGGCGGTGAGCGACGACTTCTCGTCGGGTGACGGCACCTGAATGACGGCGGGATCGAACAGCGCGTGCTGGCCCAGCATGCCGCGGTCGGGGAACGACACCTCGCTGAAGGACTCGACCACCAGGAAGCGCGACTGGCTCGTCGGCAGCATTCGGTACGCGGTGCCGCGGGGAATCTGCAGGTAGTCGCCGGCCTCGTAGGGGAGCGGCCCGAAGTCCGTCTCCATGCGCCCGGCGCCCTCGTGCACGAAGATGACCTCGTCGGCGTCGGCGTTGCGGAACAGGTAAGTCATCGGCTTGCTGAGCGTCGTCTGGCAGAGGCGAACGTCGGCGTTCTCGAGGACACCCTGGCGGCCGTCGAGCCAGTCGGTGGTGATGGCCTCCATCTTCCGCAGGTCGTACGCGCGCGGCTTCAGCGGGCCTTCGATGCGCGTCCACCCCACCGGCGCGTGGGTGCGATAGAGGTGGGCGTACTTGCCGAAGAAGCCGTTGCGGGCGAACTCCTCTTCGACCGTGCCCTCGGGGAGACCCACATGGGCCTGCTGCGCGACGCGACCTCTGACGTAGGGAATGTCCATGATGCGCGGCAATGTGTCGTGAACGGTGGGTTGAATGAAAGCACAAGGTTTTGCGCGACATTGTCAGCGGCGTGCACAGGTGCGATCAGCCCCGCTGATGGCTCGCGACTTCGTGCAGGCTCGGTGATTCAGTGCCGCGCTGGCTTCGACGAGGGGAGGCGTTCGTGACGTGGGCTCGGGTGCTGGTGGGTCTGTCGGTGTGCGTAGCGGCGTTGGCGTTCGCGCAGCCGGACCAGGCGATGGCGGTCTACGAGCAGGGCAAGGCGCTCTACGACGCGAAGGACTATGCGGGCGCGCTCGAGAAGTTCGACGCGGCCAGCAGACTGGAGCCGTCGAAGGCGCGCTGGCATTACAACCGCGGGCTCGCGCTCAAGAAGCTGAAGCGTGACGGTGACGCGCGTGAGGCGCTGCTGAAGTCGCGGGCGCTGGAGCCTGACTACAAGCGCGCCGAGATTGACCAGAAGCTCAGCGAACTCGGCGGTGGGCCTTCGCCAAGCAACTCGTCGCAGAGCGTGCTCGAGAAGACCGAGGCCGAGTCCGAGACCGCCTGGGGCTTCCGCATCGTCGCGTACGTGCTCATCGCGGGCGTCATCTTCACCGTGTTCAGCAAGTCGATTCAGAGGTTCGGGAAGTGGTTCATCTCACTCCTCGTCACCACCGAGGGCGCTGGAGCGTCGACGGCTGACGCCGCGCCGAAGCAGCCCACCAACAACACGCCTGATCAGCTCGAGGCCGTGGCCGCACGACTCCGCGAGACCGCCGAGGCCCTGGCGCAGGTGGAGCACGGGCTCTCGCTCGGTGAAGACGCGCTCGCGCGGGGTCACGTCGACCGCGCCGCGACCAATCTGGCCAGCGTGCGCAAAGGCTTCGAGGCTGCGCGACGCAACCAGCGGCCGCTGTCGGACCTGACGCAGGCACTCGACCGCGCGAGCGAGGCCATCACCCTGGGGCAGCAGCGGCTCGTCGCCCTGTACGGAGAGCGGGCGTTGCGGGCGCGAGGCCCCCGCGCGGGCTGCTTCTTCTGCGCGCGCGCTCTCCCCACGCCTGAAGCCGGAGTCGCGGTGCAGTTGCGCTCGAGCTCGGGCGTCACCACCGTCGCCGCGTGTCCGACGTGTGCGCGCCGCGTTGGGACGGGTACACCTCCGCCGGTGCTGATGGTCGATGGTGACCAACGTCGGCATTGGTCCGAGGTCGACGAGTTCGACCCGTACGTCGAGGCCCATGCGCCACCACCGCAAGCCGTCGAGGCTCCGGCCTGGAACGTGATGAACGCGGGCGCGGCCGTGCCTTCGCTCGCCACCTTCGCGGGCGGCGCGGTGCTGGGTGCCCTCGGAGCAGCCGCCGCCGGCCGGCTGATCAACCTCGACACCCTGAAAGAGTCGTCGCTCGCGAGCGCAGCGGCCGAGGCCTCGGCGACGGCCGCCACGGGACGCCGCACGACGGAATACTCAGACCACTCCTGATGCGCGCGCTCTTCTACGCCGTCAACGGGCTGGGCCTGGGGCACGTGACGCGGCTCCTCGGGATCGCGCGCGCGCTTCGCCGCCTGCAGCCCGACGTCGAGGTGTTGTTCCTCACGTCCTCCGAGGCCGACGGCGTGTTGCATCGAGAGCGCTTCGCCGCCGTGAAGCTGCCGTCGAAGACGATTCGGGAGGAGGTCGGGCTGCAGAAGACGCGGTACCTGAAGCTCGCGCAGACGGTGACGTGGAACACGATTTCCGCGTTCGACCCCGACGTGCTCGTCGTCGACACGTACCCGATGGGCAGCTTCGAAGAGCTCATCCCGGCGCTGCGGTGGCGTCAGAAGAATGTCTTCGTTTTTCGTGAGCAGCGTCGCGACGCGGTGGGCATGCCCCTGCTGCAGGCCACCTTGCCGCTCTACGACGCCGTCATCGTGCCGCACGCGAACGTCGAGGCGGTGGGGCGGGTTCCGGAGCCGTCGAAGCTGCGCGCCGTCGGGCCGATTCTGGTCCGCGAGCGTGAGGAGCTGCGCGGCCGCGACGAGGCGAGGCGAGTGCTCGGATTGCCGCCCAACGAGACGCTCGTCTACGCGTCGTTTGGTGGTGGGGGAGAGCCGGAGTCGAAGGACGCGCTGCTCGCCTCACTGGCTGCCGTAAAGGCGTTGCCGAACGCGCGGCTCGTCGTCGGTGCAGGTCCGCTGTTGCGAGAGCTGCCCGAGCTGCCCGGCGCCATCACGCTGCGCGGCGTGTACCCGATGCTCGAGTGGTTGCCGGCCTTCGACGCAGCCATCAGCGCCGCTGGGTACAACTCGGTCCACGAGCTGCTCTTCGCTGGCATTCCGTCGGTCTTCATTCCGTTCGAGCGCGTGCTGGACGACCAGGAGCGACGCGCGACGTTCCTCCAGGAACAGGGCGCTGCCCGGACCGTGGCGTCACTGGACGTGAGTGCGTTGAGCGCTGCGCTGCGTGAGGTGATGGGCGCTCGTGCCGCCATCGTCGCTTCCGCACGTCGCCTCGTTCCCGGGAATGGCGCGGCCGCCGCGGCGAACGTGCTCCTCGAGGTCTGCCGATGAGCGACCTTCATCACGAGCGCTTTCGCGGCTACCTCGAACAGAAGGTCCGCACGGGTCCCGAGACCGTGCACATCGACGTCACCAACGTGTGCAACCTCGATTGCGTCACGTGTTGGAACTACGGCGGCAGCCTCGACACGCCGAAGACCATCGCGTGGAAACGTCAGCGCATCGAGCCCGCCGTCTTTCATCGCGTGCTGAACGAGGTCGTCGACACCGGCACCGAGCGCATCGTCATCTCAGGCGGCGGCGAGCCCTTCACGCACCCTGACATCGAGTCCTTCATCCTCGCGGTGAAAGCGAAGGGGCTGCGCCTCACCGTCATCACCAACGGCACGCTCTGTGACTTCACGCGGCTCAAGGAACTCGGCATCGACCAGCTGCTCCTCAACGTCGCGTCGGCGTCGCCCGAGACGTACGTCGCGTACCATCCGAACCAGCCGAAGCAGACGTTCCAGCGCCTCGTCGATGGCTGTCGAACGCTCCGCGACGTCACCGCCGTCAACATGGTGCAGGTCATCAACGGGCTCACCGCGCATGAAGTCGTGGCGATGGTCGAGCTCGCGGCCGACGTCGGCGCGCGTGTCAGCTTCAAGGTGGGAGACCTGCCGAAAGGCACGCAGCACTTTGCGCTCACCTCGAGTCAGCGCGAGACGTTGTTGGCCGAAGGACTCCCTGCGGCGAGGAAGACGGCGAAGCACCTCGGCGTGCGGCACAACCTCGACGCGTTCGAGAAGCAGCTGCGCGGCGTGAAAGAAGAGCAACCGTCGTGCTTCGCGGGCTACCTGTACTCGCGCGTCTCGGTCGATGGTCGGGTGTTCTTCTGCTGCGCGCACATCGACGCGGGCCACGTGAATGACGGGCCGTTCTCCGAGGTGTGGAAGAGCCCGCGCTACGACGCCGTTCGCCAGACGCTTCACCGCGGAGGCACCTTCTCCGCCTGCCAGCGCTGCGGGAAACACGACATGAACGTGTCGGCACAGCGAGAACTCGACGCGATGCTGTCGGAAGGCGCGCTGCCATGAGGGCCACCGTTTCGTGGAACATCGTGGGCGGCTGCAATTACCGCTGCACGTACTGTGTTCAGAAACACGCTCCAGGGCTCGGCACGCCCAGCGATGAAGAGCTCGAAGGCGCGCTGACCACGTTGGAACGACTCCCCGGCCGATGGGAGTTCAAGATTTCAGGCGGTGAGCCGTTCCTCCTGAAACGTCTGCCCGAGGTCGCCAGCCGCCTCGCCGCGAAGGGCCACCTCGTCTCGGTGCTCACCAACCTGTCGGCGCCGGTCCGCGTGCTGGTCGACTTCATCGAGAGCGCGGGCGCGTCGCTGCGAACGTTCTCGTGCTCGTTGCATCGCGAAGAGACGACCGAGGACGAGTTCCTCGAGAAGGCGCTCGCCGTCAAAGCCGCGCTCTCGCCGCTCCCGAAGGCCACCTTCGTGGTGAACAGCGTCGTGGTGCCCGGAACCGTCGACGTGGTGGGCGACAGCCGCCGTCGCTTCGAAGCACTCGGCGTGAAGTTCTACCCGCAGCTGATGCGACAGGACGGCAAGGCCGTCACCTACGACGCGGCAGATGAAGCGCGAATCCAGGAGCACTTCGACGACCTCGTCGGGCCCGGCCAGATGAACCGCGGCTACAAGCTCACCGGCAAGCTCTGCCACGCCGGCTCTAAGTACTTCATCATCCACCCGCGCGGTGACGCGTTCAGTTGTTACCCCGGCAAACGATTCGGCGACGGTCACCTCGGCAACGTGTTTCGGGGTACCTTGGCGCTGCGCGAAGGGCCGGCGCCGTGCCCGTACGAAGTGTGTCCCTGCACCGTGCCGCAGAACCGCGGCATCATCGAAGGGTTCGGAGCGGGTGGAGAAGTCGCGCCACGCGAGGCCGATTGAAATGAGGACTCCCATGTTCCGACGTACCGCTGCCCTGCTGATGCTGGCCACCCTCGCGGCCTGCAACAACAACACGCCGAACCCTCCCGATGGCCCCTCGACGCGCGGAGCCGGCTACGGCGCGAGCTGTGAGTCCGAGGCCTGTCGCGCGGGGCTGGTCTGCAGCAACGACAAGAAGTGCGTGGTGACGATGCCCGCAGCCGAAGGTGGCGCGTGCTTCATCGGGCCCGAGTGCGCGAGTGGCATCTGTGCTCCGAACGGCGTGCGTGGAAAGTGCGCGCCTGCAGGCACCGCCGGTCCGTCGTCGACGTGTCAGGGCGACAACGACTGCCAGGCGAACCTGCGCTGCAGCTTCTCGGGCAACAGCATCTTCCCGGTCTGCCTCACGCCGGGCACCAAAGACATCGGCACCGACTGCGCCACCGCGCGTGAGTGTCTGCAGGGTCTGCTCTGCCAGTCGGGCAAGTGCACCTACGTTCCGCTCGACGCGATGACGGCGCCCAGAGGCGTGCCACCGTTTATTCCTCTCGCGCCGACCGCGCAGTGGCAGGGCGCGACGTGCCCCGCGCGCAAGACGACGGGACCCATCACGGCGCTGTGGAGCCTTCCTCGCGATACCGACGCCGCCGACATCAAGCAGGACTTCTTCCGCCTGCCGTTTCCGAACGACGCGCACCGCGTGAACGGCCGCGTCGACTTCACGCGCTTCCCGAAAGACCCGATGCCGCTGTTCGGGTTCGACCTGCTCGGCCGCTATCTCGAGCGCCTCGCCACCGAGCCCTTCGGCAACTTCCCCGCCGTCACGTTCCGCTTCGACGGGCCCATCGACTTCGCCACCATCAGCCTCGCGGGCAACGATCCACAGCTGCGCTTCGTCGACTTGAACGATGGGCCGAGCTTCGGCAACGGGCGCGGGCTCCAGTACGTGGTGAGCAGTGGCCGCAACCGCTACGTCTGCCCTGATTGGTTCGCGCTGAAGCCGTACACCGGCGACTCGCTGTCGGCTGGCACGTACGCCGTCATCATGAAGCGCGGCCTCAAGGACTCCATGGGCGCCGACGTGCAGCCGAGCGCCGACTTCACCGCGATGCTCGCGACCTCGATGCCGTCCGAGCCGAAGCTCGCCGCCGCGTGGACGAGCTACGCGCCGCTCCGTCGCTACCTCACTGCGAAGAACCTCTCGGCCGCCGATCTCGTCACCGCGTCCGTCTTCACCGTGGGAGATCCGACGCAGCTCGTGAAGTCGCTCGGTGAGAGCGTCGCCGCCACCGGCGCGCCCGTCGCCGACCCGTGGGTGAAGTGTGGAACCGGCCCGTCGCCCTGCGCGAGCGATGCTGGCGTCGAGCGCAATTGCTCCATGTCGAACGACGTCGACGAGTGGCACACGCTCATCGAGCTGCCCATCTTCCAGCAGGGCACGACGCCGTACCTGACGCCGGCTGAAGGTGGCGACATCATCGGTGCTGAAGACGGCGGCCTCCGCGCGCCCGTTCGTCGCGAGAAGGTCTGCGCGTCGCTCACCACGCCGAAAGGCACCGCCCCGTCGACCGGCTGGCCGCTGGTTGTCTACGCGCATGGCACCGGCGGCAGCTTCCGCTCTCACGCGCTCGACACCTCCGCAGCTGGCCTCGCGAACGTGTCGCTCTCGGATGGCGGCACGGCGGCGTTCGCGGTGCTCGGCTTCGACCAGGTCGGTCACGGCACGCGGCGTGGCACCCGGCAGGACGTGCACCCCAACGACATCGTCTTCAACTTCGCGAACCCCGCCTCGGGCCGCGGCACGATGGCGCAAGGGGCGGCCGACCTCTTCGCGATGACGCGATTCGCGAAGTCACTCCCCACCGATGGCGGAACGCCCGCGCTCGACAGCTCGAAGCTCGGCTTCTGGGGCCACTCGCAGGGCGCGAGCGAGGGCGGCTTGTTCCTCGCGTTCGACCGCCAGCTCGAGGTCGCGGTGTTGACGGGCGCGTCTGGCAGCCTCGCCGATTCCATCACCACCAAGAAGGCGCCGGTGAACATCGCCGACGGGCTCGCGCTCGCGCTCGGTGAGAACCCGGGACCCGTCAGCCCCTTCCACCCAGTCGTCGCGCTGCTCGCGAGCTGGACCGACCCGGTCGACGCGCTCCACTTCGCGCGCTTCGCCGCCGTGACGCCGGCCGACGGAGCGACACCCGCCCACGCCCGCCACTTCTTCCAGGCGTGGGGCAAAGGAGACCTGTTCACCACCTCGCAGGTGCAGCGCGCGTATGGCTCGGCGACCAACGCCGTCTTCGTCGGCCCGAAGGTCGACGACTTCGACGCGACGCCGGTGATGTCAGCGGGCGGCAACGTGACGATGCCGAGGACGGTGACGTCGGTGATTCGCCAATACGAGCCGCCCTTCACGCAGGCCACGCCGATGGCGCCGAAGGTCTACGAGTACGACGGTCACTTCGTCGCGTTCCAGAACCCCACGGCGCGGCAAGACGTGATGCGCTTCTTCGGGCGCTCCGTTCGTGGAGAAGCGCCGACAGTGCCCGAGCCGTGACGCGGGCTTCAGTGCGTGACGAAACCACCGTCGGCGAGAAACACCGCGCCGGTCGAGTAGCTGCTGCGAGAGCTCGCGAGGAACAGCGCCATCTGGGCAATCTCTTCGTTCTTCGCGTAGCGGCCCATCGGCACCTGCGCGGTGAAGCCTGCCTTCACCGTCTCGGCGTGTCCCGGCGCTGACTGTTCCTCGAGCGAGCGCATCATGCGGTTGTCGACGGGTCCGGGCGCGATGGCGTTGACACGAATGCCGAGCGGGCCGAGCTCGATGGCCGCCACCTTCACCAGCCCGATCAGCGCGTGTTTGCTCGTGATGTACGCAGCCATGCCGGGCGAGCCGACCAGCCCCGCGATGGAGGCCGTCACGACGATGCTCCCGCCGCCGCGCTTCTCGAGGTGCGGCACACATTCCTTCATTCCGAGGAAGGCGCCCTTCACATTGACGGACATCACCTGGTCGAACTCGGCCTCGGGGTAGTCCTTGATGGGCCGCACCAGCCCCTCAATGCCCGCGTTGGCATAGAGAATGTCGAGCCCACCAAACGCAGCGACCGTGGCGTTGACGTACGCCGCGGCCTGCTCGGCCTTCGACACGTCTGCCGCGAAGCCCTTGAGCCTCGACGAGTCGAGCGACTTCACGGCCTGCTCCACCTTCGCCCCGTCGAGGTCGACCAGCATCACGCGCGCCCCCTCGGCGAGGAAGGCCTTCACGGTCGCCAGGCCGATGCCGCCACAGCCGCCGGTGATGATCGCCACTTTGTCGTTGAGTTCGTTCATGCGCGAGAGCCAGAGCAACAAGCGTGCGCGTTGCCCTGACCGGTCAGGCTGGCGGCGAAACGGCACCATCGGCGGCCGTTCTTCGTTACAACCGCACCGGTCCGTGTCGCTCCTCGACGCTCAGATGTTGTCCCGCCTCGGCGGCCTCAAGGTGCGCGCCCGCGCGGTCGTCGAGGGCGTGCTCTCGGGCCTCCACAAGTCGCCACACCAGGGGCAGAGCGTCGAGTTCGCCGAACACAAGGAGTACGCGCCGGGCGACGAGCTCAAGCACCTCGACTGGAAGGCGTACGGGAAGTTCGACCGCTATTACGTCAAGCGCTTCGAGCACGAGACGAACCTGCGCTGCACGCTCGTCGTCGACAACTCGGGCTCCATGGGTTTCGGCACCGCGGGGCTCACCAAGCTCGAGGTCGCGCGCGTGCTCGCGGCGACGATTGCGCACCTGCTCCTCAAGCAGCAGGACGCGGCCGGCGTGGCGATCGCAACGAAGGGCAAGGTCGTCGAAGTGCCGCCTCGCTCGTCGGCGTCGCACCTGCAGGTGTTGTTCGACGCGCTCGAGCAGAACGAGGCGAAGGGTGAGACCGACCTCGCGCGCACGGCCGACCTGCTCGCCGAGAAGCTGCCGCGCCGGTCGCTGGTGTGCGTGTTCTCCGACTTCCTCGACGATGGGCCCGATGGGTTGAAGCGCCTGCTCGCGCTTCGTGCGCGTAAACACGACGTCGCCATCTTCCATCTCGTCGACCCAGCCGAGCTGACCTTTCCGTACGAGGACCCGACGCTGTTCCTCTCGATGGAAGATGACCGCCGCCTCGAGGTGAACCCGCGGGAAATCAAGGACAGCTACCTCGAGGAGTTCAACCGCTTCCTGGCCGAGACGAAGGCCGCGTGCACCGCCGCCGACGTCGACTACCAGCGCGTGCGCACCGACGAGGCGCTCGACCAGGTCGTCGTGCGGTTCCTCTCGCGCCGGGTCGGAGGTGGCGCGTGACGTTCGCCCACCCGTGGATGCTGCTGGGCGCGCTCGCTGCGTTCATCCCGCTCCTCATTCATCTCTTCGACCGGCGGCGTCCTCGGCCCACGCCGTTCCCCGCCATCGCGTTCGTGCTCAAGAGCCAGAAGCGCACGGCATCGCGGCTGCGCTTGAAGCGCCTCATCCTCTATTCGTTGCGCACGCTGTTCTTCCTCGCGGTGCCCATCGCGCTCGCGCGGCCCGAGTTCGTGAAGACGGCGAACGCCATCACCGCGAAGGGCGCTGCCGCGACCGTCATCGTCGTCGACACGTCGCTGGCCATGCGGTGGAGCGACGGCAAGCCGCTGTTCGACCTCGCGCGCAAAGAGGCCAAAGCCGCGCTGGGAGACCTGCTCACCGAAGAGCCCGCCGCGTTGGTTCCGTGTACGCGTGCGCCAGTGGCGACCGGTCCGTTGTCCTTCGAGAAGGCGCGGCTCATCGGCCAGGTCGACGAGCTCAAGCCCGGGTTCGAGGTGGTCGACGTGAATCGCTGCCTCGAGGTGGCGGCGCGCGCTCTCGACGAGTCGCCGCTGGCGAACCGCCGCATCGTGCTGGTGACGGCGCTGACGCAGAACGGGCTGCGGCTCGAAGCCGAGCCTCCCGTGACGACCGGACCGAAGGGCGAGAAGGTGAAGCCCGAGGTGGTGCTGCGTGACGTCGCGCGCGGCGCAGAGGTGTTGCCGAACCGTGCGCTCCTCGACGTGCGCGCCGAGCCGGCTCCCCAGGCTGGTACCCGCGCGTGGCAGTTCACCTTCACCGTTCGCAACTTCTCGTCGGAAGCGCAGAAGGACGTCGAGCTCGCGCTGAAGGTCGAAGGCCAGGTCGTCGCGAAGGGCTTCGTCGACCTTGCGCCCGAAGGCACCGCGCAGAAGGCGTTGACCTACCGGTTCCAGAACGGCGGGCCGACCTACGTCGAAGGGTCGCTCACGGCTGATCAGCTCCCCGACGACGACGTGCGCGGCGTGGTGGTGACGGTGCCGAAGGAGCTGCGCGCGCTCATCGTGAACGGCGAGCCGAACCCCCTGAAGGTGAAAGACGAAGCGTACTTCACCGACGCCGCGCTCTCTGCGCCTGGGAGTCCCGTGCGAGCTGTCGTGCGTGACGCCGACGCTGCGTGGCGCGAGGACTTCTCGACGTGGGACGTGGTGATGCTGCTCAACGTGCCGCCGCCTCCTGCTGACGTGGGCGCGCGGCTCGCCGACTTCGTCGCGAAGGGTGGTGGATTGTTCATCTCGTTCGGAGAGCGCACGGAAGTCGAGGCGACCAACGCCGCGCTCTCGAGCGTGTTGCCGCGCAAGCTGCGCGTGGTGAAGACGGCCGTGGAGCCTGCGTCGGCCGACAGCAGCACCAGAGCCGCACGCCTGGCGCAGTTGGAAGCCGCGCACCCCGTGCTGGCGCCGTTCACCGGCAAGGCCCGCGAAGGGCTGACGTCGACCCGTTTCTATCGGTACGTCTTGTTCGAGAGCGTGTCGAACGGCGACGTGACGGTGCTGGGCGCGCTCGATGACGGCGCTCCGGCGTTGCTCGCGACGCGGCAGGGGAAGGGCAGGGTGCTGGCGTTCGCGTCGAGCGTCGATCGCGACTGGAGCGACTTTCCCATTCGCACCTCGTTCCTGCCGTTCATGCAGCGCGCGGCGGCGTGGCTGACGGGAACGCTCGATGAACGTGAAGAGGTGAAGGTGCTCGTCGGCGCGTCGGTGACGCTCGAGCTCGACGCGGAGCATCCGGCGGTGGTGGTGAAGTCGCCGTCAGGAGAAGAGCGCGCGGTCGTGAAGCAGGCCGATGGAGCGACCGGCGTCGCGGGCCCGCTGCCTGAGCCTGGCCGGTATCAGGTGCTCGATGCGCTCGGCGCGTCGAACGACGCAGCGTCGTTCGCAGCGACCATCGACCCGGCGGCGAGCGACGTGACGAGGCACTCCGTCGAGGCAGTGACGGCGTGGTTCGGTGAAGACGTCGTGCGTCTCGCGGAAGGTGAGCAGACCGAGAAGAAGACGCCGCTGTGGACGTGGCTGTTGGTGGTCGCTGCGCTGGCGTTCGTCGCTGAAGGCGCGCTGCTGAGGAAGTAGGCGCGGTTCGCACACTCGGATCAGTTCACGAGTTGCTCTCATCATCTGATAAGAGCCCCGCATGCCCAATCGCTCCATTCGCTACCTCCTCATGGGAGCCGCGCTCGCAATCACGACTGCGTGCCCCGGCCCTTCGACCTGCAACACGAACTCTGACTGTGGCTCCGGCCAGGTCTGCTCCGCGGGTAAGTGTGTTGCGCCCGATGGAGGCAGTGGAACGGGTGGAGGCAGTGCAGCGGGTGGTGCGGCAGCTGGTGGACGCGCCGGTGGCACGGCTGGTGGTTCGACGGCAGGTGGCACGGCTGGCGGCTCGACGGCAGGCGGCTCGGCTGGTGGCTCGACGGCCGGTGGAACGGCTGGCGGCTCGACGGCCGGTGGCACGGCTGGCGGCTCGACGGCAGGTGGCACGGCTGGCGGCTCGACGGCAGGCGGCACGGCCGGCGGCTCGACGGCAGGCGGCACGGCCGGGGGCTCGACGGCAGGCGGCACGGCCGGCGGCTCGACGGCAGGTGGCACGGCCGGTGGCTCGCCGGCAGGTGGAACGTCCGGTGGCTCGACGGCAGGTGGTACGGCCGGCGGCTGGACGGCAGGTGGAACGGCCGGCGGCTCGACGGCAGGTGGAACTGCCGG
>JAUXRI010000253.1 GCA_030681895.1 Myxococcales bacterium | reverse complement strand
ACGGCCGGTGGCGCAGCAGGTGGTGGCGCGGCAGGTGGTGGCGCGGCAGGTGGTGGCGCGGCAGGTGGCGGCGCAGCTGGTGGCGCAGCAGGTGGGGGCGCAGCGGGTGGCGCGAGGGCCGGTGGCGCGGCAGGTGGTGGCGCGGCAGGTGGTGGCGCGGCAGGTGGTGGCGCGGCAGCAGGTGGTGGCGCGGCAGCAGGTGGTGGCGCGGCAGCAGGTGGTGCAGCAGGTGGTGGCGCGACGGCCGGTGGCGCGGCAGGTGGTGGCGCGGCGGGCGGCTCGGCAGCGGGCGGCGGCGCGGTGGTGGACGCGGGGCAGGCGGGAGGCGCTCCGGTGGTCTTCGTTTCGACGTGTGGCTGCACGAGCACCAGCGAGCTGTCGTGGCTGATGGGGCTGCTGGTCGCGGCGCTGGCCCGGCGGCGCGCACTCCGCCGGTGAATCCACCGCGCGGCATCGATTGCATCGGGAAACCAGACGTTCCTCGCTACAAGGCTCCGTATGGCTGGCTGCCTCGACGCTGACACCGCTGCGGCCTTCGTGGGCGGCTCGCTGACCACGGCCGAGCGGTCGAAGCACGCAGCCCACCTCGATACCTGCGTCTCGTGCCGCGAGCTGGTCTCGATGCTCGCGAAGGCCGCCGAAGGCACCTCACCGAGCGGTCCCCTCGCGCCGCCCGACGCGAGCGCCATCTTGCCGCGAGGAACGCGCATCGGCCCCTACGAGGTGCTCGAGCCCCTCGACGCCGGCGGCATGGGCATCGTCTACGTCGCCCTCGACGTGCGGCTCGATCGACGCGTCGCGCTCAAGGCTGTCCGCGATCACCGCCACCCTGCCGATCAACTCCTGCGTGAAGCGCGCACGATGGCGAAGCTCGCACACCCGAACGTGGTGCCCGTCCTTGACGTCGTCGAAGCGCGAGGCCAGCTCTTCCTCGCGATGGAGCTCGTCGTCGGGCGCAGCGTTCGACAGTGGCTCGACGCACAGCCGCGAGGCTGGGCCGAGATCGTCGACGTGTTCACGCAAGCCGGTGCAGGGCTCGCCGCCGCGCACGGCGCCGGCATCACCCATGGAGACGTGAAGCCCGGCAACATGTTGATGGGCGACGATGGCCGCGTACGAGTGACGGACTTCGGGCTGGCCAGCGAGCTCGGCGACTCGTCGACCGGTCCGATCAAGGGCACGCCCGGCTTCCTCGCGCCCGAGCTGATCGCCGGTGAACCTGGTGGCGCGCGGGCCGATCAGTACGCGTTCTGCGTGAGCCTCCATCAGGGGCTGACGGGCTCCCTCCCCGGGAAAGCGCCGACGCGCTCGACCCACGTTCCGCGAGCGATTCGCAAGGTGATCGAGCACGGGCTCGAGCGCACTCCAGAGCGCCGGTTCGCGAGCATGACGGCGCTGGTGGATTCACTCCGCTCGATCCGGTCGCAGCGACAGCGATGGCTCGCGGCCGCCGTGGTGATCCTGCTGGCGAGCGTCGCGTTCGCCTACCAGGTCGGAGGCCGGCGGGTCGAAGCCGCGCAGTGCGCCGCGATGGGCGCAGACCTGGCGATGCCGTGGAACGACGAAGCCCGAGGCCAGCTCGAGCGCGCCTTCACGGCTACCGCGCTCCCCTACGCGCCCGCGACCTTCACGCGCGTCGCCGCGGCCTTCGATGCGTGGAGGACGTCGTTCGATCGCGTGCGCGCCGATGCGTGCGCCGTCACGCTGCTCCGCTCGACGCCCTCACAGGGCAGGCTCGCCCTCGAGCTGCAGTGCCTCGCCGAGAGCGCGCGGTCCGCCAGAGCACTGTTGAGCGAGCTGAGGGACGCCGACGCGAACGTCATCACCAACTCCGTCGCCGCCACCTCGAGGCTCTTGAGCGTCGAGGGCTGCGCGACCGCCGACGCCCCGCTGGAGCTGAAGCCACTCCCGGTCACCGACGGCCCGGCCCTCCGCGAGTTCCGCGAGCAGCTCTCTCAGGTTCGCGCGCTGCACGAGGCCGGGCGACACCTGAAGGCGTACCCGATCGCGGAGCAGCTCCCCGCAAAGGCCCTTGCGCTGGGTGGCGATGGGCTCCAGGCCGCCGCCCTCGTCGCGCTCGGCGTTGCTCAGGCCCGCACCGACCGATACGAGGCCGCGGTGACGTCGTTGCGTGACGCGATTCAGCTCAGCGAGCGGGCCGAAGACGATCGGCTCCGTGCCCAGGCGTGGGTGACCCTGGTTCAGACGGAGTTCTTCCGCGGCCAACACCAGGCCGTGCTCGCGCTCGAGAAGCCGGCGCTGGGCGCGTGTCAGCGGGTCGGCGACGCGTGGCTGCAGACCGA
The DNA here is from genome assembly GCA_030681895.1 of Myxococcales bacterium. Classification (GTDB taxonomy): domain Bacteria; phylum Myxococcota; class Myxococcia; order Myxococcales; family Myxococcaceae; genus Xiheimicrobium. Next base: position 10,599 of record JAUXRI010000253.1, on the reverse strand, counting down.
GGTGATGTTGATGGTCGGCGGCAGCCTGACGCAGCTCGGGAAGATGGAGCGGGCCCGGCAGCTGTTCTCCGAGGCGGTCGCGATGCGGGTGAAGGTGTACGGCGAGGCCGACCGGCGCTCTGCGTTCGCGCTCTCGAGTCTGGGAAACGCGCTGGCGATGGCAGGCGACCTCGACGGCGGCAAGGACGCGCATCGACGAGCGCTCGAGGCGGCGGTCGCGGCGCTGGGGCCCGAGCACCCGAACGTGGCGACGCTGCACAACAACCTCGGCGACGACTATCTCTACGGTCTCGAGATGGACCTCGCCGTGAAGGAGCTCGCGGCCGCATCTCGTATTCTCACGGCCACTGGCGCAAAGAGCCGTGAGGTCGCGCTCATCAACACCGAGCTGGGCTTCGCGCTGCTCGAGACCGGGAAGACCACCGAGGCGCTGGCGGCCTTCGACGACGCGGAGCAGCGCTTCGAGACGGTCGCGGCGACCCACCCGGTGCACGCGATGAGCTGGTTGGGCCAACATCAGGCCAGGGTGACGCTCGGTCGGCCAACGGAGCTCGGCCCGCTCGAGAAGGCGATGACGGTGAGCGCCGGGCTGCCGCCGTTCGATCGCGGCCGCATCACGCTCGCGCTCGCACATGCCCTCGTCCCGACCGATCGAGCCCGGGCGCAGAAGCTGGCGAACGACGCGCTCTCGCAGCTCTCGACCGTCTCCTTGCCGCTGATCGTCAGGGAGCGTGCCATCGCGCAGACCCTGATCGACTCGCTGAAGGAGAAGAAATGAGCGCCGCGCTGGAGCAGGCCCTGGGGTTCCTCTCAGGCATCGGCGTGACGGTCGACCGCGCGGCGTTGTCGAAGTGGCTCTCGGGCCGGGCATCGACGCACGCCGACGATCTCGGCCTCGCCTACGCCTGTGCGCGCGGCGACGAGGTGGCAGCGCGCCACTTCGAGCGCACGTGGATTCCGGTGGCTGCGCGTGCGCTCCAGAAGGCCGGCATCGACGCGACGATCTCGGACGACGTCCTGAGCTGGCTGCGGGCGGAGCTGTTCGCGAGAGATCAAGGGCCGCTGTTCGACACGTACTCGGGTCGCAGCGATCTCGGCGGCTGGCTCCGCGCGATCGTCGTGCACGAAGCAGTTCGTCGGGCGAAGAAACAGCGTCTCGAGGTGACGCCCGAGGCCGTCGCCGACATTCCCGTGCCAGACATCGAGCTCTCGGCGTTGCGCGGTGCGTATGGGCCGGAGTTCACGAAAGCGATCGCGAGCAGCTTCGCGGCGCTCACGGTGGAGCAGCGCAACCTGCTGCGGCAGTCGTTCCTCGATGGCCTGTCCATCGACGTGCTCGCGAAGCTCTACGGCGTTCATCGGGCGACGGCGGCGCGGCGGGTCCAGGCGGCGCGAGAGGCGCTCGCTGACGGCGTTCGGGAACACCTGAAGGCGACGCTGAAGTTGGGCGACTCGAGCGTCGACGAGCTGATCACCCTCGGCAACCTCGAGCAGAGCCTCTCAGGGCTGCTCCGGAAGACGAACGGCTGAGGTTTGCACTCCGCGCCTCGCTCGCGGGTCTTCTGTCACTGGAGCTTTCATGACCTTGCGCACCCTTCTCGCCTTCTTCGCAGCGTTCGTCGTCGGGCTCACCCTTCAGGCCTGCGGCACGACGCCTCAGCGATGTTCAACCGCGACGTGCCCGACCGGGTGTTGCGACTCGAGCGGGCTCTGCGCGTCGGGCAACACGCAGTCGGCCTGTGGCAGTCGCGGCGCCGCGTGCGTGGGGTGCTCGTTCGGCTTCCAGTGCATCAGCGGGGCGTGCGTCGCGACGGGCACGGGGACGGGCGGAGGCTTTTCGGGAGTCGGAGGCGGAAGCACGGCGGGCGGCTCGGCAGGAGGCAGCACGGCAGGCGGCTCCGCGGTCGGTGGCGGCAGCACGGCGGGCGGCTCCGCAGTCGGTGGCGGCAGCACGGCAGGCGGCTCTGCAGTCGGTGGCGGCAACACGGCGGGCGGCGCTGCAGTCGGTGGCGGCAGCACGGCGGGCGGCTCTGCAGTCGGTGGTGGAAACACCGCGGGCGGTTCTGCGGTCGGCGGCGGAAACACCGCCGGCGGCTCTGAGGTCGGCGGCGGAAACACGGCTGGCGGTTCTGCAGGCGGAACCACTGCAGGCGGCTCCGCAGGCGGAAGCTCGGCGGGTGGATCGGCAGTCGGTGGTGGCAACTCGGCAGGTGGCTCCGCAGTCGGAGGTGGCTCGTCCGCCGGCGGAAGCGCAGGCGGTGGCTCGGCGGGCTGTTCTGCCTCGTGCGCCGGCTGCTGCCTCAACGGCGTCTGCCAGGCGGGCAACACGACTGGCGCTTGCGGCGCGCGGGGCGTCGCGTGCTTTGGGTGTTCGACGAATCAGTTCTGTTCGGCCGGCGCCTGCACCGGCGCGAACACCGGAGATACCGGCGCGACCTGCACCGTGAACGCGGACTGCAAGGTCGCGATCCTCGGTGGTGCAGCGCGCGAGTGCGTCGGTCCGTACAACCCCGACGGAGGGCCGTCAGGGTGGCCCGGTGGGTACTGCAGCAACACCGGCTGTAACTCGTTCCTCGACTGTCCGGGCGCCACGGGCTCCTGCAGCAGTGATGGCTTTTGTTACAACACCTGCTTCCCCGCGAACGCTGGCCAGGGGAACTGCCGACCCGGCTACGTCTGCTCGAACGCGCAGACCGTCGATGGAGGCACCTTCGCCCTCTGCCTTCCCGACTGCCGAAACCCCGGGAGCCGATGGTGTGGCCCCACCGGAACCTGCGGCGCGCTCGGCTACTGTCAGTGACGCCGGGGAGGACTCGCCTCCTTCGCTGCTGACGGGCTTTTCGGAACTCGCTGATTCGACGAAGGCAGGTCGTGGCACATGGCGTGCTGTTCGCCGAAGCACATGCGTCTCTCGAGTCTCGGTGGCCTGCTGCTCGCTGCGTGCTCGATGCCGATGGTGGCGCCGCCGGCGATCGATGCAGGCCTCGTCGTCGACGCGGGCCCGGTCGAAGACGCAGGGATCGAGCCCGACGCGGGGATCGCCGAGCCTGACGCAGGAGTGACGCCCGCTCCGTCGAGTCCCTGGGGCGCGACGATCGACGACGCTCGGCAGGAGCTCGTCTTTCGCGTGTTCTCGTCCCGCGCGACGCGACTCGAAGTGAGCCTCTACCGCCACGCGCTGCAGAGCGTGCCGTTCGTGAAGCAGGTGCTCGAAGCAGAGGCCGATGGCGGCTGGTCGACGCGTGTTCCGTTCTCGGTGCTCGGTCCGTCGTCCCTCAACGAGCCCGTCTTCTACGGCTACCGCGCGTGGGGCCCGAACTGGCCGTTCGTCGAGACGTTCGTGCCGGGCTCGAGCGAGGGCTTTCGTTCCGAGGTCGACGGCGAGGGCAACCGCTTCAACCCGAACAAGCTGCTGATCGATCCCTTCGCGCTCGAGGTGACGCACGACCCGAAGACGCCGGGCTCGACCGACTTCAGCCCGTATCTCGGCGGCGCCACGAATCGGGTGAAGGACTCGGGGCTCGTCGCGCCGAAGGGCGTCGTGCTGCGAGGGGATCGCGGAGACGTGGGCGTGCGCCCCCTGCGCGCCTTGAAAGACGACGTCATCTTCGAGGTGCACGTTCGCGGGTTGACGATGAACGACACGTCACTGCCCGAGGCGGTGCGAGGGACCTACGCCGGCGCAGGCTCGAGGGCGCGCGCGTTGGCGGAGCTCGGAGTGACGGCTATCGAGTTCCTCCCCGTGCAGGAGACGCAGAACGACACCAACGATCTCGATCCGGACTCGGTCGACGGCGACAACTACTGGGGCTATTCGACGCTCTCGTACTTCGCGCCCGATCGCCGCTACTCCAGCGACAAACGACCCGGAGGGCCGACGCGCGAGTTCCAGCAGATGGTGCGCGCTTTCCACGAAGCGGGCCTCAAGGTGTTCATCGACGTCGTCTACAACCACACGGGAGAGTCGGGGACGATCACGTTCCGTGGGCTCGACAACCTCACGTACTACTCGCTCACGAACGACCGACAGCGCTCGGTGGACAACACCGGCGTCAACGGCAACTTCAACACCCGCAACCCCGCCGCGCAGACGGTGATCATCGAGTCGCTGAAGTACTGGCACGAGGTGCTGGGCGTCGACGGCTACCGGTTCGATCTCTCCTCGGTGCTGGGCAACACCTGCGAGCACGGCTGCTTTCAGTACTCACGCGACGATCGCAACACGGCGCTCAACCAGATCATGCAGCGCCTGCCGGTGCGCTCGTTCAGCGGAGGCCCCGGGGTCGACCTGATCGCGGAGCCATGGGCGATCGGCGCAGGGACGTACCAGGTCGGCAACCATCCCTCCGGCTGGGCCGAGTGGAACGATCGCTTCCGCGACGCCGTGCGCTCGCATCAGAACCGGCTTGGCTTCAACGAGACGACCCTTGATGAGCTCGCGAAGCGACTGGGAGGCTCGGTCGATCTCTTCGGCGATGACGGCCGGCCACCGGGAGCGTCGATCAACTTCGTCGTCGCGCACGACGGCTTCACGCTGAACGATCTCTATTCGTGCAACGGGAAGAACAACGGGCAGGCGTGGCCGTGGGGGCCGTCGAACGGCGGGAGCGACTCGAACCGCAGCTGGGATCATGGAGGCTCGGCCGCAGCGCAACGTCAGGCCGCGCGCAAAGGCATGGCGCTGACGCTGCTCGCCGCGGGCACGCCGATGTTCAACGGCGGCGACGAGCACCTGCGCACGCTCCGGTGCAACAACAACGCGTACAACCTCGACAGCGAGAAGAACTGGCTGGCCGCGACTCTGTCAGACGACGAGCAGACGTTTCGAACGTTCACGCAGCGCCTGCTGGTGTTCCGCGCGGCGCACCCTGCCCTTCGGCCTTCGCGCGCGCTGCGGTTCACCGATGGCAATGGAAACGGCATCGAGCAGCTCAGGTGGTTCACGCCGACCGGCCAGGCGGCTGACGCGGCGTATCTGCAGAACCCGGCGAACCACGCAGCGGCGTTCCGGCTCGACGGCACCGAGCTGGGCGAGCAGGACCTGGTGTTGGTGATGATCAACGGGTGGACCGACGAGCTGACGTTCACGCTCCCGTCGGCCGGCGCGGGGAGAACGTGGCGGCTCGCGGGCGACACGTGCGCAGCGAGCGAAGGGCCGGAGCAGGTGGTGACCCCCGGCAGCGAGCGCCCGGTGATGGGAACGAGCGTGCGCGTGTGTGGGCGAGGGCTGGCGCTCCTGGTGGCCCGATGAGAATCGGTCTCGGCTGCGGAGGGCTGGGCGAGCCGTCGCTCGACGAGGGCCAGGTGCAGGCGTTGCTCAGTGGCGCCCTGGCGCTGGGCGTGACGGTGTTCGACGCGGCGCGGAGCTACGGCGTGGCCGAGGCGAGACTGGGACGGAGCCTGCGTGGCCGCACCGTGACGATCTCCACGAAGGGCGGCTACGGCGTCGAGCCCGTGCCCGAGTGGACCGGCGCGGCGATCACCGAGGGCATCGAGCGCGCGCGTCGGCTGCTGGGCGTGGAGTGCATCGACGTCTTCCACCTGCACTCGTGTCCGCTCGAGGTGCTCCAGCGGCCGGAGCTCACCGACGCGCTGCAGGCAGCGAAGCGGGCGGGACGGATCGCGCGCGCAGGGTACTCCGGCGACAACGAGGCGCTCTCGTGGGCCGTGGAGTCGGGCCTCTTCGACGCGGTGCAGGCCTCGTTCAACGTGTTCGATCAATCGAATGGTCCGGCGCTCCGACGGGCGAAGGTACGAGGGCTGTGGGTGATGGCGAAGCGTGCGCTCGGTGGGGCCGTGTGGCGGGGCCTCGGGACCGATGACGCCGGCCGCGAGTACCGACGGCGCCTCGAGGTGATGGGCGTGCGGGTGGACGAAGAGCTGGCCGCGCGCTTCGTCGCCCATGCTCCGGAGGTCGACGTGGCCCTCGTGGGGACGACCCACCTCGAGAACCTGCGGCAGGTGTTGGGGGCCGTCGCGAAGGGTCCGCTCCCTGCAGAGGTGGCGTCGGCGGTCCGGGAGTCGTTCACGCGGAACGGGGCCGGCTGGCGGGCGCAGATCTGAAAGCCGCAACAAGTGCTTGACGGCCCGTCAGGCGCTCGGTATTTCGCGCGTCCACTTCGTCGCTGGCCGGACGTGGTGAACAACGGAATGCGGGAATAGCTCAGCGGTAGAGCATCGCCTTGCCAAGGCGGGGGTCGAGGGTTCAAATCCCTTTTCCCGCTCCATGATGAATCGAAAAGCCCCGGTACCCCCGGGGCTTTTTGTTTTTGGCCCACCTGAAGAGGTTTCTACGGCGCGAACGTGAACGGGTAGACGACTCGCACCACGCCATCCCGAGGCGGCACGGTCTTCACCCGCTTCACTGCCTCGACGACACACTGCTGGAGCGTCTTCGAAAGGCCAGGCCCCGCGCTCTCGACGCTCGCCTCGGTGACGTCGCCCCTCGTCCCGACCTCGAACGAGATCCGAAGCACCCCACCGCTCGACGGGCCATCGGTCTTCAGCGCGTGGTCGTAGCAACCCCGAATCGCGCGAAGCTGGGGCTGCAGCCCGGCCTTGAGCTCCTCTTTCGACAGGCTGCCGAGGACACCGGGAGCGGCGGGAACTCGACGCCTGCGGCTCGAGCCGATCGGTCCTCCTGAGCCGAAGCCACCCGAGAACGTCCCTCCATCCATCGCGACGGGCACGAGCATTCCCGCCATGCCGAATTGCTGCATCGGCCCGAAGTGCGGGCCCTGCTGCGGCGGCACGCGCGACAACTGGAGCTTCACGCCAGCCTCGACGAACGGCTTCAGCTCCACCAACACCTCGCCGAACGTCAGGCTGTCGAGCGCGTCGGGCACCAGCACCACCCCGCCCCGCTTCGTTCGTGACGACTCGATCAGGCCACGCGGCGCCTTCCCTCGTGAGAACTCCGGCTGATCCTCACCTGCGAGGCGAACCCGAACCGTCTGGCTCCCGATGAACAACTCAAGGGGAGCTCCGGACGTCGCAGTGGCCCATGCCCACACCACGCCGCCATCTGCGTCCTGCACCACCAGCCGCGGGTTCGGCGTCGCCACCAGGGTCGTCAGCACCCGACGCACCATCCCGAAGGGCACGTCCGCAGCGATTCGCAGCGGGAGCGGGCGATCGCGCTTCCTCGCAACCAGCGCCTTCTCCAGCGCCGGCACGATGAAAAACTCGTCTTCCGTCGGAAGTCCGACCGCCGTCACCAGCGCCCCATCGAGCACCAGCGTCTTCGACGTCAGCGCGATGCCGTCACCCGGGGCCTGGCTCAACAGGAGCGAGACGATCAGCGCGGGCATCACGTCACCTCCGCACGAGCGCGATGGCCTCGGCCAGCTGCGCCCGATTGAACGGCTTCTGCAGATGCGTCACCTTCGGCTCACTCAGCAGCCGCGCGGCGACGTCTTCTGGCGCGTACCCGGAGCACAGCACGATCGGCACCCCAGGCTTCACCCGGCGCAGCGCCGCGAACGTCTCTTCCGGCGAGGGCCCCGGCATCATGAGATCGAGGAGCACGACGTCGGCCTCGAGCCACCCTTTCAACATCGCCTCGGCGTCGGTGCCGTCCTCAGCCAGACGCACCTCGAAGCCCAGCGCCTCGAGCAGCCGACCCGTCGCGCGCCGCATCAACGGCTCGTCATCGACCAACAACACCCGCCCCGTCGCGGGGGCGCTCGGCTTCGTCGTCTCCATGGTCACCTGCTCTGAGGCGCCGCTGCGCGGCAACCACACGCTGAAGGTCGTGCCCCGCCCGACCTCGCTCTCGACCTTCACCACTCCGTCATGTTCCCGAACCGTCGCGTAGACGGTGGCCAGCCCCAGGCCCGTGCCCTTGCCGACCTCTTTCGTCGTGAAGAATGGCTCGAAGACGTGCGCGAGCACCTCGGCCGGCATGCCCACGCCGGTGTCGCTGACGTCGAGCCGCACCCACCACCCCGCGCGAAGCTCGGCGTCGATGCGGCGCGCGCCCTCGGCCGAGAGCTCGACGAGGTGCGTCGCGACGAGCAGCCGGCCGCCATCGGGCATCGCGTCACGCGCGTTGATCCCGAGGTTGATCAGCACGTTCTTCAACTGAGACGGGTCCGCCTCGACGGTCACCGGCTCAGCAGGCCCCAGCCGCTCGATGACGATGCGCCGATCGATGGTGTGCTCGAGAATGGCCACCGCGTCGCGCACCACGGAATCGAGGCGCACGGGCACCCGGCGCACCGGTTCTTTGCGCGAGAAGATCAGCAGCGCGCGCGTCAGGTTCGCCGCCTGCCCAGCCGCCAGCTCGATCGTCTTGAGCGACTCGTCGATGTCGGGGGTGAGCGCCGCCACCTGGTGCCGCAAGAGCGCCGTCGAGTTGAGGATCGCGCCGAGCATGTTGTTGAAGTCGTGCGCCACGCCGCCGGCCAGCTGGCCCACCGCGTCCATCTTCGAGGCGTGCCGAAGCCGCTCCTCGAGCTCACGACGGGCCGAGATGTCCTGGAGCCAGCCCACCAGACGAACGGGTCGCTCGCCTTCGAGTTGCACGTCACCAACCAGGCGAACCCACCTCATGCCCGGCGCCACGTCGTCGCCCGAGAGCTCGAGCTCGAAGTCGAACGACTCGCCTCGCTGAGCCGCCTCGAGGCCGCGCGTCAGCGTCTCTCGAGAGGCAGGCGTCAGGTGTGCGGCGGCCTGCTCGAGCGTCGAGATGGGCACGGCCGACCCCAGCAAGGCGTGCACCTGGGGCGTCGCGTCGATGGCGCCGGTCGCGAACTCGAGCGCCCACCCGCCCACCCGCGCCAGGCGCTGGGTCTGCTCGGTGATCTGCCGCTGGCGCAGCGCTTCACTGCGCGCCTCGGCCAGCGCGCGTTCGTCGATGATGAAGGCGCGAACGGCACTGCGCCCGTCGCGGTCGAGCCGATCGAGCCACACCCGGCAAGGAAAGGGGCGGCCAGTGACGGTCTGATGAGTCCACGCGAAGTCGCGGCGCTCGCCACGCATCGCCGCCGCGATGTGATCGAGGGCGACCTCTTTCGTCGGCCGACCGTCTGCCTGGAGCGGCGGGCTCACCGACAACGGGTCGAACGTCAGCAGCTCGTCTCTGCTGCACTCGAACAGGGCCGCGGCCGCGGCGTTGGCGTCGACGAAGTGGCCGAGCTCGGGGTCGAGGAGGAGGTAGGCGGCCGGGGTGAAGTCCACCACGCTGCGCAGGCGCTCCTCTGACTGCTCGAGCCGCTGCCGTGCCTCTTCCCGATCGGTCACGTCGAGCGAGATGGCGCCAACCCCGAAGGGCTCTCCACGCTCGTCCAGCAGCGGAAACTTGGTCGTCCACGACGTTCGCTCTTTGCCTCCGACCGGCACCTTCTCGAGCACCTCGACCGGTCGGCGCTCGGCGATGACGATCGCGTCTTCCCGCAGAAATCGGTCGGCCGCCTCCGGGCCGAAGAACTCACGATCGGTTTTTCCGACCAGCGCGGCCGACTCGACCCCGAAGAGCCGAAGCGCGGCCTGGCTGATGAAGAGGTAGCGGCCCTCGAGATCCTTCGCGAACGACACCACCGGAGCCCCGTCGACCAACCGGCTCAGCACCTCGGCGATCGTCGGCTTCGTGTCTTTCACGCGACCTCGCGAGCCTGTGTTGAGGAGCGCGCCCGGCGGGACTCGAACCCACGACCCCCGGCTTAGAAGGCCGGTGCTCTATCCAGCTGAGCTACGGGCACTGCCTACGGTTCAACGAATCGGGGTGGCCGGATTCGAACCGACGACCTTCTGCGCCCAAGGCAGACGCGCTACCAAACTGCGCTACACCCCGTGATGATGAGCGCGCCTTCTCGCCCACCTGCCCGTGACGCGCAAGCCTCGGAATCACTGACCTGACCATCATCAACGTCAAGCGAAACGGGGGCTTGTACCCGGCGCTGACTTTCGCCACATTCCGAAGCGCCTTCGTTGTTGGCCGGGCCGGCCTCTTCGCAACGAACGCTGGTGACTCTGATGCTCCTGTCGCGATGCGGCCTGATGGCGCTGGTGGTTGCGGTGCTGTGCGGCTGTCCCAAGAAGGAAGATCCTCCTCCCGACGAGATTCCGCCGCCGTTGGCGGAGTGTGACGGCGTCGCCGATCGCACGCCGATGCGCCTGCTCACCCGGGCGGAGTTCGACAACACGATCGCCGACCTCCTCGGCGACACGAGCAACCCGTCGAAGGACTTCCCCCGAGAGCCGATCGTTCACGGCTTCGACAACGACGCGAAGTCGCTCCAGGTGACGGACGAGTCGGTGACGCGCTACCTCGAGGCCGCCGAGTCGATCGCTGCGGGCGTGATGGCGAACCGGAAAGATCGCATCCTTCCCTGCCAGACGCGCGACACCGCCTGCGCCGACACCTTCATCTCTTCCACCGGCCGCCGCCTGTTCCGCCGCGCCCTCACCGTCGAGGAGCGGGCCGCCTTCAAGGTCTTCTTCCAGCAGGTCTTCGCCGCGCAGAACGGCAACTTCGAGACGGCCATCGAGTGGACGTTGCAGGTGATGCTGCAGTCGCCGCAGTTCCTGTACCGCTTCGAAGAGGGCGTCGTGCCACCGACGAAGTGGGACATGCGCACGCCGCTGCTGGGGCCCGAG
>JAUXRI010000004.1 GCA_030681895.1 Myxococcales bacterium | reverse complement strand
GGTGTCGAAGGCCCACTGCGCCACCAGATTCCGCCGCGCGAGGTCATCCATGCGCCCAGTCTGCGCCGACGCCGAGCCGCCGTCAGCGTTCATGCGCAGGTGATCTCGATCAAATTCGCTACGAGAACGTAGCGACCGCGTCGACGATTCGTGCCTCGCCCACCGCCTCGGCCGTCTTGACCCCGTACGCACGAGACGCCGACAGCGCGACCGGCCCCGAGGCGAGCTCGATGACGATGAGGAGCGCCTCGGCCTCGGTGCCCGTCAGGCTGAACGCAGGCACCAGCCGCTGCTGATGCATCAGCACGCCGACGAACGAGCCGACGCCGGGCGCGGCGTTGAACATCGGGCCCTTCGACGCCACTTGCGAAACGTCGGCCAGCGGGAGCGCCAGGTGGAGTGGGCCAGAGTCGAAGACGAGGAACGGGCCCGGCGCGGTGGTGGTCGCGAGCTCCACGCGTTTCGACTGCCGGGGCAGGCCGCGCGGCACCTCGGCGGCGTCGAGCTCGAAGGTCAGGCCGGCCTCTGAGACCAGCCCCTGCTTCACGACGGGCGCGACGAGGTGGACCAGCCGGTTCGGCAGCGGCAGCACGAGATGCGACGACGCATCGAACACGCCCTCGACGCGCCTGGCGCGGGCGGCCACCGAGGGGCTCGTGTCCAACAGGACGATGGTGCCCGGGCGCTCTTCGGCGTCGCCTCCGAGGAGCACCGAGAGATCGCGGATCGCCAGGTGGCCGCGGAGGGTCTCCTCATCCTGCGTCGAGCGGGCGACCTCCACCACGCTGGTGGCCTCGATGGCATAGCGGGTGGCGCCCGCCTCGAAGAACACACACAGCCGGCGCTCGGAGACGTTCACTGGAGAAGGCTCGAATCTGGTACGACGCCGTGGAAACCATGGCTCAGATTCTCCTGGTCGACGATGAAAAGGTCGCGCGTTCGCTCTACGCGGACTTCCTCACGGGAGCTGGCCACCAGGTCGAGGCCGTCTCGTCGACCGCCGACGCGATGACGGCGTTGGCCTCGCACCGATTCGATCTCGTCGTCACCGATCTGATCTTCCCGCAGTCGGACGGGATGGAGCTGCTGCAGTGGGTGAAGTCGCAGCACCCCGGCACCGAGGTGTTCGTCATCACCGCGCTGGACAAGGTCGAGCCTGCGGTGCGCGCGATCAAGAGCGGCGCTTCGGACTACCTCGTGAAGCCGGTCACGCCCGAGGTGCTGGCGCAGTCCGTGACGCGCGCCCTGACACAAAACTCGCTGCTGAAGGACCATGAAGCCCTTCGCCGGTACGTGACTTTGCTCGAGGCGGGGCAGCGCATCGCCACCACGCTCGATCGCGAGCGCCTCGTCGAGACCGCGACGAGCGGGTTCCTCGCCCTCTGTGTCGCCGACGCGACCGCGCTCTTCACGCGCGAGCAAGACACCCTGACCCTCGCGGGCTGGGCTGGTGTGCCGCCAGCCGATCGCGAAGCGCTCTCGGCGCTCATCACGCCGCAGGTGACGGCCGCGCTCCAGGACCTGAGCCGCGTCGGGCACGAGCTCACCCTCGCCGACATCGAAGGCCCGTATGAGACGGCCTTCCTGCTGCCCATCGTGGACGGAGACGCGCAGCTGGGCGCGGTGCTCCTGCTCTTCTCGGGCGACATTCCCGAGTCTGGCGTCGAAGCAGGCGCCTACCTCGGCCGGCACCTCGCGCTCGCGCTCAAGAACCTCGGCCGCTTCGCCGAGGTGGAAGATCTCGTCTACCTCGACGATCTCACGCACCTCTTCAACAGCCGCTACCTCGAGCTGGTGCTCGACAAAGAGTTCAAGAACGCGACGCGCGCCGAGAAGCCGTTCTCGCTGCTGTTCCTCGACCTCGACTACTTCAAGAGCGTCAACGACACGCACGGGCACGTGGTGGGCTCGAAGCTGCTGGTCGAGGTGTCGCGCGTGCTGAAGGGCTGCGTGCGTGACAACGACGTGGTGTGCCGGTGGGGCGGCGACGAGTACGTGTTGTTGCTGCGCGGCACCGACTCGGGCGGGGCGCTCAAAGTCGCCGAGCGCATTCGGCGGGCCGTCGAGAGCCACCGCTTCCTCGCGCGTGAGGGCTTCGGCTTGAACATCACGACGTGCATCGGCATCGCGACGTACCCGGAGCACGCGACCGAGAAGGATGGCCTGCTCGATTTCGCCGATCGCGCCATGTACCGGGGCAAGAAGGGCACGCGGAACATCATCTACATGGCGTCGAAGGGCCTTGAGGCGACGCCAGCTGCACGGCATCAGACGCAGCCGCCGACCGAGGAGTAGTCGTCACTCTACGTCGTGCGACAAGGACGTCGGGCCGACATCAAGAAGATGCCGACTGGAAGAGACTTCTTCTTCGGCTGACCTCTCGACCGATCGACGAGCGCGGCGCATCCTTCGGCGCAGAGACTACCGGCGGGCGAGGGGATGGGCAGTCATCACCTCGCCCAGCAAACCCGCATCACGCGTTGCGATCGAAATGAAGCTCGCATCGAACGCGCGCAACTCCACCAGCGAATCGCCGAGATCTGCCATCGCTTCGTCCTCTGTCCAAAGCCCGCCTGAACGAAAGACCGGTCGCGAAATCGCGCTCGAGACAGCGACGAAAACGCCCGCCTCAAACTGCGGGACCGATTCGAATAGTCCAATCGCGTCCTTGGTTGATCCGACAAGGGTTGGAACCGGACCAACGAAACTCTCGAGCGAGCGCAGTGCGGGTTGAATGTCGGCCGCGTACCAACGCACGTCATCGTGAACCCGGCCCACCAGAGCCAACAGAGCCGCGAGTTGATTGCCGCAACAGGCGACCAGCCCAGGAGGAAAACAGTCAGCGCCCAGCCGAAGAACCTCCATGACGCCTCGAGGAACGGCTCGAGCTGCTACTTCTTGCCGGGCTCGGGCAACGAGAAGATGAACATCGCCCCGCCCGCCAGTAGCGCCGCGGCGCCACCGATCATCAGCGCGTTCGCCGGAACGGCTTTCGCGTTCGCCGAGTTCGCGAACTCCTGACGCTGGGCGCGGGTGAGCATGGTGTTCTTCGCCTGCTCCGCGTCCGCCGCCGAGCCGACCGCGAAGTACACGCCCGTGCCGCCGGCAGCGACGCCAACGCCCATCGCGATGATCGAGACGATGCGCAGCACGTTCGCCGGAGGCCCTTCGTCCGACGTCTGGCCCTTCGCGATGGCGGCCTCGGGGAGCGCCTGCTCCGTCGACAACAGCGGCGGCTGCACGGGCTCGAACGTGAGCGAGGCGACCTGGCCTGACTTCACGCGCAGGCGCGTCGTCTTCTTGCCGCTCGGAAACACGGCCTCGACTTCGTACTCGCCGGGAGTCGCGAAGAGGGCGATCGGCGCTCCCGGGTACTCGCGGCCCTGCACGCTGAGCCGCGAGGCGCGGGGTGCGAAGACCTCGACCAGCCCTTTGCCCTCCGAGCCGGCCTTTCCGAGGTGCGTGCCGACGATCTGCGCGACGGCCGGCGCATCGGTCGCCTCGGGCGCACGAGCGAGCGCGAGCCGGTAGTAGAGGGTGGCGGACGCGGCGTCGCCCAGCTTGTCGTAGGCCTTGCCCAGGCGCTTCGCAGAGTCGGGCGTGCCCTTGAAGCGCTCGGCCTCGCGGTACAGCGCGATCGCGGCGGCGTCTTCGTTCTTCGCCGTCATCGCCTCGGCGCGCGCGAAGAAGTCTGCGTAGCCGGCTTCACCCTCGGCCTCACCCGGAAGACCGGCAACCATGAGGCTCACCATCAACGAAACGATCACAGGGCACCCCGACGGACGAGACTTTGGAACGGCGTCTACACGAGAGCGGGCCGCTTGCCCAAGCGCTCTCGACTCACTTCTTCGGAGGAGGCTTCCCGGCCTTGTCGACCTCTTCCGAGTTCGAGATCGAGTAGCGCACCAGCTCCCGCAAGATGCGGTTGCGCTTCACGTTCCCGAGGATCTCCTTGAGGTCCTCATACACGGTGGGGTCGTTGATGATCGCGCCGAGCGAGCCTTCACCCTTGCTGATCTTGTTCGTCATCGACTTGATGTCGGCCGCGGCCTGGCCGAGGTCGGTCAGCAGGACCCGCGAGTCGCCGTACACCAGCTGGTAGACGACCCCGTCCTTGCGCGTCTTGGCGTCGTTGATCAGCGTCGCGACCTCCTCAGCAGCTTTGCCGAGGTCGGTGATCGAGGTGGCGACCTGCTTGTCGTAGATGAGCGCGTGCAGCGTGCCGTCACCGCTCTTCACGTCGGCGAGCAGCCCATCGACGCGCGCGATGGCCGAGTCGAGCTTCACCGCGCTCTGCGACACCGTCGTCAGCGCCACCTTCACGTCGTTGGTGACGGCCTTGTCGTAGACGAGCATGTGGAGCACGCCCTTCCCCGACTCGACCTCCTTCACGATGTTCCGCGCGCTGGTGAGGAGCTCGCTGACGTCCTTCGTCACCGTGGGGTTCGTGTACGACGCCACGCCGATGCGCAGGTCTCTCGAGATGCCCACCGCGTTGTCGACGATCTCGCCCGCCGCCTTGAGGATGGAGGTGATGTCGCCCGACGAGCCCGTCGTCAGCTCGGCGCCGCTCGCGAGCATCTTCTGATCGGGGTTTCCGATGGAGATGTCGACGGCCTTGTCGCCGAGCACGCCGCGGTTGGTGACGCGGGCGACCGAGTCGGCCCGAATGCGCTCCTCGTATTTCTTCACCACCTCCATCGTGACGATGATGCGCTTGTCCTCGAGATCGGAGCCAAACTTGATGCTGGTGACGCGGCCGACGTTGACGCCGCCGAGCCGCACCGGTGAGTCGAACTGCAGGCCGTCGACGTTCTCGAACGCGCCCGTGTAGATGTTCTGCTTGTCGAACAGGTTTCGTTCCTTGCCGATGACGAAGACCACCAGCAGGGCGAGGCCGATGCCGAACGCGATGAAGATGCCGGCGCGAATGATGATGCGGCGTTCACGCTCGGCGGGGTTCAGGGGGGCAGGCGTGCTCATGTCAGGTCAGCTCGCTCTCGCGTCGAGGAACGCGCGCACGTCGGGTTGGGTGGAGCGCTTCATCTCGGCGACCGTGCCTTCGGCGACGATCTTCCGGTGCGCCAGCATGGCCATGCGATCGGAGATGCGGAACGCGCTGTCCATGTCGTGGGTGACGACGATCTGCGTGCAGCCGAGCTTGTCCTTCATCGACAGGATGAGCTCGTCGATCACGCGGGTCGAGATCGGGTCGAGACCGGTCGAGGGCTCGTCGTAGAGGATGATCTCTGGCTCGATCGCGATGGCGCGCGCGAGGCCGACACGTTTTCGCATGCCACCCGAGAGATCCGACGGCCGCATGTTCTCGATGCCGGCGAGGTTCACCATCTTCAGGTTCTTCGCGACGCGGGCGTTGAGTTCGTCATCGGTGAGCTTCAGGTGCTCCCGCAGCGGGTACGCGATGTTCTCGCCCACGGTCAGCGAGTCGAAGAGCGCCGCGCCCTGAAACACCATCGACACGCGCTTGCGCACCTCACGCAGCTCTTTGTCGTTCTTCTGAGCGACGTTCTCGTCGTGCAAGAGCACCTGGCCCGAGTCGGGGTACAGCAGCCCGATGAGGCACTTGAGCAGCACGCTCTTGCCGGTGCCCGAGCCGCCGATGATGGTGAGCGTCTCGCCCTTCTTCACGTTCAGATCGAGCCCCTCGAAGACCTTCTTGGGGCCGAATGCCTTCCACACGTCGACGAAGCGGATGACGACGTCGTCGCTCTGGGGGCGGTGGGTCACCTGCGTGCTGGCGGACGCGTCGCTCATGAGGCCTTCAGAACGCCATGAACAGCTTGGTCATGAAGAAGTCCGACAGGCAGACCGCCACCGAGGCAATCGCCACCGTCTCGGTGGTGGCCTGGCCGACGCCTTCGGTGCCGCCAGTGACCGAGAAGCCCTTGAAGCAACCGACGATCGCGATGATCAACCCGAAGACGAAGCTCTTGAAGATACCGCCCCAGAAGTCCATCAGCGAGACCGTGTCGATCGCCGAGCGGAAGTACTGATCGAAGGGAATGTCGTACTGCTGGTTCACCACGACCGAGCCGGCGATGAGGCCAACGACGTCGGCGAGGGCCGTGAGCGCGGGCAATACGATGCCGCAGGCCACCAGGCGCGGCGTGACGAGCTTCTTGATCGGGTCGGCGCCCAGCGCCGAGATCGCGTCGATCTGCTCCGTCACCTTCATCGAGCCCAGCTCGGCGGTGATGCCCGAGCCGATGCGCGCGCCGACCGTGAGCGCGGTGAGCACCGGCCCCAGCTCGCGGAAGAGCGTGAGGATGACGACCTTGCCCACGGTGTGCTGCACGCCGAACTTCGCCAGGAAGTACGCAAACTGGAGCGAGAGCACGAGGCCCGCGAAGAGCGCGACCAGCGTCGCGATCGACAACGAGCGCACGCCCAGCATCACCACCTGGTACCCGATGGAGCCCAGCGCGAGCGGTGGCGTCACAGCCCGCACGCAGGCGCGCACGAACATGAAGAGCATGCCACCGAGCTGCATCCACGCGCGGTTGATGCGCGCGGTGAAGGGAATGATCGACTCGAGCTCCTGCTGCACCATCTCGACGAGCTCGGTCTCGCCGGTGACGGGGCCGCGTGGCGCCGGCGGGAGCGTCGGCTCGCTCATGGCGAGGCCTCCTGGGTGAAGCCCGAGACCAGCGCGTCGAAGGTGGCCTGCTGTGTGGCGCGCGCGCCGCGAGGCGAGACGTAGGTGAAGTCGTGCACGCAGCCGTTCTTCTTCAGCACCACCACCTCGACCTCGGCGGGCATGCCGTCGATCGACACGTCGTAGAATGAGCGCAGCGCCGCGCGGCCGTCGATCGTCTCTGGCTTTCGGCCCGTCAGCGTGCGCTCGTCGAAGCCGATGAGCAGGTGGCCGGTCAGCACCTCGAGCGACGGGTCGCCGTGATCCTTGCAGGTCGCGTTGATCGAGATGAGGTGGCCCGAGCCCTTCGCCGTCCACGCGAGATCGTTTTCGGCGAACTCGATGCGCCGCCACGCCGGCTCCGCAGGCGCCACCACGCGGTAGCGGACCCCGTCTTTGGCGTACTGGCCTTCACGCAAGCCGGCCGCACACGCGGCGAGGAGCATCAAACCCACACATGCCGACAGCCGACGCATCGGCGGGCAGCTAACCCCGAGATCTCGGGAGGAGCACGAAAAGTTGACTCTACACGGGCGTTCAGGGACCATACTGAACGTTCGTTTCCGACTGAAAGGGTGTCCCGTGGAAGAGCTCACCGACCGGCAGAAAGAGATCCTCTCCTTCATCACCCGCACGTCCGAGGAGCGCGGCTTCCCTCCCACGATTCGCGAGATCGGCGAAGAGATGGGCATCGCGTCGACGAACGGCGTGAACGACCACCTCAAGGCGTTGGAGCGCAAGGGGTACCTCACGCGTGGAGAACAGCAGAGCCGCTCGCTCGTTCCCACCAAGCGCGCGCGGTTGGTGCTCGGCCTGGCCCAGAACAAGCGCGACTCCACGATGATCGACGTGCCGCTGCTGGGCCGCGTCGCTGCCGGCGCGCCATTGCTGGCGACCGAGAACATCGAAGACTCGGTGCGCATCGATTCGTTCCTGCTCGGCGGCGCGGGCGGCAAAGAGGTGTTCGCCCTGCGCGTGAAGGGCGAGTCGATGATCGACGACGGCATCTACGACGGTGACTTCCTCTTCGTGCGCAAGGCGCCGAGCGCGTCGGCCGGAGACATCGTGGTGGCGCTGATCGAAGACGAGGCCACGGTGAAGCGGTACTTCCCCGAGGGCGATCGGGTTCGTTTTCAGCCCGCGAACAAGACGATGGAGCCGATCTACGTGCTCAAGTCGCAGTTCAAGCAGACGATGATTCTGGGCAAGGTCGTCGGCGTGTACCGCAAGGTCGTCGGCTGACGATCAGGTCGTGACGACGGCGAGTGCGTGACGCGCTCGTACCGTGCGTTCCAGCAGCGCGCGCAAGGCCATGAGTCGGGTCTCGAACCACTCGAGATCGATGCCGTCGCCGGGCTTGATTCCGTAGCGACGCAGGCTCTCGAACGGGTCGGCCAGTCGTGCGAGCGCGTCGAGGGGAATTCGCTTGAGTCTCGACTCCAGCGCCTCGACCTCTTTCACGTCGAACGTTGCGGCTGGGCCGTACGCACCCTTCAGGCCCGGGGTGCGTGCACCACTCGACGCGAGCAGAAAGCGCCGCAAGACCTCGTCGTCGAGCGCGTCGACGACGGCCGGCCAGGCGGGGCCGAGGGCGAACCTCGGCAGACCCGAGAGGGACGCACACCCGGGCTCGAACGCGATGAGCACTGGCCCTCCTTCAGGGTTGATCGACCAGCTCACCGACGCAGGAGGGCTCTGCGCCAGTGCCAGCTCGGCCCAGACCCCGAGGTCCGGTGACGCAAACCCGCCTTGAACGATCGGCGCGATCAGCGTGGTGGTGCCTGCGAAGAAGACGGCTCCGCAGTCGACATCACACGTCCACACCTCGTACCGCGCGCGACCGGTCTCATCGACGACGTCGCAGAGGGCTGGCTCGTACCAGCCGGCCGCGAGCCGTTCCTCGAGGGTCAGCTCCGAGCCGTCGAGCACCGAGCCCAGCGCGACGACCTGCGCCAGATGATGGGGCTCGAGCGTGGTGCCTTCAGCGATGGCGCGCTGATTGGTGAACCGCATGGATCAGGGGCACTTCGTGGGGGCGATGCGGGCGCACGCCGTCTTCACGAGTTCGGGTTTCCCGAGATCTGCGGCGGTACGGGCCAATGTCAGCTGCAGCAGCTCGTTCTTCGCCTGCTCCTCCTCGGCAGAGACCGCCTCGAGCAGCTTGAGCCCATCGGCCTTCCGGCCGAGGGCCGACAGGAAATGAGCGAGCTCCATCGACTCGCGCACCTCTTCACCGGTCGCCGTCGCGAGCGCCTTCTCGAGCTGCTTCTCGGCGCAGGGCGTGTCCTTACGGGCGAGGCACAGGCGGCCAAGCCCCACGTGGTAGACGGCCTGATCCTTCGCGGCGATGGCCTTGTTCCACGCGGCCTCGGCTTTCTCGAGCCGGCCCTGACGAAGCTCGAGCTCGGCGACCAGCTCCCAGGCTGACGCGTCCTTCTCGGCTGCGGCGGTGTACGCGGCGACGGCGTCGTCCCATCGCGTCGCCTCGACGAGCCGATCGCCCAGCTCCTGGTTCAGCTCGATGGAGGTGACGCCCTTCGCCTTCGCCTGCTCGAGCACCTCGAGGGCGCGGGCCGACTGCTTGCCCTTCACCAGCTCCTGCGCCGCCTTCACCACCAGCTCGGCCTGCGCCTTGCCCGGCGCGGCGTCGCTCGCCAGCAGGTAGCGCCGCACGGCCTCGTCGAGCTCGCCGCGCTCCAGCGCTGCGTCACCAAGCGACTCGTGCGCGTTGAAGTCCTTCGGGTTGAGCTCGATGGCTTTGGCGCGCGCGTCGGCCGACTTCTCCTTCTGCTCCTTGTTGGCGGACTGCAAGCCGAGCCGGCTCCACGTGGTGCTGCGCTTCGGGT
>JAUXRI010000327.1 GCA_030681895.1 Myxococcales bacterium | reverse complement strand
GTCTTGTAGGCCTGCAGCGTGCGGGGGTCGCGGAAGAGCGCTTCCTTCGCGAGCTCCAGCGCCTTGCCACTCTCACCACGACGGCGGTGAATCTCGGCCAGGCGGGCGCGGCTGCCAGCATCATCAGGGTAGGTCGCGAGAATGTTCTCGTAGATCGCGACGGCGCCCTTCTCGTCGCCCTGGTTCTGCGCGATCACCGCGAGGTTCTCGGCGGCCTGACGGAGCGTCGGCTTCTTCGCGAGCGCTTCCTTGTAGTAGCTGACCGCCTCTTTCGTCTTGCCCTGGCGCTCGGCGATGACGCCGAGGTTGTAGGTGGCCTCGGCAAGGTTGTCGTCCGCGTCGGCCGCGTTGCGGAACTTCTTCTCGAGCGTGGGGTAGTCGTACTGGTTCTTCGCCTTCTGCGCGTCGAACGCCTTCACGGCGTCTTCGAACATCAGCTTCGCCTTGCTGTTGATCTGCGGCGCCTCTTCGGTCTGCGCGACGTTCTTCGAGGTGCGCTTGACCTGCGGGCCATCGACCTTCACGTCACCGCCAGCCTCGGTGGTCTTGCAGCCCTGCACGGCGAACGTGCAGGCGGTGGCGACGGCTCCGCGGAGGAGCCACTTCGTGAACGGGGCGCTCACAGCGTGTCCTCCGGCTCGTCGTCGTTCTTGGTCGGCTTGGCAGGCGTCGCGGTAGGCTTGGTCGCGGTCGCCTTGGGCTTCTCGGTCTTCGGCTCAGGCTTCGGGTCGCTCTTCGGTGGTGGGAGCGTGTCTGGGTCTTCGCCTCGCGGCCGCGAGTCGACGACGTTCTTGCCGACGCCCGAGGTGTTGCTCTTCAGCTCAGCCGCCTTCTCGGGAGAGATGACGGGAATGGTCTGAATCGTCGTGAGCAGGCCCTGGCCGATCGACGTCATCTTCGCGCCCTCCTCCGGCTTCAGCTCGAAGGTCTCTTCACCCATCTTCGGGAACTGGTCGGACTTGTACTTGGTGCGCAGCATCTCGAGCGCCTTCGACGAGCAGGGGTTGAAGACGTCGAGCTCCTGGCTCTTCTGAACGGTGGCCGCGAACGCCTCGGACGCCTTGCTGCGAATCGGGAGCGCTTCCTGCTCGAACTGGTTCTTCACCTCGAAGAGCAGCTCTTCCGGAATGCCCTTCGGAACGGGCGGGTTCGAGAGGGCTTCGGCGAACTGATCGTACGCGAGGCCGATTCGGGCCAGGGCGCAGATGGCAGGGTCGGCCGACTTGAACTGCACCGTCTTCGTGTACGCCTTCTGGATGTCTTCGAGGCCCTTCGCCTTCGTCTTGATCGAGCCCTTGAGCTCTCCGATGTTCTGGAGCGTCGTCCACTTCAGCTTGATCCCGCTGTAGCGCTTGAAGTCGTCTTCGTTCATCACGAACGACGCGCGCGCGACGCCGTCGAGGGCCTGAATGTCGAGGGCCTCCTTCTGCTTCTTGTTGAGCTTCTCGTAGTAATCGAGGATGCGAACGAAGATCTTCCGCGCGCCGTTCGGGTTCTTCAGCTTCTCTTCGTAGATCGACGCGATGCGACCCTCGGCCCAGAGCAGCTTGCTCGGGTCCTTGAGCTGGTCCTTCTCGTATTCCTCGTAGAGCTTCTGGGCCTTCGTCCACAGCGCCATCTTCTCGTGCAGATCGATGATCGACTTGGTGACGGCCTCAGCGTCTTTCGACTTGGGCCACAGCTCGAGGAACTTCTCGCGGTTCTTGAGCGCCTGCTTGTACTGGCCAAGCCCGTCACGGAAGACGCCGGCGTTGTAGAGCGCGTCCTGGGCCTTCTGCTCTTCCCAGACCTGCTCGGCGGAAGGCGCCGGAGCGCCCTTGCTCTTCGCGGCGGGCCGCTTCGCCGGGCCCTTGCTCTTCTCGTAGTTCGCCGCGTAGCGCTCGTAGTGATCCGCCGCGTCGTCGAAGTCAGCGACCGCCTCGTAGCCTTCGGCGAGAGCGAACAGCGTCTTGGGCACGTACTGCGACTTCGGGTACCGCTGGATGAGTTGCTTGCGCACCTCGATGGCGCGGTCGAGCGTCTTCGCGTTGAAGTAGTCGATCGACGCGTTGTAGAGCGCCTTGTCGGCGAGATCGCTCTTCGGCCAGTCCTGCACGAACGTCATGTAGGCGTCGGCGGCCTTGCCGTACTCGTTCTTCGCCTCGAGCTGGTTGATCAGCTTGAACGACGACTGCTCGATGAGCTTGGCGAGGTCTTCACGGAACTTGCCGGTAGCGAGCTTCTCTTCGGCGTAGAACTTCTTCGCCCACTCGTTCACCTTCACCCAGTCCTGGAGGATGTTGTACGAGTCGAGCACGAGGTTGGCCGCGATCTCGCCGGCGCGATCTCCGTTCTCGAACTTGTAGTCAGGGTACTTGAGGGCGATGTCTGCGAAGCGCGAGACGGCTTCGTCGAGGTAGTTGTAGTCGTAGTAAATTTTCGCGGCCTTGTAGGCGATCTCGACCTTCTTCTCGCCCTTCTCCACGTACTTCAGGTACCGCTCGCACGCGTCGAGCAACGCCTGCTTCACGGGAGGAATGGCGGCCTTCTTCGACGGGTCACCGCCACCCGACGGCGTCTTGCCGGCATCGGCAGTCGCCATCTCTTTCAGCAGCGAGTCCCACGCCAGAATCGAGTTGTACGAGGCGTTGTTCATCCACTTGCCGGGCTTGCCCGGGTTGCCGTCGACCTTCTTCTCGACGCGATCGATGTCGGTGAGCGTGACGCGCGTGTATTCCTCGGCAGCCCGCTGGTACTTGCTCAAGTTGTCGTTGAGGAGCTCGGCCCAGAAGAAGCGCAGATCGTACGCCTTGGGGCTCTCGGGGAAGAGCGTGAGGTAGTCGGCGTACACCTCGTTGGCGAAGCCGAAGGTCTCTTCGTCGCGCGTCTTCTTGGCCTCGTTGTGCCAGTTGACCGCGAGGTTCGAGATGGTGCGCTCCGACAGCTCGCGCGCCTCGTCGAGCGCCTTCTTGTCCTTGTCGTTCATCGACGGGTTGCCCTTGAGCACGTCGTCCATGATCTTCACGAGGCGGCGCACCTGGGTGACCGTCTGGCGCTTGTTGCCGGCGCGCATGACGCAGTCGACGATCTTTCCCTGGAAGCCGGGAGCGTCGGGCGCGGTCGGGCGCTCCTTGATCAACATGTCGAAGGTGACGGCGGCTTCGCGGTCCTTGCCGTCTTCGTAATAGAGGTTCGCGAGCTGCTTCATCATCAGGCGCAGGTCGTCGGCCTTGTCGGCGAGCTTGTTGAATCGGTCTTTCGCTTCGGTCGGCGTGCCACCACCGCGGGAGTACGCGCGCACGTAGTCGCCACGCGCTTCCTTCACGAGGCCCTGCTTGCGCGACTTGCCCTTGCCCTCGACCTCTTCGTCTCCTTGCAGCTTCGCGTAGAGCACGACGGTCTTGAACTGGTTCATGGCGTTCTCGTAATCAGCCATGTTGAAGTGACACCAACCCTGCTTGTACAGCGCGTAGCCGTAGACCTTGTTCTCGGGGAACTTCGCCGCGTTCTTGTAGTTCTCGAGCGCCTTCTCGAGTGACTCGCGTTTCCCCTTCGAGCCATTGAAGTAGTACTCGGCGACGGCCAGGTACGCGTCGGGCAGGTACTTCGACTTCTGGTACTTCTCGATGAGGCGCTTGTACGAGGCGAGCGCCTTCTTCTGGTTCTTGTCGTCCGACGAGTCCATCAGGTTGAGGCCCAGGAAGTAGAGGACCTCGTCCGTGCGCTCGTACGTTTTGTACTCTTGAACGATCAGGTAGTACTTCTCGACGGCGAGGTCGGCGAACTCCTTCGACTTCGCCATCAGCTCGGCCTTCTCGGACTCAGCCCGCGCGATGCCCGCCTCGTCCTTGGCGTTCATCGCCTTGATCTTGTCGTCGTCCTTCCGGTTGGCCTCGAAGAAGTAGAACTTCGACTCTTCCCAGTAGAGCTCACCGAGGCGGAAGAGCAGGCCGGGCTTCTCTTTCTTGTCGGTCGACAGATCGATGATCTTCGAGAGGTCGGTGATCTGCTCGCGGCGCTTGGACGCAACCTGGAGCTCGACGTCGAGCCGAAACGCGTCGTACTGGAGCGTCGGCGCGTCTTCCTGCTGCTTCTTCTTGCGCGTGATGTCGCCGGCCAGCGACTTGTCGGGCGCAATCGACGTTTCTTTCTTCTTCAGCTCGGTATCGACGGCCTCTTTCTTCGCCGCAGGCGCTTGAGCGAGCGTGATCGAAGAGACGAGGAGGAGACTCGTAATCAGTGGACGCATGGGACTGTTCCCGAAACAAGAAGGGCGGGTACGCGTGGGCATCGTGGCGTTACAACCGAGGCACCGAGCCTCGACTCCTTCAACCCTTTGAGAGGCGCGGATTGTCGCCGCTCAGCGCAAGGAAGGTCAAGCAATCCGCACGGCTAACGGCCAAGCAGCTCGAGCAGGGCCCGCGCCTTCCCCACTTTGCGAACGTCGTCGTCGACCCGGACGACCAGCTCGACTGAGGGGTCTCGGACGATCAACGACTTGAGGAGCCACGGCTCGACGTCGGGCGTCACTTCGATTCGCGTCCCCACGCCACAGGGGAACACGCCCGCGCTCACCGCCAGGAGCATGCCGACGTGCAGCTCTGCGGAGGGCTCGGAGGCATCTCGAACCGCACACTCACGAGGGAGCAGGAACCCGGGCGTCAGCACGACGACCTTCCGTCCCGGGAGCGCTCGAAACTGACTCCACTGCAGCAGGTCGACCTCTCCGCCGGGCGTCCACCGGACGAGGGTGGGCTTCTGGGCGGAGAGGAGCGCGCGGGCGTCGCCGTCGAGCTGGCCCGACACCTCGAGCGCCAGCGGCCGGCTTCCGCGAAACCGCGAGAGCGCAGGGCCAAGCCGAGCGTCGAGCGGCACCCACAGCCCCGCCTTCGTCGCGCGCTTCAGGGCCTTCGCGTCGACCGGCTCGAGCGGTGCGCGGAGCTGCACCCACGACGCGCCGAACTGGTTCAACGTGTCGAGGGTCGATTCGCGCAGCGTGTTCGAGCGCGTGGTGAGCCAGAGCACGACCTGGGGCCGCGCGAGCGCTCGCAGCACGTCGGGTTCGAGGTCTTCGCTGGCGACGACGTTCACGCGCACGGAGGGCGCGACGAGCGGCTCGGGGCTCTCGGACGGAAGCGGCCGCTGGTTCTGCGCGACGGCGACCGACGCGAGGAGCGCGCCGACGAGGCTACTGGTTCTTCTCAATCCACTTCGCAAACGCATCGCGCTTGGCAGCCTCTTCGAACTGCGCGACGTCCCAGAGATCGACGCCAACGGCGATCTGCTGGTTCTGCTGCAGGTCGACGAACTTCTTTTCCCACTCATCAGAGGTGACTTCGGTGGGGCCGGCGACCTGAACGCGCGGGCCCTTCTTCACAGGCGCGGCGGCGGTCGACGTCTTGGCCACCATCGCTGAGGGCCTGATGTTCACCGTGCCCTCGACGATGCGTACGATCGAGGCCTTGCGGGCCTTCGGAGGCTTCGCGGCCGTCACCATCTTGTCGGCGTCGATGCGGAAGATGGTGCCGCGGACACCAGCGACGGCGCGCTCGGTCGACACTTCGTAGCCACCACCACCGAGCGCCTTCTTCACCTTCGTCCACAGGCTGCCCGACTGCAGCAGCGCCTTGAAGCCCTTGCGCTCCTGGCCTTCGAACTCGGCTTCGGTGATCTCGAGCTTCGAGGCCGGGGCCAGCATGATGATGCTCTCGTCCGTCAGCACGAGCTTGAGGTTGCCGCTCTTCACTTCGATGGTGTCACCGAGCTCGATGGCGGCGTCCTTCGCGAGGGCGACGGCCTGCCCGCCTTTGGGCGTTCGGGTGGCGGCGCCCTCCATCAAGGCGACCTTGCCGATCTCGGCCCAGGCCGCCATCGAGAACACCAGCGCTGCCAGACTGAAAAGGCGCTTCATGGACTTCCTCCGGAAGGCAGCAACGTCACCGACATCACCACGCGGGTCTGGTCTGCTGCCAACCAGCTCTCCCACGTCACGAACCCCGACTTCTTCACTTCCACCCGTCGTGCCTTCTCACCGACCTTCAGCGCATGCGGCTCGCCGCTGAAGTCGCTGCACAGCCCCTGCGTGACCCCGTCGAGCGCCACCTCGGCATCGGTTGGGGTGCAGTGGAGCACCAGCTCACCGGAGCCAGAGAGTCTGTACGGCAGGCGCTTCTCGGACATCGCGGAGAAGGCTGGAAGCGAGGCCGACCGGCAGGACGAGCACCCGAGCAGCGCAAAGACCGCCCACTTCACTTGGAAACGAGAACTTCGAGAGTACTGGAGGTCTTCCCCTGAACCTCCAGCTTGCGCTTCTTGAACGTCGCCGACTCAATCTGCTCAGCGAGTTCCGAGGTCACGCCTGCGAAGGTCACTCGGTAGGAGGCGACGCCCTTCACCAAATCTCCCTCGTCGATGCTGCGTACGCCCTTCATCGCCTCGAGCGCCTGGCGAAAGTCCTTCACGGCTCCGAAGGACTCGAGCCCCTTCACGGTCATCGAGACCTCGACCCCATTCACGGCGCGATTCCGAAGGTGCTCGACGACCGCACGCCGAACCTCTCCGATGATGTCAGCCTTCCTGTCGTCGATGACGTTGAAGGTGGAGCGCTCGTAGGACACCGCGAAGGCGCTGAGGGCCTTCGTATCGAGCTCACTGGTGCCCTTCTTGAACAGGCGGCCGGTGAAGCGCTTGATGAGGGCGCCCGTATCCGTGGCAAAGACCGTCAACTCGTACTCTCCGCTCACGGGAAAGACAGTCTGCTTTCCATCGGTGGTGCGGCCGCCCATCATCATGAGATCCGGGCTCATGTGGCGCATCGTGACACTCCCCGAGACGACGTACTGGACCTTGGCCACCTCGGCGAGCTCACGCGCCTGGCCGCCCGAAAGAGAGACTCCCGCGGCGATGGTGAGTTTGCCCATGTTCGCCACGCTCTCGTTGCGCACGTCCCACCCCTCGGCCTGCATGGCGTTCGAGAGCGCGACCTCGAGGTTCTTGGTCGTCATCACGGCATTCGTCTTGGCCACCTCGCTCTCGACCAGCGTCTGCTCGTTCAGCAGAACGATGACCGTGGGGCGCCCCGAACGTTTTACGAGGTCGCGCGCCGCCTGAATGTCCTTGTCGAGGTTCTCGGTGATGATGTTGGCCTTGACGACGACCGTCATCACGCCCTTGTCGACCTTCTTCGAGACCACGTCGAACGACTTCACGTAGCCAGAGGTGTTGGCGAAGACCTGGTCGCGAACGAGCTGGTTGTTGACGGCGAGCGAATCGGCATCGATGCGAACGCCGGCGGCCTGCTCTACGGCCGACCGGAGCGCTGCGTTCTTCGCGTCTTCGAACGCTCGCGCCTCGTCCTTCTTGACGACTGCGGCCTCACCGGTGCCGTCTTTGGTGACGACCGTTGCCTGCGCGAACGCGACGGCCGACACAAGAATCCACGACAAAGAGAGAGTTCTCATGGGCGACGCGTTCCTCAGTTGAAGACGATGACGACCTTGCCCTGCGCAAGGAACGGGGGGTTCATGGAGACGAGCTTCTTCGCTTCTTCGTGCGCGAGCAGCACGTCGGCGCCGTTGGCCTTCGCCGCCTTGATCACCATCGGCTTGTCTCCGGCCTTGAGGCTCTTGCGGGCCTCGTCGAGCGACTGCACGTAGGCGGCGACGCCCGTCGTCTTCCGCGCATCGGCCGAGAGCGAGTCGACGGTGTAGAGGGGCTTTCCCGTTTCATCGAGCACGCGAGGGAGGAGCGCTGGCATCAGCTTGAGGCCGCGCGCGTCGATCACCAGGCCGGTGCCGCTGCCGTCTTCGGCTTTCGCGACGGCGTCGGGCGCTTTGTTCGGCTCGGCGGGCTTCTCGACGGCCTTCTCCACCGGCTTCTCGTTCGGCTTTTTCTCCGGGCTGGCGGGCACCGCGAACATCTGGGTCGCGTCAGGGTCGAGGATGTCGGTCAACAGCGTCACCGGAACCTCGATGTCGATCTCGACACCGTTGTCCGAGAAGTACCGTTTGTTGGTGACCTTGTAGCCCTTGACCACGCCCTCGACGCGGGCGCGAACCTCATCGGACTGCATCACGTCGTTCATCTTGCGGGTGCCGTCGACCTGAACGCCCTTCACCTGCGAGAGCAGGTTGCGGAACGCGTCGAGCAGCGCGGCGCGTTCGGCGCCAAGGCGTGCCTGCGCGGGGCTCGAGGCCTTCATGTCGGGG
>JAUXRI010000324.1 GCA_030681895.1 Myxococcales bacterium | reverse complement strand
CGAGGTGGATGCGTGTCTCTCGAAGGACGTGACGCTGCGGCCGCTCGTTCGGGCGACGCCTGGGCTGCGCGTGCCTGGCGCCTTCGATGGCTTCGAGACGACGGTGCGTGCGGTGCTCGGTCAGCAGGTGTCGGTGAAGGGCGCGACGACACTCGCCGGCCGCCTGGTGGAGCGCTTTGAAACGCCGGTGCGCACGCCGTTCGATGGACTTCGCTTCGTCTTCCCGACGCCGGCGCGCCTCGCCCAGGCTTCGGAGCGCGAGCTGGCGTCGATTGGTCTGCCCGGCGCGCGCGCACGAACGCTCCTCGAGTTGGCGCGCGCGGTGAAGGCTGGACTCGTGCTCGAGCCGGGCGTCGACGTCGAGGGCGTGCTCACGCGTCTCGGTGCGTTGCCCGGCTTCGGTCCGTGGACGACGCAATACGTGGCGATGCGCGCGCTGGGCTCGCCCGATGCGTTCCCCGCGTCAGACCTCGGTGTGCTGAAGGCGTTGAAGGTGACGCGCGCGGCCGAGGCGTTGGAGCGCGCCGAGTCGTGGCGGCCCTGGCGCGCGTACGCCACCCTGCACCTGTGGTCTTCTCTGGAGGTCGCGACATGAAGCGAACGAACTCATTCTTCCGGCTCAAGCGCCCGAGCCCCATTGGCGCACTCACGCTCGTCGCGACCGATACCGCGCTGGTCGGCCTCTTCATGGAAGCCCACACCTCCGAGCCGCTCATCGCCGAGGCTGAAGAACGCCGCACGCCGCTGCTGGCGTCGGTGAGCGCGCAGCTCGACGAGTACTTCGCGGGCCGGAGAGAGCGCTTCGACGTGCCGCTCGCCCCGCGTGGCACCGCGTTTCAGACCTCGGTGTGGGCGGTGCTCCAGCACATTCCGTTCGGCGTGACGTGGTCGTACGCGCAGGTCGCGCGCGCGCTGGGCACACCGAAGGCCGTGCGGGCCGTGGGCGCCGCGAACGGTCGAAATCCCATCAGCGTCATCATTCCCTGTCATCGCGTCATCGGCGCCGATGGCTCGCTCACCGGCTACGGAGGCGGGCTCCCGCGGAAGCGCTGGTTGCTCGCGCACGAGAAGACCGAGCTATCCCTCGTGGAGAGCTGAGTCGTCGAGCTGAGTCATCGAGCTGACCGTCGAGCGGCGTCATCGAGCGAGTCATCGAGCGAGTCATCGACTTGAGTCATCGAGCTGAGTCATCGAGCCGACGCCATGAGCTCGATGCCACTAAGCTGACGTCGTGAAGTCGCTCCGCACACTCGCGAGCATGGCCCTCGTCGTCGGGCTCTCGAGTGCCCTGAGCTGCTCGAGCTGTACCAGCGAGCCACCCCTGTCCTGCACCGACACGCAGGTGCTCTGTGACGAGCGATGCGTCAACCCTCGCTCCGACCGTCGGCACTGCGGAGGCTGTGGACAGGCCTGTGCCGAGCGCGCGGTGTGCCTCGAGGGCGTGTGTCAGGCGTGCGCCGAGACCGAGAGCGTGTGCTTCGGGCGCTGCGCCTCGCTCTCCGACGACCTGCGGAACTGTGGGGCCTGTGGCGCGCGCTGCGAGGGCGGCACATGTGTCGCGGGTGGCTGCGTCTGCATGGCGCCGACGACGTTCTGTCCCGGAGGCTGCTTCGACCTCACCTCGTCGAAGCAACACTGCGGCACGTGCGCCATCCGCTGTCTGGGCAATGAGGTCTGCGACGGAGGCCTGTGCGAGCTGTCGTGCCCGACTGGCCTCGCCGCGTGCAACGGGCTGTGCATCGACACCCTGCACGACGCCTTCAACTGTGGCGCCTGCGACCGGCTGTGCGCCCGCACCGAGCGCTGCGACGCGGGCACCTGCGCGACACCCCCCGACCTCGACGGTGATGGCTTCACCATCGCGACCGGCGACTGCTGCGAGACGACCGCGCAGTGCGCGTTGCCCGCCCAGGTGAACCCCGGTGTGGCCGAGGTCCTGACCAATGGCGTCGACGACAACTGCGACGGCGTCATCGACCGGATTCCGCCCGACGGTGGGTGTGACGAAGGAGTGGGGCTCGGGAGCGCCGCCGACGCGGGCGACTACGCGCGCGCGCTCGACATCTGCGAGGGCTTCATCTCGGCCGCGGTCAAACGAGTCGATGGCACGCCGAGCCTGCTCAACGTGGGCATCGGTATTCATGACGTCATCGGAGGCGTCCGCCCCTCCACCGGCCGCACGATGCTCGCCCTGGGCTCCGGCCGCGCGAACGTCTCGCTCTCGAGCTTCAGCTTCGGCACTCCCGTCTCGGTCGCGACGTGTGCAGAGCCCGGGTGCGTGCGCGACTGGTTCCTTTCCAGCAACGGCTCGCTGAAGTCGGCTGGGCGCCTGCCCTCGTCGCCCAGCTGCACGGCGGGCTCGGCTGACGACAAGGCCTTCGACTCGGTGATGCTGCACCTGCGGCTCAAGGCGCCGCCGACTGCGAGGGCCTTCAGCCTCATCTCCCGGTTCTACAGTCTCGAGTACCCCGAGTACGTCTGCAGCCCGTTCAACGACCAGGTCGTCATCCTCACCAGCTCGACCGCCGCGAACCCGCCCGACAAGAACCTGATGACGTTCACCTCGAGAGGGCAGGCGTGGCCCATCGGCATCAACGTCGCCGCGGGAACGCCGCTGTTCCAGGCGTGCGAGACGAAGGTGGTGAACCCGCGCTGCTGGGACAACGACGTCAGCGCCGACTCGTGCCTCGAGGGCCCGGCCGTGCTCGCGGGCACCACGTTTCATCGCGCGCGGCCGATGGACTGCCTCAGTGGCGGTGCGACCGCGCAGTTGCTCACGCGCGGCAACGTGAACCCGGGCGAGGCGTTCGAGCTGCGCATCGCCATCTGGGACGTGGGGGACTCGGCCCTCGACAGCTTCGTCGTGCTCGATTCGTTCACCTGGCTGACGAACACCGAGACGCCGGGCACCGTCGGCACCCGCTCCGACGGCGGCACCATCGATTGATCAGTCCCGGTACGACGACGACTGGAACACGAAGGGGTAGGTGACGACGACGTTGCCGCCCTTCGCTTTCGGGAAGGTCCACCGGCGCAGCGCGGCGAGCACGCACTGCGGCACCGAGCCCTGTCGGAGCGTCGTCGACTGCACCTTCGCCTGCGTCACGACGCCCGAGGTGCTGATGGTCCACTCGACGGCGAGGCGGCCACCCGAGCTGCCCTCCATCAAGAGGCTCGCCTCGTAACAGCGCTGCACCTCGTGCAGGTGTTCGCCGATGACCTTCGCGACGGCGTCACGGTCGATGGTGCCGCCGTCTCGTTTCGCAGGCACGCCGATGCCCGAGGGCCGAACCGCGCCGACGACGCTGCCGCCAATCTTCCCCTCTTTGCCGTAGCCGCCGCCGCGCATCTCCCCTCCACGTTGGGCGCCGCGTCGACCGATGCCCGTCGCGTCGGTGGGCACGCCGAGCTGGAACATCGGCTTGCCGACGCCGGGCATCGCGAGCAGCGGACCCTGAGGACGCTTCGTCTTCGACGGGGAGCCCCGCGCCGCGAGCGCATCGGAGATGGAGGTCGCCGACTTCATGACGCGGTCGAGCGCCTCGAAGCGGTTGCGAGGCGGCGGAGGCGACGCGCGCTGGTTCTTGCGTGACGGCGTCTGCGCGGCGGCCACGGGCGCGACGGTGGGCGCCGCAGCAGGAGCGACGGGCGTCGGCGGCGCCTTCGGTGGCGGTGGCGTGACGTGAATCGTCACGGTCGGCAGCGCGCGCGGCACGAAGTCCTCCTCGGAGGGCTCGGGCATCGTCACCAGCACCGCAGCGGCAGCGACGAGCGTGCCGAGCAGCACTGCAGGGAAGAGCCGCTCGGTGAAGCGTGCGCGCTCGAGCCGGGCGGGCGTGGCGACGACCGAGAGCACCAGGCGCAGCGCTCCGGCTTCGATGGAGGTCGCTTCGCTGGACGAGAGCGTGAGCGGCCCGCCCGGCGTGTTGACGAGCCACCGGCCACGAGGGTCACGGCTCGCGCTCACGGCCCGCTCGAAGCCCAGCGCGCGCACTTCGTTCGGCGTCAGCACGTCCTTCGCGGCGACGGTCGCCAGCCGCGTGTCGGACCACCACACCGAGACGTGCAGTTGCGTGTCGTTCACCACGGGCGCTTCGATGATGGTCTTGAGTTCGGTGGCGCGCGCCGGGGCGGGCTCGGTCGACATCATCGCGGGCCAGCTCCACCGCTCGGTGATGACGCGCACGCGCAGCACGTACGGCCCGACCCACACCTCGTCGATGGGCCGCACCTCGGCGCGAGAGAGCCGCACGCCGTTGACGAACACCGCGCCTTCGCGCGACTCGATGGCGACCGTGCCGGCGTGAAACACCAGCGTCGCGTGCTTCAGCGAGGGGCCGTCGAGCAACGAGAGGTCGGAGCCCGGCGCGCTGCCGAGGTTCCACTTCCCCGGCGTGAAGTACTCGGTGCCGACGAGCAGGCCGTCGCGCATCACGATGACCTGCAGTACACCGGACTCGTTCGGGCTCTGCCGCGGCGCCGAGTCGAGCACATGGGCGGTGGCCGTCGTGGCGCTCTGCTCGGGGTGGTTGGAATAGAGGCTGCGCAACGAGCCGAGGCGTGCGGCGCAGACGGCGCAGGTCTGCATGTGCTGCTCGAGTCGGCGCGCTTCATCGGAGCCCGGCGTCTCACCGAGCAGCCAGCGGTCGATGGTGAGGTCCGACACACAGCCAACGCTGCGACGGCTCAGAGCGACGTTCATCGGGCGAGCTCCTTGATGCCTCCAGCAGCGAGGCGGGCGGCGGCGTGGAACTCGACGAGCCGATTGCCGATGGTGCGGCGTGAGAGGCCCGTGAGGCGGGCGATCTCCTCGTGGCTCATCTGGTCGAGGTAGTAATAGACGGCGATCTCGCGAAGGTCGGCGGGCACGCGCGCGAGCACTGTCGACAATGACAGCCGCGCGTCGAGCGAGACTGGCGTCTTGTGAATATCGGCGCGCAGCAGCGGAATCACCCGCCCTTGTCGCGACTCGTCGCGCAGCACGTTGAGGCAGTGGTTCGTCGTCGCGCGGTACAGCCACGTGACGGGTGAGGACTCCTGGCGGAAGTCGTCGAGCGCCGAGAGCACCTTGACGAAGACGTCGTGCGTCGCGTCGCGAGCGGCCTGCTCGTCGTTCAGCAGCGCACGGGCGCGGCGGAGCACGAGCACCCCGTAGCGTTGGTACAGTTCGGAGGCCGCAGGGGTCGCAGTCACGAAGCGTTAGACACCAGCCCGAAAAGTTCGGGCAACGGCTGTGGTTTCAGGGTGTTCGCCCACCGAAATTCGCGCGGAATGCCATGTGGGCATCGCGCGCACCCGTGCGGATCAGGGAAGGCTGATGATGGGCCGAAGCGCGTGACTGCTCCACGCTTTCGGCTTCGACGGTTCGGGCACGATGGCGGCCGTGATGAACCCCGCCCATTCGCCGCACGCTTGCCACGGGTAGCACTCGCCAGTTCCGCCGTGCCAGGCGAGGCCTCCGTCGAATACCCAATGACTCGCAACGAGGGAGTCGATGAGGCCAAAGCCGTTGGCGTACGACCAATCGGCCGCCGCGCTGTCGTAGCGGTGGCGAAAGTTGAACTCGAAGGAACCCTCGGGCGGGCCATCGAGCACCACACCATCGTCCACCCATTCTTCGTCGAGGTCCTCCTCTTCGGTGGCGTACATCCACCTCGGGAGCGCGTCACCCCAGGGGAAGATCGACCCGCCCACGCCGCACATCCACTCTGACTCGCGCGCGCTCGGCAAGCGCCACCCACGTGGCTCGAGAATTCCCGGAAGTTCATCGTCGTGAAGACTGAACACGCGTGGCTCCGCCGACAGCGACAGCAGGCGCGAGCGGTCGGGGTCGAGACCTGGGACTTTCACCGCTCCCGTCAGAGGCATCGCCGTGGTGAGAAACGGCGCGAGCGTCACCGCGGGCCGGAACATGCTCTCGAACGTGAAGGTCGGTGCGTCGTACGGGCGTATCGACCTCGCGTCGAGGACCTCTCCCTGCTCGGCGCGGAAGGCCTCCATGGCTTCGAACGCAGCGCGCAGAAGGCGCAGCTCCCGATCGCCCCACGCGCCGAGCGTGCCTCCCGGAACGAGGACCCAGTCGAGTTGGTGTCTCGTGTCGAAGAAGGTCGCGACCCTTCGTTCGCCGGGACGGTCCATGGTGGCGTCAGGCACGAACGGCGTGAGCGCGCGCAGCCCTCGAAACTCGAGCGGCGTGCCTGCCGCGAGCAGCGTGTCCCCGAGCACCTGTGCTGCTGCCTCCTGGTCGCTCACGGTCAGCGTGGACCACATCGGCAGGCTCAGTGTCTGAGAGAGAGAACTCACCTCGACGCTTTCAGTTCACACGATCACTGAACGCAACAATCGAGTCGCCGTGCTGCACTCGTACGCTGTCGTTCGCTTCGAGGCACCGAGCACCGCGACGTCATTGCAGAATCGGTGGCCCGCTGAAGGCGACTGATCAGCTCCGCGGCAGGTCGATGATCAACACCGCGGCCGACGCCGCCATGAGCTGCACCTCGCCGGCGCCGACCTCGGCGCCTTCACCCACGGCGAGCGTCACGCCAGTCGAGAGGCCCACCGGAGCGTCGAGCGCCATGACGTACGCCGCGCGGCCGGCCGCGACCGTCACCGTCTCGGTCCCGCGCACGTCGCTCCACCACACCTTCGCGTCACACCGCAGCGGGAGCACGTCATCGCCCGCCACCGGCTGCCGGCTCCCGATGCCAACCGTTCGCCGGAAATACGCAGGCGCCCCACCGTGCGACGTCGGCTCGAACCACAGCTGCAGCATGCGCGTCGACGTGTCGGTCTCATTCCCCTCGGCGTGCGTCATGCCGTCGCGTGACGAGATGAGCTGCACGTCGCGCTTCTTCAGCATCGCGCCATGCGCCTGGTCGCCGTGGTGGCTCAGGTCTCCCTCGATGACGATGCTGAGAATCTCGATCTCCTGATGCGGGTGCAGAGGAAAGCGCGAGCGCGGCGCGAAGGTCGCGTCGGCGAGCACGAGGAGCGGACCGAGCCGCGAGCCCTGGCCGGCCGAAGGACCAACGGTCGCGATGAAGTGGTCGCGCAACGAGAGCCACGGCAGCGTCGTCGTGGGCAGGGAGGCCAGCGGTCGGTGACGGACGTCGGGCATGGGCTTCTTTCGGCAGGCGCTCGCGACGAGGGCGACGGTCGCACAGCGCAACAGGTCGCGGCGGCTCGAGGACATGAAGATGTGCCGCATCGCACGGCTGCGTCACCGTCACCATCTTCCACGTCGGGACACTGCGTTCAGGTGGGCGCGAATCTCCTGCCGCGCCGTCCGTCGAGGTGAGCGAGACTCATGCCCGTGTTCGCCCTCGCCCTCGCGCTCTCGTTGTCTGCCGCTCCCGCCGACGCTGGCGTCACCACGCTCACGTGGGACGAGCGCTCGGCGGTGAAGCTCGTCGAAGGCCAGGTGGTGACGTTGACGCTGAAGAAGGCGCCCAGCCGGCTCTCGGCGAGTGACCCGAACATCTGCGACGTGCAGGCGCTGAAAGACACCGTGCTCCGCGTCACCGCGAAGAAGCCGGGCACTGCCGTCGTCGCGCTCTGGTACGGCATGAGCTTCAAGGGCCTTCAAATCGAGGTCGCCTCGAAGAACGTGAAGGTGACGGCCACGTCAGACGGCGGCGTGCCGTTCTTCACGTGGGACGGAACGAGAGGGCTCCGCGTGCCGCTCGACACCGAGTTCGTGATGCAGGGGCCGGGAGGCCTGGAGCGCGTCGCGCCCGGCAGTCACCGTCACTGCACCATCACCTCCATCGGGAATGATCAGCTCAAGTTCCTCTGCAGCACCCTCGGGCCCGTCTCGGTCTTCCTCTGGTACGCCAACAACCGCGAGCGCACGCTCGACCTCGACGTGGTGAGGCCCGACGGCGGCGTTCCGTGACGGCGCGGCTACGGCAACTCCGCGGCCAGCTTCTCGGCATGCGGTGACGCCGAGATCAGGTCGAAGTGCTGGCCCGGCTCGATGGTGACGAGCACCGTGCCGTCGACTGGCATGCGCACACCGGCCTGCTGCAGCTCGAAGCGCGGCTCACGCGCGGGCAGGCTTCGCTTCACCACGCTGGGCTCCCACGGCCGAAAGAAGACGCCGTCGACCAGCTTCGTCTGCACCATCGCGACCTCGGCCTGGGAGCACGTCATCGAGAGCTTCGTGAGCACCTCGGGCAGGAACTCCTTCTCGTAGTGCGCCGTCAGCTCGGCCAGCAACGCGGGTTGGCGCGCTTCGGTGACCGAGCCGATGGTGATGACCTCGAGCTGCGTCTCGCACTTCCTCATCGCCGGCGCGGGCGTGAAGCCGATGCGGTACTCGCCGATGGGCAGGCGTGAGGGCGACTCGGCGACGAACCCGCCTCCAGGCGTCTGTCGCTCGACGGTCAACGTGCCTGGCGCGGCGACACCGATGGTCGCGAAGGGCCGCTGCTCCACCGTGAGCGCACCAGCGTCGTAGAAGAGGTCGGCCTTGAGCTCGAACTTCACGTCCTTCGCCACGGCGACGAGGTTGTGCGGCACGCGCTGGAACGAGACCTCGAGCCTCTTCACCGTTCTCGGAGCGAGCCACGCGCGGAAACATGAGCCCTTCGCGCGCGTCACCTTCTCGGGTGCGACGCCGTCAAAGCGCACGTCCAGGTCGAGCATCCACGTGCCGCTGCCGATGGAGCGAAGCGCGGGGCCCGCCTCGTTGGCGAACAACGCCTCGCCCTCGGGGAGGTCGAGACACACTTGAATCGCGGCGGGCTTCACCTCAGCCCATGCAGGCACCGCGGCCAGACAACACAGAGCAGCAGCGAGAGGACGCATGGCACCAGCGCAGTTCACATGGCGTGCCCAGCGCTCACTCGGCCATTCTCGCCGGTTAGCGCGAAAGGACCCGGGTCATTCCGGGTTGGAGGGGTGGGTCAGCCGTCATTCTGGAGTGATCACGCCGGCCGTCGAAGCGTGTGCAGCTCGACCGTGTCGGTGTTGCCTTCCCACTCGACGTGCAGCGCCTCGCACAGATGCGCGTAGCCCACGTCACGGAACCGTCTCACCAGCGTGTTCGCCAGCTCGGCGCGCGCGGTCGGCCCGGCCATCACCAGCACGCCGCCTGGCGCGAGCAGCCCTGCCGTGTGCACGAGCGAGTAGATCGCGTCTGGTGACGTCGGCTCGTAGACGAGGTCTGACGCGAGCAGCATGGGCGCCGACGTGGTGATGGGGTCGCTCCACTCGAGCAGGCTGGTGGTGAGCCCGACGACGCCGTTGCGCTCTGCGTTCTCGAGCGCCAGCGCGATGGCCAGCGGTTCACGGTCGGTGCTGTGCGTGACGATGCCGAGGTGCGCCGCCGTCACGCTGACCAGGCCCATGCCGCAGCCGAGCTCGAACGCTTCTTTCGGCAAGCTGGCCTTCGGCTGGTCGAGCAACCATCGGCTCATCGCGAGCGCCGTCGGCCAGACCCGCGACCAGTGGTTGGGCCGTGGTTGGGCGACTGCTTCGAGCAACTGAAAGACGACGTCGGGCCGGAGCTCCACGTGGACCGTTCGCACGGCGTAGTCGCGAGGCCGTCGCGTCAGGTCATCCGCCGAACATTGGCTCTCACGGTACGCAGGCGCTGGCGTGTACCACCCATCAGGGTGTCGCGCGCCCAAACCAGGTTGACAACGAGGTGGCTCGCCTCGAAACACTCAGCATGAGCCCGTGGCACGCGACCGACGCCCAGACGGTGGTGGCCGAGCTGAAGAGCGACGTGTCGTCGGGGCTGACGGCAGCGGAAGCGCAGACGAGGTTGAAGCGTGACGGCGAGAACCGCCTCACACTCAGCACGGGGCCTTCGGCGTTCCGGCGCTTCCTGTCGCAGCTCACGCAGCCCCTGGTGCTCATTCTCATCGTCGCCGCGGTGGTGAAGCTCTTCCTCGAGGACCCCATCGACGCGGCAGTCATCGGCATGGTCGTGCTGCTCAACGCCATCATCGGCTACCTGCAGGAGTCCCGTGCCGAGCAGTCCATCGCGGCGCTCGACAAGCTCGTCGTCACCGAGGCGACGGTGCTTCGAGATGGCGCCAGGCAGCGCGTTCATTCCCATCAGCTCGTGGTCGGCGACGTCGTCGTGCTGCAGTCCGGAGACGGCGTTCCCGCCGATCTGCGCCTGCTGAGCTCGCGCGAGCTGCAGATTGAAGAGGCCGCGCTGACGGGTGAATCGGTGCCGGCGCAGAAGACGCTGACGGCGCTCGCGGCCGACACGTCACTTGGTGACCGCACGAACCTCGCCTTCGCAGGCACGGCCGTCACCTTTGGAACGGGAGCAGGCATCGTCGTCGCGACGGGTGACCGCACCGAGACCGGTCGCATCGCCGGCATGCTCGCGAAGGTCGCCCCGACGTCGACGCCGCTGACGCGCAAGATTGAAGGGCTCTCGAAGCTGCTGCTGTGGGTCATCCTCGCGGTCGCCGCGGCCCTCGTCGTCATCGAGGTCTTCGTCAAAGGCGCGGTCTGGACCGAGGCGTTCGACGCGGCGGTCGCCCTGGCGGTCGGCGCGATTCCCGAAGGGCTCCCCGCGGCCGTCACGGTGTTGCTCGCCGTCGGCGTCTCGGCGATGGCGCGTCGTGGCGCGCTGGTGCGCAAGTTGCCCGCCGTCGAGACGCTCGGGAGCACGACCGTCATCTGCTCCGACAAGACGGGCACGCTCACCGAAAACCAGATGACGGTGACGCACGTGTGGGTGGCTGACGCGACCTTCACCATGTCGGGCGTTGGGTACGAGCAGCCCGGCCAGCTCGAAGGGCCCACCGAGTCGCGCTCCCTGGCGCTCGACTGTCTGCTCGGCGCCGCGCTCTGCACCGACACCCGGCTGGTGGTGGCCGAGGGTCGAACGAAGGTCGAGGGCGACCCGACCGAAGCCGCGCTCCTCGTTGCCGCGAAGAAGGCCGACCTCACCGAGCGCCTCGCGAAGAGCCACCGGCGTCTCGACGTGCTCCCGTTCGAGTCCCAGCACATGTTCATGGCGACGCTGGTGGAGAGCGCTGACGGCGTCGTCGCCTGGGTGAAGGGCTCGTCGGATGCGTTGCTCAAGCGCTGCGACACCACCGCCTCGACTGGCGGCACTGCGCCTTTCCACTTTCACAACGTCACCGCCGAGGTCGAACGGCTGGCAGGGCAGGGCTTGCGGGTGCTCGTCATCGCGCGAAAGCAGCTCCAGCCCACCGTGCGCGAGGTGACGCATCAGGATGTCGACGCGGGGCTCGTCTTCGTCGGCCTCGTGGGAATGATCGACCCGCCTCGCGCCGAGGCGACCGCGGCCATCGCGAAGGTCCAGCACGCCGGCATTCTGGTGAAGATGATCACCGGCGACCATGCGGCCACGGCGTCGGCCATCGCCTCTCGCCTGGGCATCAAGGGCAGACGCGACGCCTCCGAGCGGCTCGTGGCCATCACCGGGCTCGAGCTGGACCGGGTCGACGACGCCGCGTTGCCGGCGCTCGCGCATGAGGTGGCCGTGTTCGCGCGCGTCGCTCCCGAGCAGAAGCTGCGGCTGGTGAAGGCACTCCAGAGCCGCGGCCACATCGTCGCGATGACGGGCGATGGGGTGAACGACGCGCCGGCGCTCAAGCAGGCTGACCTCGGCATCGCCATGGGCCGGGCCGGAACCGACGTCGCTCGCAAGGCCTCGTCGATGATCCTCACCGACGACAACTTCGCCACCATCGCCGCCGCCGTCGAAGAGGGCCGGTCGGTCTTCGAGAACATGCTCAAGTTCCTCGCGTGGAGCCTGCCCACCAACGGCGCGCAGGGCTTCACGTTGCTCATCGCGGTGGCGGCGGGGGTCAACCTGCCCATCCTCCCCGTGCAGATGTTGTGGGTGAACATGGCGACGGCGGTGCTCATCGGCACCGCGCTCATCTTCG
>JAUXRI010000302.1 GCA_030681895.1 Myxococcales bacterium | reverse complement strand
GCCCGCAGCCCCAACGGCGCGACCGGACTCGCTCCGTTTGCCCTCACCGTCGAGCGCGCTCCAGCGAAGATGAGCTGCAGCAGCACCAGCTCGGGCCCACTCGGCCTGCTCGCGCTGGCCCTCGCGTTCTTCTTCAAGAAGAGCCGCCGTCGCCTCGCCCCGGTCCTCGCCGCCGCCGCCGTGGCGATGCCCGTCGTCGGCTTCGCGCAGTCGTACCAGGCGTCGGTGCCAGCGCCGCGCGCCTACCAGCCGCTGCCGAGCAACCGCACGGTCGTGGCGCCGAGTGCCAGCACGGGCGCGCGGGTCGCGCTGCCCTTCACCTTCAGGTTCTACAACCAGCCGTACACCGAGGTCGTGATGTCGAGGTACGGCTACCTCGCGCTCGCCGGCTCGGACAGCGCCGACAGCTTCAACTCGGCGATCCCCCACAACTCGTCCTTCTCGGTCGACACCTTCATCGCGCCCTGGTGGGACTCGCTCGCTCAGCCGACGGGCACCTCGGCGAACTTCGCGTGGACCGTGACGGGGAGCGCGCCGAACCGCGTCGTCGTCTTCGAGTGGCGTGACGTGGGCACGTCGACCACCACCCCGGCGGCGCAGCGCTTCGCCTTCCAGGTGCACCTGTTCGAGACGACCAACATGATCCGCTTCAGCTACGGCGCGACCCAGCCGCCGTCGACCTCGGGCTCGGTCGGCATTCAGGGCGCACGCATGATCGGCCTCTCGGGCCTACCGTGCACCATGGGCTCGAACTGCTCGACGGCAGACTGGCCCATCAGCCAGGCCATCGACTTCTTCTTCCCGGCCGATCTCAAGGTCGCGCGGCTGGCGGTCGACCAGACCGGCTACGCGGGCGTGCGCTACGGCGCGACGGCTTTCGTGCGCAACGACGGCGGCCGCGTGGCGAACAACGTCACGGTGCGCTTCTACCTGTCGACCGACGCCGTCCTCGACACGGGCACCGACACGCTCGTCGGCGACGCGATGTTGGCGACCGTTCCCGTCGGCGAAGAGACGCCCGTGGCCTTCCCCGGCAACCTGCCGTCCACCATCGCGCCTGGTCCCTTCTTCGTCCTGGCGACGATCGACCCGTCGAACTCGGTCCCGGAGCTCGACGAGAACAACAACCAGAGCCCCCCGGTGTCGATGCAGGTGGGGCCTCCGCGCGCCGACTTGAGCGTCACCAACGTCACGGCGCCTGCGATGGCGGCACCCGGCGCGATGGTGCTGATCGGCCGTACGTTGTCCAACTTCGGCAACGCCGCAGCGCCCGCCTTCAAGTACACGTACCTGTTGTCGGACAACAACGTCATCAGCATCTCTGACCGGGCGCTCACGCCCGTGGGAGACAACGCGGGCCTGATGGCCGGCGCCTCGGACATGACGGGCACGATGGTGGCGCTGCCCGCCAACCTCACGGCTGGCACCTACTGGCTCGGCGTGTGCGTCAACTTCGACGGCGCCAACGCGACGTCGCCGTTCCCGCTCGACGAGATCTCGGTCGTCAACAACTGCTCCGGTGCGGCGATGAGCACCATCGTCTCGACCGGGAGCCTCTCGGTGCTGACGACGTCGGTGCCCGCGGCCACCCAGTACGCGCCGTACGGGCTGCGGCTGCGCGCGACCGGCGGCACCGGTGAGATCACCTGGGCCATCAGCGCCGGCACCCTGCCGCCCGGCATGACGCTCGGGGCCGATGGCACGCTGTCGGGGGCCCCGGCTCGCACCGGCTCGTTCGGCTTCGAAGTGACCGCCACCTCGGGTGGGGCCACGGCAACGCAGATGCTCAGCCTGATGGTCGCGGCCGGCACGCTGCCGCTCGTGATCGTCGATCAGGACCTGCCAGGTGCCGAGTTCGCCCGCGCCTACAGCGCCTCGCTCATCGCGGTCGGTGGCAAGCCGCCCTACGTCTGGGCACTGCGCGCGAACGCGGTGCTCCCCGATGGTCTGGCGCTCTCGGGCGACGGGTACCTCGAGGGTCGCGCGACCGAGTCTGGTGAGAAGGCCTTCGAGGTCGAGGTCACCGACAGCGCCGGCGCGAAGGTGGCGCGTGAACTCAAGGTGCGCGTGGTGAACCCGACGACGCTCAGCATCGGCACCACCGCGCTCGTCCGCGGCGTGCTGCGCCAGAGCTATCTGCAGCGGCTCGTCGTCGTCGGAGGCCGGGCGCCGTACCAATGGAACGTGACGCGCTTCCAGCAGCTCCCGCAGAACCCCACCGAGTCTCCGGGGCCCGTGCAGATGGGCCTGCCCGAGAACTTCGGCCTGACGATTCAGGACGGCGTCAACGAGGACTTCCTCTCGGGCACGCCGAAGCAGTCGGGGCTCTTCTCGCTGACGCTCAAGGTCACCGACGGCAACGGCACGGAAGACACGGTCTCGCTGACGATGCTGGTCGCGTACGCAGAGGCCCTGGCCATCACCACGACGGTGCTGCCTGACGCCTTCGTCAACCAGTCGTACGCGGTGAAGCTGTCACACAACGGCGGTCGCGACGCGATGGTGACGTTCTCGCTGCCATGCATTCGGCAGGCGACCCGAGCCGATCAGTTCGACTGCGTGGCCACCGACCCGAGCCAGACGCTCCCCGCCGGCCTCGCCCTCGGCGCCGATGGCTCGATTCTCGGCATTCCGAACGGCGAGCCCGCCAGCTTCACCTTCCTCGTGAAGGTGACCGACGAAGGCGGCCGCCAGGACATCCGCGGCCTCTCGATTCGGTTGCAGCCAGACTTTGCGGCCAGTCAGACCTCGGGGTGCTCCACGAGTGGTGGGGTTGGCTCTCTGTTCGCGCTGCTCGGCGTGCTCTTGATGAGGCGGCGTCGCTCGTGACGCCGCTGTCGCTTTTTGCTCCCGTTTCGCTGACGAGGTCATTGTGAGGCTCTGGAAGAACGTTGTGTTGGCGGCCCTCGCGGCCAGTGTGACTGGCGTCGTGACCGCTTCGTGCGGCGGCGGCTCGAGGAACGTCTGCGTCGATCGCAACATTCAGTGTGAGGCGCCGCTGGCGTGCGACCCGGGCGACGGCCAGTGCAAGTGCGGTGGCCGCGGCGGCGTCGTCTGCGGCGAGGGCTTCGTCTGCGACCCCGTGGCGAACACCTGCCAATCGACCCGCTGCGCGCGGGTCGACTGCTCCGACAAGTTCGGTACGAGCTGCGACGTGCTCGACGGCAAGTGCAAGTGCGGTGGCACGGGCGGCCTCTCGTGCGCCGACAACGAGCAGTGCAACCCGCTCACCAAGACGTGCGCGCCGTCCATCGACTGCCGCGCGCGTGGGTGCAATCGCAACGAGAGCTGCGACCAGGGCACCGGCCGGTGCCTCTGCGGGAGCGGCACCTGCACCACGCTCCAGAGCTGCTCGGTGACGGGCTCCGACGGGTCGCGAATGTGCGTCGCCAACGTCTGCAAGGGCGTGGCGTGCACCGGCGCGAACGTCTGCGACGTGGGCGATGGCTTCTGCAAGTGCAACGGCGTCGTCTGCCAGAGCGGCGAGGCGTGCGCCTGTCCTCCTGGGAATGACGCGGGCAGCTGCGCTGCTGGGGAACGATCGTGTCGCGCTGGCACGGCCTGTCTCGGCGTGA
Source organism: Myxococcales bacterium (assembly GCA_030681895.1). Lineage (GTDB taxonomy): Bacteria > Myxococcota > Myxococcia > Myxococcales > Myxococcaceae > Xiheimicrobium. The sequence goes on along the minus strand of JAUXRI010000302.1, from coordinate 28,758 downwards.
CGTGCCAGAACGGCACCACGTGCGATCCCGTCGACGGGGCGTGCAAGTGCGGCGGTCCCGGTGGCCCGGTCTGCGCCGCCAACCAGATCTGTTCGCTCGGTCCTCCCCCGAAGTGCCAGGGCGGCGTGCAATGCACCCAGCCCGATGGCGGTCCGCGCTCCTGTCCGTCTGGCACCAGCTGCGACCCGGAAGATGGCGCCTGCAAGTGCGGCGGCCGCGGCGGCGTGGCCTGCGCGCCCGCTGGTGGTGCCGATGGCGGAACCCCGGAAGCTGCCGAGGTCTGCGTGCAGAACCCGAACCAGCAGGCCTGCCGTCGCCCCTGCGACATTCGGAGCCCTGACTGCCCCACCGGGACCTTCTGCTACTTCGACTCGTCTGCGACGACGCCCGTGGCCTATTGCGCGGCGCCGACCGACATGCGCGTCGAGCCCCTCGACTGCAACTCCGCGACGGCGTGCTTCTCGATGAGCCCTGCGCCCCGTTCGCTTCACTGCAACGGGCTCGCGCTGGGCCAGAAGGGCCTCTGCCGCGCCTACTGCGACGTCGTCGCAGGGCCCGCGGGCTGTCTGCAGGTTCCGGTCGCCCAGCGGTGCCTGCAGATCACCGGCGCCCCCACGGGCTACGGCTACTGCCTGCCGTAGCCGGGACGTCATCTCACGTTGGACCGACGCCATCGCCCTCACCGGCGGTGGCGTTCGTGTTCGTGCCGCCATCCGAGCACGAGCAGCGCGTCGGGATTCGGAAGGGCCTCGGTGACACGGCCGCCATGAGGTTGACCATTGCGTTCGGCGCCTCGGTTGATATTGATTCCCGAATCAATCATCGCGTCGCGCCCGCGCTGGTGCCGGCCGACCTCTGGAGCCGCCATGCCGAACTTCTTCACGCCTGAGCACGAAGCCTTCCGCAAGTCCGTCCAGCAGTGGGTCGCGAAGGAGCTGGCGCCGCACGCCCTGGAGTGGGACCGCGCAGGCATCTTCCCCCGCGAAGTCTTCAAGCAAGCGGGCGAGCTGGGCTTCCTCGGCATCAACCACGACCCGAAGTACGGCGGCAGCGGGCTCGACTACTGGTACGTGACGGCCTTCTGCGAGGCCCTGGCCCACAGCCACAACGCGGGCGTCAACATGGCGCTGCTGGTGCAGGGCCAGATGGCGACGCCGATCATCAACGAGATCGGCACCGACGAGCAGAAGCGCCTCTTCCTCGAGCCTGCGCTCAAGGGCGAGAAGATCGCTGCGCTGGGGGTCAGTGAGCCGGGCATGGGCAGCGACGTCGCCAACCTCAAGACGACCGCGAAGCGCGTGGGCGACGACTACGTCATCAACGGCTCGAAGATGTGGATCACCAACGGCACGCGCGCCGACTTCATCACGCTGGCCGTGCGCACGGGCGAGGCGGGGTACGGCGGCATCTCGCTGCTCACGTTCCCGACCGACGTGAAGGGCTTCGGGGTCTCGAAGAAGCTCGACAAGATCGGCAACCTCTCGTCCGACACCGCGATTCTCTACTTCGAGGACTGCAAGGTGCCCGCGCGGTACGTGCTGGGCGAAGAGAACGAAGGTTTCTACCACATCATGACCAACTTCCAGGGCGAGCGCCTGACCGCGTCGATCATCGCCACGGCGGGCATGCAGGTGATGCTCGACGAGGCCATTCGGTACGGCCACGAGCGGAGCGCCTTCGGGAAGCCGCTCATCAAGTTCCAGGTTTGGCGGCACAAGTTCGTCGAGCACCTCACGGCGATCGAAGCAGGGCGTCGGCTCACCTACCACGCGGTGGAGCTCTTCGAGGCGAAGGAGAACCCCGTGAAAGAGATCTCGATGGCGAAGCTCTTCGTCGGCGATCTCGCGCAGAAGGTCGCGTACGACTGCCAGCAGTTCTACGGCGGTATGGGGTACATCGAAGAGACCGCCATCGCGCGCGCGTGGCGCGACATTCGCCTGATCACCATCGGCGGCGGTACCAGCGAGATCATGAAGGAGATCGTCTCCAAGCTGGCTGGGTTCTAAGCCACTCGGCTTTGCCAGCCGATCGACAGCCGTTATATGACCGCGCATATGGATACGACGCTCACCGCCGACACTGCTGCTGCTCTCTCGACGCCTGCCGAAGCCGGCCCCGTGCTCCAGTTGACCGAGGCGGCCGTGCAGCAGCTCAAAGAGGTGATCGTCTCGCAGAGCCTCGAGGGCCACTTCCTCGCGATTCGGGTGGTGCCGGCTGGCTGCAGCGGCCTCGGGTACGATCTCAACCTCGTGAAGGACATCAAAGAGGGCGACCTTCGCTGGAATCAGGACGGCATCGAGCTGATCACCGACAAGCTCTCGGCGAAGTACCTGGAAGGTACCCGCATGGACTGGGTGAAGACCGATACCTCTGCCGGCTTCAAGTTCGAGAACCCCAACGCGAAGTCGTCGTGCGGGTGTGGCTCGTCGTTCTCGGCCTGAGCCAGGCCGTGATCCGGGGGCTCTTTCTGGCGTTGGCGCTCGGCCTCACCGGGTGCGTGACGGCCAAAGACGCAGTGGGTGGGAGCGACGCGCGGCTCGATGAGGCTGGCCGCCCTGACGCGCCCGAAGCCAGGAAACGTGACGCCAGCTGTGGGCCCGAAGGGAAGGGCGATCTCGTGCTGCTCGACGGGCGCACCGGTGGCCCGTTGACCTGCCTCGAGGTCACCATCTCGACCGAGCCGATGTCTTGCCAGGCGAGCAGCGAGTGCCCGTCGACGCCCGTCTTCCGCGGGTTGACCAACAAGGCGGGCAAGGTGCTGTCGACGACGCCGTTCGTGTCGGCCCGGCTGATCGCGGTCGCCGAGGGGTTTTCTCCGGCGACGATCACCAACGCGTCGATCAAGCCCGACGCCGTGCTCGAGATCGAGCTCATGCCTGCCGACGGGTATTGGCTCAAGGTGCTCGACGCCGACGGGAACTACCTTTCCGACGTCTCGTTGACCTTCAAGCAGGGCGACGCGGTCATCGCGCAGGTGCGCTCGAACGTGCTCGCGAACGTGTTGTTCACCCAGCGGCAGCCGTTCTCCGGGCAGCCGGTGACGGTCGAGGCCCAGGGCTTTCAGTCGCTCGTCGTGAACGCGGTGAGCGAGCTGGGCGATGACGGCCACACGCTCGTTCTTCGTCGCTAGCAGGCGCGCGCCTCGAGGCGCAGCTTCGGGAGCGCGAGTCACCTCATCGAAGCCGGCACGCAACCCGTGATGGACGAAGCGCAGGACTTCCATTCGCTCGTCGTGATGCGGTGAGAGCCGGCGACGCAGCCACACGCTCCGCGGCGATGACGGCGCCCGCTGCTGTTGCGATGCAGGTCGCGGCGAGAACGCCAACGCTCGTTCAGGACGCCGGGTCGTGGCGATGACAGCCACCGCTCGTCCTTTGTCGCGAGGTCGCGGCGATGACGGGAGCGCGCCTCCTTGGTCGTGCTGACGCACTTCGTCGCCTCGTGTGTGGCCCTGCGCTCGGAACGTCGCCCGGCACGAAGCAGTCGATCGTGCGTGCACCGAGTGAGAAGCCTCACGGCCTTCGGAACACGGAGCCGGAAGGAGACCTCGAGGCGGCGGCGAGACGGCCTCAGACCTCGGGCGGCTGCTGCATCACGACGGCGAGCCAGCGCGCGCCGCGCTCCTTCCGGCTGAGGCGATCGGCGCGGCGTTCGGTCGCATCGGCCGCCGCGTCGCGCTCCGCGTCCGTCGTGGCCAGCAGGGCGGGCACCTTCAACTTCTTGCCAGCCTGATCGAGCGCCACGAAGGTGAGCAGGGCGCTCGTGGTGAGCTTGCGCTCTCCCGTGTGCGGGTTCTCGCTGTGAACCGTCACGCCGATCTCCATCGACGAGGTGAACGCCGCGATCACGCGAGCCTTGAGGGTCACCGCCATACCCACGGTGATCGGTGCGTGAAAGTGCAGGTCGTCCATCGAGGCCGTCACCACCGTCTGCCGGCAGTGCCGCTGGGCGCAGACCGCGGCGCAGATGTCGATCCACCCCATGACGCTCCCGCCGAACGCGGCCCCCAGCGAGTTGGCGTCACCGGGCAACAACAGCTGCGTCATCTCGGTCACGGAATCAGAGGCCCGCTTCGCCGTCAGCTCGCTCATGCGCTCCGCTTAGCGGCTCGCTCGGGGGCCTGCCACTGGAGTGGCTTGTTCAGGGTTTGTTTAAAGTATGGTTGCGCGGCGATTTCGAGGCCCCTATTCAACGGTCGCAGTCGATCGCGCGACCCGCGCGTCCCAAGCTCCTGGAGACACCCATGAAGAAGCTGCTCGTCGTCGTTGCCACGCTGGTGGCGTCGTTCTCGTTCGCCGCTGACAAGAAGGACACGAAGCCTGTCGAGGCCAAGAAGGAGGCTCCCAAGGCCGCCGCGAAGGACATCATCGACACGGCCGTCGCCGCTGGTTCGTTCAAGACGCTCGCCACGGCGCTGACCGAGGCCGGTCTCATCGACACCCTCAAGGGCGCTGGCCCGTTTACGGTCTTCGCGCCGACGGACGACGCGTTCGCCAAGATCGCGAAGAAGGACCTCGACGCGCTCCTGAAGGACAAGAAGAAGCTCGCCGCCGTGCTCACGTACCACGTGGTGCCGGGCAAGGTGATGGCGGCCGATGTCGTGAAGATGAAGGACGGCAGCAAGGTGAAGACGGTCGAAGGTCGCGAGTTCACCCTCGGCCTCAAGGACGGCAAGGTCATGGTCGACGGAGCGAACGTCACCAAGACGGACATCGAGACGTCGAACGGCGTGATCCACGTGATCGACACCGTCATCATGCCCAAGTGAGCTGAGACTCGAATCGTCGTGAACGGCTCGTTGATCGTCCACCGCGGACGGTCGGCGAGCCGTTTGCCTTGTCCGGCGCCGCTGGCACTGCCCTCCAGGAGGCCCAGAACGTGACCGAACGGAGCTCGAGTCGAACCACCTCTGCTGCGCGTGGCTGGCATTGTCTCGAGGCGCTTCGGCTCGCGCCCGAGGGAGCGCGCTCCTTCACCGACTGCCCGACGGAGTGACGTCGCTGCGAGACCCGAGCGTTCGCCTTGCGCGGCGGCGCACCGGATGGCCGACCTCTCCTCAGGGTTTCGCGCCGGTCGGGTCCGTTGCGCTGACGACCAGCGGCGTGTGAGAGGTGTCGGCCTTCAGGTGGTACGGCGCGCCCACGAGATCGTCGTGCCCTCGCCACACCTCAGCACGTGACGACGCGTTCGGCCTTCGCCTCAGGGCTTCCTGCCGGTCGGGTCCGTTCCTCTGACGACCAGCGGTGTGTGCTGTTGGCGCGGCGACGGCTCGACCCTGACGACGAAACGAAACCGCGTCCCCCTCGGCTCCTCGATCACGTCGCCCGGCAGCAACCGGGTCGACACGGCTGGGCGGCCGTTGAGCAGCACCCCGTGCTCGACGGGGACGAGGCACCACTGCGGCGCCTCCTGACGGATCAAGAAGCTCTCGCGAACGCCCTCTCGTCGAACGCCCGGAGCGATCGCCCGCAGCCTCGTCGGGGTCGCCCCGCCGACCCACACGCCGGTGTGGAGCGGAATTCGACCGCCCTCCTGGGGACCGACCTGTTGGAACTCCACCTCAGCCGAGCGCTGCTCCACCTCGAGCCAGGCGTGACGCACCAGCGGCAGCACGTCGACCGGGGGCGTCTTGAGCAGCGGAAATCGGGCGGGAAGGCGATCGAGGAGCGCCTCGCGAAAGTGCGACGCAGGCAGCGGCGTCGAAAGGTACCCGAGCGACAACGCCTCGAGCGCGGGCAGCTCGGCGCCGCTCAGGAGCCCACGGAGTGCCGCGGCGGCGTCGCTCTGCAGCCGGCTCGAAGCGGGCATCGTCCACGTGCACAAATCGACCGTGAGATCCGTGAGCCACCGGCACACCCGCAGCGACATCAATCTCCCGAGCAGGTCGACGTCCTGAAAGGTCGCGTCGCTGGTGCAGCGCACGCGCGCGCGCTCGACGAGACCGCCCCTCCAGTCCAGCTCGACCCGACCGGCCTCACACAAGGGCGCGAGGCCCTCGAGGCACGCAGGGTCGACGACGCCGGTCATCAACTGCTCTCCGAGCGGATCGCCGTGTTCACTCAGCCGGTCGCCCCACACGAGCACCGCGCCGCGATCGTGTGGTGCGCGATCGAGCGCGGCCTCTGCCTCGGGCGCCCGGTGCTCGAGCCGGTCGAGGAACACCAGCAGCGTTCCGTAGAGATCGATCACGTCGCCGTGGGCCAGGCGCGCCCGCGTGGTGCGATGCCCATTGATCCACGTGCCGCTCGAGGAGTTGCGATCTTCGACGACCCACCCCGAAGCCGTACGCACCAGCACGCAGTGCTCTCGAGAGACCAGCACCGACGAGATCGCGATCGCGTTCTGCTTCGTCCTCCCGACGCTCACTTCGTCGCCTTCGGAAGGGAGCTCGAGCCGCTCGCTCTCGAAGGTCTCGAGGTCGATTCGTTTGAGCCAGGCGCGGCTCACGCCACCACCTCGAAGCGGAACGTCCCCGCGCCCTGAATGCTGATGAGATCGCCAGGGAGGAGCTGGAACACCGAGGTCGTGTGGTTGTTCACGCGCACCTCACCGCGCAGCCGGCCCGCGAAGAGCTTCCACGAGCCATCGCTGGGCGCGAAGTGACAGGGGTTGCCGTCGGCGATGAAGGGAATGCCCGGTGGGGACTCGAAGTGCAGCTGCGTCTGAGAGCTGCGCCGCACGCGCGTCACCTGCGTGAGCGGCCGCAGCCCCTCCGAGATGCCCACCATGCGTGAGCCGTCGACCGTCGACAGGACGCGGAGCCGCGCGTGGCGAACGCTCAGGAATACGTCGTTCCCCCGAAGCCGCGGCACGCGCTGGGCGAGCTCCTCGATGCACGACAGCCGCTCGGAGCGATCGCCGATCCGGTAGCCCAGTGACAGCCGCTCCAGCGTGCTGGGCAGCGAGGGGAGGCTGGCGATCAACCGCTGTGCGTCGATCAGCTCGTCGAGCTCCAGCGGGGCCGGGCCGGCGCGAAGCCGGGGCACGTCGATCACCAGCTCCCTCAGGAACTGCGTGACGCGAGTGCGCAGCAGGGTGCTGACGGCATCATGCCAGTCGTAGGGCAGCTGACCGACGACCTGCCGGAACGTCGCGCGCCGGGCGAGACCGAGGTGCCAGTCGATCTCGAGCTCGCCTTGAAACAGCCGTTCTCCCAGTGGTCCCAGCCACGACGCGTGATCGAGGCGCCCGTGACTGCGCGCCGCGGCCATGCGCTCACCGAGGGGGTCTCCGCGCTCCAGCAGCCAGTCGGCGTAGACGAGCCACGGCTCCACCGCGTCGGGATCGCGCGCGATGGCGTCACGCAGGAGCGGATCGTCGGCGCGCACCTCGGAGCGGAACTTGAGCTCCACCCGCCCGAACTGGAGCAGGTCGCCGTCGAAGAGCGCGCGCGGGTACCGAATGGGTCGCCCATTCACCTGGGTGCCCGCCTCGGTGCCGAGATCCTTCACCCGCCAGAAGGCGCCGTCGCACCACACCTCGCAGTGCCGCGCCGACACCAGCGCATCGTCGAACACCAGCGTGGCCTTCGACGAGCGGCCGTAGACCATCGTCGACTTGCCCTCGGGCAGATCGACGATGTCTCCAGCAGGGCTGAGCCGCTCGAACCAGCACTTCACCCCGGCATCATGTGCTCAGGGTGAGGCGCGGGTCACTCCTCCTTCTCGCGCTTGTGCTCACGATCGGCACGGTACCGATCGTTGAAGCTGAGCATGCGCTTGCGAAGACGAATGTTCTTCGGCGTCACCTCGACGAGCTCGTCGGAGCCGATCCACTCCAGCGCCTTCTCGAGGCCCATCTCGACGGGAGGCGTCAGCACGACGTTCTCGTCGCGACCGGCGGCGCGAATGTTGGTGAGCTTCTTCTCGCGGCTCGCGTTCACGTCGAGATCGTTCGGGTGCGCGTGCTCGCCGATGATCATGCCCTCGTACAGCGCCACGCCGGGCGGCACGAAGAGCTTGCCGCGCTCCTGAATTGAGAACAGCGCGTAGGGGATCGAGTCGCCCAGACGGTCGGCGATCATGGCGCCGTTGGAGCGGCGGGGGATGTACCCCATGTGCGGCTCCCAGCCGTCGAACTGCGACGACATGAGGCCTTCACCCTTGGTGATGGTGAGGTACTGGCTGCGGAAGCCGACCAGGCCGCGCGCAGGGATGCGGTAGGTGACGCGCGTGCGGGCGCCGCCCATCTGCACCATGTCGACCATGCGGCCACGACGGGGCCCCAGGCGCTCGGTGACGATGCCGATGGCCGTCTCGGGAAGATCGCAGATCACCAACTCCATCGGCTCATGCCGAACGCCGTCGATCTCCTTGATGATCGGCTCGGGGTTCGACGCGGTGAGCTCGAAGCCCTCGCGGCGCATGGTCTCGATGATGACGGCCAGCTGCAACTCTCCGCGCGCCACGACGCGGAAGGCGTCAGGGCTCTCGGTGTCTTCGACACGAATCGAGACGTTGCGGTACGACTCCTTCTGGAGGCGGTCGCGCAGGTTCCGGGAGGTGACGTATTTGCCCTCTTTGCCGGCGTACGGCCCGTCGTTCACGCGGAACACCATCATCATGGTCGGCTCGTCGACCTTGATGCGGGGCAGGGGCTTGGGATTGGCGGGGTCGGTGATGGTGTCACCGATCGACATGCCCTCGATGCCGGCGACGCAGACGATCTGCCCGGGCCCGGCGTCGGTGATCTCGACGCGCTTGAGGCCCGAGAAGCCGTACAGCTTCACGACCTTGCCCTGCTCGACCTTTCCACCGTCACGGCAAATGGCGACGGGCATGTTGGGCGCGAGGCGGCCGGCGCTGATACGGCCGATGCCGATGCGGCCGACGTAGTCGTCGTAGTCCAGGTTGGCGATCAGCAGCTGCGTGGTGTCGCCGACCGTGGGCGCGGGCGGGGCCGAGATGTGCTCGATGATCTTGTCGAACAGCGGCTCGAGATTCGGGCCTACCTCTTCGAGCTTGAGCGACGCCTTGCCCTCACGGGCGATGGCGTAGATGACCGGGAACTCGAGGTCTTTCTCTTCGGCGCCGAGGTCGATGTAGAGCGAGTAGACGGCGTCGAGCACGTCGGGCGCGCGGGCGTCCTTGCGATCGATCTTGTTGATGACGAGCATCGTCTTCAACCCGAGCGCGAGCGCCTTCGAGAGCACGAAGCGCGTCTGGGGCAGCGGGCCTTCGGCCGCGTCGACCAGCAGGAGCACGCCGTCGACCATGCGCAGACCGCGCTCCACCTCGCCACCGAAGTCGGCGTGGCCGGGCGTGTCGACGATGTTGATCTGGTGGTCCTTCCACAAGATGGCCGTGTTCTTGGCCATGATCGTGATGCCCTTTTCACGCTCGAGATCGTTCGAGTCCATGACGCGCTCGGCGACATGCTCGTTGGAGCGGAAGGCTCCGCCCTGCCTCAACATGAAATCGACGAGAGTGGTCTTGCCGTGGTCGACGTGGGCGACGATGGCGATGTTGCGGATTTTTTCGCGGGGAAACATGGAGCGGCCGCCTCTACACGGGTTGCCGGGTGATGAATAGTGCGCAGAACGTTCTGCTTGCGGCCTCCGCCGGTTGGCCCTAGGCGCCCCCGCCCATGTTGCTGCCGATTCGGTCCGTCCCTGCGCTCCACTCGGTGGACAGCGAGATCTTCACCCTGCGGTACTTCCAGGCGTGCATGCAGTGCACGTTCTGCAACGACAGCTGCTGTCAGTACGGCTGCGACGTGAACACGGGGGAGCGAGACAAGCTGTTGGCGCTCAAGGCCGAGCTGGAGCCCTTCCTGGGCATTCCCAGCAGCGAGTGGTTCAAGCCCGAGGTCTTCGAGGACCCCGAGTACCCGACCGGCAAGTTCGTGCGCTCGAACACCAGGAAGGGCGCCTGCGTCTTCCTCAGCCGCACGGGCAGGGGCTGTGGAATCCACGCTTTCGCGCTGAAGACGGGCCGCGACTACCACCCCATCAAACCGATGGTGTGCTGGCTGTTCCCCATCTGCTGGGACAAGGGCGTGATGCGGCCCAACTCGGACGTGAAGGACGATCTGCAATGCGCCACCACCGGCCCCACGCTGTACGAGGGGGCCCGCGACGAGCTCAAAGTGGCCTTCGGTGACGCGTTGATCGCCGAGCTCGACGGCCTCAAGGCGCAGGTCGACGCAGGTCTGCTGGCCGTCAGCGAGACGGTGAAGGCAGTGCTGGCTCGCGCACCAGCAGCGCCGTGAGCACGCCGATCACGAACCCGACGCCGTGGGCGATCCACGCGATCCCGCCGTCGCCCATCGAGGCGAGCCACACGTCGAAGCCCACGTAGAGCACCATCACGAACGGCAACGGCAGCTGCGCGCTCATGAAGCCGGGGAGGGGAATCATCCACTTCCCCTGGCGCTGGAGCACGAAGGTCAACCCCATCAACCCGAACACGCCGCCGCTCGCGCCCCCGATGAAGATGGTCGGCGCTGCGAAGAACGAGTCGCTCAACAGCGTGAGCGCTCCGCCACCGAAGAGCATGGCCGGCACCAGCCAGTGCGGGCTTTTCCGTTCGACCGCGTCGCCGAACAGCCACGCGAAGAACAGGTTTCCCAGAAGGTGACCCCAGCCATCGTGCGCGAACACCGCCGGCACGACGCCGAGCAGCGAGTCCCGATCGCCGCGATAGGAGAGCGCCTCGAAGCCGAACGACTCCGGAGCCACGAGGCTCGCGGCGAAGCCAATGGCCAGAATCAGCACGCTCACCCACGTGGCGATCGATGACTGGGCACCTTCGAGGCCGGTGAGCACCGGGACTCCCACCAGCGCCTGCGCGGTCTGACCGAGCGTCGCCTGAACCACCGGCTTCGGAGCATCGGCGAGGCCCTGCGCGATCTCTGAGCGCTCCTTGATGTCCATCGAGGCCCACGCGTCGGCCCGCGCGACCGACTTCGTCACCAGCTTCAGCGACGCGAGATCGCCAGCCTCGACCCAGAGCAGCTCACACGACGGGCACTTCTCGACCCACGCCTCGAGCCGACCGATTCGCCACGGCGCCATGACCTGCGCGCAGTCAGGGCACGAGCGGCGCTTCTTGAACGGCAGCGCGTCGGAGCGCGACTCCACCTCGAGCACCGTCGACGCCTCGGGGACCGCGCCTTCGAGCTCGGCCTGACTCATCAACGAGCCCTTGCAGAACGGGCACGCCCTGCCGAGCCCGCCGGTGACGAGCGCTCGAGGATGGTCGGGGCAATTCGGCATTGGCCGACTACTTGAGCGCACACGCTCGCGTTGCACCACTGAGAGAGGGCGGGGTCCGGTAGGCTGCCGAGTGTGGAGACGAGGCACCGAGAGAGCGCGAGCGTGGTCCGGTTGCAGCTCTCGCAGCAGCAGCTGTCTCCGGCCGAGTTCCGCGCCGCCTTGATGCGGGTGCCCTTCACCGCCCGAGACACGTGGCTCGACCTGGTCTTCGAGCTCGACGGAATCCCCGATGACGGTCCTGAGCTGCCTCGAGGCTGCGTTCCGTACCTGCCGTGCCCGGTCGACGTGCTGTGTCGCCTCGTGGAGCACGCGAGAATCGAACCGTCAGACGTCGTCGTCGACGTCGGCGCGGGGCCGGGTCGTGCGGCGGCCGTACTGCACCTGATGACGGGAGCGGCGGTGGTCGCCCTCGAGATTCAGCCTGCGCTCGTCGACGCCACCCGCGCGCTCGCCGCCCGGCTCCACGTCGATCGGCTCGCAGTCATCGAAGGCGACGCGGCCGAGCTGACGGGCCGCATGCACCTCGGCTCGGTCTTCTTTCTGTATTGCCCCTTCAGCGGCGAGCGGCTCGAGCGCGTGCTGACGGACCTCGAGGCGATCGCACGGACCCGAGAGATTCGCGTGTGCTGCGTCGACCTTCCGTTGCCGCCCGTGCCGTGGCTCGAGCTCGCGTCACCTGCCGCAAACGATCTCGCCGTCTACCGGAGCGTCACGCCTCGAGCTTCGCCAGGAACTGCTCAATCTCTGCGTTGACGAGGCCCGGGCGCTCGAGCGGCGCGGTGTGGCTGCCGCCCTGCACGAAGAGGTACTTCGAGTTCGGCAGGTGCTCGGCCATGCGCTGGCTCAACCACACCGGCGTGAAACGATCGATCTCACCACCCACCACGAGCGTCGGCACGTTCACCTGAGACAGGTGATCGAGCGCGGAGTGATCTTTCAGCGAGTCCAGCGTCCGCACGAAGTAGAGCGGGTGCATCTTCGCCAGGTGCTCCATGTACGGGTGGAAGTCGTTGTGGTTCAGCAACAACGGGTTGAGCTCGGTGCGAATGCCGAACTCGACCGCCAGCTCCGTGCGCAGCACCTTGCTCGTCACCAGCTTCGCCACCCCGGGGAAGCGCTCGACGAAGGCCTTCATGCCCGGGAACGCGAGCCGCATGAGGGAGTGATCGTGCCAGGTGTCGAGCGGGGTTCCGTACGAGCCGCAGATCAACACCAGCCCGGCGACGCGTGATGGGTGACGCCGATGGAACTCGAGCGCCATCTGTACGCCCATGGAGTGGCCGAAGATCACCGCGCGCTCGAGCCCGCGGCTCTCCATCAGCCGCAGCAGATCGTCACAGATGTACTCGACGCCGATGCGGGTATCGTCGGTCGGCACACCGCTCTTGCCGTGCCCGCGATAGTTCCAATGGAGCACCCGACGATTCGCTGCCAGTGGCTCCCACAGGTAGCGCCAGATGAAGCCGTCACAGCCGAGGCCGTCGCAGAGCACCGCGGGCATCGCCGGGCCTTCACCGCGCTCCTCGAACCACAAGGGCGCGCCATCGTCGGTGGTGAAGAACGACTGGTGAAACGAGCGGGTCCCGCCGTCAGACACTGGCTTCCGCCTCCTCGTCGTCGCTGCCGACGCCGGGCTTTTCGAGGCCGTACTTCTGGATCTTCAGGATCAGGTTCGAGCGGCTGATGCCGAGCTCTCGCGCGAGGCGGCTCTTGTTGTTGCGGGTGCGCTGCAGGCCTTGCGACAACATCTCGCGCTCGAGCTGCTCGACGGCGTCATTGAGGCGGCCGGCCGGCACGACGTTGAGCCGCGAGCCACCGATCACGTTGGTGCCCATGGCGCCGCTGACGGTGTCGCGAATGCGGCTCGAGAGCAGGTCGGGCGTGAGCTGATCTTGATCGCCGCCCAGCACCAGCAGGCGCTCGATCTCGTTCTCGAGCTCACGAATGTTGCCGGGCCAGTGGTAGCTCTGGAGCACCGACATCGCCTCTGGCGCCAGCCCACGCGCCTTTTGCCCCTCGCGTTTGTGTTTACGCAGCAGGTGGTCGACGAGCATCGGCAGGTCGTCTTTGCGCTCGCGCAACGCCGGCACGTGAATGCGAATGACGTTGAGGCGATAGAAGAGGTCTTCGCGGAACTCGCCCTTCTTCACCAGCTCGGTCAGGTCCTTGTGCGTCGCCGAGATCACCCGGACGTCGACCTGCTTCGAGGCGTTGCCGCCGACGGGCAGGAACACGCCCTCTTGCAGCACGCGCAGGAGCTTCACCTGGAGCGAGGGCGACATGTCGCCGACCTCGTCGAGGAAGAAGGTGCCGCCGTCAGCGACCTCGAAGAGGCCCTTCTTGTCGCGCAAGGCGCCGGTGAACGAGCCGCGCACGTGGCCGAACAGCGCGCTCTCGAGCAAGTTGTCGTTGAAGGCCGAGCAGTTCTGCACGACGAACGGCTTGTCCTTGCGCGGGCCGTTGTAGTGAATCGCGCGCGCGACAAGCTCCTTGCCCGTGCCCGACTCACCGTTGACGAGCACTGTGGTGTCGGACTGGCAGACCCGCTCGAGGATGCGGAAGACGTCGAGCATCGACTGGCTGCGGCCGATGATGTTCTCGAACTTGTAGCGATCGGACTGCTCGACGGGAGGCGCCTGCACCGTCTCGTCCTTGCGCGAGAGCTCCGCCTCGAAGTTTCCGATCTCGTTGGCGCCGAACTCGAGCAGGTCGCAGATCTTCTCGACCTCGCGCTCGTCCATCACCGGCACGCGCTCGATGGCCCGCTCGAGATCGGTGGCGCCGGGGTTGAGCTCGGCGATCTTGGTGCGCAGCTGATCGGCCTCACGCGGGCTGACCTCCTGCCGCGAGAAGCCCTCGACGAACACCATGCCCTCGTACTCGCCGTTGATGTGCAGCGGCGCGCCGACGATCGTGAAGCCCAGGTGGCACTCGTGAAACTGGCTTCGGCGCAGCTTCTTCGACGCCTTGAACTTCTCGTGCAGCACGCGCACCGAGGAGCAGCAGCGGCGAAAGCCCTCTTTCGAGAACAACGAGAGCCGGCAGAAGTCGTTCGGCGGCGGGTTGATCGGCCCCTTCGCCCACTCGATCACCTGACCGCTCTTGTCGGCGAACGAGAGCTCGGCCCGCCACCACTTCCGCAGAATGTCCCGCAGCATCACGATCGTGTGCAGGTTCTGGTAGCGCTCGTAGTCCATGCGGGGCGGCCTCGAAAATCAGCTCTGGCGGCTTTGGAGTTCAAAAGTCGTCTGAAGCGACGACAGGTGTACCTCAAGCTGTCCGAAGTGTGGACAAGAGACGTGCAGGCGGAAGAGGGGAAAGGTATGCGCGAGTCGCATGCGAATCGTCGGTGGAACGGCCAGAGGGCGACCGCTCAAGACGCCACAAGGCGCTGACACGACGCGGCCGACGGCTGATCGGGTGCGCCAGACGATCTTCAATGTGCTGGGGCAGACGTGTGACGGGTTGCGGGTGCTCGATCTCTTCGCGGGTACTGGAGCGCTCGGGCTCGAGGCTGTCTCTCGCGGCGCGGTCCAGGCGGTGCTCGTCGACAGTGGGCGCGAAGCCGTGGGCCTGTGTCGTGAGAACACGAAGGCGTTCGGCTTCGACACGCGGGTCGAGATCCTCTCGCAGCCGGTGATGAAGGCACTCGAAGCGCTGGCGTCGCGCAGTGCCCAGTTCGAGCTCGTCTTCTCCGATCCTCCCTACGCAGCGCGCGCGGGACTCGAGGTGTTGGCAGCGCTCGAGGCGATCGTCGTCGAAGGAGGCGTCGCGGTGATCGAGCACGAAGCCGCCGAGGTGTTGCCGGAGCGCGTGGGCCGATGGCAGCGCGAAGACGAGCGCACCTTCGGAGCCACCGTCGTCTCGATCTTCCGATTGACCGATCCGCTGGCGTGAACGACGCTCCGCGGCCGATGACCGTCGCGATCTACCCCGGCTCCTTCGACCCTCTCACCAACGGTCACCTCTCGATCATCCAACGCGGGCTCAAGCTCTTCGACCGGCTGATCGTCGCCATCGCCGTGAACCCCAAGAAGACGCCGCTGTTCTCGGTCGCCGAGCGCAAGGCCTTCATCCGCGAGGCGTTCCCCGACGAGCAGCGCGTCGAGGTCGACGACTTCCAGGGGCTGCTCGTCGACTACGGCCGCAAGCGCAACGTGAAGGTGATGCTGCGTGGTCTGCGCGCCGTCAGCGACTTCGAATACGAATTTCAGCTGGCCAACATGAACCGCAAGCTCGACTCCGAGCTCGACACGGTCTTCATGATGACTGGCGAAGACTACTTCTACGTCTCGTCGAATCTGGTGCGCGAGGTCGCCAGCTTCGGAGGCAACGTCGACGGGCTGGTGCCTGCGAACGTCGCCGCCGGACTTCGCGCCAAGTACGCCAACAAGGGATGACCGCCGTCATGATCAAACTCGCCAACCGACTCAAGAGCGCCAAGCCCTCACCGACGCTCGCGCTCAACGCGAAGGCCAAGGCCCTCGCCGCGAAGGGCGCCGACGTCGTCTCATTCGCCGCTGGCGAGCCCGACTTCGACACGCCCACGAACATCAAGGACGCGATCAAGACGGCCCTCGACGCTGGGTTCACCAAGTACACCGCGACGGGTGGCATTCCCGAGCTGAAGGCCGCGATCGTCGACAAGCTCAAAGTCGAGAACAAGCTCGAGTACTCGCCGGAGCAGGTGCTCGTCTCGGTCGGCGCGAAGCACTCGCTCTACAACATCTTCCAGGCGCTGCTGTCGCCAGGCGACGAGGTGATCATCTTCTCGCCGTACTGGGTCAGCTACCCCGACATGGTGCGGCTGGCCGACGGTGAGCCGGTGATCGTCGAGACGAGCGCGCACAACAACTGGGCGCCTGATCCCTCCCAGCTGCGCAAGGCGCTGACGCCCCGCACGCGCGCGGTGATCCTCAACAGCCCGTCGAACCCCACCGGTGGCGTGTACTCGAAGGAGACGCTGCTCGCGATCGCCGAGGCCGTGCGCGGCCACGACTGCCTGCTGGTGTCCGACGACATCTACGAGCGGCTGCTCTACGTCGAAGGTGGCTTCCAGAACATCGCCAACGTCGCGCCTGATCTCGCGCCGCGCACCGTCGTGGTGAACGGCTTCTCGAAGGCCTACGCGATGACGGGGCTGCGGCTCGGCTACGCGGCCGGTCCGAAGGAGCTGATCGCCGGCATGCAGATGGTGCAGGACCAGTCGACCTCGAACCCGACCTCGGTGATCCAGAAGGGCGCCGTCGCCGGCCTCAAGGGCCCGCAAGAGCCGCTGTTCGCGATGGTGAAGGAGTACGCCAAGCGTCGCATCGTGATGGCCGACGGCCTGAGCAAGATCCCCGGGGTGAAGTGCCCGCGGCCCGACGGTGCGTTCTACTGCTTCGCCGACGTCGGCGAGCTGATCGGCAAGTCGTACAAAGGCCAGACGATCACCGGCTCACTGAAGCTGTCGGAGCTGCTGCTCGAGGACTTCCTGCTGGCTGCGGTACCGGGCGAGCCGTTCGGCGCCGATGGCTACCTGCGGTTCTCGTTCGCGACGTCGCAGGCGATCATCGAGAAGGGCCTCGCGCGGCTCGCGGAGTTCGCGTCGAAGGTGAGCTGAGCGGCCGAGGTCTTCAGTCGTGGTAGGCGATGACCTGCCACGTCGCTCCCGCGGCCTTCATCACGATGATCGCGGCGCGCCCCGAGAGGTTGGCCACCGCGACGTACTGTTGCTGACTCTGCCGCCACGGCCAGCTCTTGAGCCGCGCCGGAGGCTGGCCGTACTTCTTCTCCATCTCGGCCGCCGTGAGCACCTCGATGCCGTAGAGCGTGATCAGATCGGTGCGCTTGCTGCGCAGGTGCCTGGCCCAGGTCGAGCGGAGCTCCGAGGGCCTGTCGATGCGCCGGTCCTCCAGCATGAAGGGCACGCCTGCGTAGTCGACGACCTTGCCGGCATCGCCCGACACGAGCGCGTCGAAGAAGCTGCGCGCGACGACGAGCGCCTGGTCGGGCTCCGAGAGCGCGTAGTAGTCCTCGAAGTTGAAGTCGCGCGGCGGGAGCACCGGGCTGCCGACGAGCGCCTCGGACTTCTTCCGGATGTCTTCGATCGCCTTGTCGCGCTCCGTGCCGGTGAGATCTTTCAGCTTCGTAGCGGCGCGGACGAGCTCCTCGGCCTGCTTCTTCATCGCGGCGACCGCAGGGTCTGCGCTGCTGCCTACTCCTTGCGCGGCTGCGGGCTGGGTGCCGTCGCTGGCTGGCAGGGCAGGGTCGGCAGCATCGGCAGGTGGGTCCGCCTGCGGCGCGGGCTCCGCGGGATCCTGGGTGAGCACGAGTCCAACGGTGAGGGCGAGGGCCAACATGGACGGGACCGTAGAAGAAACGGCCCCGCCCCGCGAGAGCGTCAGCGGCGGGCGGGCTCGGGGATCGCGACCAGGTAGCCGACGCTCGAGGCAGCGCAGGCGAGGAAACACAGACCCCAGAACGCCGTCAGCCCCGTGATGGCGATGAGCCGCGGGCTGATCACCGGCGCCGTGACGAGCGCCAGGCTCCAGGTGAGCCCGAACGCGCCCTGGTACCGGCCGCGCAGGTGCGCCGGCGCCTGATCGGCCACCACCGTCGAGTTGACTGGCGCGATGACGATCTCTCCCAGCGTCCACACCGCCACGCTCACCACGAACATCGGGAGCGCCTGCGCAAAGGCCGTGAGCCCGAAGCCAATGCCGGTGATGAGCGCTCCGAGCGCGAGGGCTCTCCCTCGCCCTCCCGTCGTGACGGCTCTGAGCACCAACGGCTGCAGCAGCACGATCAACACGCCGTTCGCAGCCAGGGCCATGCCGAACGCCTCTGGCCCCAGGCCTTTGTCCGTCATGTCCTTCGGGAGCGAGGTGAGGTGCTGCATGAAGACGAACGCCGTCACGTAGCTGAGCACCAGGAACGGCACGAACGCGCGATCGAGAAAGGGCGTGATCAGCGAGCCCGGCTGGCCTGGCGTTCGTTCGGGTCTCGTCTCAGGCACGCCGAGGAACACGATCGCCGCGCACGCCAGGGTCGTCGCCGCGTCGGCGAGGAAGAGCACCGAGAAGCCACTGCGCGCCACGAAGCCGCCCACCAGCGCCGCGAAGGCGAAGCCGAGGTTGATGGCCCAGTACTGGGTTCCGAAGGCCTTCACGCGGAACTCCGGCGCGACGAGATCGGCGACGAGCGCCTGGCTGGCTGGCCGGAACAGATCGGCGGTGAGTCCGAGGCAGAAGACGAGGGCCGCGATGGTGCCCAGCTCCCGCGCCTGGCCCGTGGCCACCATCACCAGCGACGACGAGACCAGGCTCACCAGCAGCGTCGCGCGCCGTCCGAGGCGATCGGCCAGAAAGCCGCCGAGCGTGGTGCCGGCGATCGAGCCGACGCCGTACATCGCGAGGATCGAGCCTGCGTCGATGAGCGAGAGGCCCCGCTCGCGCGTCAGGTACACGGTCATCAGGGGCACGATGAAGCTGCCGGTGCGGTTGACCAGCAAGCCGGCCCACAGGAACCAGTAGGCGCGCGGCAGGCCCTCGGTGAACCGATGAAGGGAGCCGCGTTCAGTCACGGAGAGCGAAGACATGCGGGCACGACGCACTGCGTGCAAGCGCTCTGACGGCGCCGCGCCTTCTTTCGCAGCACGCCCGCCGAGCCCCGGCGTTACAGTCGTTGGCCATGTCTTCCGAGATCCGCTCACTGCTGGCGGCCGCGCAGGAGGCCGAAGCCCACGGCGACGTGCCCCGGGCCATCTCTCGGCTGCAGCAGGCTGCCGGGTTCTATCGGGCCCGCCGCATGGAACGCCGGGCCGCGCAGATGGAGCGTCACATCGATCGCCTCGAAGGCCGCTCGGTGTCGGTGCCGCTCGACGAGATTCACGACCCGGGCATCGCGCTCTTCGACGAAGACGACGAGGCGGTCTCGCACGTGCTCGAAGACGCGCCGTTCGGGGGCGAGGTCGACGACCCAGAAGACGACGGCCTGGGCTTCGGAGACGAGCTGCTCGACGTCGGGCGGCGCACCAGCCGGTTTCGTGACGACGCCCTCTTCGACCGCGGGCCCCACCAGGCAGACCCGGCCATCGATGCGTGGTGTTCGTTCTGCTGCAAGCCGAGGTCAGAGGTCGGCCCGCTGATCGCTGGTCCTGCCGGCGCGTTCATCTGCACGAGCTGCGTGACGACGAGCGCGAAGCTGATGGCCCTGCCCACGCCCGAGCTGCCAAAACACCAGCCCCGCCCTCCCGAGCCGCGCGCCGCCCAGTCGGAGCTCCCGTCGCAGCGGACCGCCCACACGATGTTGGCCAGTCGCAAGCCACGGGTCGCGCTCGTCGTGGGGCCCGAGGGCGCTGGGAAGACCGTCTTCCTGAAGAGTCTGGGCGAGCCGGTCGAGCGCCCGTTCCTGCGCGCCGAGGGTGACACGGCGCTGGTCGATCTCTCGACGCCGTTGTCGGCCGACGAAGAGGCGGCGCTCCATCGCTGGCTCGACGCGCACCCGAAGCGCCGGGCGGTGCTGGCCGCTCGAGGTGAGGCGCCGACGCCCGTGCTCATGTTGCAGGGAGAGCAGGGTGACGAGCCGGTCTACGACACCGAGGCGCTTCATCGCGCGGTCGCCGCCCAGGTGTCGCCGCAGCTCCTTTCTCGAGTCGACTCGGTCTTGCCGTTGCCAGCGCCCAATCGTGAAGCGCTCACCCACCTCGGCCTGAGTCTGCTCGCCGCGCGCGAGATCGAGCTCCCCGAGGCGGCCATCGACTCCCTCGTGTCGCTGGCGGAACGGTCGGGGCGGGGCGCGCGGGAACTCGCGGCGTTGATCGCGCGCATTCCGGCGGGGCGCTACAAAGCGCCGTGATGCACTCCGTCTCGTGGCACCGGCTCGGTCGCGTCGAATACGCCGATGGGCTCGAGCTGCAGAACCAGTTTCAGGCAGCGCGAAAGACTGGCGCCGTCGACGACACGCTGTTGCTCCTGGAGCACCCGGCGGTGTTGACGCTGGGGCGTGGCGCTGACGGCTCCAACATTCTGCGGCCTCGCGACGAGCTCGAGCGCCTGGGCGTGGGCGTCTTCGAGACCGATCGCGGAGGCGACGTCACCTACCACGGGCCTGGTCAGATCGTCGGCTACCCGCTGTTGCACCTCGGCCCCGGCCGGCAGGACGTGCGGCGCTACGTGCGCAGCATCGAAGAGGTGATCATCCGCTCGCTCGCCGACTTCGGGATCGTCGCGGCGCGCATCGAGAAGTGGCCCGGCGTGTGGGTCGAGCAGTCTCGCCTCGGCGGCCCCCGGAAGATCTGCGCGCTCGGCGTGCACTTGAGCCGCTGGTACACGAGGCACGGCTTCGCGCTGAACGTCGACCCGGACCTGTCGCACTTCGAGCTGATCGTGCCGTGCGGCATCAGCGAAGCCGGCGTCACCTCGATGGCGAAGGAGCTGTCGTTCGCGACTCCGTCGATGGCCGAGGTCGAGGATCGCCTGGTGCATCACTTCGGCGCGGTGTTCGAGAGTTCGATGGCCGCGGGACCGGCGTTGCGGGAATCCGTCAGCGTCATGGTGGTGTCGCCGTCTCACGAGCGCGTGCTGCTGATGAAACGGACCGAGCCACGTGGCGGGTTCTGGCAGCCGGTGACGGGCCGCGTGGAAGACGGCGAGCGCCCCGATCGTGCAGCGGTGAGAGAGCTCGCGGAGGAGACCGGTCTCGAACTTCCGGTTCAGCCCATCGACGCGCCGCACGCGTTTGCGCTGGGCGGGTTGGAGGGCGCTCCGAAGGTGATGCGCGAGTACCCGTTCGTCGCCCGCGCCAGTGACGACGCCGTGGTGCGCCTCTCCGACGAACACGAAGCCTTCGAGTGGGTGTCGCCAGCCGAGGCCATCGCGCGGGTGCCGTGGGAAGGACTTCGCCGCTCGGTGCGGACCGCGACGAAGCGCTGAAGAACGGCCAACCGGGCGCGTCGGTGCCCGTTATGCTGAGTCGTCCCCACCAGCCATCGGAGCTCTCATGTCGCCGCTGCTCGTCGCCGTCGGTCTGTTGGTCTCTGCTCCGCCGGTCGGTGAAGCAGCCGTCGCGTTCGAGAAGCTCAAGTCGTTCGAGGGCAACTGGAAGGCTGGCGAGAAGGACACTGCGCGCTACGTGTCGTTGCGGGTGATCTCCAACGCGACGGCAGTGCTCGAGATGGTGACGGGCTCCGATCGCACGAAGGTGCTGAGCGCGGCGGTCTATTACCTCGAGGGCGGCAAGCTCGTGCTGGCCCACTACGGCGCAGGCGGAGCGCCGAAGCTCGAGGCGAAGCCGGGCGGCAAGCTGGAGTTCGAAGGGAAGGGCGCGCCGATCAGCACGGTCAGCCTCACGCCCAAAGGCGACAAGCTCATCCATGAAACCGTGTCGTCGACTGGCAAGAGCGTCATCGAGCTGAGCCGCGAGTACGTCGACACGCTCAAGTAGTCGGAGCGCGCCGGCCGTCACGCCACTCGAACACCGCGACGACGATCGTCAGCACCATCATGATCAGCGCGATGAGGTACCCCTCGGCGAAGCCGCGGTTGAGGTGCTGGTACGTGTAGTACGTGATGTACGCGGCGAAGAACCCGAGCAGCATGAGGAAGAAGTGTTTCCCCTGCCGTGAGGCGAGCCCGAGCGCGAGCAGCGCCAGCATGTTCCAGTAGTACATGTTCACCGTCAGCCAGGTGAAGACGAGCAGGGGCCCCAGCGTGAAGGCCTCGACGGGCGTGGCGCGGCGCAGGAGCACCACCACCACCAGCGTGAAGGCGAGGCGCGCGAGCAGGAAGCCGAGCGAGTAGTCCTTGATGTCGACCTCGGCCAGCGACTGCTTGATGACCGGCGGGAAGATGCCGCTCGAGAGCCCACCTTCGCCGGGACCGACGAGCTGCAGGAACACCGTCTTGAGCGAGTGCTGGTTGCTGTAGAACTTCTCGAGCTGCGCGACCTGAATCCGCTCGGCGTATTCGCTCCAGGCGCTGGTGCCGAACATGATGGTCGCGAGCGCGACGCAGACGGCCCCGGCGATGGCGGCGTTGCGGCCGAAGGCGATCCACTCCTTCTTGATGGTGCGCGTCTTCAGCCACTCGAAGCCGACCTGCACCAGCAACGCCACGCCGAAGAGCAGCGGGAAGAGCTTGGTGGCCACTGCGTAGCCGAAGAACGCGCCCGCCGTGCCCCACTTGTTCCGCTTCAGGAAACAGACCGAGAGCCCGAGCGCGAGCAGCCAGTCCCACCGCAGGAAGCTGCCGCTCAGGTAATCGAACACCACCGGCACGCAGGCCCACATGAAGAGCGCGACGCTGGCGAGGCGGAAGCCGAACGTCTCGTACACGGTGAGGAACAGCGCGAGCATGAGGAGCAGGTCGAGGATGCCTAGCAGTGACTGGTTCTGCTTCGACAGCGGCACGAGGTTGGTGATCGGGCCCGCAATGATCGACCACGCCGGTGAGTTCGAGTTGCCGTGATCGTTCATCACCGTCGCCCACGGCATGCCGGGCCAGGTCTGCGCCATCGTCGCCCAGTCGGCCTTGAACGCCGCCCACCGGTCGTCGCTGAACCGCGCTCTGATCCGCGGCGCCTCCTGGAGCGCCTGCTCGACGGGGATCTCTTCGAAGGTGCGGTTGTCGCGGGTCTTCGAGACGCCAGCCATCGCGTTGACGGTCTCGCGGTCGGCCATGATGGCGGCGGTGTAGAGGTCGAACCAGCCGACCTCCTTCTGGTACTTGGCGCCGAGATAGAAGTGGAACTGCTCGTGCTGGTGCACCCAGGCGATCGAGTCGTTGCGCACGCCGAGCCAGCAGAAGCCGAACGCGATGGCTGCTGCGACGAGCGACGCCATCACGATCGGCGGCAGCTTCAGCGCCTTGCCCATCGAGCCCATCGTCGTGGCGAAGCTTTTCGCGCGTTCGCCGGTCTCGCGGCCGAGCGCGGCCCGCACCATCCACCCGCACAGCCACACCACGCCGATCGCAGCGACGACCCACCAGATGCTGGTGCCCGCGCGCCCGACGCCCCAGTTGGTCCACCCGAAGACCATCAGCGTCACGAGGCCGGTGTACGCGAGGTGTTTCTCTCGCTCCCATTTCTCGCCGGTCAGACGGTCGATCACGAGCAGTGCCATGAAGGCCTCGATCACGATGATCTTCAGAATGCCAGACAGGTAGTGGCTCATCGCGATGTCCTGCCTTGCGCGGCCGGGGCTCGGCCCGTATTGGAAGCCAGACGCTGTACCCGCACGAAAATCAGGAGTCACCATGAGCGTTCAGGAAAGCGACATTCTCAAAGCCCTCTCGACGGTCATGGACCCCGACCTCAACACCGACGTGGTGAAGGCCGGCATGGTGAAGAACCTGAAGGTCGACGGCGGGAAGGTCAGCGTCACCATCGAACTGACGACGCCCGCGTGCCCGATGAAGGAGAAGATCAAAGGCGACGCCGAGGTGGCGCTCAAGGCCGTCGCAGGGCTGACCGAGCTGAAGCTCGAGCTCACGGCGAAGACGCGCGCGGGCCCGATGTCGAAGGATGCGCTCCTGCCCGGCGTGAAGAACGTGGTGCTGGTGGGCGCAGGGAAGGGCGGCGTCGGCAAGAGCACGCTGGCGCTGAATCTCGCGTGTGCGCTCGCGAAGCTCGGCGCTCAGGTCGGGCTGCTCGACGCCGACTTCTATGGCCCTTCGATTCCGTTGATGACGGGCATCAAACGCAAGCCCGTCAGCCGCGATGGAAAGAACCTCGACCCGCTCGAGGCGCACGGCATCAAGGTGATGTCGATCGGCTTCCTCATCGAGGCCGATCAGGCGCTCATCTGGCGCGGGCCGATGCTGCAGGGCGCGCTGATGCAGTTGGTGCGTGACGTGAACTGGGGCGAGCTCGACTACCTCATTCTCGATCTGCCGCCCGGCACCGGCGACGTGCCGCTGACGATCGCGCAGCAGGTCCGCAGCTCTGGAGCAGTGCTGATCACCACGCCGCAGGACGTCGCCCTCGCCGACGTCGTTCGCGCGAAGCAGATGTTCGACAAGCTCCACGTACCGGTGCTGGGCATCGTCGAGAACATGAATCAGTTCATCTGCCCGCACTGCGGCAAGGGCACGCACATCTTCGACGTCGGCGGAGGCCGTCGCGCCGCCGAGATGATGGACATGGCGTTCCTCGGTGACGTGCCGCTGGACTTGAAGATCCGCCAGGGTGGTGACCGTGGCATTCCCGTCGTCGTCGGGCACCCGGACAGTGAAGAGACGAAGGCGTTCATGGCAATCGCCGGCAAGGTCGCTGCGCGCATCTCGCAAGAGAACGTGCTGCGGCAGGCGCCTGTCGTGAAGCTCGCGACGTCGTGACGTAGGGCCGCGCGAGGTTGATGTCGCGGACTGGGCTCCCTCGCGTTCTTCGAGCTCATTCCGGAGATCGTGAGCGATGCCGGCGTGGCGACGAGCGCCTCAGTTCGCGGTCACGAACGTCGCGCCGATCGTCGCGGCGAACATCTGATGCGTCTCGGTCGTGCCGATCACAGTGCACTTCGGGGGCGCAAGCTTCGCGCGGTGACACGCCTCGAGCAGCAGCCCAGGCAGGGGAGGGCGGCACCAGCAGCTCGGTGGGCCACCACCATGCGGACAGATCATCGCTTGGGCTCCGAGTCGCGCCGCTGCTGCCTCGACGGCCACCCGCTCGGTCTCTGTCCACGCGAAGACGAAGGTCGGCACGTCGGACGGTGAGATCGTCTCGGCGCACTCGAACGCGACGAAGCGACCTGCGCCACCATCCTTCACCGCCCGCACGAACGGCCGCGTCTCGAGCCAGTCGAAGCCTTCGTCGCGCGCGGGCGGCTCCAGCTCCCTCACGGTCCGGAAGTGCGAGAGCGGCGTCAGCCCCGTGTTGTCCTTCTGCTTCTTCAGCTCGTCGGGGCCGAGCAGCCGTCCGTGCGCGTCGAGCATTCGGTTGATCACGTTCACCTGCGCCTCGTGCAGGGGAACGTCGAGCCACAACCCACGCACCTTTGCGCCCTGCTTCTTCGCGGCCTCGATCACCGCCGCCCGCGAGGCGCGCGTCGTGTACGTGTTGTCGAGGACGACGTGGGTGGTGCCCGACGCCAGCGCCCGTGACATCGCCAACGCGGTGTCTTTCAGCGTGCCGCCGAGCAGGTCGCGGTTGAAGCGAACGAAGCCGTTGCCGACGTACTCGTCGACCAACCTCGATTTCCCCGAGCCCTGAATGCCCATCAGCAGCACCACCTCGGAGCGCGACGCGGCACCGGTCGCTTCCACGGTCGCGGGAGGCCCGAGCGCAGAGAAGGTCTCTTGCAGTTGGGCGCGTTCATCAGGGCCGAAGGTGATCGACGCCGCGCGCGCCGCGTCCGCGATCGTCTCGGGCCGACGCGCTCCGGGGATCACGCAGACTAGCTCGTCGAGATCGAGAACCGCCGCGAGTGCGATGACCGCAGGTGAGACGGACTTCGCCTTCGCGAGCTCACCCAACACCGCCGACGTTCCAAGCCGCGCGATGCGCTTCGGTCCTCCCAGCGGCGTGTGCGCCATCACCGCGAGGCCGCGCTCGAGACAACGCGCCAACACGCCCGACAACCGCGCGCGATCGTCGAAGATCGACAAGCCCTGCTGCACCGCTGAGATCGGCGCGAGGGCGAGCGCTTCGTCGAGCTGACCCACCGTCACGTTCGAGAGTCCGATCGCCTTCGCGAGGCCACGCTCGATCACGCCGGCCAGCGCGCGGATCGAGGTCGCCCACGGCACCGACGGATCCGGTGCGTGGAGCAGGAAGAGATCGGGCACGCGGCCCAGCGCTTCGACGCTCCGTTCAGCGTCTTCGAGAATCGACTTCGCTCTCCCGTCGGGCCGCCACGCACCACCGGGCCTTCGAAGGCCGCCCTTGGTGACGATCACCGCCTCGGCACCTCGAGGATGAAGCGCCAGCGCCTTCGCCAACAACCGCTCGTTCTCTCCGAGCGCGTCGACCGCGCAGTACGCAGTCGCGGTGTCGAACAACAACACGCCAGCGTCGAGCGCCGCGTGAATCACGGCCACGCCGTCGGACTCGGAGCGTGGCTCCGTCGACAGCCGCATGCAGCCGAGGCCGACGCGGGGCAGAACCATGTCCCTTACGTCGCGGGCTTCTTGTCAGCGGTCTGGCCGCCCATCAGCGGCGACGGCGCGACGAGGTACTCGTTCCAGCGACCCTTCTCCTTCTCTTCCAGCACACGAATGTCAGCGCGAATGCGCAGCCACTCCTCAGGGTCGATCGACAGGAACACCTTCACGAGGTGCGGGTCGAGCTGCGTGCCGCCGAGCCGGCCGATCTCGGCGAAGGCCACCTCGGGCGCCGCGCCCTTCCGATACGGTCGATCAGAGGTGATCGCGTCGAAGGTGTCGGCGATGCAGAAGCACCGCGCGCCGATGACGATCTCTTCCCCCTTGAGCCCACGCGGGTAGCCACGGCCGTCGTACCGCTCCTGGTGCTGGTAGACGATCTGCGCCGAGTCCTGCAGGTAGGGAATGTTCGCGAGCATGCGGTAGCCCATCTCGGCGTGCTTGCGCATCTCGACCCACTCCTCGGGCGTGAGCGGGCCGGGCTTGAGCAGGATCGAGTCGCGCACGCCGATCTTCCCGATGTCGTGCAACAGCGCGCCCTGCTCGATGTGCATCAACATGTCGCCCGCCAGCCCCGCAGCCTCGGCGATGCGGCGGGTGAACTTCGCGACGCGCCATGAGTGCCACTGCGTCTCGGTGTCGCGATAGTCGAGGGCCCGCACCATGCCCTCGAGCAGGCCGTTGGTGCGTTCGACGACCTGTTCTTCCAGCACGGCGTTGAGGGAGGCGAGGCGTTGGTTGCGCTCGGCGAGCTCCTTGGCGAGGCGACGGTTCTCTTTGACGAGACGGTAGTAGTCGACGGCCTGCTGAATGCCGAACTTGAGATCTTGCAGCTGCCAGGGCTTGCCGATGATCCGGAACACCTCTCCACGATTCACAGCGTCGATGGCCACCTTGAAGTCATTCGCCGCGGTGATCAGCATTCGCACCGCGTCGGGACGCTTGGCCTTGAGGACGCCCAGCAGCTCGATGCCGTTGAGGTTCGGCATCATGAAATCGGTCAGCACCAGGTCGAACTCGGTCTCCTGCGCGGCGGCCAGAGGATCGTTGTGAAGGATGACAGGGTGCCCCATCGACTCGAGCACCCTGCGGAGCACGTCGGTGATCGAGGGGTCATCGTCGACGAGGAGAAAGCGTTCCATGATGTTGAAATTCCTCGGAAATCAAGTGCGGGGACCACACTCTAACCGGCGCTGGAGGGTCAGGCGTTGAAAGTGTCGCCGCAACGCTTTTCTGGCCGGGGCCCGTTGCGGTCGTCTACCATCGCGGTTCCTTATGGCGAGAGGCGCGACGCGCGCGAAGTCTGCTGCACCTTCGGCGCCCTCATCGGCGGGCCGTGTTCCAGTCATCGTGATGGGGCTGGGCGTGATCGGTCAGGAGATCGCTCGCGCTGCGCTCGCGAACGACGAGGTCGAGCTGATCGGCGCGGTCGACTCGAGCCCGAAGCTCGCCGGACGCCCGCTCTCTGACGTGCTGGGGCAGGCCGTCGGCTCGATGAAGGTGCACTCGTCGCTCGGGCCCGCTGTCGCGCGGCGAAAGGGCGTCGTGTTGCTGCACGCGACCGGCTCCCGTCTGCCGCAGGTGAAGGATCAACTGCTCGAGGCGATGTCGCTCGGGCTGCACGTCGTCTCGACCTGCGAAGAGCTCGCGTTCCCCTGGTTCAATCACCCCGAGATCGCCGACACGCTCGAGGCCGCGGCGCAGCGCGCAGGCGTCTCCATCGTCGGCACCGGCGTGAACCCCGGCTTCGTACTCGACAGGCTCGTCGCGACGCTCGGTCAGGTGTGTGGCGCCGTCAGCCACGCGAAGGTGAGCCGCACCGTCGACGCCCGCACGCGGCGTGAGGCGCTGCAGCGCAAGGTCGGCGCCGGGCTGACGGAGGACGAGTTCTTCTCGCTCGTCGATCAAGGCCGCATCGGCCACGTCGGCCTGGTGGAGTCGGCTGCCCTCTGCGCGCTGGGCCTCGGGCTCGACTGCGACGACTACGAAGAAGAGCTGACGCCGGTCTTCGCCGATGAAGACATCTCGGGCGGTGCGTTCCTGGTGAAGAAGGGCCAGGTCGCCGGCATGCACCAGGTCGCGGTCGCGCTCGATGACGGCCAGGAGCGCGTGCGCCTCGAGCTCACCATCGCGCTCGGCGCCGATGATCCCGGTGACATCATCGAGCTCGACGCCGACCCGAAGGTGAAGGTGTTGATCCCCGGTGGGCTCCCTGGCGATCGCGCCACGGCCCATCTCGTCGTGAACGCTGCCCCCCGTATGACTGCCTCGCAGCCCGGGTTGTTGACGGTGCTCGAGCTCCCCGCCGGTCGCTGAGGAGAATCCCCGACATGCTCGATCGCGCCGCCGTAGGACGAACGA
This sequence comes from Myxococcales bacterium, assembly GCA_030681895.1. Lineage (GTDB taxonomy): Bacteria > Myxococcota > Myxococcia > Myxococcales > Myxococcaceae > Xiheimicrobium. The sequence continues at coordinate 102 of JAUXRI010000302.1, read as the reverse complement.
CGCCCCCGACGCTCAACGAGGTGGAACGCGGAGCCATTCGCCGGTTCGCCGAGGCCCTCGGCGACTACAACCCGATCTACTTCGACGCCGAGTACGCGCGCG
>JAUXRI010000296.1 GCA_030681895.1 Myxococcales bacterium | reverse complement strand
CCGGCCGCGGAGCCACCTGCTGCAGAACCACCTGCTGCGGAGCCACCGGCCGCGGAACCACCAGCTGCAGAACCACCGCCTACAGAACCACCAGCTGCAGAACCACCAGCTGCAGAGCCACCGGCTGCGGAACCACCGGCTGCCGACCCACCAGCTGCAGAACCACCTGCTGCGGAGCCACCGGCTGCAGAGCCACCGGCTGCGGAGCCACCGGCTGCAGAACCCCCTGCTGCGGCGCCTCCTCCTGCAGTCCCGCCTCCTGAGCCCCCGTCGAGCGCTGACTGCCGGAGCGACAACCGAATCTTCTGAACCTCGTTGATCCTGAACGTCGCGCGGCCGGTGTCGATGGCCTCCGGAATCCGCGCGCAGGTCTCACGATGAAGCGACGCGCGCACCTCGACGCCATCGGTCCACTCCGGGTTACGCCCGATGCCGACGCTGATCTCTCCGGTGAGCTCCCTGTCCGAAATATCGATGTTGTTCGCTTCGAAGCGCTCGGGCTGGCTGCCGACCGACGCCAGATCGACGACCGCAATCCGAATGCACGCCCGGCCGCGATCGACCCGCGTGAACTCGACGGTGGCGTTGATGCCACCCTCGGTCTTCGACTCACACCCGACCACCAACAGCCCACAGAACAGCAGTGACGAGAGCCTCACCACGTCAGCTTACTCCTTCACGAACACAGTGCCGTAGCGGCCCGGCTCCAGCGCCTCGTCGAGAATGGCGCTCTCGGGCGACAGGCCCACGATGTGAATCGCGTCGATGCCTTCGTCGAGCATCGCGAGGCTCTCTTCGACCTTGGGAATCATGCCGCCTTGAATGACGCCGGCAGCGATCTGCGCGCGCGCTTCGCGAGGCGTCAGGCGAGGAATTCGAGAGGCTGGATCGTTGCGGTCCTTCAACACGCCCGGCACGTTCGAGACGAGCAGCAGCCTCGCCGCGCGCAGTTTGCCAGCGACCCGTGTCGCCACCGTGTCGGCGTTCACGTTGAACACGCGCCCGTGCACGTCGCCCGCGAGCGAGCCGAGGCCCACCACGACGCCACGCTCCGAGAGCGTCTCGAGCATCGTGACGTTCACGGCCGCGATGTCACCCACCAGCCCGTAGTCGACCGGCGCTTCGATGCCCGCGACATCGACCGGCGGCCGGCGGCTCGCGTCGACCAGGCCACCCGACACGCCCGTCGTGCAGAGCGCCGGAACCCCAGCGATGCGGAGCGCGCTCGCGACGTTCACCGACACCTGCCCCGCCAGCGTCATCTTCATCACCTCGAGCGTCGCTTCGTCGGTGACGCGCTGGCCGGCGACCTGCTTCGTCTCGAGGCCGAGCTTCTTCGCCAGCTCGGTCGCCTGCGGACCACCGCCATGAACGACGCAGACCTTGATGCCTGCGTCGAGGAAGGCCCGCACGGCGGCGCCCACGGTTCGAGCCAGTCGGGGGACGTCTTGCGCGAGCTCGCCGCCGATCTTCACGACGAACCACCGGCCACGGAATGCAGAGAGATCAGCCACGGCCGCGGCGCGTAGCACGCTCCCGGGCGATCGCCTGCTTCAGAACGAAATGCCGGGCCACGAGGGCAGCGGAGCGTCGGCCTTCTGCGGCAACAACACGGCGAGCGGGTACGTGCACGACTGGCCCATCAGAATTCCGGCCGGCCGATGGTTGCCGCTCGCGCCGATGCCTCCAAATGGGAGCCGGCCGCTCGCGCCGGCGCTCGAGCGATTCCAGTGGAGCACGCCAACCCGGAGCTCGTCGGCGCAGCGCTCGAACGCGTCGCCGTTCTGCGTGAAGACCGCCGCCGACAACCCGAAGTCGGTCTCGTTCGCGACCGCGATGGCCTGGTCGAGCGAGTCGACCGTCACCACCGACAGGTCCGGCGCGAAGAGCTCGGTGTCGGTGTAGCCGGCGACGCGCGTCACGCCCCCACGAGCGACGTGCACCGCGGGCCGAACGTAGAAGCCACGCCGCCCGCTGACCTCGACGGCACCGCCTGGCGCGACGGCCTCGAAGCCACTGCTGATCGCCTTCGCCTGGGCGGCGAGGAGCTGGCTCCGCGTCGCCTCGGAGATCACCGGCCCCATGAAGACGCCGTCATCGAAGACGTGGCCGACCGTGACGCTCCGGGCCGCCGCCGCGAGCCGTTCGACGAGCCGCTCCGCGATGCCCTTCGTGACGATGACCCTCGACGTCGCCGTGCAGCGTTGCCCCGCGGTGGCGAAGCCCGAGAAGGCCAGCTCCCGAACCGTTCGCTCGAGCTCGCAGTCATCGAGAACGAGGGTCGCGTTCTTTCCGCCGAGCTCGAGCGCCACCATCAGCCCGGGGCGATGTGCGTTGGCAGCGACGATGCGTTGGCCGACTTGCACCGAGCCCGTGAAGAGCAGCGCGTCGAGCCCGGGGTGCGTCACCAGCTTCTCGGCCGTCGGCACCGCGCCCTGCACGAGGTTGAAGACGCCCGCCGGAAAACCCGCGGCCTCGAAACACTTCGCCATCAGCACGGCCGTGCCCGCGCCTTTGTCCGACGGCTTGAAGACGACCGTGTTGCCCATCAGCAGCGCCGGCACGAGCTGTCCGTTCGGCAGATGCCCGGGGAAGTTGAAGGGGCCCAGCACCGCCGCGACGCCGTGGGGCCGATGCCGAATCTCTCCGGGCAGGTCGGCGATCACCGTGTCCTTCACGTACGCGGCGCCTTCGCCGAGCGAGACGTCGACCTTGCTCACCATCGCGCCGACTTCGGTCTTCGCTTCCCAGAGCGGCTTGCCGATCTCCCTCGCGATGCAGCGGGCGAGATCGTCGGCGTGGAGCTTGAGCTGCGACTGATACGCCCGGAGCAACTCCGCGCGACGGGCCTGACCGAGGCGGCGCCAGGCCGGAAACGCGCTGCGCGCCGCGCTCACCGCGTCGTCGACGTGCGCGAGTGACCACGGGTGCCGCCCGACCACGTCGGACTGATCGGCCGGGCTGCGCACCTCGAGGACCCCGTCGGGAGTGGCGGGGTCGACGAAGCGGCCGTTGATGAAGTCGGAGGGCATGGAGCCCTTCCTACGTCGCGCTCACTCGTCGTGCGAGCGGACACACCGGACGACGTAGGGACCCATATCTCCGGCGATCGACTGCCCGGTGAGCGTGTCGATGGCCCAGCCGACGCCTGCCGCCGCGTTCGTGGTGCCAGTCAGAAACGTCTCGCAGCGCACGCCGTCGAACGCACACGCGTCGAGCGGACAGACGCCGTCGCCGCCGTCACCCTCGAGCAACGCCTCGAGCTCTCGACGGGTCGGCAGCCGCGCGCCCTGCTCGGCGCACCGCGCTTCACCGTCGGCCGACGTCGCGTACCGTTCAGGCTCCGACCACCGCGCCCACTCGGTTCCTGTCGTCGAGTCGAGCACGCCGAAGCTGGTGTCCGTGAAGCGCGTGGTGTCACACGTGATGCCAGCGTCGGGCACCTCGACCTCGACCCCGGCGTCCTCGGGCGTCACCATCGCAGGGGGACACGCCGAGAACGCGACCACCACCATGAAGCCGAGCACGCGCGTCATGGGAGCGCTCACAACACCGAGAGGTCGACGGCCGAACGAACCTCGCGCCCAGCCGTGTCACGGGTGAAGAACTCGTAGGTCGCGGTGGTGAAGCGAACCGTCCATTGCACGGTGGGCACCGGCTTCTGCACCGAGTTGCTCGTCGACATCGAGCTGACGGTCGCGCGCACCAGCGTCAGCCGCATCACCCGGTTCCCGAAGCCGTCGAAGCGCTCGAGCACGAGGTCTCCGAGCGGCGTGCTCCTCGCGTAGGCCTTGAGGAGGAGCGGCGCAGACTCGTCGTCGGGCTGCGTGATGGCCAGGGACGAGACCTTGACGGTGCCCGCGGTGCCTGGGGCCGAGACGAACGACCAGCCACTGACGAGGATACGGCCGGTGAGCGCGCTCCCGGGAATGTTGGGCACGGTGAGCAACGTCTGGTTGGTCTGCGCGACGGCGAAGGTGGCGACGAGCGCGGCCACGACGGCGATGCAGCGGCTCATTCGACCACCCCCGTCGCGACGTTCCACTTGAGCCGACTCGAGCCTGTCAGCAGGCCGTTGACTCCGAAGATGTTGGTGACGCGCTCGAGCCGATTGAAACGGAGAAAGACGGTCTCGCTCAGGTCGGCGCCCGAACCGGTGAGCTGGACGGCGGTGACGGTCACCTCGAGGAGCGTGACCGTCTGGAGCGGCGCCGACACGCCCACGCGGGTGAGCGTGAACGTCGCCTGGGGGAACGCCTGCTGCGACTGGAGCCGGCCGAGCATGAGCGGCGTCGTGGCCGCAGACGCAGCGCGAGTGAACACCAGCTCCGTCAGGCCAGGCTTGATGCTGGTCTTCGTTCCATAGCGGAACGATTCGATCGTGATGGCCTGGGGCGGCCCCCCATCAATCACCACCTGCCACTCTTGAGCGACCGCCGAGCCTGCCGAAAGGACTGCCCACATCACCACCCAGTGCATCCGCATGGGCGCCCTCATTGCAGACGGCGTTCCCGGTCTTCAAGGAGTCCTTGCGCGCGGTTGCACCGTCGGCAACCACGGGCGCAGCCGACACCTGTGGGGGCGGGCCGACAGCTACTTCTTCGGAGCGGGCTTCGCCGGTGCCGCTTCAGGCTCGGCGTCAGGCGTCGGCTTGGCCTTCTTCTTCCCGCTCGGTGCGGCCGTCGTCGTCACGCCGGTGGTCGGAGGCGGCGCCTCTCCTGCGGCAGGAGCCGGTGCGGGTGCAGGGGCAGGTGCGGGGGCAGCTTCAGCGGGCGCCTGCGCGAGCACGGGCAGGGCCAACACGGACACGGCGAGGACGAGGGCTTTCATCGATACGACTCCTGGGCTGTGGGCAGATGGATGACAGGGCCTTGGACGAAGTGGTCGAAAACTCATTCAGGCCCGAGAACGCGGGTATCCTGCCGGAAACCATGGCCTCTTCCGATCTCCTTTCGCGCGTCGATGCGTGTGTCGCGACCATTCGGCAGCGTGCGCCAGGGTTTGCTCCTTCAGTGGGGCTGATTCTGGGCAGCGGGCTCGGCGCCTTCGCCGACAGCCTCGAGCGCCGCGTCGTCATTCCTTATGCCGAGCTCCCCGACTTTCCCCGCTCGTCGGTGGTGGGCCACGCCGGCCAGCTCGTGCTCGGCTTTCATCAAGGCACGCTGCCCGTCGTCACCATGCAGGGCCGCGTGCATGCCTACGAAGGCTATCTGCCGTGGCAGGTCGGCTTCCCGGCGCGCGTGTTGTGCAGGCTGGGCATCAAGGGGCTGCTCGTCACCAACGCCGCTGGAGGCATCAACACCGGCTTCGGCGTCGGCGACCTGATGGCCATCACCGACCACCTCAACCTCTCTGGCTTCAACCCGCTCGTCGGACCGAACGACGACACCATCGGGCCGCGCTTCCCCGACATGAGCCACGCGTACGATCCAGGCTTCCTCGCGATGCTGCGAGACGCCGCGAAGGTCGAGCAGGTCGCGATTCGTGAAGGTGTCTACGTCAGCCTGTCAGGGCCCAGCTACGAGACGCCGGCCGAGATTCGAATGCTGCGCACCCTGGGCGCCGACGCCGTCGGCATGAGCACCGTGCCTGAGGTCATCGTCGCGGCCCACATGGGCGTCAAGGTCGCGGGCATCTCGTGCATCACCAACCTCGCCGCGGGGCTCTCGAAGCAGAAGCTCTCGCACACCGAGGTGTCCGAGACCGCCGACCGCGTGAAAGACGTCTTCTCGCGGCTCGTCACACGCTTCTTGTCGAACCTCGGCAAGTCGCTCTAAGCGCGCACCTTCAAGAGGAATTCATGACCATGGACAAACGGAAGCTGGAGCTGCTCAAGAAGGTGCGCGGAGACGAGCGCCGCGACTCACCGCGCGTGCCGATGACGTTCCTCTTGCGCGACGTCTCGAACCCGAAGGGCGGCTGGGAAGAGCGCCACGGGGACATGTCGATCGGCGGCATCGCGTGGAAGGGCAAGACGCCTCCGCACGGCACGACCGTCGACGTGCGCTTCCGACTCATGGGCATTCCCAAAGAGGTCCACTGCAAGGGCGAGATCATTCGCGTCGTCGACCAGGGCCAGACCATCGAGTTCCGGGTGCGCTTCACCGAGCTCGACGTGAACGCCGAGCTGGCGATCGCGAAGTACCTCGACGACTGGATCGAGACGAACGCCTGAGCGATTGAACCCACCGGCCGAGTCGGGCATCACGCAGCCCCATGACGAACGTCGAGACGCTCATCGTCGGTGCAGGCATCAGCGGCCTGGCGACGGCGGCCAGTATTGGAAAAGGCGCAGACCTGGTCGTGCTCGAGCGTGATGGCGAGCCCGGCGGCTACTGCAAGACCGTCAAGCAGGACGGGTTCGTCTGGGACTACTCGGGCCACTTCTTCCACTTCAAACACCCTGACATCGAGGCGTGGCTGAAGGCGCGTATGCCCGGCCAGACGGTGCGCACGGTGAACAAGAAGTCGTTCGTCTCGTTCGCAGGTGGGCGCGTCGACTTTCCGTTTCAGAAGAACATTCACCAGCTGCCGCAGCAGGACTTCATCGACTGCCTGCACGATCTCTACTTCGCGCGGCTGAGCGGTCAGCCGGCGGCGCCCGAGACGAACTTCAAGGAGATGCTGTACGCGCGCTTCGGCCGCTCGATCGCCGAGAAGTTCCTCATTCCGTACAACGAGAAGCTGTACGCGACCGATCTCTCGGTGCTCGACCGCGACGCGATGGGGCGCTTCTTCCCGCACGCCGATCTCACCGACATCATCCGCAACATGCGCACGCCGGACAACGCGACCTACAACGCGCACTTCACGTACCCCGAGGGTGGCGCCATCGAGTACGTGAACGCGCTCCTGCGTGAGGTCGAGCCGTCGGCGGTGAAGCTGGGCGAGGCGGTTCTCGGCATCGACGTCGACCGGAAGATCGCCCGCACCACCAAGGGCGAGTACCGCTACCAGCAGCTCGTCACCTCGGCGCCGTTCCCGAAACTGCTCGAGCTCGCTGGCGTGCCGTTCGACCCGACGACGTACACGTGGAACCAGGTGCTGGTCTTCAACCTGGGCTTCGACGGCAAGGGGCCGAAAGACATCCACTGGCTGTACGTGCCCGACCGCGCGCGCTCGTTCTACCGGGTGGGCTTCTACGACAACATCTTCGACAGCCCGCGCATGAGCCTCTACGTCGAGCTCGGGTTTCCACGTGACGCGACGGTGGACGTCCCCGCCGAACGGGAGCGCGTGCTGAAGCACCTGCGAGACGAAGGCCTCGTCACCACGCAGAAGCTGATCGCCGAACACTCGGTGCTGATGAACCCGGCGTACGTGCACATCACGAAGTCGTCGTTGGCCGAGGTGGCGCGCGTGAAGACCGAGCTGGCCGCGAAGGGCGTGCACAGCATCGGGCGCTACGGCGGGTGGACGTACTGCAGCATCGAAGACAACATCGTCGAGGCGCGCGCGCTGACGACGGGCCTGGGGCTCGCGAAGGCCTGGCCGCTGAAGACCTGATGCGCGTCGCGCTGCTCGTCACCTTCGCGCTGTCGTACGTGGGCATCACGGCGCGGCGGCTGCGATGGCTGCCCGTCGGCCGGCCGGCGATGGCGCTGATCGGCGCGACGGTGTGCGTGGCGCTCGGGGTCTGGGCCGGGCCTCCTTACCTGGGCGTCGATGACGCGTTGAAGGCGATCGAACTGCACACGCTGTCGCTGCTGCTGGGCATGATGATCGTCGCGGCGGGGCTCGGGGAAGCGGGCTTCTTCGCGTGGGCGACGAGGTGGCTCTCGGCGAAGGTGAAGACGCGGCCTGCGCTGCTCTGGGCGGTGACCATCGGGTGCGGTCTGCTCTCGGCCGCGCTGGTGAACGACGCCGTGTGTCTGCTGGCGACGCCCTTGGTGGTGCAGCTCGCGAAGACGTCACGCGCGCAGGTGAAGCCGTTTCTCTTCGCGGTCGCGATGGGCAGCAACGCGGGCTCGGCGCTGACGCTCGCGGGCAACCCGCATGCTGGTGGGGAAGCTGTCGGGGCTGACGTACCGCGGCTACCTGGGAGACGTGGCGATTCCGGTGCTCGCGGCGCTGCTCGTCACCGCCGCGCTGCTGCACTTCTTCTTTCGGAAGGAACTCGCGCTCGAGACACCCGCTGACGACGAACGAGACGAGACGCCGATCGATCGCCCGCTGCTCGTCGTCTGTCTGGTGGGCCTGGTGGGCGCCGTCGTGGCGAACCTGCTCGGAGCCCCGCTGGCGTTGTCAGCGCTCGCGGCGGGCACGGTGACGCTCATCGCGGCCGGCCTGCGCGCCGAGAAGCTGCTCGCGCAGGTCGACTGGAGCGTGCTGCTCTTCTTCGCGGGCCTGTTCGTGCTCGTCGCCGCGCTGCAGCGGACGGGGTACCCCGCCGAGTGGGTGCGCTCGACCGAAGGCGTGCTGGGCCATGGCTCGCTGGCGTTGACGGCCGTGTTGGGGCTGGGCTCGCAGGTCGTCAGCAACGTGCCGCTCATTCTCGTGCTCGAGCCGTGGATTCGTTCGTTCCCCGATGCAGGCCACGCGTGGACGGTGACGGCGCTCGTCTCGACGCTCGCGGGCAACCTCACGCTGCTCGGCTCGGTGGCGAACATCATCGTGCTCGAGCGCGCGAAGGCGAAGATGGGGTTCATCGAGTACGCGAAGATCGGCGTGCCGGTGACGCTCGTGGGAACGGCCGTCGCGTTGGCGGTGTTGATGGTGGGTTGATCGCTCCCAGCCCCGAAGTTCGGCGATCCCACGACACACGGAAATGGTGCACGAATGACGTGGCTCATGATGCTGATGCTGGTCGAGGGCCGTCTTCCCGAGCCTGACCCGCGGGTGCGCGAGGCCGAAAAAGCCCTCTTGGGCGAGCTGGCGAAGTGCGATGCGGCCGCGAAACGCGCCGGTGTCTACGGCGTCGTGCGCTTGCATATCGAGGGTCCCCGGTCGGAGGTGGCGTCGTGCACGACGTTGCCGGCACCGGTGGGCCGCTGTGTCGACCAGGTGGTCAAGAAGTTCAAGGCTCCGGTGGGGGTCTTCGCCTCGTTCGAACGGGACCTCGGCGACCCATCCATGCTGATGCCGCGCGGCTTCCTCGAAAAATGGCAGCGAGCGCTCGCGCTCGGGCAAACAGCCATACCAGGGCTGCCCGCTGACATGCGCCTCACGCAGACCGGCAAGAACCGCAGTTGCCTGTCGTACCCGGACGCGCTCGGCGGGGCGCTGCGCAGGTGGGTTGAGTCAGTGGCCATCGGGAAGCCAGAGGTGGTTCGCGCCACGCTCTACCCACTGGGCGATGACTGGTGGCTGGAAGACGACCTCGGGCCCCTCTGCCTCCGGCGAGAGACGGCCGCTGGCTCTGCTGTTCGGCGGCACACCTTGCAGCTGATCAGCGAGGTCGGGTGGGACCTGAAAAAGGCCACATGGCGCACCGGCACGAACGGGCTCGTCGATGGGCAGGCGGCGGTCTGCCCTCCGGCCTCGCAGCCGGCGTTGCAACACGTGCTCGAGCAGATGGACTTCGGCGTCGGCGAGCCTCCGCGCCGCGTCGAGGTGGAGATGCCAGACGACGGCCTGCTTCAGGTTCGGGTGTCGAACGACGCGAAGGGCGAACCGACCGTTCGTTGCAAGTGAAGCCCTCCATCGCGCGCTGCGAGCAAGCGCGAACCCGTGCGTGCTGGCGCCGCGCTCCCACTGGCCCCGCGCTTCGTCGGCCGGCCTGACGCAGACGTCGTCCGAGGATCGGCAGGCCGTGTCGCGTTGGCAGGGTTGATGGTGCGTTAGCGACAGCTCGCCGTCGTAGTCCCGGCGACGCAGCGATTCGCCGGGCACGCGGTGAAGGGCGCGTTCGTGCAGACGCCGCCTGGGCACTGGCAGGTCGTCACGCTGCCTCCGACGCAGCAAAGTTCGAACACCGGTTCGACGAAGCCGCCGCCGGCATTTCCGCCTGCTGCGCTCCCGCCTGCTGCGCTCCCGCCTGCTGCACTTCCACCTGCGGCGCTTCCACCTGCTGCGCTCCCACCTGCTGCGCTCCCGCCTGCTGCGCTTCCGCCTGCGGCACTTCCACCTGCTGCACTTCCACCTGCGGCACTTCCACCTGCGAAGCCAGCGTCCGCAGTTCCAGCGTCCGCAGTCCCGGCATCAGAAGAGCTCCCGCCAGCGCTGCCACCCGCCGCGCTCCCACCCGCCGCGCCCCCACCGGTCGCACTTCCACCCGCAGCGCCGCCACCGGCCGCACTCCCACCCGCCGCGCCACCGCCGACCGCACTCCCACCGGCCGCACTCCCGCCCGCTGACGTCGAGCCGCCTCCAGTCCCCGAACCACCGCCCGTTGCGCCGGAGCCTCCGCCGGATCCTCCGCACGACAGCGTCGCGCTGCACAACCCGGCCGCGCACGGCTTGAAGTTGGGCAGGCACGTTCGACCCGCTTCACACGCGCAGGTGCCCACGCGCCCGTTCTGACAACACACGAAGTAGCCGCTCGCGGTGCCGTCCTCGTAGAGCGGATCGAGGCACGCGAAGGCCGTCACGACGATCAACGCGGCAGTCGCTCGCCTCATGGTCGGGACCTCTCGATGGCGCAGTGGGCTCGTGGAGACATGGTCAAAAGACGAACGCGACGCCGGCAGAGATCGAGGCCCGCGGCACCGGCACCACGCCTGGCGCGGTCTTCTTCACGAGCGCGCCGCCGCCCGTCGCCAGCAGGTAGAGCTCGAGGGGACGAACGATGGAGAGCCGCACTTCGACGATCGCCTGCGCCGAACCACCGAGGCTCGTGCGATTCGGGAGCGACGGGAGTTCATTCTGGAAGATGAGCAGCGCGCCGAGCTCGACGCCGAGCGACAGGGAGAGCCGCGAGATGAAGAATCGGTGGCCTGCGCCGAGCCGCAGCTCGAGCTCCGTCTGCCGGAAGCCTGACCCGATGCTGCGCGCGTCGCGGATGAGCAGCGTGCTGGTGAGCTCGTCGATCGGGCCCAGAATCGGCGCGTCCCATCGGAGTCGTGCCTCGGCGCCCGGATGAACGACGACGCCGCTGATGACGCCTGAGCTGATGCCTCCACCGGCTGACAGCGTGAGCGACGACTCCGGTGCACCCTTGATCGCCACGCGGGTGAGCGACGCGCGCTCGAGCTCGTCGCCCGAGACCGCGACGCCGCCCGAGGCCGGCACCACCACCGAGCGCTCGAGCACGCCGCTCTCCGCCCGCAGTCGCACGCGGTACCCGCCGGGCGGAAGCGCGATGGTCAACGCACCCATGGGCTTATCGAGCTCGGCGACCACCGCGCCGGAGTCCGCGCTCACCACCAGCCATCGCCCTGCTGGCTCGACCGCGATGGTCAGCCGCCCCGCCGCGCCGCCGGGCTCCGACAACACCAGCTGCCCGTTGCCCGAGAGGTCGACCTTGAACGACGGCCGCTGCACCCCGCCGCGAGAGCCGAACGTGGACTCGATCGTCCGCGACCACGCCCACGCGTACACCTCGTCGAGCGTCACCCGGCCGTCGCGCGATGAATCGGCCGCACCGCGCAGCCCCGTGACGAAGTGATGCGTGAACGTGCTGCCCTTGAGCGCGTCGGATTCTTGCGCGTACTCGTCGGCACCGGACGCCGAGATCAGCACCCTCCCCTGCAGGCCAGACGCTTCGACCTTCACGGGAGGACCGTCGCTGGGCTTGAGCCCCTTGAGCCTCGTCATCGCTCCGGAGCGACAGGCGTCGACGATCAACACGCCGACCTCTACTGGCGCCTGCTTCACGAAGTCGACGAGCTCGGTGAGCGGAATTTCGGTGCCGTCGAGGTGAAGCGTGCCGTCGCCTGCGTGGCCGGAGAGATAGATGACGAGCCGGTCGCGTGGAGTGGCCTGTTGCGTGAGCGTCGCCTTCAGCTGCACGAGCGCGGCGCGCAGCGACTCGGCGTTCAGGCCCTTGAGCAACACGACGTCCGACGGAGCGACGCCGCCCACATCAACCAGCGCATCACGGACCCGCTGCGCATCGTCTTCGGCATAGCGAAGCGTCTCTTCGCCTCCGAGTCCGTGGTTCTCGCCAGCCACCAGCGCGAACCGGCGAACGGGGGCCTGCGCGATCGCGTGACAGGAGAGCAGCACGCTCGTCAGCAACAGCACCCGGTTCACGGCGCGACCTCGAGCGTGACGCGGGCGGTGCGGCCGAACGTCGTCGGGAGTTCGAGCTGGAACGGGCTGCGCCCCGCCGCGCGAGCGATGGCGATCTGTGCCTCGACCGCTGAGAGGACCGGCGCTGCGGGCTGCGACGCATCAGTGAAGAACCCGACGAGCACGAGGCTGCCTGGCGTGACGTCGAACGACGGGCTGAGCGAGACGCGTGCTCCCGCGCCGATCGGGGCCGACTGAGGCTCCTGGGGCCAGAGACGGCTGACGACGCCGCTCGCGTCGACGGCCAGCACCAGCACGTGGGTCTTCCCTGCGCCTCCGACCGCGAGGGTGACGGTGTCTCCCGGCCGCGCCGTGGTGACAGGCTGGTCCTTCAGGAGGAGCTCGACCGTGGGTGCTCCCTTGAGCCGAGAGCCGTCGTCACGCGGCGACATCACCAGGAACACCAGCGCTGCAGCGAGCGGAACCGCGACCGCGACGAGCGCTGGCCACAGGCGTCGGGGCTTCTTCGGCGGCGCCACCGCCGGGCGCTCCGTGTCGAGGGCCGCGAACGTCTGCTCGAACCCGGGCATCGAGCGCACCTGCAGCGCGGCGGCTTTCACGGCATCGAGCTTCAGGCGACACGACGCACAGCCGTCGAGGTGTGCCTTCGCGGCGTCGTTCGGGTCGCCGACCGCGAGCTCGTCGAGGGCGAGTGGACTCAGGTGCTCGCTCACGACGTTCCTCCCGGGAGCGCGCCGAGCGCCGCCGCCTTCGCGCGCAGCTCTGCGACCTCACGATTGATGGTCTTCCGCGAGAGCCCCAGCACGTCGGCCACCTCGTCCTGCGTCAACCCGTCGATGAAGAGCAGCGTGGCGACCTCCTGCTCCCGCGGCTCGAGACCCTTCAGCCACGCGCGCAGCAAGTCTCTCGTCTCGAGCGCCTCGTGGTCGACCGACGCCTCTTCCATCATCGGCAACAACGGCTCTCGCAGCATCCGGGCGCGGAGCATGTTGAGGCAGAGGTTGGTCGTGATCCGGTACAGCCACGTCAGCGGCCGCGCCTCACCCCGAAAGCTCTCATGCGCGGTCAGCATCTTCTGAAACACCTCCTGCACTGCGTCCCACGCGTCGGCGTCACGCCCCAGCAGGCGACGAGCGCGGCGAAACACCACCGGCGCGTAGCGCGCATAGAGCTGCTTCATCTCGTCGCGGGTGAACCCGCCGACGCCCGCCACGTGAACCGTCCCTGCCAGGCGTTGGACACGCTTCGAGCCCCCTCTGGGACATCGTGCCCGGCCCGCGCGGTATAGCCGCAATGTGGGCCTCGGGCGGCAATCGCGCGCCGCCGATGTCCCACGGTGCTGCCGGTGCGTGTCCAACGACGCGAACTGGCCGCCTTCCACGAGGACTCATGAAGACATCGACTGTGCTGTTGAGCTGCTGTGCCGCCGTCGCGCTGTGGAGCGACCCCGCTGACGCCTGCGGGTGTTTCGCGCCTCCCAACCCGACGGTGCCTGTCGTTCAGGCCGGCGAGCGCATTCTGTTTGCGGTGAAGAACGGTGAGGTGACCGCGCACGTGCAGGTGCAGTACTCGGGAGCGTCAGGCACCGACTTCGGCTGGCTGTTGCCGTTGCCAGCCGTGCCCACGCTCGAGCTGGGCACCGACGAGGTCTTCACGCAGTTGATCGCCGCGACACAGCCGCGCTACCAGATGACGACCACGTTCGACTCGAACTGCACGACCTTCAGCGGCACGGGTGGCGGCAGCTCCGGCGGCTTCGGAGCTGCTGGTGGTTCGGCGGCTGGCGGCAGCGCAGGCTCCGCCGGCGGAGGCAGTCCCTCCCCACTCGTCGTGCAGGACTCGGTCGGTCCCTACGACTACGCGGTGCTCCGCTCGGACTCGAAGACCGAGATGCTCGCGTGGCTGATGGCGAACCGCTACTTCGTGCCCGCGAACTCCGAAGCGGCGATCGATCCCTACATCCGGCCGGGCGCCTACTTCCTCGCGCTCAAGCTGCGGCCAGGGAACTCGACGGGCGATCTGCAGCCGGTGGTGCTGCGCTACCAGAGTGACGTCGGCCAGATTCCCATCACGCTGACCTCGGTCGGCGCGACGCAGGACATGGGCGTTCAGGTGTGGCTGCTGGGCGCGGGGCGCGGCATTCCGCGCAACTACCACCACACGGTGATCAACGACGCCGTCATCGACTGGCCGAACCGCGGGCAGAACTACAACGACGTCATCATCCGCGCCGTCGGTGAAGCGCCAGGCAAACACAGCTTCGTGACAGAGTTCGCCGGGCCGGGAGCGCGCGTTGGTGCCACGCTGAACCCGGCCACGCGCTTCGGCACGCGACAGGAGTTCGCGACCGCGCCGAGCCCAGAGGCGTTCATCGACCTGTTGTTCTCGAGGGGTTTCGCAGCGCCCACGCTGACGTCTCAGCAGCCAGTGTTCTCAGGACCGCTCAAGGCGATCCTGACGCGCTACCTGCCCCCGCCAGCCGGCGTGACGGCCGACACGTTCTTCTTCAACTACCGCTTTTTCAAGGCTCAGGCTCCGGCACCCGACTTCCAGGCCCAGGTGATGGCTGACGAGATCTGGCTGCGTGTGGTGAAGCCGATTCAAGAGGCCGCTGCGCTCTTCGACGCGCACCCGGTGCTGACTCGGCTGTACACGACCATCTCACCTGCCGACATGAACAAGGACCCGGTGTTCTCGTTCAACCCGAGTCTGCCGTCGGTGAGCAACGTGCACACTGCGAACCTGCACGTCAGCTGCAGCCGCACGCAGGGCTTCGTCGAGCAGACGCTCTCGGTGCTCACGACGGAGCAAGGCGCTCGTCGGGTGTTCCCGAGGGCTCAGGTGCTCCCACCGGACACGAGCCTCGCGGCGTCATTGCGCATCGAGGTGCTGCGAGAAGAAGGAGCCCCGGAGATCTCCGTCGACAACGGCCCCGCCATTCTCGAGCGCTTGAGGATGCTCGAGTCAGCGCTCGTGCCGAACGGCCGCGACCCGATCACCCGCTCGACGCCGCCCGAGTCGTTTCCGCTGCCGCGCTCGAGCTGTCAGTCGGTGCCCGTCGAAGGCGCCCTCGCCGCCCTGGCCCTCGCGCTCGCCCGCCGTCGCCGCCGCGCTGCGTGAGTCTTCAGCGAAGGGTGATGCTGGCGCCGCGCTGGGTGAGCCCGTCGAAGAGCTTCTTCCGCGCGTCGACCCACATGGAGCTGTGAACGGCCACGGCCGCCTCGACGGCCTTCGACTCACCAGGCTTCACCGCGTACTTGATGACTTGATCGGGCTGGCCGTGCACCTCGAAGCGGCTCGCGACTTTCTGGGTCGAGAACTCGAGCACCGTGACGCGCAGGTCAGCGGCGCCACCGACGAACTGGCCGTCGCTCACGAGGGTGGGCACCACGCTGCTCACCGTCTCGACGACGACGACGTACTTCGTCTGCGCGGCCGCGCGCTCACACTCGGCCTTCAGCGAATCGCCGTTGCGGGCCGACATCGCCGTCTCGCCCATCGGGTTCTTCGGGCCAGTCCAGTTCAGGCAGAACAGGAGCTCACCACCAGCGATGGGGTCGAAGCGCTTCACGTAGGCCGCGTCACCGCGGCGCAGCTCGGCGTCGGGGTCGTTCAGCTGCTCCGGCATCAGGATGGTCACCGTGCCGACGTCGTTGTTCGCCTCTGCGAAGACGAGGCCCTTCAGCGGCGCGTCGGCGGACGCGTCGGCGAGGTGCTCGGTCAGCGCTGCCAGGTTCTTCCGAACGACCGAGAACTTCGGCTTGAGCTCTTCGATGGCGGCAGCGTTCGTCTTGCCGCAGCCAGCAAGGAGCAGCGCCATCAGCATCGCTCGCGTCGTCATCGACCCTCGCGCTTGTCGAACAGCTCTCCCTTGAGGCCGGGGAGCGCGGTCGGCGGCAGCTTGCTCATCACGTACTGCACGGTGTCGTGGAGCGTGACGTAGGGGTCGGTCGCCTCGAAGCCCAGCTCGCGCTCTGCCTTCGCCGAGTCGCACCAGAACCAGTGCTCTCCCACTTCGACCTCTTGCGGGTCGAGCATCACCGACGTCTTGCGCCACTTCGCGAACGCCTCGAGCGCGTAGGCGCCGAGAATGTTCACGTCCTTCGGGAGCTTGATGCGGGGCGCCGGCACGCCCGACAGCCGCTCGAGGCGCTTGAAGAAGTCGGTCATCGACAGGTTCACGCCCATCAGGTGACGGCCGTACGGCTCGCCCTTCGTGAGCGCCGCCATCGCCGCCTTCGCCACGTCGCGCACGTCGACGAAGCACATGCCGCCACCCGGCATCGCGGGAATGTCGCGCTGCAGGAACTTCACGACCGTCCACGTCGACGAGAGGCGATCGTCTCCCGGCCCCATCAGCAGCGCCGGGTTGAGCACCACCAGCGGCAGGCCGTTCTTCTTGCAGAGCTCGAGGGACAGCTTCTCCTCGTAGATCTTCGACATGTAATAGGGCCAGCGGCCGACGGTCTCGATGGGGTAGTCGTCAGCTTCGGTGCCGATGCGCTCGGTCTTCGACACGGCGATGGTGCCCGAGGTCGACGCGAGCACGACGCGCGGCTTCTGGCCCGACGCGATGATCTCCTTGAGCAGCTCGCGCGTGGCGTCGACGTGCAGCTCGTACATCTTGCGGCCGTCTTCGTTCTTGAACGACACCAGCCCGGCGAGGTGCATCAGCGCGTCGATGCCGCCGATGGCGCCCTTCACGGCGTCGCGATCTTTCAGGTCGGCCTGAATGAACTCGACCTTCCCGGCCCACGCGGCTGGAGGCTTCGTGCGCCCGATGCATCGCACCGAATGCCCGGCCTCGAGCAGCATCGGCACCAGGTGCGTGCCGAGAAACCCGGTGCCACCCGTCACGAGAATCTTCACGGCTTGCTCCTCTCACCACGCGACGGCACGACTGGCAGCGGCAGCAGCTCCGGGCGAACGGTGCGGCCCTCGGACAACGCGCGCACCGACTCCTCCGCGAGCCTGGTCGCGATGCGATAGCTCTCGCTCTTGGCGAGGCCCTTCACCCGGGTGCGCAGCTCGTCGATGAGAATCGGCGGCCCGATGCGTACCTCGAGCTGATCGAACTTCGGCCACCATGAGCCCTTGGGGAGCGCGTCGTAGGTGCCCTTCAAATACAGCGGCAGAATGTCGACGCCGAACGACAACGCCAGGTAGCCGGTGGTGGGCTTGAACTCCTGCAGCTCGCCGTTCGGAGACCGCGTGCCCTCGGGGAAGATGAGCAGGTTGAAGCCCTGCGTGAGCGACTCTCCCGCCAGCCGCAGCGACTCGCGCAGGCTGCCCTGCCGGTCCATCGGGATGAGGTTGGTGAAGTTCTCGAAGTAGGCCCGCTTCCACGAGGTGTCGAAGAAGTAGTCACGTGCCGCGAGCGCGACGAGCCGCCCGCCCTGCTCTCCCAGGCCGACCTTCACGAGGCCCATGTCGAGGTGGCTCGCGTGATTGGCGACGACGAGGAAGTTCCGGTTCTGGGGGATGAAGTTCTTCCCCGTCACCTTGACGTCGAAGAGCCCGCCGTAGATCGACTTCTGACCGAAGGTGAGCGCCTGACGACCTGCCGTGGCGAACGCCTCGGGCAGCTCGACCTCGAGCGCATCGACCTTCTTCGGAGCGTTGGCGTCTTTGACGACCAACTCCTTCACACCGTTGGCCTTCGGACGGCGTCCCGCTGACGCGACGACCTTGCGCAGGTCCTCGACGGTCAGGATCTTCGTCAGGTCCGAGATGGCCGAGGTCGGCACGCCGGCCTGCTCGAGCGCGGTCGCGAGCTCCGTCAACATGAGGGAGTCGAGGCCGAGGTCTGCCTGCAGCCGCGAGTCGTTTCGGATGTCACTGCTCGGCTTCTGCACGACTTCAGCGATGACCTGCACGAGCCAGTCGGTGCTCTCTTCGGTGCCGCCCTGCTTCGCCTTCTCGGCGTTGTGCGAGAGCTTCTCGAGGCGCAAAAACTCCTTCACGACCTGCGGGCGCTTCACCTTGCGGGTGGAGGTGCGTGGCAGCTCGCCGTCCCAGAAGCGCAGCACCTTGATGCGGCGGTAGAACGGTTGATCGTTCCCGATGCGGCGGAAGTGCTCTTCGAGCTCCTTCTTCACCTCTTCGCGCGGCCGGTCCTTGTAATCGGGCACGGCGAGGCAAGCGACCTTCTCACCGTGCTCATCCGGCAGACCGACGACCGAGAGCTCCTTCAGGTGCTCGTGCGTGCCGTAGAGATCTTCGAGCTCGTCCGGGTACACGTTCTTCCCGTTGGCATCGATGATGACGTCCTTCTTGCGTCCGACGAGCGTGAGGTTGCCGTCGGCGTCGAAGCGGCCGAGGTCGCCCGTGCGCAGCCAGCCGCCCTGCAGCACCGCTTCGGTCGATTCACGATCCTCGAAGTAGCCCGCCATGACGTTCGGACCCTTGGCGATGACCTCGCCGATGCCGTCGTTGTCGGGGCTGTCGATACGAATCTCGACGCCGGGGAGCGCCTTGCCCACCGAGTTCGGCAGCCGCTTGTTGCCCGCGTTGGTGACGGTCAACACCGGCGCCGCTTCCGTCAGGCCGTAGCCTTCGTTGAGCGTGAAGCCGAGCGCGTGGAAGGCCTTGTGGACGTCGTCTGACAGCGCGGAGCCGCCACTGATCATGAACTTCAGCTTGCCGCCGAACTTCCGGTGCACGGGCCAGAAGAGGAACTTGCCGAGGTTGATGCCGCGCCGGTTGCGGAGCTCGGCGTTCACGCTCATCAACGCCTTGAGGCCCTCTTCGACCAGGCGCGGGCGGGCCGCGAACTCCTGGGTCACCTTCTTGTGGAAGAGCTGCCAGAGCGCGGGCACGCCGACGAGGCCGGTGATGTTGCCGCCCTCGAGCACGTCACCGATGCGGTCCGAAGTGAGCTCGTCGATGTAGGAAATCTCTGCGCCACGGGAGAACGGGGTCAGCATCCCGGCCGAGAACTCGAACGTGTGGTGCAGCGGGAGCACCGACAGCACGCCATCGCCCAGGCCGATCTCGAACGCACCGGCGAGCTTGGCCACGAGCGAGGTGAAGTTGCGGTGGGTCAGCACGACGCCCTTGGGAACGCCGGTGGTGCCCGAGGTGAAGATGAGCGACGCGACGTCATCGGCATGCGCGGAGCGCTTCACGTCACCGATGCCGTTGGGCTTGGAGGGATCGCCCGAGAGCGCCTCGCCCAGGCTGCGTAGCAACGTCGAGAGCCCCGCGTCGGCGAGGGCCTTCTCGAGGCCGGGCTTCTTCTCGGAGAGCTGCTCGGAGATCAGCAGCACCTTCGCGTCGGCGCGTTTGGCGATGTTGACGATCTCGGTCTCGCTGAGCTCCTTGTCGACGGGCACCGAGGTCGCGCCGGCGCGCAGCGTGCCGAAGAAGGCGATCGGCCACTCGGGGCGGTTCTCCGACAGGAGCATCACACGCTCCTGCGGCTTCACGCCGACGCTCATCAGGAAGCTGCCGACGCGGTTGGCGTAACGCTGCACCTCGCCGTAGGTGAGCCGGCTCTCCTCCTCGCCTTCGTGGAAGCGGAACGCGACGCGGTGTCTCCACGCGTGCACCGAGGCCTCGAAGAGCTCGATGAGATCGCGGTACGCCGGCAGCGCCTTGCGCTTCTCGGTCTCTTCGTCGAGCCCGGGGAAGACCCACTTCGCGAGGCCGGGGATGTGGACGTCGAGGAAGTAGCGGCGCCAGTCGATGGTGTCGGGGGTCCAGTTGATCTTCGCGCGGTCGTGCGCGGGCATGTCGACGTAGAGCGAGCGCGTGTTGTCGCAGCGGAAGATGAAGCGGTTCTCCCAGATGAACGGGAGGAAGAGGTCGACGATCATGTTGAGGCGATCGGCGTCGTCGGTGACGTCTTCGAGAGCCTCTTTGGCGTGGTCGAGCATCGCCGAGATCTTCGGAGCGCCCCACGTGGGCTTGCGCTCGTCGATCAGCTTCGAGAGCCACTTCGCGCCCTTCGCGATCATCGGCGTCGAGAGCGTGTCGAAGCGGAGCTTGCTGGTGCTCTTGGCCTCGTTGCGGCTGCGCAGCTCGTTGAGCAACGCGTTGCCGGTCTTCTTCGTGCGCCAGCGTTCGCGCGTCCACAGGCCGACGAGCTCGGTGGAGCGTGACGCCATGAAGGGCGACGTGTCGCCGGTGGCCTGCTGGTAGACGCGGCGCTCCGAGGTGCGGAGCGCCTGCGCGGTGATGGCGATGAGGCTGCCAGCGACCTGATCGACGGGGATCATGTCGAGGATCTTGTCTTCGCCCGTGGGGAGAATGCTGCGGCTCTTCATGAGCGCGTAGATCATCGGCGCCGAGGTCGTGAAGCCCTCGTTCCAACCGGGGAACGGGTAGTGCTGGGCCGACTCGACGATGCTGGGGCGCACGAGGGCGTACCGAAGCCCCGGCGTCTTCGCGATGACCTGCTCGCCGAGCGACTTCGTGTACGTGTACGTGTTCGGCCAGCCCCAGTGCTTCGCGCGCTCCATGCCGGCTTCGACGAGCTGCAGGGTGAGCCAGAGCTTTCGTTCACGGCCGATGGCGAGGCGGAGCGCCTTCTCGTCGGTGGCGTCACGGCCTTCACCTTCGAGCCGCTCGATGGCGCGGGTGCGGAACTCGCTGGCGAGCGCCTTGTCGTCGGCCTGTTGGCGGAGCCGTGCGACGGTCTTCTCGGCGTCGGCGAGCTCCTGCTCGAGTGAGAAGTCACGCCCGTCGAGCTCGCCCTTGCGCGGGAAGTAGCCGACGACCTCTTCGTCTTCGAAGACCAGGCCGGAGCGGTTGCCGGCGACGAACGCCGTCGACATGTGCACGAGCGGCACGTCCCAGAAGAGGCACGCCTCGCAGAGAAACTTCACGCCGTGCGTGTTGACGTTGAGGCCGACCTCGAGCGACGGGTTGAACGAGACGAGGCCGGCGCAGTTGATGACGACGTCGATCTGGCCCTTGAGCGCGCGCGCGTCGGCTTCGACCATGCCCATCCACGGGTCGGTGATGTCGCCGTCGAGGATGGTGACGTGCTGCTGCAGCCACGCGATCGACTCGGCCTCGCCGCCGTACTTGATGCGCAAAGGCTCGAAGGGCTCGCTCGTGGCGACCTTGTCGAAAAAGCGCGTCTTCGCGTCCTTCGCGCTGCCCTTGCGGACGAGCACGTACACGTGGGCGAGATCGTCGCCGTAGTGATGCAGGAGCATCGACAACGAGACCTTGCCGACGAAGCCGGTGGCGCCGGCGAACAGCACGCGTTTGCCGGTGAGCGTGCGGGTGACATCGAGGGGACCCAGGGGCGCGGACGACGGTGAGACCATGGGCGGTGCGTGTAGCAGATGGGTGACGTTCGGTAAGCGGCGCGAGCGACTGTCGTGACCGAATGGTCAGCGGGGAGCGCGGCAGGTCGCAGGCCGTCACGCCCTTTCCGTGATGGTGCGTGGGGTGGGCACGACGGCCACCTCACTGGTGAGTCGACCACCCTGGGTGCATCTGCGAGAGTGACCGGGAATGCACGCGTCTCGACGATTCCTGCTCAGGGCCGCGGCGCTCGTTGTGGTCTCGGTCTTCAGCACTGAAGCGGCGGCCGACGGGCTGGCGCCAGAGCTCGAGCTGGGGCTCAAGTCGCTTCGGGCGGGCGAATTGGCGCGGCTGGAGAAGGCGCTGGGGCCGCTGTCGGAGCAGCCGCTCTACAGGGCCGACCTGACCGTCGACGTCACCAACCGCAAGGTGGTGGGTCGAATCGCGTTGACGTGGACGGTGAAGGGCGAGGCGCTCGATGAGGTGTACCTGCGCACCACGCCGAACGCCGCGCACACCGAGGCGGTGATGCTGCTGAACGCGGCGGTGAATGGGCAGGCGGCGGTGCTGGAGCATCCCGACGCGACGCTGTGGCGCGTGAAGTTGGCGACCGAGGCGGTGGCGGGGACGACGGTGCAGCTCGAGGTGCAGCTCCAGGCGAAGGTGCCGTCGATCGCGCCGGGAGAAGAGGTCGCCGACCACGGGGCGTTCTCGGCGTCGGCTGACTTCGTGTCGCTGGTGGGGGTGCTGCCGATGGTGCCGCCGGTGAAGGCGAACGGAGAGCTGTTCGCGCCGCCGACAGGCATGGGCGATCTGTCGGCGTTCGCGCCGTCGAGCTTCATGGTGAGCGTGTCGGCGCCGCGGGGGTTCGTGGTGGTGATGCCTGGCGTTGCGCTGGGTGAGGTGCCGGAGCCGAATGCGCGCGTGCGCTTCACCAACGCGATCGTGGGGTCGAGGGACTTTCCGGTGTTCGTGGCGAAGGGGCTCGAGAAGCTGAGCGCGAGCGCGGGTGACGTGAGCGTCGAGGCGTGGGGGACGAAGGGCCAGGCCAGTACGAAGGCGGTGCTCGACCACGCGGTGTTCGCGGTGAAGGAGCTGAACAAGCGGCTGGGCCCGTATCCGTTCACGACGTTGCGGATCGTCGAGGCGCCGCTCGCGAAAGGCGCTGGCGGCATGGAGTTCCCTGGGTTGGTGACGGTCGCGTCGTCGCTGGTGTCAGGCGGCGCGGATCCCCTCGCGGCGTTGGGGCTCGGTGGGCTCGTGTCGGATCCGGCGATGCTCGCGATGGTGGGGCCGATGCTGAAGGATCTGCTGCGCTCGTCGCTCGAGTTCACGGTGTTGCACGAGGTGGCGCATCAGTACTTCGCGTGCCTCGTGGGGAGCGATGCCGTGGACGAGCCGGTCGCCGATGAGCCGCTGACGCAGCATACGGCGCTGCTCTTGCTGGAGTGGCGCCGCGGGAAGAAGGCCGCGAACGAGGTGCGCGAGGGCCAGGTGAAGATGGCGTACCAGCTGTGGCGAATGCTGGGCGGGCGCGACTCGAAGGCGAATCGGCCGACGGGAGAGTTCGCGTCGACGACGCAGTACGCCGGCATCGTCTACGGGAAGGCGCCGTTGTTGTTCGACGCGCAGCGAAAGCTGGTCGGCGAGGAGACGTGGGAGAAAACGCTGCGGGCGTACGTCGAGCAGAATCGGTATCGGTGGGTGAGCTCGAAGACGTTGACCGAGGTGGCGGCGAAGAGCGCTCCCGGGCACGCGAAGCAGCTCGAGGGGTTGCGGAAGCGGTGGCTGGAGGAGCTGCATGGCGATGAAGACATCGGGCAGCTGAACCTGGCCGACGTGTTGGGCGGGAGTGGCGCGGTGCCGCAGGGCACGCAGCTCGATGCGGAGTCGTTGAAGCTGATCGAAGAGCTGATGCGTCAGCTCGGCGGCGAGTAGTCCCGGCGCGCGCGAACTCTCACGCGCTGAGAGCGGGACGGCGTGGACGCTCCAGTCTCTGCGCTCGAGTCGACAACACCTCAGAAGCACGTCGTCACGAGCGCGGCATCGTTCCTGCTCTGTCTCGTTCCCGTCGGGCGGGAGCGGTTCAAGGGGATGGGTGGGCCCGACAAGGTGATGGCGCGAAGGAGCTGTCTTTGGGGGAAGCAGTTCCTTCGCGCCTCCCGTTTAGGACGAGTATTCTGCTATCGACGAACGGAGCGAGAACCGTACGTGCTGCATTGAAAGAAGAGCTTCCATCTATCGGCCTCGGGAAGAGCCAGAGTCGACGCGTACTTTCGCTCAGAGGGCATCTGCGATGGCGGTGCTGGATGAAGGTTGATGAACTCCTGCTGAACTTCGGCAAACCCCAGCGCCGCAAGCTTATGTTTGTACGCCAGTGGGTTCTCACGGACGTTGTACAAGGGCTGTGATGGATTCGGCTTGGTGTTCACCAACAACTCGGCAACTCGAGAACAACCGAAAGAGGCTTCAAAGAAATCTGCTGTGAGTGCATTCAGGCTGAACATGTCGAACAAGCTATTTGAGTGCGTCACCACCAAGAACCCGCCAGGCTTGAGGATTCGCTTGGCTTCCTCATAGAAGGTTCTTTCTTCATCGTTCGTGAGATAGGCAAGCACGTTGAAGGAAAGTACCGCGTCAAAGGAAGCGGACGATCGCTCCTTCATCAGGTCCACCCCCCCGGCCTGCACAAGGCCAGGGGAAAGGTTCTTGGCGGTCAACTCAGCCTTGGCGATAGCGATCATCTCAGGCGCAACATCAACGCCTTCAATATGCACTCCCTTCGAACAGAACTGAGGAAAGTGCACCGCGTTCCCACAGCCAAAATCGAACACCCGCTTTCCGGTCGCGTAGAGTTCAGCGGGGATCAAGGAGTCGATCACTTGCAAGCGATGAGCATGATAGTCGCCTGTCAGTTGATGGACGTATGCTGAGGTCTGTTGCGACCAGAACGTACTGGAGTCAATCTCGGCGCCAAGCTTTTCCATTCGATGCTTCCTCGAAGGTGTGAGTTTCACTACCTACAGAACCAGCATGCAGGGTCGCGCACGGCGCAGTCGGCCTGCATCAGAATCGAAACGAACTCGACCTGCAGCACCGCCTTGTCTGATGATGGATCTTCTTGGACGAAAGGACTGGCAAGCGCAACTGGAACCTGTTTGGCGATGTTCGGGCGCGGTTGACGCTCGCACCAGGTGTCCAGTGAGCTTTCCATGAGGCGCGCTCGCCCTAAGGCACCAGTAGGAGTTCGCCGAGAAGATCGGACAGTCATCGGTGTATCGAACGCGGTCCGGGCACTGTGGCCTGACTATGAATCTCGGCCCTGGTTGATGGTACTACCAGACCGCGGTGTGTGGGCTGAGCGACGTTCTCCGTTCGCGATGTCTGGGAGATGGGGTAGCGCACTCGCTTCTCGCGAGCCAGTTCGCAGGAGGGAGACGACAAAGTGCCCAAGAGCGCAAGGAGTCCGCACACGGATCGTCGGTCGGAGATGACAACGTGACGAGAAGCGTCGGGGTCGTCAACTACGGCATGGGGAACTTGCGTTCGGTCGTCAACGCGATCGACATGCTTGGAGCGACTGCGGTGGTGCTTGATCGCCCAGCCGATCTTCAGGGGATGGACGCCGTTATCCTCCCAGGTGTCGGGGCCTTCGGTGAAGCAATGCGACGCCTAGTGACCTCTGGGTGGCCTGAGGTGCTTCACCAACACGCGTTTGCGGCACAGAAGCCATTCCTGGGGATCTGCCTCGGCATGCAGCTCCTAGCGGAGCGCGGCACCGAGTTCGGCGACCACCAGGGTCTCGGCTGGTTCCCCGGCGCAGTGGTGCGTCTCGACCGCCCCTCAAGCGTGCGCGTCCCGCACATCGGATGGAACGACGTCGTCGCGAAGCGTACTGGCGGCCTCCTCGCCACCGTGGCGCCCTCTGCGACCTGTTACTTCGTCCACAGTTTCGCGTTCGAGCCCGCTGACGAGTCGCTCATCTCCGGAGTGACCGAGTATGGCGGGCAGTCCTTCGTCTCCGCAGTCGAGCGCGACAACGTCTTCGGCGTTCAGTTCCACCCAGAAAAGAGCCAAAAGCATGGCCTCGCTATGATCAAGCGGTTCCTCGAGGTCTGAATGCTCCGCACCCGACTTATTCCGGTGCTGCTCCTCCAGAACGGCATGCTCGTTCGCAGTGAGTCCTTCTCGATTCACCAGGTCGTCGGCAACCCGATTCACGAGGCGAAGCGCTTCAACGAGTGGAATGTCGACGAGCTCATCTACCTCGACATCTCTCGAGACGGTTCCTACGACCTTCGTCGCGACGACCACAAAGTGAAGAACCTCTCGGAGCCCATGCAGATCCTGGAGGAGGTCAGCAAGACTTGCTTCATGCCGCTGACGTGGGGAGGGCGCATCCGGTCCATCGATGACATGCGCCTCTGTTTCCGAAACGGCGCAGACAAGGTCGCAATCAACACTGGCGCCTTTCGGAGCCCCCAGCTCATTCGCGACGGCGCGAACGCATTCGGGGCGCAAGCGATCGTCGTCTGCATCGACGTGCGACGCACTGTTCGGGGCTTCGAAGTCTTCATCGATGGCGGACGGGAAGGCACGGGGCGCGACGCTGCCTCCTGGGCGAAGGAGGCCGTCTCGCACGGGGCGGGCGAGATCCTCCTTCAGAGCATCGATCGTGATGGCGTCGCGACGGGGTACGACCTCGACCTCATCCGCGCGGTGGCGCGGGTCAGCAGCGTCCCGGTGATCGCGCTGGGTGGTGTGGGCCGCTATGAGAACTACGCCGAGGCCGTGAAGGCAGGGGCAGATGCCGTCGCCGCAGCAAACATCTTTCACTTCAAAGAACTCTCGGACCGCAATGGGAAGCGTGCCATGGCAAAAGCCGGGCTCCACGTGAGGACCTCATGACCTTCAAGACAGAGCAGGAGTCGTTCTGGGCCGGCGAGTTCGGCGATGCCTACGCCGAGCGCAACAAGTCCGATGTTCTCCTAGCCGCCAATCTGGCGTTCTTCAGCCGTATCATTGCCCGCACCGGCCGCCTCGATTCGCTCACGGAGTTCGGGGCGAACGTGGGGATGAACCTGAAGGCGCTGCGGCTGCTCCTCCCGACGGCGCGAATCGCAGCAGTCGAGATCAACCCCAGCGCCTGCGCCGAGCTCCGCAAGCTAGAGGGCGTGCAGGTGTTCGAAGGATCCCTTCTCGGCCAGGTGCCACCCGTGAGCGACCTCGCCTTCTTCAAGGGCGTGCTCATTCACATCAACCCGGACGAACTCAAGACCGCCTACGCGAAGCTCGACGCGACGGCCGGCCGATTCGCCCTGATCGCCGAGTACTACAACCCGACCCCGATGACCGTGCCCTACCGCGGTCACGCGGAGCGCCTCTTCAAGCGCGACTTCGCCGGAGAGTTTCAGGAGCTGCACAAGGGCTGGAAACTGATCGACTACGGATTCCTCTATCGGCGCGACCCCGTCTTTCCCCAGGACGACATCTCCTGGTTCCTCATGGAGCGCGCCTGACATGCCAGTTCGATTCTGTTCGCGCTGCGTCTACCCCTCGATCTCGGCAACCCCACTGACCTTCGACGAAGCGGGCGTCTGCTCTGGCTGCCGAACTGCCAACAACAAGACGACCATCGACTGGAACGTGCGCTTCGCCTGGCTCAAGGACATCGCAGACGAGCACCGGTCGAGTTCGAACTACGACATCCTCATTCCGGTCAGCGGCGGCAAGGACAGCTACTACCAGACGCACGTGGCCGTTCACGAACTGGGGCTCAAGCCGCTCCTCGTGACCTACCACGGCAACAACTACCTCCCCGAGGGCGAGTACAACCTGCAGCGCATGCGAGAGGTCTTCGACTGCGACCACGTCATCGTTCGCCCGAGCATTCCCACGCTCGTGAAGATGAATCGCATCGGTTTCAAGCTCCAGGGTGACATGAACTGGCACGGCCACTGCGGGATCTTCACCACGCCAATTCAGGTCGCAGTTCGCTACAAAGTCCCACTCATGATGTGGGGCGAGCACGGGTTCCTCGACCTCGGGGGCATGTACTCGCTGAACGATCTCGTCGAGTTCACCGCCAAGTTCCGGCTGGAGCACGCGCTGCGTGGCTACGACTGGGACGACTTCACGGACGATGGCCTCGAGAAGCTTGGGCGCCCGGAACTCAAGGAAGGTCTCCGTGAGAAGGACCTGCTCTGGGCGCAATACCCGTCGGACGACGAGATCGACCAGGTGGGCGTCCGAGGCATCTATCTGGGCAACTTCGTCAACTGGGACGCGAACCCGCAGACGAAGCTCGTGATCGAGAAATACGGATGGAAGCCCCGCGAGCAGCCGTTCGAGCGCACCTACCGCCGCATGTCGAACCTGGACGACATGCACGAGAACGGAATGCACGACTATCTGAAGTTCATCAAGCTCGGCTACGGGCGCGGCTCGGATCACTCATGCAAGGACGTGCGTGGAGGGCACATGACGCGCGCGCAAGGCATCGAAATGGTCCGGAAGTACGACCACGTGAAGTCCAGCGACCTGATCAGATGGCTCGAGTACGTCGGCATGACCGAGGCTGAGTTCGATGCCATCAGCGACACGTTCCGTGACCCACGTGTCTGGTGGATCGAGAATGGGCAGTGGTGGAAAGACACCCTCTGGGGCGAGCCCACGGCGTACGGAACAGTGCACCTGAGTGAGGCGGCCCAGGCGAAGTACAAGGAAGGACGCGCACGATGACCTCCACCACGACGACGAGGCTGTCGGAGAACGAGATTCGGCCGCAGGAGTTGATGAGTGAGCAGCAGCGTCGGTTCGCCAACGACATCGCTCGCCTGCACGAACACCTTGGACGTTTCGTGACGGTGGCGTGCCCGGCCTGCGGAGGGAAGGACTCTCACTTTGAGTGGGAGAAGTACAAGCTGTCGTACGTGTCCTGTGCCAGCTGCAGGACAATCTACATCAACCCCCGGCCGCCGCCTGACGTCCTCGAGCACTACTACAAGAGCTCCGAGAACTACGCGTATTGGAACGACGTGATCTTCCCGGCGTCGGAAGACGTTCGTCGGGAAAAGCTGTTCAAGCCGCGCGCGGAGCGCCTGATCGACATCTGCCGGAGGCATGGGGGCGAGGGAGGCACGCTGCTGGAGGTCGGTGCGGGGTTCGGCACGTTCGGCCAGGAGGTGACGAAGCGCGGGTTCTTCAAGCGCTTCATCGCCGTCGAGCCGACGCCGGACCTCGCAAGCACCTGCCGCAAACGCGGCCTCGAGGTACTCGAGTCGCCCATCGAGAAGGTGACGCTGCCCGACGCGAGCGTCGATGTCATCGCGTCATTCGAGGTCGTCGAGCACCTCTTCGACCCTTCGGCGATTCTGCAGAAGGCGGCCCGGCTGCTGAAGCCGTCAGGCCTCATGGTCGTGAGTGTACCGAGCTGCAGTGGTTTCGACGTTCAGCTCCTGCGTGAGAAGAGCTCTTCGGTAGACGTCGAGCATCTGAACTACTTCAGCCCTGAGTCCCTCGGAGAGTTGTTCAAGCACTCCGGGTTCGACACGATCGAGGTGCAGACCCCCGGTAAACTCGACGCGGAACTCGTGCGGAACAAGATTCTCTCGGGGGAGTACGCAGCGCCAGACCCGTTCCTCAAGACAGTGCTGATCGACCGCTGGGACGAGCTCGGTGGAGCCTTCCAGGACTTCCTCGCTGCGAATCGACTCTCGTCACACCTCTGGCTCGTAGCGCGAAAGCAGTAGCGCCTACGTGGACTTCTGAACGACGTGGGCGTTGAGCGCGAGCAACGCAGCGTCGCCGCCAATGGCGTCGAGCACCTGGCGAAACGACAACGCATCAGCCCGCTCGCCAAGGCGCGCGAACACGGCATGGAGGAACCGGTAGTCCTCCACCGTGTCGAGCGTCCACCGGTGGCGTGAGAGGTCTTCGTCCAGCGCCAGCGTCACCGACAGACAACGAAACGTCTCAGGTCGCCGGTAGATGTGCGCCGTAACGTGCTCGCGCTCCGCCGGATCCGTCGCGTCGCGGTGGGCCCGCAACAGGGCCTCGCGGCTCATCACCTCGGTGTCCAGCCCGCGCGGGAGCCGGCGCTCCATCACGTTCGACGCGTAGTCCGCGCCAGGATCGGCGAGGAAACGCTCAATGACCGTGGAGGAAACTTCGACGTCGAGCAGCGGGCAGTCCGATGTCACACGAACGACCACGTCAGCGCGTGACGCCTCTGCAGCAAGGACGTACCGGCTCAGCACGTCGGTCTCGCTCCCACGAACGACGGTTACCCCGAGGCGCTGCCCGACGCGCACGATGATCTCGTCGCCGGCGGTATCGGAGGTCGCAATCACGACGTCGGTTACCTGACGGAACTGTCGGACGCGCCGCAGGCATCGTTCGAGCGCCGTGACGCCACCGAGGTCGAGCAACACCTTCGCGGGCAGCCGACTCGACTTCAGCCGCGCTTGAACGACCACCACCACGCGTCTCATGGGCCATACCTCGCCACGCGACGCTCACACCCAAAGAACTCGCCCTCGGGGCGGCTGTGTTCGCAGAAGCCGTAGTACCCCGCCCGCTTGAAAGCGTGCAGGCTCCGTTCGTTCGCCTTTCGCACCTCGGCGAGGATGGTGACGGCTCCCAGGTCGCGCGCGTGCGGTTCGGCGGCCTGCAACACTGCCGCTGCGAGTGCCTTGCCCCGGGCCTCAGGCCCAAGACCGAACGACACCTCCGCCGTCGCGTCGCGCACGAGGTCGAGCCGCACCTGACCGACTGGCTTCCCCTCGTGCTCTGCGATGAGGAGCTTCCGTTTCGGGTCAGCGAGCACGCGCTCCAACCACTTCTCGTGATCGACCTTCTCGACCGGCGTCGTCGTGCGCGACTGGGCGCGCGTCTCGGGATCGTTCCGCCAGGCCAGCAGCATCGCCGAGTCAGCCACCGTCGCAGGCCGCAGCGTCACGGGTTGGGTCTGAGCGGCAGGGCCGACCATCTCCCAGGTCAACGGCTCCGCCGCTTTCAGCGCGCGGCTCGCCGTGCGGCCCAGAATGGCAGGCAAGTGCTGAGGCGCGAGGCCGTTCGACGGCCGAACACTTCGCACGTCGTCGCACGTGAGCACCTGCCCGGCTGCGACGTCGCGGGCGACGAACAACGAACGACGAAACGCGAGGCTTCCCTGCTCCTCCGCCGAAGGACCAAAGCGGGGCCGGCCAAGCGTCGCTTCGCAGGTGCGCACCTCGTCCACGAGCTTCCGGAAGTCAGCCGGCTGGAGCGAGAAGAATGCGTCAGGGCCTCCCCACGCGCGATCGACGATGAAGTGCTTCTCGATGAACCGGGCCCCTAGCGTGACGGCCGCGATCGCGGTGATGTTGTCGCGGGTGTGGTCGGACAAGCCGAGCACGACGCCGAGGCCTCGAAGGATCTCGAGGCTGCGCAGGTCCATCGAGCGCGGGTCTGCAGGGTACGCCGACACGCATCGCAGGACTGCGATCTCGTGATTGCCAACTTCATGGCAAAGCCGCACGGCGGCCTCGATCTCGGCGAGCGAGGCCATGCCGCTCGAGATGATCATCGGCTTCCCCTGCCGGGCCATCGCCTCGACCAGGGGCAGATCGGTCACCTCGAAGGACGCCACCTTGTACGCAGGCACCTCGAGGTCGGCGAGGAACTGCACGGCCGTCGCGTCGAACGGCGTGGAGAAGCACGCGAGGCCAAGGTCGGCCGCAGCCTTCATCAGCTTCTCGTGCCACTCCCACGGCGTCATCGCTTCGGCGTAGAGGTCATGCAGCGTGCGCCCCGCCCAGACGTTCTTCGTCTTCACCACGAACGGCGGCGCGTCACTCTTCAGGGTCAACGTGTCTGGCGTGTAGGTCTGGAGCTTGATGGCATCGGCCCCCGCCTTTGCCGCCGCCTCGACGGTCTGCAGCGCCTTGTCGAGGCTGTGTCCGTGGTTCGCCGAGAGCTCAGCGACGAAGTACACGGGCGCGTCGTCAGCGACGCGTTTCGAACCGATGTTGAAGCCCGGCATCAGACGACCTCCAAGAGTTTCTGCACGACGCGCTCGGCGCCTGAACCATCGACGATTGCACGCGCCGAGTCGATCAGCCTTCGACGCCGTTCTGGCGAGCTCGCCAGGGCTTCGAGCCCTTCGAGCCACGACTCCGGTGATCCCACCTCGCGCGCGTCACCGAAGTACTCGACCGCCCCAAGCGCTGCGAGGCGCTCGGCGAGCTGCACCTGGTTGTCGGCGACGGCGACGATTGCGCTAGGGACGTTGAGGAGCGCCAGCTCCCAGACGGTGCTGCCCGCGCCAGCGAACGCCAACTGGCAGCGAAGCGCGTGCTCGGCGAATCGGGTCGAGTTGAACACCAACTCGACGTCGGCGAACTCGCGCTCGTAGTCAGCCATGCGGGGGTTCGCCCCACCAACCAACACGGACCATGAGAACGAGGGGTGCCGTCGATGTCGGAGCGTTCGCCCGGTGAGGTCGAGTGGGTCGGCGCCTCCGAGCGTCATCAGGCAGCGCTCCACGGGGCGATTGCCGGGAAGTGCTCGTGACGCCGCGTCGACAATCTCGCGACGAATGAGGGCGTACCGCGGCCCGAGGAGCAGCTCCGTGTTCGCCGCGCGCCGCGCGTACTGTGAGTCAGCAGCGTGGACGTTCTGGTTGAGGACCAACGGCGCCAGGTACTCCGCGTTCTCGCCGTTGTCGTCGACCACCAGGAGCGGGATGCCTGCCTCGACGATCGGCCGCTGGAAGTCGGCGGGGAACGAGTAGCCATCGGCGACGACTGCGTGGGCACCGAGATGCCGCGCCGTTGCCATCGTCCACGGCCCATCGGCCTCATTCACTGGGCGTTCGATGACCGTGCCACCCATCGCTGCGATTCTGGGCACGAAGGCCGAGGGCACTGTGCCAGCGACGACGAAGGTGCCGCCGTGCGCACAAAACGCTTCTGCGAGCGCGAGCATGCGCATGAGGTGACCAGCGCCGATAGAAGGTCCCGCGTCGGCCCGAATGAGAAGGACCTTCGGCGTCACGACGCGTTCTGAAGGAGCACGGAGCCGACGGCGTCAACCACCCGCTCGACGTCTCCGTCCACCATGCCGGGGAACATCGGCAGGCTGAGGCACCCGGCGTAGTAGGCGTCGGCACCCGGGAAGTCGCCGTTTGAGAGGCCCGCCGCGACGAAGTCGGGCTGCCGGTGCACGGGGATGTAGTGGACCTGCGGCCCGATGCCCTTCTCGCGGAGGCCGTCGTACAGCGCCCGCCGCCGCTGTGACACCTGCGCGAGCGTCTCACCCGCGCGTGCGACGAGGTTGATCACGTAGAGGTGGTACGAGGACACGGTCGCCGCCGGCTGCCCGAGCGGCCTCACCACCGTGGGGAAGGCTCCCGAGGCAAACGCCTTGTCGTAGCGCGCCGCAAGATCACGCCGCCGGGCCACGAAGCGCCCAAGCTTCTTCGCCTGCGACAGGCCGAGCGCGCACTGCAGGTCCGTGATCCGGTAGTGGTACCCGAGCGACTGCTGCTCGTAATACCAGGGGCCGTCCACCTGCTTGAGCTTCGCCGGGTCCTTCGTGATGCCGTGAGTTCTGAGCTCGAGCAGCGTGCGGTAGGCGCCCTCGTCGTTCGTGGTGATCGCCCCGCCCTCGCCGGTGGTGATGTGCTTCACCGGGTGGAACGAGAGAATCGCCATCTGCGTGTGGGCACAGCTGGCCGCGTTGCGGGTCGCGCCGTCGCGCGCGGTGTAGGTCGCGCCCAGCGAATGGGCGGCGTCCTCGATGACGATGGCGCCAACCGAGTCCGCGATCGCCCGCACTCCCTCGAGGTCGGCGACGGAGCCTGAGAAGTCGACTGGAACGATGACCTTTGGCGGCGTCCCTTTCGACTTCAGCCGTGCGACATCGGCCCGGAGCGCCTCGAGCGAGATGTGCCCAGTTCGGGGATCGACGTCGACCAGTCGGGGCGAACCACCCGCGTAACGGATGCAGTTCGCCGAGGCGACGAAGGTCACGTCTGAGGTGAGCCCGGTGTCACCGGAACGAACGCCCGCCGCGAGCGCCGCCAGATGCAGCGCAGCCGTACCAGACGAGACTGCGACGGCGTAGCGCGCTCCGGTGAGGCCACACAGCGCTTCTTCGAACCTCGCGACCGTCGGGCCTTGCGTGAGCCAGTCGGAGCGGAGTTGCTCGACGACCGCTGCGATGTCGTCTTCTTCGATGACCTGCTTACCGTAGGGGAGCATGGCTTTCGTTCACCA
This sequence comes from Myxococcales bacterium, assembly GCA_030681895.1. GTDB lineage: Bacteria > Myxococcota > Myxococcia > Myxococcales > Myxococcaceae > Xiheimicrobium. The sequence continues at coordinate 30,598 of JAUXRI010000296.1, read as the reverse complement.
TGCCCAGCGGTTGTTCGCTAGCCACGCTCGCGTCTTCGCCACGCCGGCTTCGAGCGTCGTCGATGGCGTCCACCCGATGAGGTCCTTCGCGAGCGACGGGTCGCAGCACAGCTTCATGATCTCCGCCTGGGGATGATCGTGCGCGACGCGGTCGACGCGGTTTCCAGCCGAGCAGCAGATGGCCGCCAGCTGGTTCACCGAGACGTCACGACCAGTGCCGGCGTTGACGACCTTGCCCTCGGTCTTCTCCGATTGTGCGGCGCGCACCACGAACTCCGCGCAGTCTTCGACGTAGAGCAGGTCGCGGGTCTGCTCGCCCGAGCCCTTGACGAGGAGCGGCTCGTTCGCGAGGTCGCGCTTCAGGAAGATCGAGACGACTCCGCCTTCGGAGTTGCTCTTCTGGAACGGGCCGTACGTGTTGAAGGGCCGAACCACGGCGACCGGCATGCGGTACGCGTGGAAGTACGAGAGCGCCAGCATGTCGGCGCCGATCTTCGCGGCCGCGTATGGAGACGCCGGTCGGTACGGGTGGCTCTCCTTGATCGCCTGACCGCCAGCCAGGTCGTAGACCATGCAGGTCGACATCACGGCGACGCGGGGACTGCGCACCTTGAGCTTCGGCACGTCGCGATCGAAGTCGAAGTGCTTCGCGTCGAGATCAAGGCCGTTCTGGGTGAAGTACTGCCTTCGACACGCCTCGAGTACGCGGAAGGTGCCGATGGCGTCGTTGCGGAACGTCGGCTCGGGATCATCGATGGACTTCTGCACGTGAATCGACGCGCCGAGGTGGAGCACGAGGTCCCACGACTGCTTGAAGAGTGGGTCGAGGACGTCGGCGCGCGTGAGGTCGCCGTGCACCAGCCCGTTGAAGCCCTTCGCGCCCTCGAGCTCGGCGAGGTTCTGCTTTCGACCGTTCGAGAGATCGTCGAGCGCCGTCACCTCGTGGCCATCCTGGAGCAACCGAGCCACGACCCACCGGCCGATGAAACCGGCTCCACCCGTCACGAGACACTTCACGGCAGCAGCCCCCCACTCTGCAGGAAGGGCTCGAGCACCTTGTGCGTCTGCAGGTACGTCACGATGTCGGCACGGCTCATGAGGTGGTCTTTGCCCGAGTGCCACTCGCGGGTGACCGGCTTTGCGCCAGAGAGGTTCTCGGCCGTCGCCCCGCCGTACTTCTCGGCGTTCGGGGAGAGGACGACGAGCAGGCGCTCCAGCTCGACCGTTCGACTCATCTCGTCGGTCGAGATCAACTCTTCGAAGAGCTTCTCTCCAGCGCGGGGCCCGATGAAGTTCAGCCGCGGCTCACCAGCGCCCTTGAGGATCGCCCACATCGCGTGCGCGAGATCCAGCACCTTGAGGGCCCGCATCTTGGTGACGAAGACTTCGCCGCCTTTCGCCTGCGCGCCGGCCTCGATGACGAGCGAGCCGGCCTCGGCGATGGTCATGACGTAGCGGGTCATTCCCGCGTCCGTGAGGGTCACGGGCTCACCGCGGAGCATCTGGCCCGCGAAGATCGGCACCACGGAGCCCCTCGACCCGATCACGTTCCCGAAGCGGACCGCAGCGAAGCGCGTGCGGTGCGTGCCGCGAATCTCGTTGGCGGCGGCGACGAGCCGCTCACCCATCATCTTCGAGGCGCCCATGACGTTGGTCGGGTTCACCGCCTTGTCCGACGACGTGAAGACGACGCGCTCCACGTTCGCTTCCAACGAGGCGCGAATGACGTTGTTCACCCCGATGAGGTTGGTCTGGACGATCTCGAAGGGGTTGTACTCGCCGAGGCCCACGTGCTTCAGCGCGGCGGTGTGGAACACGACGTCGACGCCGCTCAACGCGAAGCGGAGCCTGTCCATGTCTCGCACGTCGCCGATGAACGGCGCGACCGGCGCACCGACCGACTGCAGCCGCTGGTTCAGAAAGAAGAGATCGTTCTCGGAGTGGTCGAGGCAGCGCAGGGCTCGAACTCGGGGTGCGAGTCGTTCGCAGAGCGCGCTCCCAATGGTGCCTGCCGCGCCGGTGACGAGCACGACCTTCTTGTCGATGAAGTCGAGCTGACTCATGGGGACTGCGTGCCACGAACCATGAGGGAGATTCAACGTTTCTCGTGCCCGAAGACAGGTCGAATCACGCGCGCGAGAGGTGACACCAACGGCGCGAAAGCCCCTGCTTCCACGCAGCGTCTCTGACATGTTGCAAGCACCTCCGTGATCACACTCATCGCCGGCACCCGCCCCAACTTCATGAAGATCGCGCCCATTCGGCGCGTGCTCGACGCCAGAAAGCTGCCGGTCCGTCTGGTCCACACCGGCCAGCACTTCGACGAGCAGATGAGCGACGTGTTCTTCCGTGACCTTGGAATCCCTGCGCCCGACGTCGTCCTCAAGACGGGCGGCGGCACCCACGCGGAGCAGACGGCCGCTGTCCTCGTCGGGGTCGAGAAGGACCTGCTGGCACACCGCCCCCGCGCCATCCTCGTGGTGGGTGACGTCACGAGCACGCTCTCGGCAGCGCTGGCAGCGACGAAGCTCCAGATCCCCGTCATTCACGTCGAGGCGGGTCTGCGCTCCCGCGACTGGACGATGCCGGAAGAGGTCAACCGGATCCTCACCGACCAGCTGTCGGACCTCCTGCTGACCCCGTCGCGCGACGCCCTGCCCAACCTCAAAGCCGAGGGCATCCCCGACGAACGCGTCATCTTCGTGGGCAACGTGATGATCGACTCCCTTCATCGGTCGCGAAAGAGCGAGACCGACGCCCTCGCCCGCCTCTCACTCGAACGCCAGGGCTTCGCGCTCGTCACCCTCCATCGGCCGGCCAACGTCGATTCGCTCGACGCCCTCACGGCGACCCTGTCAGCGGTCGAGGCGATCGCGAAACGGCTCCCCGTCTTGTTCCCGATTCACCCACGCACGACGGCCCGCATCGATTCTCTCGGACTCCGGCCTCGGCTCGACTCGATCGCGAACCTGAAGCCCGTTGCCCCGCTCGGCTACAGCGACTTCGTCACCTTGATGGCGAACGCGAAGGTCATCGCGACGGACTCCGGCGGTATTCAAGAGGAGTCGACCGCGCTCGGCGTGCCCTGCCTCACCATGCGAGAGGGCACTGAGCGGCCCATCACCGTCAGCGAAGGCACAAACGTCATCGTCGGCCTCGATGTCGGCAAGATCTCCCACGAGGTCGACGAGATCCTCGCTGGGCGGGGCAAGGGCGGGCGTATTCCCGAAGGCTGGGATGGCCGGGCTGCGGAGCGCATCGTCGACGCCGTCGAACGTTTCCTCGCGGGCACGCCGAAGCCGAAAGCTGACGGCCCGCGGGCCTAGGTCGAGGGCACCGTGACCTGCGCGACCGTGGGTCGAGCCTCGAGGGTCTCCTGCCTTGCCGTCGTGCTCGAGCCTGCGTCCGGCGTGTACTCCGGGACGATCTGCCGGAACTTCTCGCGAATCTGATCTGCACCACCCGAGTCAGCGAGCGTGCGGAGCTCAGCGAGCGCCTGCTTCACAGCTTCGAGCTCGTGCGGGCGAAATCTGCCGACGAAGATTTTCGGGTGCCTCGTCTTGTCGAGCTGCTCGCCTGCGACCGAGAGCTCCTCGAACAGCTTCTCCCCTGGGCGGATCCCGCTGAACTCGATCTCGATGTCCTCTCCGACGCGGAGGCCAGACAGGGTGATCAGATCTCGCGCGAGGTCGACGATCTTCACCGGCTCGCCCATGTCGAGGACGAAGATCTCCCCGCCCTTGCCCATGCTGCCCGCCTGAAGCACGAGCTGACAGGCCTCGGGGATCGTCATGAAGTACCGTTTCATCTCCGGGTGCGTCACCATGACCGGCCCGCCACGGGCGATCTGCTCCTGGAACAGCGGAATCACGCTCCCCGCTGAGCCGAGCACGTTCCCGAAGCGCACCGTCACGAAGCGGGTCTCGCTGCTCTGCGAGAGAGACTGAATGTAGACCTCGGCGCAGCGCTTCGAAACGCCCATCACCGAGGTCGGGTTGACGGCTTTGTCGGTCGAGATCATGACGAACTGGCCAACGCCGTGCGCATGCGACGCGTCGGCCAGCGTACGGGTGCCGAACACGTTGTTCTTCACCGCCTCGCCGGGGTTCCACTCCATCATCGGCACGTGCTTGTGCGCCGCGGCGTGAAAGACGATCGACGGCCGGTGGGCCCGGAAGACCGAGTCGACCCGCGCCGCGTCGCAGATGTCGGCGACGCAGGGGGTGATCGCCGTGCTGAGCGCGGGAAACGATGCGACCAGCTCACGATGAATGTGGAAGAGGTTGTTCTCGGCCTGCTCGACGAGCACGAGTGCTGACGGCGAGAACCGGCAAATCTGCCGACACAGCTCGGCGCCGATGCTCCCGCCCGCGCCAGTCACCAGCACCACCCGGCCGCGGATCGCTTCGGAGATCGACTCGGTCTCGAGCACCACGGCCTCACGCCTGAGCAGGTCTTCGATGCTCAGCCCGCGAATTCTCGAGAGGTTCACCTGCCCTCCGACGATCTCGTAGATGCCGGGAATGATCTTGGCGGTGATGCCAGCCTCGTCGCAGAGCGCCTTGATTCGGCGAAGGTCCTTGCCCGGCGCGTTGGCGATCGTGACCAGGCCCTGCTTCGCCTCGTGCTGTCGGCACAAACGAACGAGGTCAGCGCTCGTTCCCAGGACCTGAAGGCCGTGCACGACCTTGCCGAGCTTGGAGGGATCGTCATCGATGAAGCCGATGGGGTCGATGCCGAGATCGGGCCGGGTCGCGATCTCTTTGGCGACCATCAGCCCGGCCTGTCCGGCACCGACGAGCATCGTCCGCACCATCGCCGTCGACGGGCTCCGTCGGCGTTGGCTCTGCTGCTGCTCGACCTGAAGCCGTCGCAACACTCGAATTCCCGCCACGCCGAGGAACGCGGCGGCGAGGTTGGCGACCAGCACCCCAAGCGGGATCACGGCGTATTGGGCGTAGCCAAACTGATCGAGGAGGCTGGCTGCAACGAGCCGAACGACTGCGAGTACCGCGGAAGCCGCCGCCGTCGCGCCGAGCACCCGGGTGGTCTCGCGAAGACCGAAGTAGCTCCACGCGAACTTCGGCACGCCAAACGCGACCAGCACCGCGTACTCAAAGGCGACGACATAGGGCCAGAGGAAGAGCAGACGCTTGAGCATCTGAAGCGGGAGTTCACCCTCAAAACGCACCAGAAAGGCGACGAACAAGGCCGCCGAGAGCACCAACAGGTCGAAGAGCACCTGGGTGGATCTGGTGACCAGGTTCCTCATGCGCCCACTCGCCTCACTTCCATCGCGACGCGCGCTCGCTGCTCGGCCGTCAGGCTCGACCCCGAGGGCAGGCACAAGCCCCGATCGAAGAGCTCGTTCGCGACCTCTCCACCTCGAACCCGGCACTCTTTGAAGACGGGCTGAAGATGCATGGGCTTCCACACGGGCCGTGACTCGATGTCGAGCTTCTCGAGGTGGAGCCGAATGTCCTCACGCCCCGCGCCGAATCGCGCTGGGTCGACCGTCAGACACGTCAGCCACCCGTTGGAGCGGCCGAACGACGCCTCTGGCATGAACTCGAGGCCGGGCAGGTCGAGCGCCTCTCGGTAGAAGGCGTTGTTCGAGCGCCGCTGGGCGACCCGCTCCTCGAGCACACGCAGCTGACCACGCCCAACGGCGGCGAGCAGGTTGCTCATGCGGTAATTGAAGCCGATGTGCGAGTGCTCGTAGTGAGGCGCCGGGTCACGGGCCTGCGTCGACAGAAACCGCGCGCGATCGATCCACTCCTTGCGATCGGACACGAGCATGCCGCCGCCGCTCGTCGTGATGATCTTGTTCCCGTTGAACGAGAAGACGCCCATCGAACCGAGGCTGCCGGCCGGCTTGCCCTTGTAGCTCCCACCGAGCGCCTCGGCGGCATCTTCGATGAGCGGCACTTCGTAGCGCCCACAGGCTTCGCGAATCGGGTCGTAGTCGGCGCACTGACCGTACAGGTCGACGGCGATCACCGCCTTCGGCAGCTTTCCCCGCTTGGCGCAGGCTGCAAGCTCCTCGGCCAGGAGCGAGGGGTTGATGTTCCAGCTGGACCGATCGCTATCGATGAAGACGGGCTGAGCGCCGACGTAGGTGACGGCGTTCGCCGTCGCAGCAAACGTCAGGGTCGACACCAGGACTTCGTCGCCGGCCCCAACACGGAGAATGGTGAGGGCAAGGTGCAGCGCGCCCGTGCCGCTCGACAACGCAGCCGCGTTCGCAACGCCAGTCTTCGCAGCGAATTCGCGTTCGAACGCGTCGACGTGGGGGCCCAGCGGAGCGATCCAGTTCGAATCGAAGGCCTCGAGCAGGAGCGTTCGCTCTTGGTCTCCCATGTGTGGTGGCGAGAGGTAGATTCGGCTCACGTGTCGTTTCCCCAACTACCCGTCTCGACCCGACTGGAGACCCAACCCGCTCGAATGCGGGCCAATCTCGAGTGGGTGCCACCAAACGGCTCTTTCATTCAGTGATCGCACCCGAACGGGCGACACGCAATGGGTCACCTACCACAGTCGCACAGGTCATTCATTTCGACCGCTTCTGGCTGTCCGCCTTGACCGTGAGTCGAGCGCTGAGAGGAGCGCTGAGTGGAACAGCGAGCGTCCGCGAAGCACGTCAACTGGGAGCACGCGGGCTGCTTCCCATGAACTCGGGCATCGTCGCGTGGCCACCTTGCGAGATGCCTCGGCGGCCCACGACACCGAGCGCCGTCTGAGCAAGGATCTTCAGATCGAGTGGGAGCGACCAGTTCTCAACGTACTCGAGGTCGAGTTCGAACTTCTCTTCCCACGAGAGCGCGTTGCGACCGCGAACCTGTGCGAGCCCGGTGATACCTGGCCGAACATCGTGCCGCTTCGCCTGTCGTGGCGAGTAGCGGGAGAGGTACTGCATCAGGAGTGGACGAGGCCCCACGAGACTCATCTCGCCTTTGAGGACGTTCCAGAGCTGAGGTATTTCATCGAGACTCGAAGCTCGCAGGAACCTTCCGATTCGAGTGAGGCGCTGCGCATCGGGGAGCAATTGGCCCTGAGCGTCACGCTCGCCCGTCATCGTCCGGAACTTGTAGATGAAGAACGGGTGACCATGCCGGCCCGGGCGCTGCTGCCTGAAGAAGACGGGGGCACCCAGCGTTGCGCGCACAAGGCCAGCCGCCCCGAGCAATGCTGGCGCGGCGCTGAGCAATCCTGCGACTGACACGACGAGGTCGATCGCCCGCTTCACCTTGAGCTGGTGGTCACGATTCACGTCGTACCCATACTCAGCCCAAGTCTCCTCGGCGAGCGGTGGAGGGCGCCGAATGAAGTGAGGCGTCGTGGCGAGAGGTCGCTTCGGCTCACGTCTTCTTCTCCATCGACCGCGCCGGAACCCCGAGCACTGTGTCTCCGGGTGCGACCTCCCGGGTCACCACGGCACCTGCCCCAACCGTGGCCCCCTCTCCGACTCTGACGTACTGCAGAATCTGGGCGCCGGTCCCGACGAGTACGCCTGACCCAAGCTGCACCCCCCCCGAGATGTTGACGGTGGGGTTGAGCACACTGCCTCGACCAAGGTGCGCCTCATGTCCCAGGGTGCAGGCGAGATTCACCATCGCGAAAGACTCCACCACCAGGTTCACGGTGCCGATCACACCAGCACAGAGGATGACGCCGTGGCCAATCGTGGCGGTGGAACGGTCGAACAGCACTGACGGGTGAATGAGCGTGGGCCATTCGAGCGTCGGGAAGCGAGCCTCGAGTTCTGTCGCGACCCTGAGGCGGGCACCTGGAGTCCCGATGCCGTTTGCCAGGGCATCGACTGTGTGCAGGTTTGCCTCGAGCCAACTCAAATCGCCGAGCACCTTCGAGTCGTGAACGGTGAGCCGGGTGAGATCAGTCACGATGAAGCCGACAACCTCGAAGGTCGGCGTCACCTGGTTGATCGCGCCGATGAGCCAGGCGACCTCGCGAGCAAAGCCTCCAGCGCCTACGATGACGAGTCGCTTCAGCGCCATTCCGTGTACCTCCGACTGCGCATCTCCTACCTCGTTCGACGCGAGCTTGCTTGCGCTTGGTGGTGGGAAGGGGCGGTGGTGTTCAAACCGAGGGGACCAGCTCCTTCATCACGGCGAGATACTGAGCAGCGAGGGCCTCACGAGTCACGTTCGCGAGGACCCACTGGCGACCCCGTCGACCCATCTGAGCCCGGCCCTCTGGGTCGTCTGCGAGGCGGATGATCGCCGCCGCTAGTGCAGCAGGTTGCTCGGGTTCGACGAAGACACCGGCTCGAGCGTCGTCGCAGACGAGTTTGCGGGCCACACCGTCAATCGCCAGCAACGTTGGCCGCTCGCACGCCATGTAGTCGAACACCTTGTTGGGGTACACGGTTCGGAAAGTCGGGTTGTTTTGCAGAACCGCGGCGCCCACGTCGCACGCGTTCACGAAGTCCGCCATGCGGCCCTTCGGCTGCGAACCGCAGAAGACGAGGTTCTCGAGACCTCGACGCCGGGCCTCCTCCTCCAGGCGCGCTCGTTCGGCACCATCACCCACCGACACGATCAGGATGTCTTTGCGGTCGCGCAGCCGATCCGCTGCGTCGATCAGCTGCCCGAGGGCGTTGGCTCGCCCGTGCGCTCCGGCGTACATCACGACGAAACGATCACCCCAACCGAACTCCCGCCGCACCTCGTTGTCTCTTGGCCCGGGCTTGAACAGCTCGACATCGGCACCATTGGGCACGAAGCAGATCTTGGCAGCAGAGGCGAGGCCGCGTTTGACCAGGTCGTCCCGAAACGCCGGTGTCAGCACGTTGATCTTGTCGGCACTCCAGCTGGCCCAGCGCTCGAGCGCGTAGAGGCCGCGGGTCAACAGCGAACCCTCTTTGAGCACTCCGGTCGTCACGGCGCTCTCCGGCCAGAGGTCGCGAATCTCGAAGATCCAGGGCGTGCGCTGCCGCCTGATGCGTGCGGCGACCCAGCCAGGCAGCGCCGCAACCAACGGTGGCGACGTCGCGATCACGACGTCGGGTTTCTCGACGCGAATGACCGCGGAGATGGCTGAGAACGTGAAGCCTGTGAAGGCCCACATGCGGCCGGTGAAGCCGCTCGCATACGACGCCGGCACGTGGCATCGCAGGACGCGAACTGGCCCGTCCCACTCCTCGACGATCCAGTGGCCGCGGTACCGATCAGGGACTTTCTGAGTCGTGTAGTCGAGGTTTCCTGCAACGACCGTCACCTGATGACCGGCTTCACTCCAGAGACGCGACAGTTCGTTGAACCTGGAGCCTCCCGCCATGCCGGGCATCAGGTAGTACTGGTGGACGACGAGTATTTTCATGGGTGCTCCAATAGGCTGATCAGGCCGTCCTGGACGCGGAGCCGAACCACTCGGTCGCCCTCGCTCACGACCAGCTGCTCCTTCTCACGACGAAGGGTGGGCAAACCCGTTCCCATCACCGTGACGAAGGTCACCGGCAGTGGGCCCTCCTGCTCGACAACGAGAGACGCCGTGGCGACCCGCTCGCCGTAGTAGCGAGACACCCACCCTCGTGGCGGGTCCTCTCCACCGGAGACGACGGTGTTGGTGAGTGAAGTGCCGCGGTCGTTGAACACTGCGAGCGAGAACGTGCCACGCGGCGTGTCCAGCCGAAGCCGCCCTTCGGTCGAAGTGGTCGCGTCCGACTCGCCCGCAAGCCAGTGGAGCCTCGCGTGATGAGTTCCGCGTCCACGCAGGTGATCGACCACGACCCACAGCTCGTCCTTCAAGAAGAGGACACTCCGACGGTGAACGACTCCGCCGGAGTGACGCGTGAACCCCTCGTGCTCTCCTGCGACGTAGGTGAAGGTTGGGTTGTCCTCGAAGCGGAATACGCGGGCCTTCGTCCGGTAGAGCGTCTTGAACCGACGGAAGTGCAGCATCTGGTCGTGACCGTCGACCACCACGGTGTTGTGGCTCGCCGTCTGAAGGAAATGGTCATGCCAGGCTGGCGGGCCGTTGTAGAGGTAGCTCCCCGGGTCGACGAGCACGTTGAGCCCTCGCCACCAGACGTCGAGGTGCAGCATGTCGATCTGCGAGAAGCGGTCGCGAAGCGTGCCGCACCGGAACGCCGCGAAGCTCTGTTCGTCAGCGCTGCGCAGAACGTGAAAACCCGTTTGCGCAAAAGAGACAGAGTGAAGCTTCGGGCGTTCGAGTGGCACGTCGAGCACCTTGGCCCCGAACAACCAGGCGGCTGACTCATCCCAGGGGCCGGGGTCGTACACGCGCTTGCCTCGAACGAGCACGCTGACGGCCTGCAGTGCGGGCCGAAAGTCCGAGTAGTCGCAGGTGCTGAGCAGGAGGGGGTGTGCACCGTCGTTGCCGCCGTAATTCGGAAGTCGGCCATCGACCGGGTTCTGATGCTGGAGCAGGAACTCGAGCGAGCGGTCCATCGCACGCAACCAGGAATCGTGCACTGATTCGCCGCCCGCCTTGGCGAACAGACACGCACACATCAGGCTTTGGAGCGCGACCCGGTGGTAGTTGTGCGATTGCTGAATGTACGCGCCGTCTGCATAGAATTGCCGATCTGCTTCGGCGATCAGGATTTCACGCCCCACCCTGCGCCAATCCTCGTCACCGAGCAGAACTCCCGCCAGATACAGGCCCAGCGCTTCGTAGAGCAGGTGGTTGTTGAAGACGGCAATTCGAGCGTAGTCGAGATGGTGAACGATGTGCTGAGCGCCCACCGCGAGCGCATCCGCGACGACTCGACCCGCCCGTTCCCGCTCCGTGCCCCGGCTGAGCAGGACATCGTGCGCGAAGGTCCAGGCCAGCATTCTGATGGCCGTCTCCTGACCGCTCGCCCAGTGCACCCCGAGTCCGTAGGGGTTCGAGCGCGTGAAGCTCTCGAACTGGCTGAGGAGCGCGGACGCAAGTGCAGGAGCACACGTCGCATTGAACGAAGCAGCCCTTGCCATCTCGAACGCGTGCGGGAAGCGTGCAATCTCCCACGTCAGCTTCACGTCGCCGACCCGCGGCTCATCGGAGAGCACCCCAGACCAGGGCGCTTCCGAACTCCAGCGCTGACCGTTGACTGGGTTTACGTGCCAGTCGATGGGGTCGCCGTAGTCTGCGTCCCATCGACCAAAACAGCGAATACGACCGTGGGTGGCGTCGAGGGCGCGCTGCTCCAGGGCTGCCAGCTCAGTCGGCGCGATCCGCGCGCGGAGCGCCTCGACGACCGTCACCGGATCGGGAAACGGCAGCCGGCTCATCCACTGCCCGGACTCGAGCCACGGAGAACGGTGGGATTCGACTTTCACTCTCGCCAATGCGCCGGAGCGCTTCCTGGCCTCCCAGGACGCGCGGAAAGCCGTGCCCCGAAGCCCAAGCTCACGGACCTCCTGGAGAAGATCACGAAGCATCGGTTCGCCGCGGCGAAGGGTGGAGGGCGGGCGTCTTCCCATCAAGGAAGACCTGGGCCCAGACCTCGATGGCCAGCAGCTTCCACGCCAGGTCGAACCAGTGGGGGTGGCGCTCGTTCTCGACCATCCGCGCCACCGCATCACCAGCCCAGAACCCTCGCGAGCGCGAACGAGCCGAGTTGAGCGTCTCGTGCACGAAGCCCCGATGACTGGTGCGCATCCACGACTCTGCTGGCGTGTCGAAGCCGACTTTCCGGCGATTGAGCACCTCCTCCGGAATGACGGGCGCCACCGCCTGCCGAAGGATCCACTTGGTCGCCCCACCGCGGACCTTCAGGCCGAACGGCGTGTGAAACGCGAACCGCACGAGCCGTGGATCGGCGAGCGGAACACGCGACTCCAGGCTGTTCGCCATGCTCATGCGATCGTCCTGCTGGAAGAGTCCCGTCAGGTACGTCTGGAGGTCCCAATGCATCAGCTTGTCTGCGGGGTCCGTCGCGGCTGAGCGGCGGAGCGTGTCCTCGAAGACCTCGCGCGCGCGCTCGCGAGACACGACGCCCTCGGCGAAGACGGGGGAGAGATCAGACTCGCTCAGCTTCGCGAAGTTCTCGAAGTAGCGGCCGCTCCAGCTGGCCGCGCTGAGCCCCGCCCGGGCGAGGCGCTTGAGGTTCCGCACGTCGGCCAGCTGCTTGAAGAGGTTGCCACCGACCCGCGACGACGGGCCCACACCGGCCGAGACCCCTTTCCGGCCCTTGAACCACGAAGACAGCACCATCGACGGATGCGCGAGCGCGTAGCGGGCGTAGCCGCCAAAGAGCTCGTCAGCGGCCTGCCCCCCAAGGCAGACCTTCACCTTGCGCGCGGCAAGTTGGCTCACGGCGAACATCGGCAACAGCGCCGCTCCGATCACCGGCTGATCCTGGAAGTACATCAGGCGCGGGAGATCGTCTGGGAACGTCGAGCCGTCGAGCGTCGTCAACTCGAGATCGAGGCCCAGCGCCGCTGCTGCCTTCTCCTGGTACTCCCGCTCGTCGATCACTCCCTGATTCGTGAAGTGGACACCAAAGCAGCGCAGGCGCTGTCCACGGTTCTTCGCGAACGCGGCCACGGCGCTTGAGTCGACGCCGCCGCTGAAGAACGAGCCGACCGGGACATCAGACATCAGCTGGTCGCCGACGACGGTTCCGAGCAGCTCGCGCAGCTCCTCGACCTGCCGCTCGGGGGTGGTCGTGCGTCGTTCGAACCCGTCCAGCTGCCAATAGACGCGCGCGCGGGGGCCGTGCTGATTGACCTCGAGGTACTCGCCTGCGCGCACCTGCTTCACGTTCTTGAAGAACGTCCGGTCGAACAGGGGCGTGTGGAAGTGCAGGTACTGGTTGATCGCCTCGGGGTCGGCTTCGCGCGGCACATCGGGGCACTCGAGCAGCGCTTTGATCTCGCTGGCGAAGACGATGCGCTTGCCATCGTCGTGGTAATAGACCTGCTTCACCCCGAGGGGGTCGCGCGCGAGGATCAGCCGCTTGTGGCGTGCGTCCCAGAAGGCGAAACCAAAGATACCGAGCGAATCGGTCAGCGCTCCGGGCCCGTCTTGCGACAACAGGTAGAGCAGCGTCTCGGTGTCAGACGAGCCCCGAAACGTGAAGCCTTTCGACGCGAGCCTCGGCCGAAACGCGAGGTGGTTGTAGAGCTCGCCGTTGTAGCTCAGCCAGGCACCACCATCGGCGGTGCCCATCGGCTGTTTCCCCGTGGGCGTCGGGTCGACGATGGAGAGACGCCGGTGGCCCAGGCCGATCGGCCCGTCGATGTGGAAGCCCTCGTCGTCCGGTCCGCGGTGATGGAGCACCCGGGTCATCCGCGTGAGCAGCTCGCGGTCGACAGGGCGCTCAGGCTGCGCGTAGTGGAAGACGCCAGCGATTCCACACATGGGTCAGGACCCGACCGGCGCACCATCGCGCAGGCACTGCACCGCCGCGAACGACGCCCAGGTCACGCTGTGAAGGTCGCCCCAGGGAATGGGCCAGCTGCCACCCGAGCGGCAGGCGTCGAGAAAACGCTTGAGCTCTTCGGCGTGGCCTTTGTCCTTCCCTCCGCTGGCGCGCGTGACGTCGCCGCCCTTCCAGAGCTGCACCTGGTCCCACTCTTCGACGACACCGGTCCGGCCGCCCCCGAAGACCTCGATGCGCTCTGCCGGGCCCGCGCGATCGCCACCAGCCTGGTACGAGATGTTCGAGAGGCCACCGTTCTCGTGGCGCATGGTGATGAAGACCCGATCGTCGGTCGTCTCGACGCCTCCGACGGGGCCGACCGACTCGGCGAACACGCGCACCGGCGGGCTGCCAATGATCGCGGTACACGTGTCGATGGCGTGGCACGCCTCGCCGACGATGCGCCCTCCTCCGATGTCACCATCTTGAGGCCAGGCGCTGGCGGGGATCGGGCCAGGCGCGAAGCGGAAGTCGACCGACAGCGGCGTGAGCCCCCGGAAGTGAGCGCGGAGCTTCTCGGTTGCGGGCGCAAACCGCCGGTTGAACCCGACCATCAGCATCGGGCACTTCGAGCCCAGCTCGTCGACGCACGCGGAGATGGCGTCGAGCTCCTCGGGCTTGATGCAGAGCGGCTTCTCGACGAACACGTGCTTGCCGGCCCTGAGCGCGGCGATCGTCATCTCGGCATGCAGATCGTGCCGGGTCGTGATGAGCACGGCGCCGGTTCGATCGTCTGCGAGGATCTCGCGCAGGTCGGTGGTGGCGAAGGAGAAGCCCATACTCTCGCCGCTGAAGACGGCGTGGAGGCCCTTCGCCGAGCAGAGGCCTCGGAGCTCGAAACCACCAAGCCTGGACAGGACAGGCATCATCACGAGGCGAGCGAAGTTGCCTGCGCCTACCATGCTGATGCCGAAGCCCTTCGACGAGGGAGCGGACTTCAACTCGACGCGGCGACGAGGCGGCGTGGTGGTCTCAGGGTACGAGAGCACGACGCCCATCACTGGCTCTTTCGACGTGATGAGCTGGTAGGCCTCGGTCGCGCGCTCGACCGGAAACCGGTGGGTCGTCAGCCGGTCGACCGGCAGCTTCCCTTCGGCGATCGTCTCGAGCACGGCCTGCATGTTGCGCTGGGCGGTCCACCGCGCATGGCCGATGGGGTAGTCGACGCCTTTGTCCTCGTACGAGGGGTCGCCTCTCCCCGGTCCCATCGATGACGACACCGTGAACTCGAGCTCCTTCATGAAGAAAGGAGGGCGCGGAAGATTCAAGCCCGCCACGCCCACGAGCACGATGCGGCCTTTGACCCGGCAGGCCTCTGCAGCGAACTCGATGGGCTCGTTGCTCTGCGTCGCCGCCGTGATGACCACCGCGTCGACGCCAGCCGCGCCCGCGAACGCGGCGAGTTCCTGGCGGGCCGAGCCGAGACCGACCGCGTCGGCGCCGAGGCTCTTCGCGAGCTCGAGCTTCTTCGGATCGATGTCGGTGCCCAGCACCTTGCAGCCCTGGGCCTTGAGCAAGCACACCGCGATCTGCCCGATGAGTCCCAGGCCGATGACGAGCACCCGCTCACCGAGCGAGACCTTCGCGAGCCGCACGCCTTCGAGCGCGATGGCGCCGACAGAGGCGTAGCAGGCCTGATCGAACGTCACGCCCTCGGGGATCTTCGCGCACAGGTTGTGACCCGCGACGACGACGCCCGCGTGAGGTGCAGCGATGGCCACGCGATCGCCCGGCTTCAGGTCGGACACGCCGCGCCCGCACTCGAGCACGACCCCGGCCGAGGAGTACCCGAGCGGCATTGGCTCATCGAGCTTGGCGAACACCTGATGGGCCGTGGTGACGAGCCCCTCCTGCTTCATCTTCTGGAGCACCCGCTTGACGTGGTCGGGGCGCTCGCGTGCCTTGCCGAGGAGGCTCTTCTTGGCGAGCTCGACGACGTAGCGCTCGGTCCCGGCAGAGACGAGAGAGCACACGCTGGCCACGACCACGCCACCAGGAGGAGCGATGGGATCAGGCAGCTCGCGGACAGTGGTAGTTCCGGTACGGATCGACTGAACGACTTGTTTCATGTGTGCACCGCGGGCGCATCTACCACAACCGAAACGCGGCGCATCTGGGCCCACTCGGCACCCGAAGATTCATGGGCTGTGGTCGCCGCTCGTCGCTCAGCGCTCGAAGACCACGACCGGGCCGTGTCGATCACGAATGCGAAACCCATGTCGGTCCTTGGCCAGCTGGCAGATCTGCTCTGCGCTGAACTGCCGTTCCCCGGAGCGAACGTCATGAAGCTCGATGATGAGCTGTTGGCATCGAGCCAATGCCTCGGTCTCGTTCTCGAACACGCCCAACTCGCTCCCCTCGATGTCACTGACGAGGGCAAAGGGCCCGGTGAGGGCGTGGGCCGAGAGCAGCTTCGAGAGGCCAAGTTGAGGGACCTTCACCGCCCGAGCGTCTGCGAGCGAGCCCACGTGCGAGCCGTAGGTCGCGTCGCCCAGCACCAACGACACCATCTCGCCGGGCTCGTATCCAATCGCGCCGTGGACGATTGAGATCCTTTGGGACGGGCTGGCGTTCGCCCGAACGTTTCGCTCGATGATCGGGATGAGCGCCGGGTTCGCCTCGACGCACACGAGCTGGCGCGTGGGACCCATCTTCCGGGCGATCTGGCTTCCCATGACGCCGAGGCTGGCGCCGAGCTCCACGACGTCGAGGTCGGCCCGGAGGTACCGCTCCACGAACCGCAGCTCCGCGCCCTCATACAGGCGCCAGAAGAGCATCGCCTTGACCTCAGGAGTGACGAGCGGCGAGCTCGTGTCGATACGGCAGCCACGGTTCGGAACCGAGTCGTGGAAGGCTCGCCCGATGAATCGGCCGACGAGCGGGTGACACAAGAGCTTCGCGACCCGCACCTTCGCGGCGTGGAGGCTGGTCACCGATTGCACCGGGGGTTGAACGTGAGCATTCCTTGCTACATACCATGCGACTCGTGAAGGGCGCCGACCGCTCCGTCACACAGGGAGCACCCATGCCCGCAATGCCGCCGCTCTGGTCCGTCGTCCTCAACTGGAAGAAGCCCGACATGACGTCGGCGTGCGTGCGCGCGCTCCTTGCGTCGAGCTATCCGAATCACTTCATCGTGATCGTCGACAACGGCTCCGGCGATGGCTCGGCAGAGAAGCTCCGCGAGGCGTTCCCGAACCTCACGGTCATCGCGAACGAACACAACCTCGGGTTCAGCCGGGGCTGCAACGTCGGCGTGCGCCACGCGCTCGAGCGCGGCGCCGGGTACGTCGCGCTGGTCAACAACGACCTCATCGTGGAGCCCCGTGGCTACGAGGATGCCGTTCGCGAATTTGGAAGAAGCCCGCGGACTGGTGCGGTGACTGGCAAGATCTTCACCGCTGACGGCAAGACGCTCTGGCAGGCAGGCGGGCACATCAGCCACCTGAAGGTCTCGGGAGTCGCGCGGGGGCACTTTGAACCCGATCGAGGGCAGTACGACACCCCGGGCCTGACAGGATGGGCATCGGGCGCGATGTCGGTCTTCAGTGCCGACGCGCTCCGGAAGGTGGGTCTTCTGCCCGAGGAGTACTTCTTCGGCCAGGAGGAGTGGGACATCTCGACCAACCTGCTCAACAACGGCTTTGAGATTGCCTACGTGCCGACGTTCATCGGGCGCCATGCACACGGCGGGAGCTATCGACCTCACCCCATTCTCAATGACTATGGCGGCACCCGAAACCGGCTCCTCTACGCGGACAAATACATCCCGACGCTCTGGCGACTGCCCTGGAAGGCCGCGCTGTGGATGCACCTTCGCGTGGTGATGCCAGGGAAGCTGCGCCGCATGAGCGGCGAGCACGCCAGCACCATCGGCACGCGGGTCAAGGCCATGCAGCTTGCCTTCTCGAAGCACACCGCAGGGACACCTGTGACCCTCGAGGAGTTCAGTGCTGTGAGCCGAGAGCTGGGCGTGGCGGACAGCTGGGCGCCGGATCGCCCGTGAAGGGAGCGCGATGAACTACGACATCGCGCTGCTCATCGACGTCGTCACGATGGTCGGTTGCTCAGCCCTGCTCCTTCGATTCGGGAACCTGTCTCACTCCCACCCCGCGACCATCTACCTGGTCTTCCACGTCGCGACCTTCACCCTTCGCCTGTTCTCGCTCTGGAACGGCGCGCTCCCGATGTGGTCCACTACCTCGAACTACGAGGGCATTCGCGAGGAGGAACTAACTCGCGCGATGTCTCTGGCAGATGTCGCGCTCATCTCGATGACGATCGCGTGGCTGCTTGCTGCGAAGAGGACCGCGCCTGCGCCGCAAGCGCAGGTTGGGCGCCCGCTCAACAGGAAGATCGTGTTCAGCGTGATCGCGATCGCGCTCCCGCTCGGGCTCTGGGGCTCCCTGGCGCAGATGCGTGTCGGCGGTGAGGTGCTCAGAGCCGTCGGCACGGACGGGCAACCGGAGAGCGGCTATTTTCAAATCCTCCCGGTCTGGCCCGGCCTGGTCATTCTGGTGCTCATCTACCTGTATGGATTTCGCTGGTGGTTGATGCTGCCGATGTCGGCGCAGATCCTGCTGGTCGCGATGCAGGGATACCACCGCTTCCGCGCCGTCATTCCCATCATATTGATGGTTCAGATGCTGCTGGATCGCAGGGGCAAACGCTGGCCCACGCCAGCCATGGCGGCGGCACTCGTCGCCATGGCGCTCGTGTTCTACCCACTCAAGTCCATCGGGCGAATGACGCAGGAAGGGGCGAGTGTGAGTGAGATCGCCTCTCACTCCGGCGAGACGATGTCCAATGCAGTGGTGGGGCGCACGGACGATCAGATGCTCCTCGACGAGTTCGCCTGCGCCTTGACGCTCATGGATCAGGCGGGAAAGCTGTACTGGGGCCAACCGTACCTGGCCCTCGTCACGCTCCCGATCCCCAGAACGTTCTGGCCCGAAAAGCCCACTGTCGCTGACTACATCACCGATTTCTCGAGACCCTGGCGGCCGATGCGCGAGAACGGAATGATCGTCACCTTCCTCGGCGAGGCCTACGCAAACTTTGGGTACATCGGACTGGGGTCGATTCCGTTTCTCCTGGCCTTCATTCTCGCGCGAGCCCACCAACGACTGCTGGCCCAACCGTACGGGACTCTCGGGCACTTCGCGTACCTGCTGGTCGCCTGCAATCTCATCCAGGTGTTCCGAGACGGGCTCACGTCCATCGTCTTCTTCGTGTTCGTACACATGATGCCGCTCGCTGCGATCGTCCTCATTCAGCTTGGGTGGGAGTGGTTCTCGCGACCACCTGGTCGGCGCAAGCCGGTCCATTCGCAGGTCCCTCTCACAAGGCCGGTTCGCTTACCGACACCGCGCACTGTGCGCTGAATCCAGTCAACCCTTTCCCAGAACATGCCCATGCGTCGATGTGTGGAATTGGCTCCCGACGCGACACCTGCGCGGAAGTTCTGAATGACCTTCCGGCGACTCTCGATGGAGGAGTCATCGGTCGTGCAGAAGACGCTGGGTGTTTGAGCATCCCGCGGCGGCACAAGGGATACGCGGTCTCCTCAGACCGACCTTCTCCGCGAGGATTGCTCCCTCAACCGACGGACGCGTGGATAGAGGTGCTCTCGCAGGAGCCCCGTCTCGCGATCCGAGACCATCAAGATTGGAAGATAGACCGCGATGAAGATCGCCACCCGCGCGACACCCACCACGATGTCGGTGAGGAAACCGAGCGGCGCGGGCAGCGGAACGTGATCCACCAACACCAACAGGCTCGCGGCAAAAGCGACGGTGAGACACGCCCTGCCCAGAAGGGCTAGCGAGGATCGACGAGTCGTCCAGAACGACATCGCGTACAGAAGGAGACCGGCGAAGAAGATCAGGTAGGCGAACGTGATCGCCATGGCGATTCCGACCAGACCAAAACCTGCGGTCGTCAGCGCAAACGAGGCAGCCACGGCGACTCCCGCGGTCGTGACTGTCCAGGCGACGATCTGGGGAATCTTGTTGAGCGAAAGCAGCGAGAGGTGGGGAAGTTGGGCGAGGGCGTAGAACGAGATGCCGACCACCAGACACTGGAACGCGGGAATGCCGGGGACGAACTTCGGGAGAAGTCCTCGCGCGAGGACGGGGAGGCCGAAGAACAGGGGTGCGATCAGGAGCGGCAGCCCGGCCGCCAGCATTTTCACCGGCTTTTCGACGAAGGGGGCGAGCGCGCCAGGCGTCCTCTCCTTTCCGTATGCCACCTGCATGTGCGGGTAGAGCACCATCGTCACGGAGTTCGCGAAGCTGTACAGCACCGCACCGCCCGAGAGCGCGAGCGTGTAGCGACCAAGCCACTCTGTGCCGAGCAGCTTCAGTGCCATGACGTTGTCGATCGTGTGCAGCACGGAGTGTACGGAAGCCATCACGAGAAGCGGGAGGCCCATCACCAGCATCGACTTCGCGCTCGAAGGGAAGGTCGTCCGCAGCGAGGCCACGTCCACGTGACGCAGTGGGTTGCCTGCCACATGCGTGTAGACGCCCGCAGAGACCATGGCGACGACGAGCGTCGCGACCAGCAGGCCGTCGAAGCCTACAACGTTCACCGCAGCGACGTTCAAGACAGCCGAGAGGAGCGCCGTCACGACGCTGAACCGCGCGAGGAACGCGAACTGCAGCGTTGCGCGAAGAGAAACCAACTGGGCATTCGCCCACTGGGTCACGGCAACCACGCCCCCGTAGACGAGGAGGCCGCGGAACAGGCTCGGGTCAAGCGTCTCTTTCGCCCACAGCGCGTAGCCAATGAGCCCAAGGGCGACGATGAACCCAGCGCCGACCGCGAACAAGAACGAGGTCACCCGAGTCGCAGCGAACTGCGCTTCGTCGGCTGATCCATGCAGCACGGGCAGCTCGCGCTCTGCGGCCTGAAGGACGCCAAGGTTGCAGAGCTGGGCGTAGGTCTGAACGATCGTCAGGGTCGCGATGACGCCCGTGAGAAACGGCCCGAGCTCACGTCTCACGAGGATGTTGCTGAAGAACATGATGGGCTGGATCAGGTAGCCCGCGAGCGACATCGCGACGATGTCGCGTGAGACGCTGCTCTTCTTCAGGTCCTCAGGAGCCGTCATCGCCGTCTCTTCGCGGCAAGGCGAGCCACAACGCCCTTGCCCCGCTCGACGACGTTCGCAGCGCGTGCTGCGAACTCGTTCTCCGCAGCGACGGCCTTCGCCACCAGACGCCAGGCAAGGGCTGACGAGACTGCCGCGCGCGGAGCCTCAAGACACAATAGCGCGAACAGCCTGCGAACACGCCGCCAGTCTCCCTGATTCGTCGCCTGGATCATCGCGCTCAGGAACACGCTCAACACCACGCGGGTGACAACCCGTGACGAATGCCCTGCCCGACTGAGCGCAGAGCAGAGTCGCCGCGTTGCGAGCCTCAATTGGAGTGGACGCCTGCCACCACTCGCAAGGACGTAGGCGGTCCCGAAAACGGCCGAGTCGAGCTTTGTCGCGTCATCTCGCGGCAGGGCAGTGACGAGCTCAGCCCACTCGGGCTCAGTGAGCTGACCGCCCTGGAGCCGGAGCTTGTCGAGGAACTCCTGCAGCAGGCCAGGGTCTGCTTCTGCTGGACGCGACATCTCAACCAACTGCTCTGCGATGCGTTCGGCAGGAGGCTGGGCGTCAGAAGGTCCGAGTGAGCGCTTCAGCAACTGACGGGCGTCTCGAAGGCGCTCGGCACGGAACTGCGCATCACGAAGGAGCCGATCAAGCGTCGCTTCAATCGCCAGTTCGGACTCGATGAAGAGTGCACCATGCTCGGACAGCGCACTGCGCTGCCAATCTGCGAGTCGATAGATCGCGTTGTTGACGAACACCACGGGGACATCGTGAAGGGCGGCCTCGAGGGCGGCGGTCGTATGTTGGTTGACGACCATTGCCAGGTCGACAGCCGGGAGCAGGTCCGGGAGCCCGATGTCACGGAGCACCACAAAGTTTGCCGGCGCAGTGCGCGCGAGTTCGGAGTACCAGTCGAGATGGTCGTAGCTCGGGTGGGGCTTCAGCACGAAGGTCAGGTCCCTGCGCCGCTCAGCGAGCTTGATGATCTCCGCCAGGGCCCGGCGGTGGGCTTCTGGTCTTGCGATGGGAGTGGAGAAGCCACAGTGCGTTGCGGCCGTGAGAACAGCAACGACCGGTGAGGCGGCCGGAAGACCGAGGCGAGCTCGCTGGCGTTCAGGAGTTGGGCCGGGCTCGGGCGCGAGGTCACGCCACCGTCGCATGTACCTCAGACTCCCGACTGTCCTCAGGTGCTTCGCAGAAGCACCGAATCGCGTGAGCATCTCCAGGTCAGCGTCCCCCCACACCAGGGTCAAGTCCGACTGACTCACGACCTCCCGCCACGCACGTTTCGGAGCGAAGCCTCCGTGCAGCAAAACCGCGACCGGAACGCCCCGAGCCCGCGCCCGCGCGACCACAAAGCGCTCGATCGTGAAGCTGTCGACCCCCAGGACGATGACAGACGGATGCACGGCATCAACGACGGCGTCAAACGCGTCGCCGAGTTCAATCGCGAGGCTCATCTCTTGCCAGATGCGCGCGAATTGAAACTCGAGGTGAGGGTTGGCGAACACCTCTGGATGCGGACCGCGCCACGCTCCGCGCTGCGCCTGAAACTCCCGCAGGCCTCGTTCTAGCGCTGACCTGCTCGCCTCATCGGGAGCAAACCACCGCGGATAGCCCGGCCTCGTGAACTCCGAAAAGCGCGCCGTCCGCCAGCCAGCCCTCTGCCGGAACGACCGCTCCAGTTCAGCGATGTCGACGGGGTTCTGACCGAAATCGAGGAGCAGCGCGGTCTGCAAGCCGGCCCGCTCGTCCAGCCCCTCCGCCGCTGAGACGAAGGCCGCTGCGCTCTGCGAGGTCCGTCGCTTCGCCGCATGAATTGGTGCTTCCGGTGACAGTGGCAACGAGCGGAACGTGACTCCTCGGCGCTCGAGAACCCATCGCAGCACCGAGACAGCGATCGAGTTCATTGGCGCATCGAGAGGGGGCGGACCGTTGCGAGAGACCGGCGTCAGCGGCTCGGCGAACACGGCGACGCTCGAGGGTCTGTGCGCGTCGAGAGCGGCCTCGAAGACGACGCGGGCGTTGAGAGCCGCTTCGAGCACCAGCCGCCACTCTCCTGCGGCCGCGGCGGACACCGAAACCCCACGATGGAGAAGCCCCTGGCCCTCGCCCCACCATCGCTCGCTCAACTCGAAGCTCAGGTTCCAGTTTCGCTCGAGGACCTCCTCGTCGAGGTACTGCCACAAGTCGATGAAGGGCTTCCCGCTGGCCTCGAGGATCGTGGCCGCGGTGAGGTCTGCGGTCGCGAGCGTCGACCGCTCTTCGCTCGCCCAGGCGCGCTCGACTTGAGCCCTCCCTCGAACGAGAACAAGGTCCCCACCAGGCGCATCAGCCACGGTCGTTCCCGCTGCAATTGCCGGCGAGTGGGCGGCCAGGCAACACCGCGCAGAGGCGTGGCACGTTCGCGAACGGAGTGGAGCTGCGCCGACTGATCATGTGTCGTCTCCTCGTCATCGACGCCTCGCCGCGGGCGGTCGCATCGGCCCGCCCAACCTCAGACATGTGTGCCACGCCGGGCCGCGGCGATGAACGACAGCGTTTCGCCTGCGCATCTGCCCCACCCGTAGGGCGCGGCACGATCGAACGCAGCCTGCGCGAGCTGAGACCGAAGCGCCGGATTGCTGATCAACCGACCCAGCGCGTGAGCGATGGACTCCGGCGACTCGGGGTCGAAGTACAGGCCAGCCTCGCCCAGAACCTCGGGCATCGGGCCTCGGTCGGAGCACGCGATCGGCAAACCCGAAGCCATCGCCTCGATGAGAATGTTGGGCAGGTTCTCGCAGCTCGACGCGAACACGAAGACGTCAGCCCGGTGGTACGCCTCATGAAGTCCCTCGAAGGGGAGGACCCCCTCGTACCGCACTCCAAGACCGCCAGGGTCGACCCGCGCGATTGCCGCTCGCAGGCGCTCGACTGATGGCGCGAAGTCGTTGCCCCCGACGAGTCTGAGGGAGACGGGGAGGCCCCCGGCTCGCAACGAGCCAACCGCGTCAACCACGTTCCACTGGTGTTTGTACGGGCTCACCGTCGAGACGTAGAGCACCTCGAGCGGTTGGCCGGGCGCTCGCGGCGGCCGCGGGCGGCAGCAGAAACGCGCGTCGATGCCGTGAGGAATCACCGCGCTTCGTCGAGGTGCGGCACCGAGCCGCTCACTGACCACGCGCCGCGCATAGTCCGAGAGAAAGATGACGCCGTCGGCGGACGCGAACGACGCCGCCTGCCCCCTCGCCAGAAGCTCGAACCTCAGACGGGCCAACGAGTGGCCATACCGGGCTCGCTCCTCCGGTTCGAACGGGAGCATGTTCTGGGAAACCAGCACGCGAGGCCGAAACGGCGTGAGCGCGAGGCCTCCCGGAGAAAAGAGCACGTCGCAGCCAAGCCGTGCGCGAACCGGAAGATCGACGTGCTGCCACGCGAGCCTGGCCGGCAGCACCCTGTCGAGCGCAGCGATGTGTCGAGCGTCCAACCAGGGGCGCGGTGAGAGCGCGTCGAGTGTCGTTCGCCCGCCCCACACCACCACTCGATCGAAGCCATGCGCCTCTGGCTCTGCGGCCGCCAACAACTCCCTGAGGTGCGTGAGACCGCCGCCCGCGCGAACGTTCGACGCGTCGACCCCGAGAATCACAGCGCCCCTCGCTGCTTTCGTTCGACCAGTGAGGTGACATCAGCGGCGAGGCGCACGATGCAGGTGTCGGGGTCGAAGCGCTGGTGGAATCGGTCGAGAGAGCGGCGCCCCATCTCACGCAACTGCGCGAGGCTCGTCGAGGCCACTCGTCGGAGCAGCTCCGCGTCCTGACGAGCCTCAAGCCGAAGGGCCCACCCATTTCGGTCAACGTCCAGCACGTCAGTGGCGTTGCCGATGCGAGGGCTCAACACCAGCGGCAGCCCCGCTGCGGTCGCCTCGATGGTGCTCAGCGGCGACGGGTCACCGAGTGATGGCAGCACGAACAGGTCAGCGGCTGCGTAGAGTTCGACCATCTGGTCCTGAGTCGCGTTTCCGAACAGCGTCACCGGGAGCGACGCCTCACGAACCTGCTCCTCGAGCGCGCCACGAAGCGGCCCATCACCTGCGATGACGAGGCGCACTCCGGTCAACCCCTTCATCGTCTCGAGGAATGGCGCAATTCCCTTCTCTGGCGCCAACCGCGCTGGGCACAACCACAGCTGCTGGCCCGACGTCACGCCCAGCTTCTCTCGAATCCCATCGCGGTCGGCCCGCCTGGCCTCCACTCGGTCTCGAAAGACGGCAGGATCGATGAGATTCGGAAAATCGAAGAACGTCCGTGTTGCGGCCTTCGGAGTGACTGAGACGACGAAGTCACGCGAGCTCTGCTGCGGCACCAGGTACGCGTCATAGCGCGCCATCACGTGATGCTTGAGCCAACGAGCGGGGCCGCTCGACCTCACCTCGGAAGCGGGGTTCGTCTCGACTCCGAGAATGGTGGCCGTCCTCGGGTGTGTCACGAACGCCGCGAGTGCGTGCGAGGGCGATGAGTAGCCGCCCACCATCACTGCGTCGACTGGGTTTCGTCTCAGATCGAACAGGAGCTCTGGGTTGAGGTGCATCGGCACGCCACGGAGTGGGCGGTGAAAGCCTCCGTAGACCTTCGCGGGATACTTGAGGTCGGCCGCAGTGAAGCGCCACGTGCGGCGGGGCTCGGACCAGGCCATGTAGAGCACCCGGAAGTCGATGCCGTGCGCAGGCAAGAGCGCGTGCATTCGCTCAAAGGTGAAGTTCCGGTACGGCGTGGGAATGTTCGTCACCCACCAGAAGCGAAGTGGCATCAGTCACGCCCCCAACAGGTGACGAAGGCTCCGCCGGCGCGGCAGCCAGAGCGGGTCGGCCAGCCCGCTATAGAAGAACGCGTACTCGTCGACGCTCCAATGCGCCTCGACGTGGGTCCTGAATACCAGGCGCGGGTCGATCTGCGCGGCGCGCGTCGTTCCGGGACACGCTCCGAACACGAAGGCGTGACGGCGCAACGCGGCGTCGCGAGCAGCCGGAGTGATCGCGTCCCACGCAAAGGTCCACGCGAAGGCGTCACATCGAGCACCTGTCCACCCTTCGATGGCCTTGGCGGAGCGGTCGATCTGCAGAGGGAACTCCGCCGGACTCACTTCCGAGAGACGCGCGTGCGACCAGGTGTGACTGCCAATGGTGTGCCCGTCACGGTGCAGCGCGGTCACGTCGGCCGGGCGGAGCGGAGTCCAGTCTTCCGGGTCGTGGCTGGGCGTCGTCTGAGGCTCGACACGCGAATAGAAGAACGCCTTCGCGGCCGCGCCCTCCAACTCCGAGAACCCCGGGCAGACGAAGAACAGGCCGCGAATGCCGAAGGACTCGAGGATGGGCGCTGCGATCTCGGCGTTGCTCCGCAGGCCGTCGTCGAACGTGAACATGACCGAAGGCCGCAGCGGCGGGGCAAACTCGCCACGCGCGATCGCGAAGAATTGCTGCGGGCTCACGAACTCGAACCGGCGAGCCACCCACTCGACTTGCTGACGGAAAGCGGTCGCATCGCGCGAAGGCGTTCCGTGCAGATTCATGACGCGAATGGTCGACCCGGTCAGCCTGCTCGCCTGACGCTCGGCTTGACGGACGATCGCTGCCAGCCCGGCCCGGTGAGCAGTCCTCAGGGCAGCAGCACGAAGTGTCGTTCGGGAGATCATCTTCTCAACCAACATCGATGTCGCCATAGGAGAGCACTGCGCTGCGTACCGCGTCCGCTTCTGCAGGATTGGCGCGGTCCAGCACCTTGACGATGAAGGGTGTGTCCCAGGTCCGCCGCATGGGAATGACCCATGGAAGCGCGGGGAGGCTCGCAGATTGCGCGGCACTCGCGCGAAGGTACGCGCCCCCCGGTCCGGGCAGCTGCGCCGCCAGCTGACCGACCTTGCGCAGATCTCGACGTCCCGAGCCGTCGAGCACGTCGAGAATCCGGTGCACCTTGAGACCTCGACGGGTGGTGGTCGAATAGAAAACCGTGAAGCGTTCACGACCGACGTTCGCGTCGAGCGCGCTCGCCCCCGCACGCGCGTACCGCCACTCGACGAACTGCCATTCGGGCGTCGATGACCGCTCGAGCTTCCTCGAAGCGGGTCGCAACGCGAGCGCAGGCACTGCACACGCCAAGAGAGACATCGAGCGAACGGTCTCCCAGCCTGCACGCACGAACGAACCGTGACTCGCGGGGTTGGGAAAGCCGATGAAGTACTTGATCCCGCGAGCCTTGGCCTCCGCCTCTCCAACCGCGAGGAGCCGCCCGAAGACCCCCTGCCCTCGACAGCTCTCGTCCACGATCGACGAACCAGACTGGTGGACGGCGATTGGCCCTTTGGGCGTGTGCACCAGCCACGGGTTCCAGATGTTGAAACCGACGACCCGACCGGCACGCACCGCACAGACGCCGAGGTAGGTGCCGAGCGGATTTCCCGTCTCGAGGCGCTCGAAACCGGCTGCGCTCCCATAGGCGGACGTCAACAACGCCCGCACACCCTCGCGATGCCCCGCCTCGAAAGGGACCACCTCGGGAACAGAAAGGCTCGATGCTGGCTGGTTCCCCATCGGTCGCGTGGCTACCACGGCGTTGGTACCTCCTCCATGGCTGCGCGTTCAGCGCGCCGGGTCCTTGCCCCAGACGCACGAACCTGTTTGGAAGAACGCGTGACGGCAAGGTCCTCACAGCGTGGGTGCGCCTGCGGCACGACGCTTCGCCGCTCGCGAGCGAGGACGCTCTTCGAGAAGCTCTGCAGGTACGGTCTGCGCCTCAGGAAGTACCGCTGCGAGAACTGCGGAGAGACGGCGTGGGTCTGGAATGGACAGCAGATCTGGCGCCAGATGAACCACGTCCGAAAGGACCCTGTGGCGCGCCGGGTGTTCGCGCGCCGCTGGCGACGCGCCATCTTCATCGGCGTGGTCGCGATCGCAAGCGCCCTTGCACTCGGACAGGCCGTGGGGCGGTGGCAAGAGGCGATGTCGATGAGTGATCCCACTCCGTGAGCTCACCAGCGCTCCTGCGCGCGCTCCGGGAGATGCCGGGGGCCTCCGAAGTGGTCCGCGCAGAAGCGGGTCAACCAGGCTTCGAGCAGCTCGCGTCAGAGGCGATGCGCCATGGCGTCGGAGCCGTGCTTCTTCACGAGCTCTCCAGCGGGAACGACGGGCTGTCACCGGCGGGGACTCAGTCGCTCCGTCGAGAGGTCATGGCGGCGATGGGTGGCGTTCTGAAGGTGAAGCGGCTGCTGTCTCGCACCAACGCAGCCCTTCGCGAACGGGGCATCAGGCCCGTGCTTCTGAAGGGCTATGGCCTCGGCGCGCGCCTCTATGGCGACCCACTGCTCCGGCCGACCTCGGACGTCGACCTGCTCGTGGCGCCCGACGAGCTGGACGCCTCACGTCAGGTGATGGCCTCGCTCGGGCTCCGGCCCAAGCCGGAGTCTGACGACTACTACCCACCTGCCTACCGGCATCACGAGGCCTTCGAAGGGCCAGGCGGCCTCGTCGAGCTTCACTTCCGCTTGATGGCCAATTGGGGCGCGACCTGGGAAGGGACGACGGTGCTTCCGCGCGCCGTCTCTGCGGAGCTGGAGGGACAACCCGTCCGCTATCTCTCGCCAGAAGACGAGCTCGTCTACCTCGCCTTGCATGCCGCGAATCACATGCTGGGCCGGCTTGGGTGGCTCTTCGACCTGAAGCTGTTCATCCGGGCCTACCCGACCCTCGATTGGAGCCGGGTCATCGCGATCGCGCGAGAGACGGGAATGCCCTCACCCGCCTTCTACGCACTCGACGCCGCGCATCGGCTCGTTGGTGCGCAGGTCCCCGCGTGGGTCCTGGACGCGCTGTCGCCACCTCGCCTCGCTGTCCTCGCGGCGCGGGCCGTGTTCTCCGAGCGCTCCGTGCTCGAGGCCTCGCTCGCGGAGCACAAAGTGGCCTGGGCCGCCGCGAAGGTGTTGCTCGCGGACACTCCCGCGAACGTCTTCGTATTCGCCGCGCGAAGGCTGGTGTGGAACGCGCGAAGGTCGGCGGCGGCTACTTCGAATAGCCCATCGCGCGGTACATCAGCCGACCGCTGAACTCGCGGATCATCTGCGAGGTCGCCAGCAGGTGCTCCGTTCTGGGGAGCCAATCGCTCCACCTGGATGCGTCGCGCATGTGGAAGTCGACAGCAAGGGTATCGAAGCTGAGCCCTGCGGCACGGAACGACCCGCTGGCACGAGGCATGTGGAACGCGCTGGTCACCAGGAGCGCCGAGGTGAACCCGCGCTCCTTCATGATCGCTGCGACCCGCGTCGCGTTCTGCCGGGTATTCATCGCCTCGGCCTCGACAATCAGTCGCTCGCGCTCGATCCCCCAGGCCGCCAGTTGATCGGTGAGCACCCGGGCCTCCGAGGGCCCTCCTTCGAATGCAGCACCACCACTGGCGATGACGTACTTCGCCCGCCCCACGCGCATCAGGTCGTACGTCACGAACAACCGCTCGACGGCGCCACCGAACTCGAGCCGGTCGGTCGCTGCAGCGAGCGGTTCAGCGCTCGGGTGCGTCGAGATCCCTCCGTGATCGACCGTGCCGCCGAGGAGCACGAGCACGTCGTAGGTCGCCTCGGGTCGCCACGTGCTCTCTGCGTCTGTTTCAGCGAGCGCCATCAGCTGGTGCGCGACCGGGCGTGACGAGCACACCAGAAGGAGCACCAGCGCTGTCAGCGTCAGCGCCAGACCGTACTTCCGTCGGCGGGAGTCGCGCGCGAGCAAGACTGCCCCCGCAACAAAGAGACCCACCGACCACCACATGGGTTCAAGCAGCAGGTCGAGCGTCTTCGACAAGAAGAAGAACATCTCGTGCGGTCAGGCTTCCTTGCTCTGCTCGCTGTACCCGTAATACCGCTGGGCGTACCCGTAGTAGTCGCCGTACTTCGAACGATCGAGGCTGACGTCGTTGAGCACCGCGCCGAAGAGGTTGGCGTTCACGTCCCTGAGCGCGTGCACGGTGCGCTTGGCAACCTCGCGGTGAGTGACTCCTGCCTTGAGCACGAGGACCACACCGTCGACTTGAGTCGCCAGCACGACTGCATCGGCGACCGGGCCGACCGGGGGGCTGTCGAGCAGAACGCGATCGAACTGGCCACTGAGCTGGTTGAGGATGTCGGCAAATGCGCTGGTGTGGAGCAGCTCAGCCGGGTTCGGTGGAATCGGCCCGCACGGCAACACGAAGAGGCCAGGGACCTCGGTGCTCTTGATGGCGGCTTCGAGGCTTCCCTCGCCCACGACCAGCGAAGAAACGCCGACCTCGTTGGGCACGCCAAACGCCTTGTGGAGCCGGGGCCGGCGCATGTCGGTGTCGACGATGAGCACCCGCGAGCCGTTCTGCGCCATCGCGATGCCCAAGCTGATGACGATCGTCGACTTGCCCTCTTGCGGTCCGCTCGACGTCACCAACATTCGCCTGAGAGGCTTGTCGGGAGACATGAAGAGCAGGTTGGTGCGAACGGCGCGCGTGCACTCCGCGATGAGCGACTTCGGCTCACGGAAGATGTGCAGATCGCGAGCCCCCTGAGCCACGGGGGTTTCGGGAATCGTCGGCACGAACCCCAGGAACGTGAGGCCAAGACGCTCCTCGATCTCCTGTTGCGAGCCCACGGACGAATCGAGGAAGTCGAGCAGGAACGCGAGCGCCAGCCCAAGCAGGAGACCCGCAAGTGCGCCCAGGAGCACCGACTGAGGAATGTTCGGCCTGATGGGGACAAGGCTCGGCTGCGCGGCGTCGAGGACCCGAACGTTGCTGGTCCGGAGGAGGCCTGAGAGCTCGATGTCTTTGAGCCGCTTGAAGACCGCCTCGTACTGCCGCTTGTTGCTGTCGGCCTCCTGGCGGAGGTGATCGAGCTCGAGCTTCTTCTTCTCGACCTCGAACGCCTCGCGCTTGGCGTCTGCGAAGAGGGCGGTGAGGTTCTTCTCCTTCTCGATGGCTTCGCGGAGCTCGGCCTCGGTGCTGATCACGAGATTCGACAGCTCGCGAGCGAGGTCCTTTTCTGCGTGACCGAGTCGTTCCTTGCACTCGACCAGCTTGGGGTGGTCTTCGAGATACCGAGCCTGCAGATCAGCGCACTCG
>JAUXRI010000290.1 GCA_030681895.1 Myxococcales bacterium | reverse complement strand
CGTCGGCGCCATCATCGGCGCGCACGTCGGCACCGAGGGGCTGCCGGCGCGCCTGCGTCGCAACGTGCTGTACGGCGACTCGCTCGTCGACGCGGCCGATCGCCTCTTCGATGCGCGGCTGGCGAAGGAGCACGTGACGGTCTCGCAGTCGGTCACCGTGCGCCGATAGTCGAGCAAGCGCCTCTTCGATGCGCGGCTGGCGAAAGAACACGTGACGGTCTCGCAGTCGGTCACCGTGCGCCGGTAGTCGAGCAAGCGCCTCACCTCCGCTCAGGTGCGTCGCGGCGTCGCGATGGCGCGCAACAGCACGTCCCGGGGCGCAGGCTTGTCGATGAGCTCGTCGACCTCGCCACGCTTCAGCGCCACTCGGGCCTCGTCGGGCATCGCGCCCGAGTGCAGCACGCGCTTGAGCTTCGGCCACCGGCGCGCGACCTCGGCCAGCAGCGACAGCCCGTCACGCTCCGGCATGTTGAAGTCCGACAGCACCGCGTCGAACTCGCGCGTCTCGAGGAGCCTGAGCGCCTCTGCTGCATCGACGGCGTGCGTGAAGTCGACGGCGTGCACCAGGAGCCTCGCCACCCCGCGCGCCACCAACGGCTCGTCGTCGACCACCAGCACCCGAGGCCGGGCGAGGAACGGCCGAGGGCTGGGCAGCCCCATCACCCACCCCACGGCGAAGGTCGTCGGAGGCTCGCCGGGCAGCCAGGAGCGGCTCAGCAGTCGTCCGGTCGCCTCACGGCCATTGCTGGCGGCGACGAGCTCTTCGAAGAAGCCGACGCACTGCCACGTCGCCGCTTCTTCTGCGGCCGCGCCCATGCCGAAGCTGATGCGGAGCACCGCCTCTTCGTCGTCGACCGAGTCGATGGTGACGGCATCGAAGTCGAACAGGCTCGAGAGGAACGTCTGGAAGCGCATCACCGAGTCACGCGGGTCGTCATCGCTCTTGAGCGCCGGCAGGTACGTCAGAATCGCCTGCACCTGCTGACGCCCCCAGAGCCGAATGGAGTCGTGCTCGCCGCGGACGACGTGCTGGAGAATGGCGACGCCGAGGCGCTCGAAGCTGGCCAGCGGGTACCACGCGTCGACGTCGACCCGCCCACCCACGAGCTCCGCGTCGGCAGGCGACAACACCTCACGCCACGACGGCAACTGTCGGCGCAACATTCGGACGTAGTCGACGAACAACACGCCGCGGACATGACGGTCTGCTGACACCACGTCTCATGAGTACCACGGGCACGCGGGAGCATTCGTCACGGCCCTGTAGGCGCACAGCCACGCACGTTGGCCCACGACGTCGGGCAATGGCTCGCGCACCTGAGCGTAGGGCTCGTCGTGCTCGTCACTCAGCTCCTCACCGGTTTCGGACTGGCAGGCTCTGCAGGACTCAACGCGTACGTGCCGCTGCTGGCCATCTCGGTGCTGGGGCGCTTCGGCGTGATCACGCTCAAGGGGCCGTTCGAGGTGTTGACGCATCCCGCGGTCATCGGCGTCACGGTGGTCCTGCTGCTGGTCGAGCTCCTCGTCGACAAGATTCCCGCGGTCGACCACGCCAACGACGTCATCCAGACGTTCATCCGGCCCGCGGCGGGTGCGCTGGTGTTCGCAGCCGGCAGCGGGGCCATCAGCGACGTGCCGCCGGTTGCGCTCCTGGCGGCCGGCCTGGTGACGGCGTTCAGCGTTCACGCCACGAAGGCCATCGCGCGCCCCGTCGTGCACACCGCGACGCTCGGCACGGGCGGCCCGGTCGTCTCGCTGGTGGAGGACGTGGCCGCGGTCATCGGCAGCCTGCTGGCGCTCTTCGCGCCGCTCCTCGCCGTCGTCTTCTTCACCCTGCTGGGCTTCGCGGCGTACAAGGCAGTCGTTCGGGTTCGACGAACGCTCCTTCGTGCC
This sequence comes from Myxococcales bacterium, assembly GCA_030681895.1. GTDB lineage: Bacteria > Myxococcota > Myxococcia > Myxococcales > Myxococcaceae > Xiheimicrobium. The sequence continues at coordinate 42,371 of JAUXRI010000290.1, read as the reverse complement.
ACCTCGTGACGCCATCGCGCTCGTCGTGCTCGTGCTGGTCGCAGCTGGTGCTGGCTCCATCATCGCCTTCACGCTGAAGCTCGGCATCTCGCCGATGCCCACCTCGCCGAAGGTGCGCGTCACGATGCTGTCCCTCGTGCCATCGGAGACTCGCGGCGTGGTGCACGAGCTCGGCGCCGGCTGGGGCGGCCTCGCGCTCGCCCTGGCTCGCCAGTGCCCTCACGCGCGCGTGGTGGCGTGGGAGCTGTCGTGGGTGCCCTACGCCGTCGCCGCCACTCGCGCCCGGCTCGCCCGCCTGCCGAACCTCGAGGTGCGGCGCGCCGACTTCTTCGCCGCCGACCTGCGCGAGGCGAGCGTGCTCGTCTGTTACCTCTTCACCGGTGCCATGCGCAGGCTCGACGAGAAGCTGCGTCGGGAGCTGCCGGGCGCGCCGCTCCTCGTGGTGACCAACACGTTCCTGCTGCACGGGTGGCCAGAGGAGCGCGCCGTCGTGGTGGACGATCTGTACCGCACGCGCGTGGTGCGCTCCGTTGGCGTTCCACTTCCGTGAGGCGCACCGCGCGACGCCGAAGGGAAGGACGGCGAACTCGCGAGCGTCGAAGGGGCTCGTCGCCCCGATGGTGCGGTCCGTCAGGTATGCGTGTGCCGACGCTTCCCTTTGCTGCGCCGTCGAAGTCGGCCATCGTGCGCACGTGAAGACGCACCTCGTCTCGCTCGGCCTCGTGGTGCTCCTCTTCGCGAGCGGCTGTTCACCGAACGTGGCCTGTCCGTTCGGCATGGGCCGCTCGGTGCCCGCGGCGCTCTTCGCCGTCGAGGGGACGACGACGAGCGTCACGATGTCCTTTCCGGCGCCGATCCGCTGCGCGCTCCCCGAGGGCACACTCATCGCGACCGGCACCTTCACCGACGCGCTCGGCCAGCAGCACCCGCTCGTCATCGACTCGCTCGCGCACGCCCAGTCTTCGGGGTCAGTCACAGTCAGCGTTTCGTTCACGGCGACGACCCCGGGCCAGGGAGAGCTGCGGCTCTTCGTGGACCCTCAGCTGGGCATCGCCTTCGTCCCGGTGACCATCGCCCGTGATGGAACGAAGCTGCCGACGGTCGACGAGCGTTCGCCCTGCCCAGAGCCGCAACGCACGCGCGCGGGGCACCTGGTGTGTCAGGACGCTGGCGTCGCCGTGTATCGAGGTGGGCAGCTCGTCGCCTCGTTCCCGAAGGCGTCGGCAGCCCAGGTCGTCGGAGACGTGCTGTGGGTGCAGGGCGGCGCCGACGCGGGCCCGCTCATCTCGTTCGAGCGCTTCGTCACTGGCGATGGCGGGCTCGCGCTGGCCCACTTTGGCAGCGTGGGCGGCTTCCGTCCGCCGAGCCTGGGCTTCGCCGACGAGCAGCGGGTGTCGGCGCTCGGCACGACCGCCATCGCGCAGCCCGACGGCGGCCTCGAGTTCGTCACCACCCAGGTCGCCGTGAACGCCGAGACGGTCGTCTCCGAAGACGACTCCGCCTGGCGGTGGGTCGTCGACCGGTGGTGCGCGGCCGATGGTGGCTGTCTGCCCGGCGGCAACCGCACGAAGCTGGCCGGAGTCCAACCGGACGTGTGGTGGGAGTTCGAGTCGCCGTCACTCATCGTGCACCGCCGCCCCATCGCCGACGCCGGCGGCTTCGCGTCGGTGCCCCTGGCGCAGGGCGCGAGCTTCACCAGCCGGCGCGCCCACGTCACCGGCGCGCGCAGGCCGCTCTGGAACGATCCGCGGCAGGGCCTGTTCCTCTTCGAGTGGCGCGCCGACGCGGGTGGCCTCGTGCTCACCCACTTTCCTGATCACCCGGAAGTCTGGCAGGGCCGGAACGTCATCGCGTTTTCTCTCGATGGCGGTGTGGTGCGCTTCTACACGCTCTCCCAAGATGATTGACACGCCTCGCCACGGTGCCTAAGCGCGCCTCGCCATGGCGTCCCTTCGCGACATTCGAAAGCGCATTCGCTCGGTCAAGAACACCCGGCAGATCACCAAGGCCATGAAGATGGTCTCGGCGGCCAAGCTGCGAAAGGCGCAGGAGAACGTCATCGCCTCGCGCCCCTACGCCGCGACGCTCGACGCCGTGATGAGCCAGCTGCTCTCGAAGTCCGAGCCGGGCGCCGTCGCGCACCCGCTGCTGACGAAGCGCGAGGTGAAGAAGATCGAGTTCCTCGTGGTGTCGTCCGACCGCGGCCTCGCCGGCGGCTTCAACTCGAACATCACGCGCCGCGCGTTGAAGTTCCTCGCCGAGCACAAGGACGCCGAGGTGACCATCACCACCATCGGCCGCAAGGGCTCCGAGTTCCTGCGCGGGCGTGGCTTCAACGTTCGTAAGGACTGGCCGGGCTTCTTCGCGAAGCTGAGCTACGCGACCGCCGAGGCCGTCGCCGCCGAAGTCACGGCGCGTTTCCTCTCAGGTGAAGTCGACGCCGTCTATTTCCTCTTCAACGAGTTCGTCAGCGCCATCGCGCAGGTGCCGAACCTGACGCAGCTGTTGCCGTACGAGCCGAAGGCCGACGCGAGCGCGAAGCCCGCCAGCGAGTACGCCTACGAGCCGACGCCGCAGGCGGTGCTCGAGAAGCTGGTGCCGCAGGCCGTGAACGTGAAGATCTACCGTGGCCTGCTCGAGTCGTGGGCGGCGGAGCACGCGGCGCGCATGGCGGCGATGGAGAACGCCACCAAGAACGCCGGCGACATGATCGGCACGCTGACGCTCTTCTACAACCGCTCGCGCCAGGCGCTCATCACCAAGGAGCTGATGGAGATCGTCTCGGGCGCCGAAGCGCTCAAGGGCTGAGTCTTCGTCACTCGAACGCGAGGTCGGCGAAGCCGGCCCCGGTCGCGACGTCCATCACCTGCACGACATCAGCGGCGGCGAGCTCGTCATCGGGCGAGAGCCGCAGGCTCGTCGTCGTCGCGTGTTGTCCCTTGAACGCCTCGAGAAAGGCCGCGAGTTCCTTCAGCTCGAGGCGGCCGTTGGCCCTGCGTCGCGCTGGTGTCGTGAACATGATGACGTCGCCTGCCGACACGGTGAAGGTCGTCGCCGTGAACGCCACCGAGAGCGGCGGTTCTGGCGTCGCGCAGTCAGGGCCGCACGGAGCAGGCGGCGCCGTCGCCACCTTCAGGCCGCCGAGCTGCGTCCACACCGCGCTCATGATGAGGAACACCACCGTCACCGCCATGAGGTCGATGAACGGCACCAGGTTCAAGCTCGCGTCGAGCGAGCGCTTCTTTCCCGGGCCGCTGCCAGCGCCCAGGTCCATTCCACCAGCCACGTGAGAACTCCCGCGTCGAAAGCGGGAGGACTGACAGCGGGTGACGGCTACGGGTTCTCGGTGGCGGGGCGAAGCGCGAAGAGCGGGCACGCCCGAACGGGTTGCGGCGCGTACTTCGACTCGAGCTCGACGCAGCGCAGGAACCACGCGCGGGCCGACTTCACGTCGCGCTTGTGCGCGCAGCGGTGACACAGGCTCGTGGGGAACGGCAGCGGCAGGTCGTCCGGCGCAGACACCAGAGCCCCCATGCAGACCCGCGGGGACGCCTGCACGGAAAAAATGGACGGGCGAGCAGCCCTCCCAGCTGCCCGCCCGAGCCTCCCCACCGTCCCAGAGCGTCTGCCTCGGGCCGTCCTGTCCTGCCTCCCCCGAGCGTCAGGAGTCATCCCCCTGCGTCGGTCCCCTCATCGACGAGCCGCGTCCCTCCCAGGAACGGCTCGTTCGTCGTCAGAGCGTTCTTCGGCTCAGACCGTGCTCATGCGGCGCTGGCGAACTGCGCGACGGCGTCTCCGACGCTCCCCGCGCGGCAGCTGCGCTTGTCCTCGTACATCTCTTCATCGGCCCTCGACAGCAGCCGGAGCTCGTCGTCACCTCTCTCGTAGGTCGCGGTGCCCAGGCTCAGCCCGCGGTGCCCGAGCCCCACGCCGGCGAGCGCCGGAAGATGCGCGCGCAGCCGGGCCATCACCGTCTGCACCTGCACCGCATCGGTGTCGGGCAGCAGCACGACGAACTCGTCGCCACCCACGCGGCACACCAGGTCAGAGGTGCGCATCAACGACTCGAGCAGGCGCCCCACCGCGACCAGCGCGGTGTCTCCTGCCGCATGCCCGAGCGTGTCGTTGACGCGCTTGAAGTCGTTGACGTCGATGCACACGACCGAGAGGCCGCGGGTGCGCGCGCGGCGCAGCCGGCAGAGCTCTTCCCTCAGGCGCTCCGAGAAGTAGCGGCGGTTGCGAAGGCCCGTGAGCGGGTCTCGGTACGCCAGGGCTGCCAACCGCTGGTTCTCGCGCTTGAGGCGCTCGAGCTCTGCCTTCAGCTTCGACATCGACCGCTCCGCCGCCCGCCCCGCCCGTTCCATGATGCCCTCGCTGGTCACGCTCATCCCTTGAGCAATGGCCGGGCCAGCCATCGACGAGCGACGCGCGGCCGATCATTCGCCGCTTGGAAACCGACGCGTCAGGAGCCTGACGAAAGCGTGGCTGGTGCAGGTGGGGTGGATTATTCGACGTGTCACCGATGACCCCTGACACCTCGTCGCTCGGCGCCCTTCGCGTCGTCACCATCGATGGCACTGAAGTGGCGATGAGCTCGGCCTGGGCCGATGCGCCGGTGGTGCTGGTGTGGCTGCGCCACTTTGGCTGAATGTTCTGCCGCGAGCAGGTGGCCGGGTTCCGGTCACGAGCAGACGAGCTGAAGCGCGCTGGGGTGAAGCTGGTCTTCATCGGCAACGGGCTGCCGATGATGGCGAAGGACTTTCAGGACTTCATGCAGCTCGAGCCGCAGCAGGTGTGGACAGACCCGAAACGGAAGACCTACGCCCACCTCGGCTTCACGCGTGGGTGGTTGTCGGTGCTCAACGTCGCGACCATCCGGTCGTCGCTGCGTGCGCTCAAGGCGGGCTTTCGGCAGGGCAAGACACAGGGCGACCCGATTCAAGAAGGTGGCGTGTTGGTGGTGAAGCGAGGCGGCGAGCTCATCTACGGCTACGCCTCGGCCGTCGCAGGCGACCACCCGCCCGTCGCCGAGGTGATGGCGAAGGCGCTCGAGGCCTCGAAGGGCTAAGGCGCGCTCATGCGCCGACGTCCCGCTCTGGTCATCGCTTTGTTGTGCTGCTCCGCCTGCCCGAAGAAAGACCCGCCGCCCGCCGAGCCACCAAAGCCGGCGGTCGAGCCGAAGCTCGCGCTGCCCGAGTCGAAGCCGAACGCCGAGGCCGTCGCCCCACGGCCTGACGCCGAGGTGGAGATCGTCGGCACCTGGTCGTCGAAGGTGAAGGCCTCGAAGTTCATCATCGTCGCGCAGGCCGAGCCGTGCGTTCCGGTGCCTGCGTCGCCGAAGCGCTTCGGGAACGAAGCCGTGCTCGACCAGCCGGGAGCGCTCTTCGCCGAGTTCTTCATGCCGCAGGGCACGCTCGCCACCGTGTGTCTGTACGCGTTCGACGAGAAGGGAGCGGTGGTCGGCGCGGGCACCTTCCCCGAGACGCCGAAGACCTTCGAGGGCCTGGGCGAGCTCATCATCGGCCCGCACGCCGTCGAGGTGGGGCCGCTCCCGTCGGCCGGGAAGTAGGCACGCCGTGGCTGACTACCAGCACATCTACGAGCACCACGCAGACCGGTACGACGTGCTGGTCTCACACGAAGACCACGAGGGGCAGCTCGCGCGCGCGCTGCTCGAGCTCGTGCCGGGCGACGGCCTCGAGGTCGTCGAGACCGGCGCGGGCACCGGCCGGCTCACGAGGCTGTTCGCGCCGCGCGCGAGACGGGTTCACGCCTTCGACGGCGCTGCCGCGATGATCGACGTCGCGCGACGGCGCTTCGAAGACGCGCCACACGTGCACTGCGGCGTCGCTCGACATCACGCGCTGCCGCTGCAGGGCATCGAGGCAGACGTCGCGCTCGAGGGGTGGGCGTTCGGCCATGCGGTCTCGTGGAATCCAGACGGCTGGCGCGACGACGTGCGGGCCTGGGTCGCCGAGCTCGAACGGGTGCTGCGACCGAACGGCACGGTGCTCCTCATCGAGACGATGGGCACCGGGGTCGAGACCCCCTTCTTCGGCGGGCACTCGCTCGAGCCCTTCCACGACTTCGTGGTGAACGCGCTGGGCTTTTCCCACCGCGTGGTGCGCACCGACTACCGGTTCGAGTCGGTCGAGACCGCAGCGCAGACACTCGGCTTCTTCTTCGGGGAGCGGCTGGCAGCGCGGGTGCGTGACGAGGGCTGGCGAGTGGTGCCCGAGTGCACGGGCGTCTACTGGCGAAAGACCGTCACTCCACCGGGCAGGTGAACTCGACGCTCTCTTCGGCGTCGGCCGCGACCGTCACCGACTTCGCGGTGCCCGGCACGGTGTTGCCTGCGGCGTCGTAACAGTCGAAGCGAATCTTGTGAGCGCCCGCCCGCACCTTGAGGCCCTCGATGGGCGAGCCGCCGACCTTCTTGCCGTCGACGAAGACATCGGCCGTGTCGGACGAGCGCAGGTTGAGCAGGCCTTCGCCGACAGGCTGGGGCGGAGGCGGGGGCGGGCGAACCACCGCGGGCGCGCCGGCGTCAGGCTTCGTGGCGGGGGGCGGCGGCGGCGGTTTCACGACGCCAGCGTCGACGACGGCCGGGGCTGGCGCGGGGGACCCGGCGTCAACGGCCGCCGCGGGTGCCTCGGCGCCACCATCGACAGCGTTCGGGACGGCAGCGAGCGGCGCGCGCGCGCTGGGAAAGGGGCGCAGCTCAATCTCTCGCACGGTGACCGGTGGGAGGGGCCCAGACGCCGACAGCCCGAGGCCGCCGAAAACGCCGAGCGCGAGCGCACCGAGCCCAAGGAGCGCGACCAGCCCGATGAAAACCGACTTCGCCACCGCCATCGGAAGTCACTTACCTCTGCTGACGGGGGTCCGCCACTTCCGGCTGCAGGGACGTGCGAGAGAATGTCGACGCGACTCAGCGGAAAAGTGTGGCCGGGCTGTCTCGCCCGTTGCTAGTCGTCGACGCCCCTCACGGAGAACGTACTCATGATGACGTCTTTGGTTGTTGCAGCCCTCCTCACGCAGGCCGACGTGGCGACCGAGAAGTCGGCGGCCGAGCGCGCCGCCACGGCCGCCGAGAGCGCTGCTGCATCTGCTGCGAAGTCGGCCGAAGCGATGCAGCGCATCGCCGACCGCCTCGCGCCCCCGGCCCCGCCCGCAGGCGCGCCGGCCGCTCCGTCCGCCAGCTCGTGGGCTGGCAACGCAGGGCTCGGCCTCTCGCTGCTCGGCGGCAACACGCAGACCATCACCCTGACGGGCAGCGTCGCGCTCGACAGGAAGTGGGACCTGTGGACGCTGGGCGTGCGCGCGACGGGCGCGTACGGGTTGACCAACTCGGACACCAGCGAAGGCTCGACCACCATCTCGCAGACGGTGGCCCGCCGCGCCGCTGCGACGGTGCGCGCCGACCGGAGCTTCGGTGGCATCACGGCGGCGTTCGTCCTCCTCGGCGGTGAGTTCGACCACGTGAAGAACATCGAGTCGCGTGCCTATGGTGAAGCCGGCGCCAGCTTCTCGGTCTTCAACGAGAAGGTGGATGACTTCGAGAAGCTCTACCTGCGCCTCGACGTCGCCTTGCGCTTCGGTCGCGAGACGCGCTTCACCTACTTCCCCACGCCCGCCGCGGTGAACCCCTACGAGATCTGGATTCTCGCGCCCCGCGTCGCCGGCACGTTCCGCTGGGCGCTCAACAAGAACTTCCGCATCTCGGAGGAGTTCGAAGTGCTGCCCTTCATGCTGCCGCCGACGACGGGCCGCTTCCTCATCAACAGCAGCACCAAGCTCAACACGCGCATCACCGAGAACGTCTCGCTGACCATCGGCTTCCTGCTCAACATCGATACGTCGCCGCCGAAGGCCTCGCTGCGCGTGTACGACTTCGCGTTGACCGCGGGCGCCGAAGCCGCGTTCTGAAAGAACTCGTGTCGTGCCTCGAACGCCCGGCGTCTCTCGCAGCGATGCGATGGCGGCCGGGCGTCGTCTTTTGACGCGGCTGCGCTACGGTTCGCGCCCATGCTCCGACTCGTGTTCGCCGTCGTGCTCGTGCTGTCGTCCACCGTGGCGCTCGCAGGCCCTCCGCCACCGCCAGCGAAGAAGCCGCTCACCTTCGGCATCTCGCACCCGTACGGCGAGGTGCAGGCCACGCAGGCCGCCGCGCTCATCGGCCCCTACCTGACGAGGACGCTGGGCTCGCAGGTGACGGTCAAGGTGTTCCCCACCTACGACGAGCTCAGCGACGCGCTGGCCACCAACGCCGTCGACCTCGCGTGGATTACGCCGCTCGCGTTCGTGCAGGCCGCGCAGAAGCACCGCGACGTCACCGCGCTCTCGAAGGCGATGCGCGCCAGCGACGGCGGCCTCTTCTACCGGAGCGTCTTCATCGTGAAGGCCGACTCGAAGGTGACGGACCTCAAGGCCCTCGCGGGAAAGAAGGTCGCGTGGGTGAACACGCTCTCGGCCTCGGGCTACCTCTTCCCGCGCGCGCTGATGAAGGAGCAGGGCCTCGACCCCTCCAGACATTTCGCAGGCGAGTCATTCGGTGGCGACCACCCGGCGGTCTGCAAGGCGGTGCGAGACGGCACGGCCGACGTGGGGGCGACGTTCGCGGCGGAGCCAAAAGAGGGCGCGGCGCTCGAGGCCACCGGCTGCGCCGACGCCGGGCCCGTCTCGGACTTCAAGGTCATCGCGTCGTCGAGCAACCTGCCCAACGAGGTCATCGCGCACAGCCCCGAGTTCCCGCCCACCCGCGTGAATGACGTGATGATGGCGTTCGGCCGCATGAGCCTCTCGCCCGACGGCAAGAAGCTGCTGGCCGAGGGCTTCCGCGCGCAGGGCTTCGGCGTCGCGGTCGAAGGAGACTTCGACCAGGTCACCGCGCTGCTGAAGGCGAAGGACGTGAAGGCAAAGGTCGCTCCAGCCGAGGCCACGCCGGCGAAGCCGGTGAAGAAGGGCAAGAAGTAGCAGCTCGTGCGTGCGCTCTGTCTCTGCCTCCTGCTCGCGCTCCCCGCCTTCGCACAGCGCGACGGTGGAGCGGGTGTGCTGACGAAGGCGCCGACGCTGCTGCAGAAGATCGACGCGGTCTTCCCTGCCGAGCTGCTCGACGCGGGGGCCGGCGGCACCGTCGTGATGGAGATCGACATCGGGCCCGACGGCCTCGTGATGGACGCGCGCGTCGTGCAGAGCGCCAGTGAGCCGTTCGATCGAGAGGCGCTGATTGCGCTGCGGCAGTTCCGCTTCACGCCGGCAGAGGTCGACGGCCAGCCCGCGGCGGTGCGCATTCAGTTCAGCTACGAGTTCTTCTTCCGCCAGCAGGTGGTCGAGGTGCCGGTCGCCGATGCAGGAAACGACCTGGTCAACTTCACCGGCGTGGTGCTCGAGCGCGGCACGCGAGACCCGCTGGCGAACGCGCAGGTGGTGGTGGGCGAGGGAGACGGGGCGCTCGAGACGTTGAGCGCAGATGATGGCCGCTTCGAGGTGAAGGGCGTGCCCGCAGGGACGCAGCGCGTGGTGGCTCTGCTCGCCGGCTACGCGAAGTTCGAGACGACCGAGACCTTCACGCCGGGCCAGCGCACCGACGTCACCTACTACGTGCGCAAGCAGGTCTACGGCGGCTACGAGACGGTGGTGCGCGCGCCGAGGGAGCGCAAAGAGGTCGCGCAAGTCACGCTGAAGCAGGAAGAGATTCGCCTCATCCCCGGCACCAACGGTGACGCGTTTCGCGTGGTGCAGAACCTGCCGGGCGTGGCGCGCTCGCCGTTCGGCCTCGGCTTCCTCGTCGTGCGCGGCTCGAAGCCGTGGGACACGCGCACCTTCGTCGACGAGGCGCCGGTGCCGCTGCTGTTCCACTTCGGCGGGCTCTTCTCGACGTACAACGCGAACCTGCTCGAGTCGTTGTCCTTCCAGCAGGGCAACTACGGCGCCGAGTTCGGGCGCGGCATCGCCGGGCTCGTCACGGCCACCTCGCGCACGCCGTCCAAGAAGGGCGTTCACGGCTACGTCGACGTCAACCTCGTCGACATCTCGGGCCTCGTGGAGCTGCCCCTCACCGACACCTGGTCCGTCGCTGTCTCGGCGCGCCGCAGCTACATCGACGTCGTCCTCCCGCAGGTGCTGAGCTTCATTCCCGGAGCGACCGACGCCATCGCCTTCACGGTGGCGCCCCGCTACTGGGACTACCAGGCCCGCCTCGAGTGGAAGCCGACGACGGGCAAGAGCCGCTTCTTCGTCACCTTCTTCGGCTCGAGCGACGAGCTCGTCGCGGCGCTGCCCAACCCGGCGCTCGACCCCGAGGGCCGCGCCACCTTCGGCACCGCCATCGCGTACAACCGCCTGCTGGTCGGCTTCGACACGAAGCTGGGCAAACGCGTCGAGTTCCGCACCCGCACCACGCTGGGCCTCGACACCGTCGGCTTCTCGGCGGGCAGCGACCTGTTCGCGAAGTCGCAGCTCTTCCCCTTCATCTCGCGCAACACCTTCACCATCGACGTGCCCGAGGCGAACCTCACCCTCGCGACCGGCGTCGACTTTCAGCTCTTGCCGTACACCCTCGACATCCAATCTCCGCCGCTGCCGCAGCTCGGCCAGATTCCCGACCCGTTCGCGTCGCGGCGGCTCGTCTCCGAGAAGGCGACCGTGTTCCAGGCCGAGCCGGGGCTCTTCGCCGAGGCCATCTGGAAGCCGGTGCCGACGCTGAAGCTCATCGGCGGCGTGCGTGGCGACTACAACTCGACGATGAACAAGGCGTGGGTCGACCCGCGTTTCTCGGCGCTGTGGCAGGTGCACGAGCGGGTGCTGGTGAAGGGCGGCGCGGGGCTCTACCACCAGCCACCCGACTACCGGCAGGGCCTGCTCACGAAGAAGTTCGGCAACCCCGACCTGCTGCCCGAGGGCGCGAGCCAGTTCATGGTGGGCAGCGAGGTGCGCTTCACCGACGCCATCACGCTGGACGTGCAGCTCTATTACAAAGACCTCTTCAACCAGGCGCGCGCGACGCTCTCGACGTCGGGCGACACGTCCAGCGGTGACCTTCCTCTCCGCTACGAGAGCTTCGGCCGCGGCCGAAACTATGGCGCCGAGATTCTGCTGCGACACGCGCTGACGAAGAACTTCTTCGGGTGGGTGGCGTACAGCCTCTCACGCACCGAGCGTGACTTCCGCGGCGGCACGGTGTGGGCGCCCGGGCAGTTCGACCAGCCTCACAACCTCATCGTGGTGGCGAGCTACAAGCTGCCGTTCGACTTCATCGTGGGCGCGAAGATTCGCTACACCTCGGGGCCGCTCCGCACGCCCATCGTCGGCTCCATCTACGACGTCAACGGCAACTACTACTTCCCGATTCAGGGTGAGCAGTTCAGCCAGCGGCTGCCCGACTTCTTCCAGCTCGACGTGCGCATCGACAAACGCTTCGTCTTCCAGGACTGGATGCTGGCGCTCTACGTCGACGTGCAGAACGCGACCAACCGGCAGAACGTCGAGGCGGTGCTGAACGCGTACGACTACTCCGCGCAGACGTACGTGACGGGGCTGCCGATTCTGCCGGTGCTCGGCATGAGAGGAGAGTTCTGATGCGGCGCGCGCTGCTCCTCTCGCTGCTGATGACGGCGTGTTCGCCAGAGGACTTCCCGACCGAGACGCTCGTCGACCGGCTGCGCATGCTTGGGCTGACCTCGACGCCGGCCGACCTCGCTCCGGGTGAGACGGCGCGGCTGCAGTCACTCGTCGTCGACCCGACGCGCGCGGGTCAACAGACGACCACGTTCTGGATTGGGTGCGACCCCGACCCGTTCAACCTGAACCGCAGCGCGTGCTCGGACCCGGCGGTGGTGAACGATCCGTCGAGGCTCGGAGACATGCTGTCGCTCCCACCGGGCGTGAAGTTCATCGGGCTGAACTCGCAGGCTGCCTATTCGGCCCCGATGGGGCTGTTCGACGCGCTCGCCACTGACGATCCCCGTCGCGTCGCAGGCACCTCGGGCCAGGTGCTCACCATCTCGGTCGCCGAAGAGGTCTCGCCCACGGCGTCGATGGAGGAATTGCGTGAGGTGTTCGCGCGCGTGCAGCGCAAAGAGGTGAAGTCGCTCATCTCGCTGTTCCGCGTGCGCATCTCGGAGGACCCGGAGCGGAACACCAACCCACGCGTGACGCGGCTGTCGGTCGATGGGGCGCCGTGGCCCGCGGGCGCGCGCGTGATGGTGAAGCCGGCGCAGCAGGTGGGCCTCGACGTCGACGGGCCAGACGAGGTGTTCGAGCCCTTTACCGCGCAGACCCCGAGCGGGGCCGAGGCGCGCACCGAGCGGGTGCTCATCGCCTGGTACTCGACGAGTGGACGGTTCACGGAAGAGCGCACGGCGTTGCGTGAAGGCGTGAAGACGAAGTTCACCGCGCCCGGCGGCAAGGCGTTCGACCCGGTGCCAGAGCGGCGCACCGGCACGTTGTGGACGGTGCTGCGCGACACGCGTGGCGGGCTGGGCTGGAGCGAGTACCCGTACTTCGTCTGCGACGACTCGTTGCCTGCGCCCGTCGTCTCTCGCGTGCGGCCGGTGACGACGCGCGGTGACGCGTTCGTGCTCGACGGGACGGACCTGGGCTCGGTACTCGACGTGCTGGTGGGCGGCGTGACGGTGCTGCGCGGCCGGCCCGACGGCACGGGGACGAGCTGGGAAGGTGAGCTCGACCGCGCGGTGCCCGCTGGCGTTCAACCGGTCGTCGTTCACACGCGGCGCTGCGCGCGCGTCGAGGTGGGGACGCTGACCGTTCCGTAGCTGCGAAGCGCTGGGATACCGAGTGACGAGCACGACGACCGACGTGCCTTCTTCAACGATGAGTCAGTCGACGCTGTGTTGGTTCGCCGTCGCGACCTCATCAGTCGTGACCTGCGAGCACGAACCGTCGAACGTCATCTGCGCAGGTAGCTGCGGCGCCACCCTGCGAGCTGGCGCGCGACGTCCTTGCGGTCCCGCTCCGAGACCGTCCCGGTCAGTCGGAGCCGCTGTTTGTTGAGCACGTTGAGCGCCTGATCGGCGTCGTCCGGGTGCGCCTGCTGGCGAAAGCGCGACTCGAGCCGGGTGATCTCGGCCATCAACGCTCCAGCACTGGGCACCACCTTCGTTCTGCGCTGCACCGTCGGGCGTGACGACGGGCGCTGCTCGGTCGCCGTGGGTTCAGGCTCCGGGGGCTCGTCCGGGTCGACCGCCAGCGCTTCGTCGAGCGTCAGCCCTTCATCCTCCACGGCCGCGACGGTCTCGGCTGCCGGCGCGCGCAGCAGGACGAGCGCGGCCGCACCACCTCCGACGAGCAACAGCGCGAGGGCGCCGACCAGGAGTGCGCGTGACCGAGGCGCTGCGGCTGACGACGGCGACTGACCCGGGGCCACACTCGCCATGAGGGCCGGCGCATCATCGGTGAGGGTCGACCCTCTCGCGAACGCTCGACGCGCGGCCGTCGCGTCCTTCACGCGCTTCTCGAGCAGCTCGCGCAGCAATCGGTCGAGCCCGTCGGGAACGCGAGTGCCGGCTGGTGGCGGCGCGCGCTCGCCGAGCTCCACACCGGTCAGGAGCATGAACCCGAGCGCACCGAGCGCGTGCAGGTCGCCCTCGACGGTGGGCTTCTGCTTCGCCAGCCCGAAGTCGAGGAGCTTCACCGCGCCGTTGAACACGAAGACGGTCGAGGACCCGAGGTTGCCGTGCGGGAGCGCCCAGGCGTGCGCCGCCTGAAGGACCTCTGCGACCTGACCGAGCACCTGAACGACCTCCGCTGGCGTGAACCGGTCGCCTCGAAGCACGCGCTGGTCGAGCGACTCGCCTTCGAGGCGCTCCATCACGCGATACCTGCGCCCGTCTGGGAGCTCGCCGAAGTCGACGACCTCGGCGATGCCCGCGCACTTGATGGCGTTGACGGCGCGCACGTCGTGGTCGTTTCCCCTGAGGCCCGTGCGCAGCACCTCGAGCGTCACGTCCTTGCCTGAGGCTCGTCGTCGGGCCCGATAGAGGGTTCCGAAGCGCCCTTCCGCGACCCGCTCACCGACATCGAGCTCGCCCACCTGGGAGCCGACCAGCCGGTCGACGTGCGCCTGCGTCGTCTCGGGGATCGGCTGGAAGGGAGCGGGCGACACGCCACGAGCGTAACAGGTGCGCGAGACGCACACGGACATGCCGTTGGCCTGCGTCGACACTGCGCCACTGACATGGCCCTCGTCGCGGAGCGGCACGCGAGGAGCCTGCTCCGACTCGCGTGATCAGCGCCTCGCGGTGGCGGCGGCGTGAGACACTCACGGCCGCTCATGGCCGACCCACGCATCGAGGCGTTGCTGCGCGCGCTCCCGCCAGGCCAGCGCATGTGGCTGCGTGCTGGCGGGAAGAGCCTGTGGCCGCTCGTGCTCGACGGCGATCAGGTGCGCGTGGAGCGCGGTGACGAGCTCATGCTGCGTCGGGGTGACATCGCGCTGGTGGTGAACCCACAGGGCCAGCTCGTCGCCCATCTCGTCGAGCAGACCGGTCCACTCGTCACGGTGTCGAGTGTCGGCGTCGTCGACCCGCCCGCGCGCGAGGTGCTCGGGCGCGTCGTCGCGGTGAGACGCGGAGCGCTGACGCTCGAGCTGCCCCGCGTCGCACACCTGGCGTTGCGTCAGGTGCCACGACTGTCTCGAGCGCTGAAGCGGCTCCCAGGCCTTCGCCACCTGGTCCGTCGCCTTCGAGACTGACTTCAGAGCTGCGGCTTGAGCGGGTCGTGCTCAGCGATGAGCCGGCTGACGCGGGCGTCATCGATGCGCTGCTTGATGCTCTGCGACTCGTGCTGGTCGCGCACCGTCTTCGCGAGCGAGAACGTCGAGCCGACGGTGAAGAGCACGCCCATCGCCATGAACGCCTTCACCCAGGGCTCGCCGGGCATGAACCAGATGCCCATGCCGGTGACGCCGACCGAGATGACGAACGAGAGCCAGACCTGCGCGACCCAGGCGCTGGAGTGAGGTGCAATCGGCTGCGGAAGGTTTGCCATGACGTGTGCTCCCTGGTTGGTGACGAACTGAATGATGCACGCGGTGGCGAAGGCTCGCGGGAACAAGCCAAAGGGCCATCGATAGCGATTGGTTATCGACGTCCATGTCATTGATTCCCCACTGCTCTGACGCCCCAGATGCCCTACCCTGCCGCGTCATGCGCGCTCTGCTGCTGGTCGGCCTCTCGTTCACCCTGTCCTGCAAGAAGAGCCCGCCGCCGACACCCGGTCCTCCCGAGGCGCCCGTCACGCGGCCGAGCGGGCTGGTGACCCAGGTGCTGGTGCCCGGCGACGGCGACGCGGCGAAGAAGGGCGACAAGATTCAGGTGCACTTCGTCGGGCGCATCCTCGACGGCGGCGTGTTCGACAGCTCCCGCACGCGCAACGCGCCCTTCTCGTTCTGGGTCGGCGAAGGGCAGGTCATCGCGGGGTGGGACGAGGGGCTGCTCGGTATGAAGGAGGGCGAGACGCGGCAGCTCATCGTGCCTGCGCTGCTCGGCTACGGCTCGGACCCCAAGCCGGGTATTCCTCCGAACTCGACGCTGGTGTTCGACATCGAGCTGCTCGACGTGCGGTGACTCGTCACGCCGGCCGCAGGTGCTGCAGCAGCCACTCGCGGAGCACCTTCACTCGCGGCGGCACCGGCTTCACGGGACGTGACACGAGATAGAGCGGCGCGTTGGCGAGTGAGACCTGGGGCAACACCCGCGTGAGCACGCCCGACGCGACGTCACGCGCCGCGAGGAACGTCGGGAGCAACGCGACCCCGGCACCCAGCCGCGCGAGCTCGGCGAGCAATGAGAAGTCGGCGCACTGCACCGCAGCCGGCGGCGGCGCCTTCCCCGGAGCGAAGGAGCGCTGGCCCTTCTTCGGCGCTGGCCACAGGCCTTCATGCTCCGAGAGCGCCTCCATCGTCGTGGGCGTGCCCCGGCGAGACAGGTAGCCGGGCGACGCGAAGAAGCCGGCCTCGAGGTCGCCCACCTTCCTCGCGATGAACGAGCCCGCGCCCGGCTGGCCCACGCGGAGCGCGAGGTCGACGCCACGGTCCATCAGGTCGACCACTTCGTTCGCGAGCACGACCCGCACGAGCACCGCGGGGTAGCGCTGGCGAAACGACGCGAGCGCAGGCGCCAGAAGCCCCCGGCCGAGGTCGGGCGTCGTGGTGACGCACACCTCTCCCGAGGGGAGCGAGGGCCGGTCGGGCACGGCCGACAACGCCGCCTCGAGCCCGGCCAGCAGCGGCGACACCTTCACGAACAGCGCCTCACCCTCTGCGGTGAGCGTGACCGACCGGGTGCTCCGCACGAGCAGCGCCGTGCCGAGCGTGTCCTCGAGCGCCCTCACCACTCGGCTGACCCGCGACTTGTCCGTCCCCAGGGCCTCCGCCGCGCGCGTGAAGCTCCGCGACTGTGCGACGGCCTGGAATGCAGCGAGCGCGTCGAGGGGCAGTGATGTCATGGAGCAACAATGTGTTGTCCGTTGCGCCCATTGTTGTCAACGACTTCGGGACGCATGGTGAGGTCCTCATCGCGCAGCTCGCGCGGTGAGCTTCCGAGGTCCCACACATGTCGATCCGCGCCATCCTGCTTCCCCTGCTCCTCACCGTCGCCTGCGCCCCCGCCCGTGCCTGGGTCCCTACGCCACCGGCCCAGCCCGCCGAGGTCACGCTCGTCTGGGTCGGCACCGGCGAGTGCGAGCGCTTCGTCGACGGCCAGTGGGTACGCGCGCCCCAGTTCGACTACGACTTCAGCGTGGAGCAGCGGCGCTCGAAGGACCGGTGGGACTCGGTGAAGAGCCTTCGCCGCCGCCACCCCGACTACGACGGCTCGGCAGGCGAGCGAACCGTCACCTGGTTCTTTCAGGCCGACTTGAAGGCCGCCGACGCCGCCAGGGTGCCGGTGGCGTTCACCACCTCGCTCGGAGCAGGGCTGGGGGCGACCGACCCGCAGTTCCGACGGGCCTCGATGGAGCTGAAAGCGAACGTCTCGTCGATGGCGCCGTTCGACCGCTACCGCATCACGCAGCACTACCGCTACGAAGACGGCCAGCTCGACGAGACCGTCTCGCTCGACAAGGGTGACCAGCCCTGGGTGCGCAACGTGGAGCGCGCGACGCTCTTCGCCCGGCACACCTTCGCCGAGCCGCCCTCCACCCGCTGACACGGCGCGGCGCTGCGGCGGTTGGTTCATTGGCGGCGAGGCGTTAGACAGCGCTCCCCTGCTTCCGAGGTGCCTGCCCGTGCGCGTCTTCGTCCTCGTCATCTCCGTGTTCTCGCTGCTCCTCACGACGGCGTGTGGCACCAGGTCGCGCTGCCGCCCCGACACCTGCACCGGCTGCTGCACGCAAGACGATCAGTGCGTGGCCGGCACGTCGAACGCGCAGTGCGGCAACGGCGGCAACTTCTGCGACGTCTGTCCGGCCGGGGTTCAGGTCTGCGGCGTCGGCGGCCGCTGCCAGGCGAGCACCGTGACGATGATGATGGACGCGGGCACCGGGCAGGACGCCGGCGTCACGGCGATGGACGGCGGCACCCAGGGCGCCATCACCGCGCCCAACGAGGTGTGGACGTGGGTCGACTTCCCCGGCTCCGAGTGCGGCAACGGCTCGCCGACGGGCATCGGCGTCAACTTGAGCAACCGCTCGAGCGACGTCATCGTCTTCATGCAGGGTGGCGGCGCATGCTGGAACCAGCTCACCTGTTACACGGTGCGGTCGGCGAGCGACTTCGACGGCTACGGCGGCGCGAAGTTCGCGAATGACTCCATCAAGAGCCAGGTCGCGTTCAACCGCACCAACGTGAACAACCCGTTCCGTAACGCCAGCTTCGTCTTCATTCCGTACTGCACCGGCGACGTTCACTCGGGTGACACGGTGGCGAGCTACGGCGGCCACCACAAGGGCGCCGCCAACGTGCGAGCGTTCCTCGCTCGCCTCGCGCCCACCTTCCCGGGCGCGCGACAAATCTGGCTGACCGGCACCAGCGCCGGCGGCTTCGGCGTCCAGCTCAACTACCATCGCTTCGCCGAGGCCTTCCCCCAGGCCGAGGTGCACGGCCTCTCGGACTCGGCGCAGATGATCAACCCGACCCAGGCCAGCCTGCTCGCCGAGTGGCTCGACGCGTGGGGCGTGACCGATCCACCCGGCTGCACCGGCTGCACCCAGAACTTCAACCTCGTGCCCAGCTGGCTCGCGCGCACGTACCCGAACCGCCGCTTCGGCCTGCTCGCCTACAGCCGCGACAGCGTGCTCGCGCCCTTCTTCAGCCTCGCGCAGCCCGACTTCGAGCTGGCGACGACGAAGCTCCTGACGGAGCAGTACCAGGGCAAGTCGAACCTCAAGTACTACGTCGTCGACCCCGCCACCCCGACGCACGTGATGTTGAACCAGCTCTTCACCCGCTCGGTCGTGCCTGCCGGAGCCGATGCCGGCGTGACGTTGAGCTCCTGGGCGCAGCAGTGGGCGAACGGCACAGCGGGCTGGGAGAACGTTCGAGGCCAGTGAGGCTCACGCCCCGACGCGCCACTTCGCGAGCGCGCGGGCGACGACGTCACCCGCTTCGTTCTTCAGCTCGGCGATGACTTCGAGGTTCTGCGGCTCACGCGACGTCACGGGCGCGCACGTGCACTCGGCGGTGATGGGGCCACGCGCCTTCTTCAGGTAGTCCATCGCGACGTGCGTGGGGATGCCGCGCAGGCCCTCCGGGAGCGCCGAGATGACGGCCATGCCCGTCGTCATCTCCGCCAGGTTCATCAGCGCCGCGGCGTGAAGCGAGTTGAGGTGGTTTCGCACGTGCCGGGTGTCACGCATCAGCACGCGCGCGACGCCCTTCTCGAGGCTCACGACTTCGGGGCGAATCGTGCCCGTGTACGCAGCGAGCTGGCCTGCGAGGCGGCCCATGATGACGCCACGCCCGGGCACGTTCTTGAGCAGCTTCCAGAGCGGCAGAAGCTGTGACGGCGACGCGAGCGACTTGAGCTGACCCAGGAGCGAGGACATGGGCCGCGTATGCCACGGGCTCCCTCGAAACGTCGAGCGAGCGCCCGGAGGGAGGAGACGTCAGAGCCGCTCGACGAGCTCGACGCGGCGGTTCTTTGCCTTGCCCTCGTCGGTGCGGTTGGTCGCGACGGGGCTCCACGGCCCGACCCCCGCGGCCTTGAGCCGGCTCGCGTCGATGCCCCGGCTGGTGAGCGCCGCCACCACCGCCGCCGCCCGGTCCGACGAGAGCTTCACGTTCGTCTCGAGCGTGCCGGTGCCATCGGTGTGGCCGACGACGAAGACCTTCAGCGACCCGTTCTGCTGCAGCAGCTTCACCATCTGCACCAGCGTCGGCTCGGACTCTGGCTTCACGATGGCTTTGCCGGTGTCGAAGTACAGGCCGTACAGCGCGACGCGGCCCTCGGCAGCGAGCCCCTGCTTGAGCGCGGCCGCGTCGGCGACGACCTCTTGCTCGAGGCCCTTCGTCTCGACGATGAGAAGATCGTAGTTCGCGCCTTCGTTGAACGCGCCCGCCTGGACGTACGTCTTCGTGCCGCCCTTCTCGAGCTTCGCCACCGTGATGTTGCCCTCGGCGTAGAGAATCTTCGCGCCGGCCTTCTTGAGCGCGCCTTCGTAGTTGCGGGCGATCTGCACCATCGAGACCTGCCGGCCGCCCGGCTGCACGGTGTACGAGACGTGCGTCATCTTGCCTTCCCAGCGCGCGTCGGCGCCCGAGACGTAGGCGATGTCGACCGAGTCCCACTCCTTCGCCTCGTACGTCGAGATGAAGTACCCGGGCATGCGCGTCAGCAGCGGGTGATCCTTGCTGCCCTCGACGTCCTTCTCTTCGGCGCGCGCGACGCCCGAGAGCAACAGCACTGCGAGCGACAGGAACGCAATGACGTGACGCATGAGGCCTCCTCGTGGGTGGGCCAGAAACGGTTCCACAGAGTGCCGAAGGCGACAACGACGGTGTGTTCGATGGCGGGCCGAAGAGACATCGCGCTTCTCGAAAGCATGAGTCGCAGCTCCGCAAAGCTTGCGGCACGTCGTGCCGAGCGCCCCGACGCAACCGCAGATTCGGGGCAGCCTTCGCGAGCAATCTGGAGTCAGGTCGGGGCATGCATCGAAGCCTCTGTCTCGTTGCGTTGGTCGCGACGGCTGGTGTCGCTCAAGAGCCGTGCAAACCCGCGCCGCGCTCGGCCTCCGTCGAGGTGCGGCTGTCGAAGGGGTCGACGCTGAAGGACCTCGCCGCCTGGTACCGCACGGTCACCTGCGACGAGGTGCAGGCCCCGCTCACCGCCTCTGACGTGCCGCTGACCCTCGTTCTGGAGGGCAAGGTTCCGGCGTTCCGCGCCGTGGAGGTGCTGCGCGCCGCAGCGGGGAGCGCGGGCTACGACGTCAGCGAGGGTCAGCGCACCGTCACGTTGGAGAAGGCGGTGGAGCCGTGCGAGCCCGGAAAAGCCAGAGCGATCCTCGAGCGCGTTCAGGCCGCGAAGGAGTGCACCCTCGACCTCGAGGCGTTCGGGAAGGTCTCGATGAACGACACCTGCGTCGACACGCAGGTGTCGCTCGAAGGCGCGACCAGCGGAAATTCCTACACGGTCGCGAAGCTCAAGCCGGGCTCGCTCCTCTGGGCGATCGGGCTCCGCGAAGGCGACGTGCTCCCGGGCGCGATGCCGCGGGGACGCGCCGAGTTCGAGGTGACGGTCACTCGCGGCAAGGAACAGAAGACGCTGCGCTGTCGCATCACTGGCGAAGGGCGCAACTTCAGGCTTCACCCTGGAACGGTGCTCCGAGAGGCCCTGCCTCGCCTGAGCGACTTCGTGCCCAGCGGCGGAGGCACCTGCTCGATCGACCCGGCAGCAGTGACGAGAAAGGGAGACGTGGTGGAGATCGTCGAGAGCATGACGCACGGCCTCGACAGCACCTGCTTCACCTCGGGCGCGCGCCTCGTCCCGTCGTTCAAAGACGGCAAGAACCAGGGCATCAAGTTCTTCGGCATTCGCCCCGGCTCGCTCTACGCCACCCTCGGCCTCAGCAACGGAGACGTCGTGCGCTCGGTGAACGACCTCGACTTCCTCGACCCGCAGAAGGTGCTCGAGGCGTACACGACGCTGCGCGCGGTGAAGACGTTCGTCCTCAAGCTCGAGCGCCGCGGCGAACCGCTGACGCTCACCGTCGTCGTCAAGTAGCGCGCTCGGTCAGCGACCGAGAAGCGCAGCACCGACCAGCCCGCTGTCATCCCCCAGCTCGGCGAGCGCGATTCGCAGACCGCTCCGCGACGTGACGCTCGCGCGGGTCATCACCACGGTGGTGACACGCTTGATGATGCCGGGGCAGCGCAACAGCACGCCGCCGCCGAGCACCAGCACCGCTGGATTCAACACCGTCACCTGGTTCGCGATGGCGAGCGCGAGGTGGCCGACCGCGAAGTCGTAGAGCCCCTTCGCTGGCGTGGCCCCTTCCAGCGCGAGCCGCTCGAGGTCCGCAGGCGTGCCCGCGATGCCCGACTCGGCCATCCACTCGGTGAGCTTCGCGCCACCCATGTACGCCTCGAGGCAGCCGTGCTCGCCGCAGCCGCACAGGCGGCCCCCGTCAGCGAGGACCTTGGTGTGGCCGAACTCTCCCGCGACACCGGTGGCCCCCGACAGGAGCACGTCGTCGTTGATGATGGCGCTGCCGACGCCGGTGCCGACGAAGACGGTGAACGAGTCGGACGCCCCACGCGCTGCGCCAGCCTTCAGCTCGCCCCACGCGGCGGCCGAGAGGTCGTTCACCAATCGCACCCGGCGACCCAGCGCAGCCGACAGCGGCCCGCCGAAGTCGACGTCACGCCAACCGAGGTTCGGTGCGTTCACCACCACGTCGCCGCGCAGCATGCCCGCGAACCCGACCCCTGCGGCCACGCCGGTCAGCTCGTGGCCCGCGGTGACCTTCGAGACGAGCGCCTGAACGACCGACACCACGTTCTCTGGCGTGCGGTCGGTCCACGCTTCTTTCGCGCTGGCGAGCAGCCGGCCTGTCGCGACCTCCACGACGGCCGCGCGTGCGTTGGTGCCACCAATGTCGATGCCGAGCGCGAGCATGTCAGCGGCTCCTGAGGGTGAGCTCTTCCACGAAGCGTTGCAGAAACCCGTCGAGCGTCTTCCGCTGGCCCTCGTCCTTCAGGCCGCCCTGCTCGTCGAATGCGTCTTCCGCGCGAGAGACGGTGACCGCGCCGGGCAGCGTGTGACAGCCGAGGCCCGACAGCACATGCCGCAGCATCGCCTGCCCCTGGAGCGTGCCACCGGGGCCAGGCGTCGCGCCGAGCTGCGCCGACACGCGGCCCTTGAAGGGGTTCTCTCTCGGAGGCCGCGACGCGAAGTCGAGCAGGTTCTTCAGCGCGCCCGGGTAGCTGTAGTTGTACTCGGGGCTCGCGATGAGCAGGCCCGTCGCTGCGCGCACCCTCGCCTTGAAGTCGACCATCGCCGCCGGCGGGTTCGCGTCCGACGTGTCGGGGTCGTAGATGGGAATGTTGGCGGCCTTGAAGTTCCACACGTCGACCTCGACGCCCTTCGCCACCAGCCCCTTCACCGCGACGGCCAGCAGCCGCTCGTTCGTCGAGCCCGTGCGGAGGCTGCCCGAGAAGGCCAGCACCTTCATCCGCCGATCTCCTTCTTCGCTTCGGCGATGGTGCCGTCGATGAGGGCGCGAATCTCTTCCAGGCGCTCCTTCGTCTTGGCCTCGTAGCGGACGACGAGAATCGGCGTGGTGTTCGACGCACGAATGAGGCCCCAGCCGTCGGGCCAGGTGGCGCGAACGCCGTCGACCTCGATGAGGCTCAACCCCTTCTTGCGCAGCTTCTCAGTGCAGAGCTTCACGAGGTCGAACTTCTTCTCCTCGATGGTGTCGAAGCGCAGCTCGGGGCTCGAGTACGTCACCGGCACGTCGTCGAGCATCGACGACAGCGTGCCCTTCTGGTTCGACAGAATCTCGAGCAGGCGCGCGGCGGTGTAGGGCGCGTCGTCGAAGCCGAAGAAGCGGTGCTTGTAGAAGATGTGGCCGCTCATCTCGCCAGCGAGCTCGGCGTGGAGTTCCTTCATCTTCGCCTTGATGAGCGAGTGGCCCGTCTTCCACATCACCGGCTTGCCGCCGTGCTTCGCGATGTCGTCGTACATGGTGAAGCTGCACTTCACCTCGCCGACGATGGGCGCGCCCGGCACGGCTTCGAGCACCGCACGAGCGAGCAGAATCATCAGGCGGTCGCCCCAGATGATGCCGCCGTTCTCGTCGACGACGCCGATGCGGTCGGCGTCACCGTCGTACGCCACGCCGAGGTCGGCCTTGTGCTTCTTCACGGCTGCAATCAGCAGCTCGAGGTTCTTCGCCACCGTCGGGTCGGCGTGGTGGTTGGGGAAGCGCCCGTCGGGCTCGCAGTACAGCGGCACCACGTCGTAGCCGAGCTTCTCGAGCATCGGCACCGAGACGATGCCACCGACGCCGTTGCCCGCGTCGACGACGACTTTGAGCTTCCGCGGCCCGCGCGTCACCGTGGAGTTGACGAAGTGGAGGTACGGCGTGACGGCGTCGAACGAGGTGACGGTGCCGCCGGTGCCGATCGCGAAGTCGCGCTGCTCGATGATGCGCTTGAGCTGCTGAATCGTCTCTCCGTAGAAGGTCGTCTTGCCGACGCCCATCTTGAAGCCGTTGTACTCGGGCGGGTTGTGGCTGCCGGTGATGACGGCCAGGCCGTCGACGGGCAGCGTGTTCGCCGCGAAGTAGACGACCGGCGTGGGCACGACGCCGACCTCGATGACGTTGAGGCCCGTCGAGAGCACGCCCTTGATGAAGGCGGCCTGAAAGCGGGGCCCGGACTCGCGAGCGTCGCGGCCGACGACGACCGTGCTGCCGTGCGCGCGCTTCACCATCGTCGCGAGGCCCTTGCCGAGATCCTCCACGACGGCGTCGGTCAGGTCGATGTCCACGAGGCCACGAACGTCGTACTCACGGAAGATGTGCGTGTTCATGCACCGGCGCGTAGCAGAGCGCGCGCCTCGTCGACAGCCTGTCTGAACCGACGGTGAGCCGACGCGTCAACGCTACAGACAGCGCCCGCCACCCGAGGCGGGCAGGCCCTGGCACGTCGTGCAGACCAGACACGTCAGGCCCATGTTTCCACACGCGGCGGGGCTCGTGCCGGCACGACAGGCGCCGCCGGAGTCGCAGCACCCCGTGCACGTCGCCGCACAGTTGTTGCCGCCGTCGAGCTGCACGCCCGCGTCGCTTCCACCGCACACGCCTGCCTGGCACGTCTCCATCGCCTGGCAGCGCACGCAGGCTTCGCCGGCATTTCCACACGCCATCGCCGTCGTCGGCGTCACGCACATGTTGTTCTGGCAGCACCCGGTGGCGCAGTTCGACGGCCCACACTGCGTCTGACACCGGCCCGCGACGCAGATGCGGTTCTGCGAGATGCAGTCGACGCACGTCGCGCCAGAAGCGCCGCACGCGTTGGTCGCGGAGCCGGCCCGACAGACCCCGTTCTGACAGCACCCATTGCAGTTCCCGCACGCGCCCGCGTCGGCCGCGCCACCACCGGCGCCGCCACCCGAGCCGGCATCAGCGGCCGAGCACGTGCCCGCGCTGCAGGTGCCGCCCGAGCACGCGCTGCACGACGCGCCATTGGTTCCGCACGCGGCCGTCTCGGTGCCACCGACGCACGCGCCGCTGGAGTCGCAACAGCCGGCGCACATGCCGGGACCGCACCGGGTGGCTCCACAGCTCGAGGTGATGACTGCCGCAGCGAGGCCGAGCGCGAGCAGGAGGAACAGGGAGAGGCGAGTCGTCATGGCAGGGGGACCGAGGACTGCGTCGAGAGGTTGAAGGGAGGCGCATAAGCGGACTCGCCCCGGGTGGCCAGCCCGCACGCCATCGCCGTCGACTCGTGCTGCGTGACGTCGTGAGATGAGCAGAGAATGAAAGAGTGTCAGGAACTCTTTTGTTCCGTCGTCGGCGTTTCATGAGCCCGAACGTCCCCACCCTGCAGCTTCGCGCCCTCGCCGACGCGCGCACCATCACCGTGTACCAGGCCTACAGCCACGCCATCGCCGACGCGGCGCTCGAGGCGCAGCGCTTCGTGGCGCCGTTCTCCTTCGAGCGCATGACGTGGGTGAAGCCCTCGTTCCTGTGGATGATGGAGCGCTGCGGCTGGGCCACCAAAGCCAACCAGGAGCGGGTGCTGGCGGTTCGTCTGCATCGACGGCACTTCGACGCGCTCGTCGCGATGGCGGTGCCGACGCACTTCGACCCACGATGGGACGCGACGCACGAAGCCTGGCGCGCCCGCCTCGCGACGGCCCGCGCGCACGTGCAGTGGGACCCCGAGCGGAACGCGCGCGGCGCGAAGCTGAACCACCGCACCATTCAACTCGGCATCGGCAGGGCGCTGGTGAAGCCGTTCGCGACCGAGTGGCTCGCAGGCCTCGACGACGTGACGCCGCTGGTGACGAAGCTCCGAGGCCTCCGTCGCGAGGGTGAGTGGGACCTCGTGGAGCGGCTGCTTCCCGTCGAGCGTCCGTACGACGCCTGACGCGCGCGACGGACGCTCTCGGAGCCGGAGGGCGTCATCGTCCGCGGCGGTTGCACGCAGGGCTTCCCTGGCACCGCAGTCTTCGACACGCTCGAGGACGACTGGCTCCAGCCATCGGTCGAAAGCGGTGCTGCGCGAGCACTCAGAGGTAGCGCGTGAGCTTCTTCGCCTTGAGCGCCTCGACGACCTTCCGCACGTCCTGGCTCTTGTCCTTCGGCATCACGAGAATCGCGTCGCCCGCGTCCACCACCACCACGTCCTTCATGCCGACGACGGCGATGGGCTTGTCCTTGGCGACCACGACGCAGCCCGCAGAGTCGATGAGGAAGTTGGGGCCGCCCAGCGACACGTTGCCGTCGGCGTCGACCGGCCGCACCTCGGGCAGGGCGTTGAAGCTGCCGACGTCGCTCCAGCCGCACTGGCTGGGCACCACGGCGATGTTCTGCGCCTTCTCGGCGACGCCGTAGTCGATGCTCGTCGCGGGCATCTTCGGGAACTCGCGCTTCACCACGGCCGCTTCCTTCTTCGTGCCCAGCGACGCGCGCACCACCTCGAGCGCCTGCGACAGCTCGGGCATGTGCCGCTTGAAGGCCTCGAGCATGACGTCGGCGCGGAAGACGAAGAGCCCCGCGTTCCACAAATACTCACCCGACACGAGGTACTGCTCGGCGGTGGCGCGGTCGGGTTTCTCGGCGAAGCGGCCCACGCGCCTCGTGGTGCCCGACAGCGGCTCGCCCACCTGAATGTAGCCGTAGCCCGTCTCGGGCCGCGTCGGGTGAATGCCCAGCGTGACGATCTGCCCGGTGCGGGCGACCGCGATGGCCTCTTCGAGCGACGCCTGGAACGCGGGAATGTCGGAGACGTGCTGATCCGACGGGATGACGATGACGATGCCCTGCGGGTCGACGCGCGCGACGTGCGCAGTCGCGAGCGCGATGGCCGGCGCGGTGTTGCGGGCCTGCGGCTCGACGATGACGTTCTGCTTCGGCATCGCCGGCAACGCCTTCTTCACCATCGGCGCGTGCACGGCGCCGCACACCACGTACGAGTGTTTCGGCGACGCCAGCCCTTTGAGCCGCGCGAGGGTCTCGACGATCAGCGGCCGCGAGGTCGCCAGCGGGAGGAACTGTTTGGGGCGCGACACGCGAGACAACGGCCAGAAGCGGGTGCCGCTCCCGCCCGCCATGATGACGGGGAAGATGCCTGACGACGGTTTCGATGAGGCCATGAAGCGGCTCATAGCCCCTGCGCCGCCCGTTGGAAGGGTGTTGCGTTCAGCCCACGTTCAGCTGGAGCCTCGAGAACAGGTCGAAGCCGCGCGCCGCGAGCTCGGCCGGCGTGCCTTCGAACTTCCAGCGCTCGGTCTCGTCGCGCAGGGTGTTCTCTGCCTTCACGCCGATGGTGAAGCCGGGCACCTTGATGCTCTCGTCAATCTTGAAGCCCGACTCCGTGTACGAGCTGACCGAGAGGTCGAGGTTCGTCTTGGTGCCGAGCTGGGTGAGCGCTCCGCCGAGGTCGCCCTTCAAAGCCGTCGAGAGCGCGCCGACAATGTCCTTCGTCTTCGCTTCGGCCGACAGCTCGATGGACAGGCCTCCGTCGGCCCCCAGGTTGAGCCCCAGCCCTTCCGTCGCGACGCCTGCGTGCACGTCGACGTCGAGCGAGAGCTTCGTGGTGGCGTTCTCGATGGCGTTGGAGCCGACGCGCTTCATGGCACCAGCAGGGTCGCTCGCGAGCTCGCCCAGGTTGAAGCCCTCGGGGAGCGGCACGCGCGTCTCGGCCGAGATGGTCGCCGAGCCGTCGAGGGAGCCTCCGTTGAGCTGACCACCCAGCGACGGAATCTGCACCGGCCCACCGAGCGCCAGTGAGCCCTTCGCCTCGACGCTCTGCTCGAGCACCAGCGCAGGCGGCTTGCCCTTCTCGACCTCGATGCGCGCGCCGTTGGTGATGGTGCCTTCGATGCTGCCGCCGAAGCCCAGGCCCGCGGTGCTGCCGAGCTCTGCTTTGGCCGACGCCGACAGCTCGAGGCCGATGCTGCCCTTCTCGAAGTGGTCGCCGATGAACTTGATCTCGTCACCTGCGGTCGCGCCGGTGAGGAGCGCTCCGGCCGGGCCGCCGACCGCCGCGGCGATGCCGACGCCACCGACGGTCTCGGCCGCCTTCGTCGCCTCTTCGAGTGACGAGAACTTCATGGTGGCAGAGGCGATGCCGGTCGCGTTGGCCTCTGCCGACGCCTCGCTCATGCCGGGAATCGAGAGGCCCGCGAAGACGCCGCCCGAGAGCTGGCCGGTGAGCGTCATCTCGTAGCCGTCGTCCGTCTTGGTCACCTTCATCTCGACCTCGGCGCCGCCCTGCAGCACCGTCGCGCCAATCTTCCCTCCGACCCCGATGGTGACGGAGTCGCCGGTCGAGTTGAGGCTCGCGAGCTGCCCGTCGATGTTCAGCGCGTCGGCGGCGAGCTCACGGGCGTGGTCGCCGACCCAGTTGAGCGCGGAGCCCGCCAGCTTGAGGCCGTTCTCAGCGGCGTACTCGGCGGCCTCCATCACCTGGTCTTTGGTGAATTCCGCCGCGTCGCCTGCGAGCTCGACGGTGCCCTTCGCGACGTCGACGGCCATCTCTCCAGCCTTGCCAACGACCTTCATCACGCCGTCGGCCGCGTCGCCGACAAAGCCCACCACCGCGCCAGTCGCGTCACCGACCGCGCCCAGCACGTCGCCGCCGAAGTCCACGGCGTCTTCGAAGCGGTCCTTCGCCCAGTTGAGGAGGCCTCCTTCGTTGCGGTCGAACAGCTCGTCCTTCGCTTCATTCTTGCCGTACGCCTCGAGCCGCGAGCCGAGCGCGGCCATGAGCTCTGGCGTGCCGCCGTTGTCGACGTGATCGTAGAAACCGTCGTCGAGGTGCATCAGCTCGCTCTCGTCGGGGAGCTTCTTCGCGAGCTGGTCGGCGATGAGGAACGAGCCGATGGGCCCGGCCTTCGTGGCGACGTCAGAGAGCGCGCGCACGGTGTCCTTCACGGCCTCCTTGTCGGCGCCGTCGGTGAAGGCGTCGTCGCGCGCGTTCTTGTCGAGCACGGTGGTGACCTTGTCGAGCGTCGGAGCCGCCGCGCGGATCAGCGCATTGGTGTACGCGGGATCGGTCGACTCGCTCGTGAGCGTGCGGAGCTTCTGGCTCGCCGCGTTCGCCGCCTCGGCCTCGGAGTGCCCGCTCGCGCGCGAGTCATCCCACGCCTTCTGCACGTCCCTCGCGCCAGCGGCGGCGCGCTCCTCAGGAGTGGGCGGCGTCGGCACGGCCGCGGCCTGGAGCGGGGCCTGGGCGCGCTGCGGCTCGATGGCACCGCCCTTCGCCTGAACGGCGCGCAGCTCATTGAGCGACATCGTGCGGCCAGCCGTCGGCGCGCTCGGAGGCGGCGTGCCCAGGCCATTGCCCATTCGTGCGCGGAGCGAGCGCCCGAGCCCCTGCGAGAGCTCGTCTTTGCCGAGTGATTGGCGAACGCCAGAGGCGGTCGGCTTGTTGCCAGCGGCTTTGACGAGCGAGGCCTTGTTCAGCGCGTTCTTCTGCGCGGCAGCCGCAGCGGCCTTCTGCGCAGCGGCTTGAGCGGCCTTCTTCGCAGCTGCTTCGGCGGCCTTCTTGGCCGCGAGTTCAGCGGCTCGTCGTGCGGCAGCAGCAGCAGCGGCAGCGGCACGGGATGCGTCGGAAATGGCGCTCATGGGGCACTCCTCCAAAACGAATGGGACACCTTCTCATCGGCCGAGAACGCGCTGGCGTCGCCGGCAGGAACGTCAGGGGCAGTGACAAGAGTGGGGGTAATTCGACGCTGCGGACAGCGTGGAGCCACGGCTGTCGCCCTCGGGTGACGGTTGATCAGCGACGCGACAACACCTCGGCACACACGGGCCGACACGGCGTGATTCTTCGCACCGTCATCACTCGCATCCCCGCGGTCACGAACAGCGAACACTTTCGCGAAGCACGTACCCGCTCGCCCTTCGCTTGCGACTCGTCCACGGCTGCGACAGCGTGCGCCGCCATGCCTGCCGACTCGATGCTCCGGTTTGCGTCTGCGAAAGAGTGGAACGCGTGGCTCGAGAAACACCACGAGGTCCCCGACGGGCGCTGGCTCGAGCTCGCGAAGAAGGGCGCGGCGTTCACCACCGTGACCTACGCCGAGGCGCTCGAGGTCGCCCTCTGCTGGGGGTGGATCGATGGGCAAAAGGGCGCGGTCGACGAGTCGCGATGGAAGCAGCGCTTCTCTCCGAGGCGCGCGCGCAGCATCTGGTCGAAGGTGAACCGCGAGAAGGCCGAGGGCCTCATTCGTGATGGGCGCATGCGGCCGCGTGGGCTCGCAGAGGTGGAGCGCGCCAGGAGCGATGGACGGTGGGCTGCAGCCTACGACTCACCGAAGCAGGCGACCGTGCCCGACGACTTGAAGCAGGCGCTCGAGGCCTCGACGCGGGCGCGCACGCTGTTCGAGCGCCTCGACGCCACCAACCGGTACGCCATTCTCCATCGGGTCGCGACGGCGAAGCAGGCGGCGACGCGCGCACGACGAATCGCGACCTTCGTCGCCATGCTCGCGAAGGGCGAGGTGCTCTACCCCGACCGCTTGCCGTCGACGAAGAAGCCGCGGAAGTGAATCAGCAGAACGCCAGGTAGGCCTGACGCCGCACTTCGAGGCGCGCCGCGAGCCCGGCGTGGGAGCTCCCGACGGCGTCGCCAATCTGCTTCGCCTCGTCGCGGTACGCCGCGCGCTTCTGAGGGCTCCAGTGGCCCGGTGGCTGCTCGAGGTTGGTGATGCGGTCGGCGAGCTTCACCAGCTGCACTTCGCGCGGCTGCTGCTGCAGGCGACGGAGCGAGTCGCCCATCTGGTCCTTCTTCTCGAGCCGCTCGTCCTTCGTCAGCGCTTGAACGCCGTTGGCCACTGCCACGCCAAACCGCTGCACGAGCGCGTCATGTGTCACGCCCGCGTCCTCCATCGAGTCGTGGAGCAGCGCGCACGTCACCGAGAGGTCGACGTCGAAGTCACGCGACTCGGCCCACGCCCTGAGCACCTCGCTCGCCACCTTCACCAGGTGCACCACGTACGGAGCGCCCGAGCCAGGCACCTTCTGGTCTCCATGCGCCTTCACCGCGAAGTCGAGCGTTCGGGCAAACGAGTCCTGGTTCCACATGGCTCACCCCTTCTGCGCACGCCGGCCGAGCGCATCGTACGTGGCGTACTTGTAGGCTTCCGAGAGCGTCGGGTAGTTGAAGCAGGTGTTGATGAAGAGATCAGCCTTCGCGTGGCTCATCAACGCGACGAGCCCGATGTGGACGAGCTCGGTGGCGCTCTCACCGACGCAGTGCACGCCGAGCAGCGTGAGATCATCGCGGCGGAACAAGAGCTTCAAGAAGCCCTCGGCCCCGACCATCTGGCCGCGCGCGTTGCTCGCGAAGTCCGAGCGGCCCACGACGTAGTCGACGCCCTTCGCGGTGAGGTCGCGCTCGGTCTCGCCCACCATCGACACCTCGGGGATCGTGTAGATGCCGTACGGAAACACGGGCGAGACGGCGGTCTTGTATTTGAGGTCGAAGAAGTGAACGACCGCGACGCGCGCCTGCTCCATCGACGTCGACGCGAGCGCGGGGAAGCCGATGACGTCTCCCACCGCGGCGATGTGCGGCACCTTCGTGGTGAAGGTCGCAGGGTCGACCGTCAGCTGGCCGCGCTTGTTGACCTCGAGGCCTGCGTGCTCGAGCCCGAGGCCGCCGGTGTTGCCCTGGCGCCCGGCGCACACCAGCACGCAGTCGGCGTCGAGCGTGTTGCCCGAGTCGAGTGAGAGCCGCACGCCGTGCTCCAGCGCCTCGCAGCCCCACACCTGAGCCGGCATCAGGAACGCGACGTGGAGGGCCTGCATGCGCGTCTTGAGCGCCTCGACCACGTCGTCGTCCAGGAACCCGAGGATGTTGGGCCGCGGCTCGACGACGGTCACCTTCACGCCGAGCGTCGCGAAGAGGCAGGCGTACTCGCACCCGATGACACCGCCACCGACCACCACCATCGACTTCGGAATGTCGTGGATGCGAACGATCTCGTCCGAGTCGTAGACGCTCTTGTGGTCGAACGGGAACTGCGGCGGCCGATGCGGGCTCGAGCCAGTCGCGATGAGCACGTGCTTCGCCTTGATGACCCTCGGCGTCGCGCCACCGTCGATGGCGATGGTGTGCGGGTCGACGAAGCGCGCCGTGCCGTGAAACGTGCGAACCCGATGACGCTCGAGGTTCGCGGCGATGCGCAGGCGCTCTTCGGTGACGACGGCCTCGAGGCGATAGAGGAAGTCATCGACCGACGCCTGCCGCGAGAGCGCCAGGTCGACGCCGTGCAGGCCGCGTTGCCGAAAGCCCGATAGGTAGAGTGCCGTCTCGCGCAGCGTCTTCGAGGGCAGCGTGCCGGTGTTCACCATGGCGCCGCCGTGCACGATCTCCTTCTCGATGAGCGCGACCGACTTGCCGAAGTACGCCGCCTGCACGGCGCCCTTCTCACCCGCGGCCCCACCACCGATGACGACCAGGTCGAATTCGTCCATGAGGCGCGGGAGCGTAGCGCAGCCCGCGGTCAGCGGCCGACGGCAGTGACGTGCTCCATCAGCTGGTCGAGCATGCGCCAGGTCGCGCCCCAGACGACGTGCCGCCCCTCGCCCCAGACGTACACCGTGCGGTCTGCGCGGTAGATGAAGCGCGACTCGCGGCGCAGGCGCCACAGCGGTGCTTCGAGCACCTCGGCGATCTCTCCCGCGTTCGGCGTCAGCGGCGCGTCGGCCGGCACCACGCCGACGAAGGGCGTCACCCAATACGAGGTGATGGTCGGCATCGCGCCGAGCATGCCCAGCACCGAGACGTCGTCGGGCTCGAGGCCCAGCTCTTCTTTCGTCTCCCGCAGCGCGGTGTGGAGCGGCGTCACGTCACCGGCGTCGCGCGCACCTCCGGGGAACGAGATCTGCCCCGGGTGTTTGCGCAGCGTGAGGGGCCGCATCGTGAGGTACGCCCACGGCTCGCCGTCGCGCCAGAAGAGCGGCGCCAGCACGGCGGCTTCTTTCAGTTTCAGCCCCGGCGCTTCCATCACCTTCGAGGGCACGGTGCGCAGGCGCGTCTGGAGGCGGAGGAAGAAGCCACCGTCGTCGACTGATGCGTGCGCGGCGCTCGTCACGTCACTCAGTGTAGCGAGGGGCGGCACGCGTCGCTCGATTCGTCGAGGGACCCGCGCATGAGCGTTCAGTCGACGTCGAGGCGCACAGCTCGAGGCTCAGCCCTGAGTCGGGCTCGCAGGAACCCCGGCGTCGAGCGTTCCGGCATCGTCGAGCGCTCCAGCATCAGCGCCAGGCGTTCCAGCATCGACCGGCGCCGCGGGGAAAACGCCAGGAGCGCCTGCGTCGTTCAGCACGCTCGCTGGCACAGTCGACCTGCCGACATCACCGCCGGGCTCCAACACGCCCGCGGACAAGAGTCCCAGCAGCGCCAGCCCCATCACCACCCGATACACCACGAACACCAGGGTCGAGCGGTTGCGCAGGAACTGGAGCAGGCCCCAGATGGCCGCCAGCCCCGAGACGAACGACACCACGGTGCCGATGACCATCACGTCGAGCCCCGGCCCGTCGGTCGCCTCGAGCAGGTGCTTGAGCTCGAAAACGCCGGCGAGCGTGGTGGCGGGAATCGAGAGCAGAAACGAATAGCGGGCGGCGTCGGCGCGGGTGAAGCCGAGCGACAGGCCTCCGGTGATGGTGGTGCCAGACCGGGACGAGCCGGGAATGAGCGCAACCGCCTGCCACAGCCCAACGATGAGCCCGTCTTTGAGCGTCATCTCCTCGAGGGTGCGTTTGTGCGACGCCAGGCGCTCGACGATGAAGAGCACGACCGCGAGCGCGATGAGCGAGGCCGAGATGACGTAGAGGCTGCGCAGCGACGTCTCGATGCTCTTCTTGAAGAGCAGCCCGCACACGCCAATCGGAATCGTGCCCAGGCCGACGAACCAGGCGAGCCGCGAGTCGAGCGTGCCGAAGGGCTGCCGGTCGACGAGGCCCTTGAAGAAGGCGCGCGTGAGCTGCACCAGGTCCTTCGCGAAGTAGACGAGCACCGCGCCGACGGTGCCGAGCTGAATGACGGCCGAGTACGCAGCGCCCGGGTCCTTCCAGCCGAGCAACGCGGGCACGATGCGCAGGTGCGCGGTCGACGAGATGGGCAGAAATTCGGTGATGCCCTGCACGAGCCCCAGGACGACGGCTTCGAGGGTGCTCACAACGAGGTGAGACTCCACACGTCGCCGCCGAGCTCGGCCTTCTTGAGCTCCCACGCGGCGAGCACGTCGGCAGTGTGCGCGATGTACTCGGCGCCTGCCTCGAAGCGGTGCTTCTTCGCGTACGCGGTGATGAACTCGCGCAAGACGGGCGAGAGGAAGTGCGTCGCGAGCACCACCTCACTGCCGTCGAGGTACTCGGTGAAGCGCAGCGCGAAGCCCGACTGGTCGCTGCCGTTGGTCTCGACGCGAACCACGTCGGCCTTCACGTGCACCTCGCGGCCCTTCGGCGGCAACTTGAGCTCGACCAGCAGCCGCGTGCCCATCTTCAGGAAGAAGCTCGACTCGAGGAACATGCCTCCGACGCTGATGTTCACCGTCGGGAGCGTCGCTTCGAAGACCCGTGATGGGTCGTCCGCGAGCGAGAGGCGCGCGCGCACCCCGATGCTGGCGCGCGGGTAGCGCCGACGCGGGTCGGTGCTCAAGACCAGCGGCTTCTCGGTCACCGGCGTCCTGCCCGGCGCAGAAGGCGACTTGGTGAGCGATGAGAGCGCCGCGGTGCGGCCGAGCGTCACGTCGGGCCGGGCAGCCATCGCGGCCGCGAGCGGTCTGGGCTCGGGGCGGCTCACCAGCATGGACACGGCAGGTCGCTCCGGGAGTCGGCCGCTCGGGCCGGGCTTCGACGGGCCCATCACTGCACCTGCGGACGTCGCTGGCTTCGACGGCGACGACATGGGCCTCGATGGCTCTGCCCGTCGCTCCGGCGGCCGGCTCGGCGTGACGACCGCGGGTCTCGACGCGATGACCGAAGGCTTCGACGCGATGACGGGCTTCGACGCGACGACCTCAGGCTTCGACGCGATGACGGGCTTCGATGCGATGACGGGCTTCGACGCGACGACGGACTTCGACGCGACGACGGACTTCGACGCAGCGACGGACTTCGACGGCGGGGGCGTCTTCTTCACAGCCGCCGACTGCGCAGCCGCGCGGCTCTTCACCTCACGCGCGAGCGACGCCGGCGAGACGTCGTCCTTCTTCCCGCGGGCCTTCACCTCGGCGCGCAGGGCAGAGACAGCCCCCGGCTTCGCGTCGGGCGGCAACGGCCTCTTGCGGGTGTCGAGCGCCGCCGCCATCGCAGCGAGCGAGGCGCCCTTCGACTTCGATGCAGACCGGGCCATGTGGAACGTCCTTTCCCCAGCGCCCTTCAAGCAAACAGCCCCTCCCCGGTCTATCGGAGAAGGGCTGCGGGCGAATCAATCAACGGCTGCTTCAGGCCGCCTTGATCTTCGCGCTTCCCACGGCGTCGCGGAGCGCGTCCTTCTTGTCCGTCTTCTCCCAGCTGAACTCCGGGCGGCCGAAGTGACCGTACGCGGCGGTGCGCTGGTAGATGGGCTTGAGCAGATCGAGGTGCTCGATGATCTGGCGCGGCTTGAGGCCGAACACCTGGCGCACGGCGGCGCCGATGCGGGCCTCATCGACCTTCGAGGTCCCGAACGTCTCGACGAGCACGCTGACGGGGTCGGCGACGCCGATGGCGTACGAGATCTGCACTTCGCAGCGGTCGGCGAGGCCGGCGGCCACGACGTTCTTCGCGATGTAGCGGCCCATGTACGCAGCCGAGCGGTCGACCTTCGAGGGGTCCTTGCCCGAGAACGCGCCGCCGCCGTGACGGCCCATGCCGCCGTAGGTGTCGACGATGATCTTGCGGCCGGTGACGCCCGAGTCGCCCATGGGGCCACCGATGACGAAGCGGCCCGTCGGGTTGATGAAGAACTTGGTCTTCTTGTCGACGAGCTTGGCCGGCAGGGACGCGCGGATCACCTCGTCCATGATGACTTCCTTGATCTTCTTGTTCGACACCTCTTCGGCGTGCTGGGTCGAGAGCACCACGGCGTCGATACGAACCGGCTTGCCGTTCTTGTACTCGAAGGTGACCTGCGACTTGCCGTCAGGGCGAATCCAGTCGTGCTTCTTGCGGCGAATGTCGGCGAGCTTCTTGGTGAGCGCGTGCGCGTAGTGGATCGGCGCAGGCATCAGCACGTCGGTCTCGTTGCAGGCGTAGCCGAACATCATTCCCTGGTCGCCGGCGCCCTGCTCCTTCTTCGAGCCCTCGTCGACGCCGCGGGCGATGTCCTGCGACTGGCCTTCGATGGCGACCATGACGCCACAGGTGTGGCCGTCGTAGCCCATGGCCGAGTCGGTGTAGCCGATGCGCGTGATGGTGTTGCGAACGATGCGGGGAATGTCGATCCACGCGGTGGTCGTCACCTCACCAGCGACGATGGCGATGCCGGTCTTGACCAGGGTCTCGACGGCGATGCGGGCGTGCGGGTCCTTCTCGATGAGCGCGTCGACGACGCCGTCGCTGATCTGGTCACAGATCTTGTCCGGGTGGCCTTCGGTCACGGATTCAGAGGTGAAGAGGTAGTCCTTGGGCATGGTCAGGGTCTTCGTGTGAGGGTGAATGGGAATGCTCTCGACGCGCGGGGCTCTACCGCGCAGCGTCAAAGGGGTCAACGCGCAGCAACGAAACAGCTCACCGGGCGGCCGGGTCGGGCACGAGGCTGACTTCGATGACCTTGCGCTCTCCGTCGGCGATGGAGAACCGCTCCAGGCGCGGCCGGTAGCCGATGCCCCGCACCTCGAGCTCGTGGTTGCCCTTCGGGAGCGGGGGTGATGCGCCCGTGCCTCCGTCGAGCGCCACCTCTCGGCCATCGATTGTGACGACGGCCTCGGGAGGAGAGACGGCGAACAGCAGCTGGCCCTCGCGGCTGGGGAGCGAGACGTCGAGGGTGTTCTGCTGCCGGCCCATCACGATCGCGGAGACCGACGTGGGGACCGAGTCGGGGTGCTCGAGGATGAGCTCGTGTCGCCCTTCGGGCAGGTCCGAGAGGGCGGCGGGCGTGCGGAACTGCACGGCCATGCCATCGAGCCGAATCGACGCGCCGGGCGGCTGCGACCGGACGACGAGCGTGCCTCGGGGCACGGCGACCACCCGCCCCTTTCGCCACCAGACGCCGCCGAGCCCGAGGGCGACGATGGCGGCAGCGATCGCGAAGGGCCACATCGACCGGGCGGGCGGCGGCGGCCGGGGCGCGGGCGTTCGTTTCCTCGGACCGGGGAGCTCCGGCGGCGCATCGGAGGCTTCGTCAGGCAACCGCAGCGGCGCGCTCACCGGCTCTTCGGGCTCGGAGACGCCGGGGTCGGTGGGCACGTCGGGTGGGAGCTCGAGCGGTGCCGGCAGCACGGTTGGCGCCATCGGGGTGCGCCGGGCCTCGGCGGGAATCGACTGACCGATGGCGACGACGGTCTTCTGCATGCGCGACGGATCGTCGAGCGCCGCGACCAGGTTCACGCCCTTCTCGAAGTACGACCTCAGCTCCGACGTCGACGCGCTGACGAGCCGGCCCATCAACGACGCGTGCGCCTGAAAGTCGTTGCCGAAGTGTTGGCGAATGAACGCCGCGAGCGCGGGGCGTTGGTCCTCCGGGGGCATGACGGCGCGCAGCGCCGCGGCCACTTCGGACATCGAGCTGAAGCGCTCTTCTCGCAGGGTCGACGTCATCTTCCGGAAGACCTCGTCGACCTCCATCGGCACATCGGGCCGCTGCTCGCGCAGCACGGGCCGTCGCCCATCCATGATGGCGTGAATGACGGCCAGCTCGTTGTCTCCGGTGAACAACGGCCGCAGCACGAGGCTCTCGTAGAGCGCAGCGCCGAGCGAAAACTGGTCGACGCGGCCGTCAGCAGGCAGCTGCTGAATCAGCTCGGGCGCGAGGTAGCGGGCCTTGCCCTTGAGCATGCCGGTGCTGGTGCGGGTGCGGCGCTCCTCGGCGCGGGCGATGCCGAAGTCGAGCACCTTCACCACGCCGTCGAAGGTGAGGAAGATGTTCGAGGGCGTCAGGTCACGGTGCACGAGGTTGAGCGGCTTGCCGTCGGCGCCCTTCACCGCGTGCGCGTAGGCCATGCCTTCGGCGCTCGAGATGATGACCTGGACCGCGAGCGGCCACGGCAGCTGCGCGCCGACCGAGACGAGGCGCTCGATGACCAGGTCGAGGTCGAAGCCGGCGAGGTACTCGAGCACCAGGAAGGGCCCTTCGCGGCTGCTCCCGCGGTCGAGCGCGCGCACGACGTTCGGGTGGGCCAGCCGAATGGCGAGGTCGGCCTCGTCGAGGAACATCGAGACGTGTTCCTTCTTCGAGCGCAGGTTCGGCAGCAGCTGCTTCACCACGCAGAGGCGGGGCGGAGCGTTCTTCGCGTCGCGCGCGAGGAACACGTCGGCCATGCCGCCTTCGGCGAGCTTCTTGATGAAGACGTATCGCTCCCGCGCGTCGGCCACGGCCGGGAAGAGACCATCGCTGTCTCGTCAACTCAACGACTCACGTGTTGAACACTGTCCGGGCAAAGCTCGACGAATCAAAGTGATGGAGTGGTTCGATGCGCTTGCGGGGTTGGCGCAGACGTGAAGAATGCGCGCACCTTGTCGTCGGAGCCCTCATGAACCGCACTCTCGTCACCCTCGCCGCGCTTGTCGTCTCGCTCCCCGCCTTCGCTGGACCCAAAGAAGACGTGTCGAAGCCGCTGAAGACCATCGTGAACTCGGTGCGCTACGGAAAAGACCTGAACGCGCTCAAGCTCTTCGCCGGTGAGGAGCAGGGGAAGTTCCTGCTCGGTGACGACTGGGCCAAGGGCACCGACGCGCAGCGCAAGGAGTTCGTCGAGCAGTTCCACCTGCTGTTCGGGAAGATGGCGTTCCCGAAGATCCGCAAGAGCTTCGAGAACCTCGACAGCGTCACCTACGAGGAGCCGACGGTGACGGGCGATCGCGCGGCCATCGGCTCGATGATTCTGATCAACCACCCGCTGAAGAAGCAGGAGCTGAAGGTGAAGTACGAGACGGTGAAGCAGGCCACCGGCTACAAGGTGATCGACGTGGCGGTGCTCGGCGACTCGATGCTGACGGGCATCCGCGACGACCAGATTCGCCCCATCATGAAGGATGGCGGGTGGGACAACCTGCTCAAGCTGATGAAGGAGAAGAACGCCGAGCTGAAGGACGTCGTCCTGAAGTGACGCTGTGCGAAACGCGCTGACCCGAGCGGTTTGCTCCGTCGGCAGGCTCGGTTAGGGTTCGCGGCTGCGGTTGGGGATCAGCCAGTGCTGGTCCGGCAACGAAGAAGCAGCCACACCACATCAGTCTGGGGAGACCACTACATGAAGCGCATTGCATTGATTGCCCTGAGCACGCTTGGACTCGTCGCTTGCGGAGGCACCGCGAAGATTGGTGGCGGGAAGGAAGGCGCCGCGCAGGCCTTCTTCGCCGCGTCCGGAGCATCGGCAGCCAGCGCCATGCGCTCCGCAGCGCCCCTCGACATCGCGAGCAGCCTGACGTGGAAGTGCCCTGAGGGCGGCGAAGCGTCGCTCACGGGCTTCGCGGTGAGCGTCAACACCGGTGGTGGAACGGGCGCGACAGTGAGTCAGTCGTTCACCATCAAGTACAGCAACTGCGGCGCCGCCACGAGCGAGGCCGGGGCCGCCGTCTACAACGGCAGCTTCACGGTCACGCAGCTGGTGATTACCGACGCGAACGGCGTCAGCGTCGACCAGACGTTCAAGGGCCGCGTCGAGGTGCAGGGCGCGTTCAACGACTTCCTCGAGGCTGACGTGAAGCAGCAGGTCTCGGTCAACGCGCTCGTCAGCACTGGCGGCACGGTGAGCATGAAGCTGGTCGGCACGATCAAGACTTCGGAAGGCACGCACACGTTCAACGAAGACGTGAACGTGTCGGGCCGCGGGAAGATCGCCGTCGCGGCGGCGGCCTCGAAGTAACCACGCGCCTCGTTGTTCCCGACGCCCTGGCCCTCTTCACGAGCGCCGGGGCGTCGTCGTCTCCGGAGCAGGCCTCCGCAGCCATGACGAATTCAGCGACCGTGCTTAGTCGTTGAAGAGGTGAACGACGTACGTGGACCGTTCATTCGCGGGAAATCGAGTCGCTCTCAGTTTGTCGGCCAGACAGGTCGCGACCTCGGGCGCAGGTGGAACCGAAACTGCGCAGATCGATTTCACGCCGCCTGAGCCATCGGTTGAAAACGAATAGGTGAAGTCGAAACGATCCCAGTCGACGTACCTGAACGCTGGTTCGACCTTCATCAGTGCGAGGCACAGCTTCGCGTCCCGGTCGTCGAGCGGGCTCAGCACCACGTCCGAACCCGCGCCGCCAGACCCACCCTCAGGCTCGGCAGCGTTGATGGTGCCACCGTCACAGACATCAACCGGCCTCGAGCCGGATTGAAGAGCCCAGGGAACAGGCACCGCCCGCACGCAGCCGAGACCAGCGAGGAGGCACAGGACGAGTCGGCGCATGCGTCGACGATAACGATTACAGTCGGTTACGTCCATCAAGCACGTCGGCTTGCATTCATGCGCATGGACGCATATCTACGGCGTCATCCATGTCGCTGCAGGCCTCCACCTCGACTTCTTCCCGTGCGATGCCGCGCGTCGAGCTCTTCAAGCTCTTCGCCGAGCCGGGCCGTCTGCAGGTGCTCGCGCTGTGCGCCGAAGAAGAGCTCTCGGTCTCTGAGCTCGCGACGCTGCTCGACGACAGCCAGCCGCAGGTGAGCCGCAAGGTGGCTCCGCTGCGCGACGTGGGCCTGCTCGAAGCGCGCCGTGACGGCACCCGCACCTTCCTACGCGCTGGCGACGTGATGAACGACCTCGTGGTGCAAGACGCGGTCGCCGAAGGCCGTCGCCTCTGCCTCGCTGACGGCAGCCTCTCGCGCATGCCCGGCGTCATCGCGGCCCGCGAAGCGCGCGGCGTCGAACACTTCGACGTCGCGCCCGCCACCGAGCGCGCGTCCTCGACGCCCACCATGCCGGAGCACCTCGCCCACCTCGCGGCGCTCGCTCCGCTGATGCCGGGCCGGCAGCTCGCCATCGACGTCGGCACCGGTGACGGCCTCGTGCTCGACGTGCTGGCGCCGCTCTACCAGCGCATCATCGCCGTCGACCGCAGCCGCGCGCAGCTCGCTCGCGTCGCCCAGCGCGTCGAAGCGCGCGGCTTCCACCACGTCTCGCTCTTCGAAGGCAGCTACGACGACACCGCCCTCGTCGAGCGCATCGACGCCGCGGGCGGAGCCGATCTCGTCTTCGCCGGCCGCTCCCTGCACCACGCGTCACGGCCTGCCTCGGCAGTGCGCTCCCTCGCGCGGCTGCTCAAGCGCGGTGGCCACCTCGTCGTCCTCGACTACCTGCCGCACGAGCTCGACTCGATGCGCGAACAGGGAGACGTGTGGCTCGGCTTCCCCGACGCCGAAGTGCGCCGCTTGCTGGTCGAGGCGCAGCTCTCCGTCCTCTCATCCTTCCCCATTCCCGCCGCCTTCCACCCCGATGGCCCCGACGCGTCGCTGACCTGGCACGCGTGGGTGGCGCAGCGGCCCACCTGACGAGCAGTTCAACCCCGAAGTGACGAAACCGCAGTTCCCTCAACACCAGGAGAGAAGCCATGGACCAGAAAGCCACGTTCCCCGCGTACAAAGTCAAAGACCTCAAGCTCGCCGAGTGGGGCCGCAAAGAGATCCTGATGGCCGAGAAGGAAATGCCCGGCCTCATGTCGCTGCGCGCCCAGTACGCCGGCAAGCACCCGCTCAAGGGCGCCCGCATCGCTGGCTGCCTGCACATGACCATCGAGACCGCGGTGCTCATCGAGACGCTCGTCTCGCTCGGCGCCGAAGTCACCTGGACGTCGTGCAACATCTTCTCGACGACCGACCACGCCGCCGCCGCCATCGCGAAGGCCGGCGTGCCCGTGTTCGCCTGGAAAGGCGAGACGCTCGAGGAGTACGACTGGTGCCTCGACCAGCAGATCTTCGGCTTCAAGGACGGCAAGGGCCCCAACATGCTGCTCGACGATGGCGGCGACCTCACCATCTGGATTCACCAGAAGTACCCCCAGCTGCTGACGGGCCCCGACGCGGTCAGGGGGCTCTCGGAAGAGACCACCACCGGCGTGCACCGCCTGTACGAGATGGCGAAGAAGGGCGAGCTGAAGGTTCCCGCCATCAACGTCAACGACTCGGTCACCAAGTCGAAGTTCGACAACCTCTACGGCTGCCGCCACAGCCTCATCGACGGCCTCAACCGGGCCACCGACGTGATGATCGGTGGCAAGGTCGCCTTCGTGGCCGGCTACGGCGACGTCGGCAAGGGCTGCGCCCAGAGCCTCCGGGGCCAGGGGGCCCGCGTGATCGTGGCCGAGGTCGACCCGATCTGCGCCCTCCAGGCCGCCATGCAGGGCTACGAGGTGAAGACGATCGAGGACGTCGTCGCGACCGCCGACGTCTTCATCACCGCGAGCGGAAACCTCGACGTCATCACGGTCCACCACATGGCGAAGATGAAGGACAAGGCGATCGTCGGGAACATCGGCCACTTCGACAACGAGATCGACATGGCGGGGCTCAACAAGCTCTCCGACGTGCAGCGGGTGAACATCAAACCGCAGGTCGACGAGTACGTGTTCCCCGATGGGCACTCGGTGCTTGTCCT
>JAUXRI010000286.1 GCA_030681895.1 Myxococcales bacterium | reverse complement strand
GAAGGTTCCCGCCATCAACGTCAACGACTCGGTCACCAAGTCGAAGTTCGACAACCTCTACGGCTGCCGTGAGTCGTTCCTCGACGGCATCAAGCGCGCCACCGAGGTGATGATCGCCGGCAAGGCCGTGCTCATCGCGGGCTACGGCGACGTGGGCAAGGGCTGTGCGTTCGCGGCGCGCGGCATGGGCGCGCGGGTCAGCGTCACCGAGGTCGACCCCATCAACGCCCTGCAGGCCGCGATGGAGGGCTTCAACGTGGTGACGATGGACGAGGCCTGCGCGACGGCCGACATCATCTGCACCGCCACGGGCTGCGTCGACGTGGTCACGGGCGAGCACATGATGAAGATGAAGGACGGCGCGATCCTCGCGAACATCGGTCACTTCGACAGCGAGATTCAGATCTCGTGGCTCGAGAAGAACCCCGAGATTCGTGAAGAGAACGTCAAGCCGCAGGTCGACCAGTTCATCTTCCCCTCGGGCAAGCGCATCACCGTGCTCGCTCGCGGCCGCCTGGTGAACCTCGGCTGCGCGACCGGCCACCCGTCGTTCGTGATGTCGAACTCGTTCACCAACCAGACCCTCGCGCAGCTCGCGCTCTGGGGCGCCATCGACGTCGGCCAGAAGTTCGAGGCCGGCAAGGTGTACGTGCTCCCCAAGAAGCTCGACGAGCACGTCGCGCGGCTGCACCTCGACAAGGTCGGCGCCAAGCTGACCAGGCTGTCAGAGGCGCAGGCGAAGTACCTGAACGTTCCCACCGAGGGCCCGTTCAAGCCGGACCACTACCGGTACTGAGCAGTTCGAGCTGATGACGTGACGCGGGCCGCTGGGGAGACACTCCCTCAGCGGCCCGTCGTCTTTCCACGCGTCAGACGGTGCCGAGCGCCTTGCGAATCGACTTCAAGATGTCGAAGCGGGTGATGGCGCCGACGAGCTTGCCCTTCTCGACGACGGGGAAGCGGCGGTAGTTCGCGCCGAGGAAGAGGCCGGCCACGAAGTAGACGTTCATGTCGGGGGCGACCGAGTCGGTCTTCGTCGTCATGAAGTCCTTCACCGTGCCGGTCGGCAGGTCGCCGTCGACGCCGGTGGAGAGCAGGCGCAAGCAGTCCTTCTCGGTGAGCATGCCGAGCAACGTCCCGTCGGCGTTCACGACGGGCGCGCCAGTGACGTGGTTGTTCAGCAGGAAGTCGACCGCCTCGAGGATCGGCATGTCGGGCCGAACGGTCGGAACGACGGTGTCCATGAAGTCTCGAACGACGGGCAGGGCCATGGGTTGCTCCTCAGCAGGAGTCCCAAGCCTAACCCCGTCAGAAATTCTCGTTCTGGTTTGCGTCAGCTCAGGGCCGTCACGGCGGCCGAGGCCACGCGGTGGGCGGTGCGCTCGTCTCGGGGAAACTCGAGCTGCTGGTACAGGCGGGTGAGCCGCGCCACCTTGCTCAGCCCCAGCGCCGGGCCACGCACGACGGCGAGGTGCGCGATGAAGAGCAGCGAGTAGCCGCGCTCCACGTTCGAGAGCGAGGCGGCGTCGAAGGCGAGCTCCTTCCTGGCGAAGTCGAGGTACCGGGGCAGCACGGTCGGCACCTCGGCAGCGTGATGCTCCACGGCCTGGAGCACGGCAGCCGTCGACTCGAGGCCCGACAGGCGCAACACCTCGACGAGGTAGTCGGGGAAGAACGGCTGCGCGGTGAGCGGCTTCTCGAGCGCGCGCGCGACCGAGTCATCGAGCGCTTCGAGCACGGGCTGGCGCACCAGCGCGTCGAGCGAGACGAGGTCGATGGGCAGGTCGCCGTCGCTGCGAGAGAGCGTGGCGCGCGCGGCATCTCGTGACGCGGCGAGATCGCGCCGAATCGAGACGAACTCCTGGTCGGCGAGCTCGAGCAGGCCGGCGACGCGCGTGAAGCGCCGGCGAATCGCGTCGGGCACCGCGTCGTCGACCTTGTAGCCGAGGTCGTGCTCCACCTCGGCCCACGCGTGCTGAAGGGCCGTGCGCACCTGCACCTCGAAGCGGAAGTCGGGGTGCGGCCCGTCGCGGTGCGCGCAGACGTAGTGCACCGAGCGGTAGCCAGCC
Organism: Myxococcales bacterium; assembly: GCA_030681895.1. Taxonomy (GTDB): domain Bacteria; phylum Myxococcota; class Myxococcia; order Myxococcales; family Myxococcaceae; genus Xiheimicrobium. Next base: position 15,059 of record JAUXRI010000286.1, on the reverse strand, counting down.
GGCCGCACGCGCTCGAGCGAGTTGCCGAAGTCGACCTCGAAGTGTTTCTCGATGAGCCGTGACACCTGCTCGACGTGGTCCTCGAACGAGACCGAGACGCGCAGGCCGAGCAGATCGGTCACGTCCCACAAGGAGCGGTAGCTCTTGTCAGGCCGCGCCAGCTTGTGGGCCAGGCTCGCCGCGTCCTTGAGACGCCAGGTGACGAACGAGACGGGCACGCTGCCCTCGCGGAGCAGGCGCTCGAGGCGGGCATGCAGCGTCGCCCCCACCTCGCGGAGCTGGGGAGAGACCGACTTGAACTGCTGCACCATCTGCTCGCTCACGCGCGACACCCTGCCGGATCGAAATCGAGTCTGAAAATTTCAACACGGAATGTGCTTCTTTTCAGACTCGTTTTCGCTCACCCCTTGATCAGCGCCTCGAGGGCGGTGCGATCGCTGGCGACGAGCTCCTTCACGCGGTCTTTCACGACGTCGGCGACGATGATCTCGCCGATCTCGGTCGCGACGGACTTGAAGATGCCGCGCGCCTTCATGGCCTCGCACTGCTTGAGGTTGTCGTCGGTGGGCGTGAGGAAGTGCACCGAGTCGGCCTTGTAGCGGTGAATGAGGAACAGCTGCACGAGGGTCATCAGGCGCTTCTTGCGCAGCGACAGGTCGAAGTTGTTCTGGTCGCGCACCGACACGATGCTGCGGCCGCGCCGATCCTTGATGGTGTTGAACACCACGTTGAGCAGCTTCGCGCCGTCAGCCGACGCCAGCACGAGCTCGAGCAGGTCGGCGCCCGCGGTGTTCGGCCGCAGCGACACCTTCAACTTCCCGGTGAACGCGTGCTGCTTGCGCCAGACCTCGAGCCACTCCTCGAGCACCTTGGGCGGCACCTCGGTCTGCACGAGGTGCTGGAACTGCGTCGAGCCCTTGCCCATCGCCTTGGTGGTGGCGGTGCGGCCCGAGATGGAGCTCAAGCCCGCGTCGGCGCGAGGGCCTCCGACGAGCGTCTGCGGGGTGCGGTACGGCGACTCGAGCAGGCGGAACTTCCGCTGCAGGCGGGCGAGCGCGAGCATGCCGTCCTGCTTGAGGGCCGAGGCGAACTCCTCGCCAGCGAGCCCGTCGATCTGGTGACCGCCGTAGGTGATGAAGTCGAACACGAAGCCGAGCTTCCCGAGCTCCTCTGGGAAGCGGCGCATCTCGTCGTCGTTCATGCCCGTCGTGTCCCAGTTGAACGAGGGCGACAGGTTGTACGCGAGCATCTTGCCGGGGAACTTCGCGTGAATCGCGTCGGCGAACTTCTTCGCCTCGTGCAGGTCGGCCGTCTTCGTCTCCATCCACAAGATGTCGCAGAACGGCGCGGCGGCGAGCGACTTGGCGATGGCGTACTCGAGGCCACCACGCACCTGGTAGTAGCCGTCGGGCGTCTTCGCGTGCTCGCAGTCCCACTTCACCTCGACGCCCATCGAGCGCGCCTTCTCTTGCGCCGTGTACCAGCCGACGTGGTTGGCGAACTCGAGCCACTGCGGCGGCGTCATCGGGAACTGGACGCCTTCGGTCAGGCGGAAGGTCATCGCCTCGGCGACGGCCTCTGCGTACGTCTTCACACCGGCCTCGACCTGCCAGGCGTCGACGAGCTTGTCGAAGCCCTTGTCGAGTGCGTCATCGACGTCCTTCACGGGGCTCTTCTTGAACGCAGCGGCGGCCTCGACGATCAGCTTCGAGATGCCGGTCTTCTCGAGCCACGCATCGGCGCCTGCGAGCTCCTCCTCGGACACGGCGTAGAGCAGGTGCCCGCTGAGCTCGGCGATGCCGGCCTTGCGGTACTGCCGCAGCGTCGCCAGCAGCGCAGCGCGGAACGTGGGGAGCCGGGTGTTGGTGGCGCCGAGCACGAACGGCTGGTCCCGCTCGTCACCACGACCGTCGAGGAGCGTGGCGGACTCGGCATCGGTGCGCGCGACGATGATGCCGGGCACGCCCATGATGTCGAGCTGGAAGCGGGCCGCCGAGAGGCGCTTGAGCTGCTCGTCTTCACTCACCAGCACCTTGCCGCCCTGGTGCCCGCACTTCTTCACGCCGACCTTCTGATCTTCGATGTGGTACCCGGGCACGCCGACCTCGACGAAGCGGCGAATGAGGTTGCGCACGTGCGCGTCTCCGCCGTGGCCGGTGTCGGCGTCGGCGATGATGAACGGGCGGAAGTCGATCTCTGGCGTGGCCTGCCGCTGCTCCTCGCTCATGCGCGCGCGGGTGTGGAACTGGTTCTTGTCGGCGGTGAGCAGCGCACGAACGATGGGCGCGGCCTCGTTGGGCACCTGGCTCAGCGGGTAGCTGGCGAGGTCGGGGCCCGGGTCTTCCTGCATCGAGCCCTTGGCGCTGGTGGCCCAGCCGCCGAGGTAGATGCCCTCGATGCCGAGCTTCTTCATCGTCACGGCCTGGCCCGGCGAGTACGGCCCAAACGTGGTGATGCACTTGCCCTGCGAATAGAGGTCGAGGAGCCGCGCCCAGAACCCTTCGGCCGCGCCCTTCGCGACCGCGTAGTCCTGTCGAATGGCGCCGCGCTGCTCGACCACCTCGCGCGCGCTGTACACGCGGACGACGCCCTTGAAGCGAGGGCTCGCAAACCAGGCCTCGGTGCTCTGCACTTCCTGCTCGAATGACGATGTCATGCTGCCTCCAGTGACAGGTGTGCACCTGTCACCGGCGCAGAGCAACCCTGTTTCACATGCGGTCGAACAGGAGCGGCCCACGCTGTCGGGCTGTGGCAAGAACTCGATGGTGCTCCTGCTCGTTCTTCAGCTTTTGGTGGCGTCGTCTTCAGGCGTCGACCCGGCGCCCAGCCTCGGAGCGTCGAGCCATTTCTCCGCGCACCTGCTCGCGCAGACCGCACCGCCGCTCCCGGTCGACCCGCTCGCCGAGACGCCGCGCGCGCTGGTGTTGAAGGCCGACATCGAGGCGCTCACCACGCGCATCGCCGCCATCAACGTCAACTGGCCCACGGGCGCGGTGGTGATGGCCTACGCGGGAGGCATCGTGCTGTACGCGATACTCGTGACGACCGTGTTGCTCATCGGGACACGAACGGTGGGCACGGCGGTGCTGGTGATGATCTCGCTCGGTGTCGGAGCGGTGGGCCTCATCATCGCGGGGCTGATCGTCGGCAACACCGCGGCTGCGGGCGCGAGAGCAGACCGCGAGGCGCTGATTCAGGAACGCGCGACGCTCGAGCGCGAGCTGAAGTCCCTCGAGGAGCGGCCCCCGTCCGTCGACCGCAGTTTTCCGAGCCCGATGCGCGTCACCGTCGCGACCTTCTGAGGGTTGCTCGCTCGTCGGGCTGGCCAGCCCTCGTGGTGCTTGGAGTCGTGTTCCGGAAGACCCTGTCGGTGCCACAGGCGCTCGCCACCGATGCCATCGGCCCCGTGCTCGGGCTCACCTCGGCTGGGCCTTTGGTCTGAGCCCTGGCGTCGCTCGGAGCGAGCCAGCCCCGACGTGAACATCACCGTCGCCACCTCGCGCGTCGGCTGCCACACTCGCCGCTCCGATGTTCACGGCTGAAGAGCGACACCTCCTCACCGCTGCTGCAGCGCGCCCCGATGACGAGGCGCCGCGACAGGTGCTCGCCGACCTGCTGCTCGAGCGAGAGGACCCGCTCGGAGAGCTGCTTCGTCTCGAGGCCGAAGACCGCGCGCTCCCACGACGCAGAGCGCTCGAGGCGTCGCTGCGCGACACGCTGCGCACCTCGTTGGTTCCGTGGGCGAAGGAGCTCGAGCTCGACCGTGGCCTGCCGTCATGGGCGTTGTTCGTGCCATCGATGCGTCTGCTGCGCCCCGAAGAGGCCGACGTCGCGTGGCCAGTGACGTCTGTCTCGGTGGTCGGCGAGTTCCGCGAGGTGTTGCCGTTGCTGCGTTCGCCTGCCGTGCGACGGCTCCACACGCTCGACTTCTCGCCGGTCTGGGCCACCTCACCGTTCACGATGTGGGTGAACGGTCCTCCACCACCACTCGACGCGTTGCCCGAGCTGCGCGAGCTCGCGTTGCCACAGGGCGACGTGCCGGAGCACTGGGTGCCGATTCTCACGCCGGGCTTCGCGAACGTGCGGGTGCTCGCCGTCGGCATCGGGCCGGGCTTCGGCCTTCCTGACTGGGCGCTGTCGCTGCCGTCGCTCGAACGACTGCGGCTGGTGCCGGGCCGGGAGCCGGGTGACGGCGACGTGGTCAACGTGGCGCTCGCGTGGGCCGAGAAGCGCGGAGGACCGTCGGTCGAGTGGCTCGGGCGGGTGCTCGCGGCCGACGAGGCGCGGCGAGAGCTCAGGCCTGCGCTCCCGGGGGAGCAGTTCGTCTTGCCCGAAGAGCATCACGTGAAGGTCGACCTCGAGCCCGTTGCGCCCGAGTCGCGCGTGTTCAAGGTGAAGGGCACAGACACGCTCCTGCTTCGCGCCGAAGACGCGCCGGCCATCGACGTCTTCACTGCACCGCGTCGACCTTCGCTCGTCGGGCCAAAGCGCCTCGTTCGTGTCCGTCGCGCGCTCTTCGTCGACCTCGACGACGCGGGCGCACAGGTGCACCTCGAACAGGTCGCCGTGCCGGTCGCCATCCGTCGTGCCCACGACTTCGTGCACGCGCTTCAAGAGTGGTGGGGCACCGGCGCTCCGGACGTGCCGAGCGGTGCGTGGGTTGGGCTGGGAAGAGATCAGCTGCGAGTCCGTGCCGATGGTGCGCTGGCCATCATTCCCGCGCTGACCCGACGGCTGGGTCCCGAGGCGCATCACCTGCTCGACGTCGCGGGCGTTCCGTTCGCGTGGGGCCGCACTGGGCCGATGATCGTCCGGCTCGCCGCGGCGACGCTGTTCGAGTGGCTGACCGGCGTTTCGTTTCTCGAGAGCGCAGTCGGCAGCGCCATCGCCGTGCATCAGCGCCTTCGTTTGCGCCTCGCGCACCCGCCGTCAGCGTCCTCGGCGGATGAAACGCTCGCGCCGTTCGACGAGCTGCTCCGAGAGGCCGTCTCGGCGCCACATCACCTCACGCCGGAGCGCTTCCTCACCGCGCTCGACGCTACCAGCGGCCCATGGCGCCAAGGTTGAACACCTGCGTGAAGCCCAGCCCCTTCAAGGTCGAGCGGGCCATCGCGCTGCGCGTGCCACTGGCGCAGTAGAGGACGACGGGCTTGTCCTTCTCGCCGAGCTTCTTCACCTGAGACCCGAGGTCCTGCAGCGGAACGTTGATGGCGCCGGGGATATGGCCGCTCGAGAACTCTCCGGGGCTGCGCACGTCGATGAGCTTCGCGCCCTCTTTCACCATTCGATGCGCGTCAGCGGGCTTCACCTGGCCCAGGCGCTTGAAGACGAGGAAGGCGACGATGACGCCGAGCGGCAGCGCCCATTGCAGAAACGAGGTGTCCATAGTGGCCGGGTAGGAGCCTGACGTACCGACGAGGATTCAGCGAACGAGAAAAGTCCCCAACCGATTGGTTCGCGCGACCCACGGGGAAGATGAGTCGAGAACAGTCTCAAGCTTGGGTCAGCCTCTGGAGTGAGCCAGTATCTTCGCGGATGTCGGACGCGACCACGCGCTTCAACGAGCTCTACCGTCGCTACGCGCCCGCCGTGTTCCGCCGCGCGCTCTCGTTGCTGGGTGGTGACGAGGCGACCGCGAAGGACGTCACGCAAGACGTCTTCCTCGGCTACTACAAGGGTGAGGCCCGGCTGACGGGCGCCGCGCAGCCCTTCACGGTGCTGTACCAGATGGCCACCTACCAGTCGGTGGACAGGCTCCGCAGCAGGGCGCGGTGGCACGGGAAGATGAGCTCGCTGTCGCACGATGAAGAGGGCGACGGGCCGGCGGTGCAGGTGCCGGCGCATGACGGCGGCGTGGAGCGGGTCGAAGCGACGCATGACCTCGCGCTGCTGACGAAGGGGGAAGACGAGCAGACGCTGACGTGCGCGGTGCTCTATTTCGTCGAGGGCTACACCACGCAGGAGATCGCCGAGACGCTCGACCTCTCGCGCAAGACGGTGGGCCGGGCGCTGGCGGCGTTCGCGGCGCGGGCCAACAAACGCTCCGAGCGCCTCACCGTGAAAGGCACCGCATGAGCGAGCCACGGCCGATTCCAGATGCGCTGCTCGAGAAGTACGTCGCGGGAGCGCTCACCGGTGACGCGCTGGCACGGGTGGAGCGCGCGGTCGCCGAGTCACCTTCGGAGCGCGCACGCGTCGACGCGCTGAGGGCCGACTCCGCGGCGTTCCTCATCACGCATCCTCCCGGGCCGCTCGCGAGCCGGCTCGAACAACCGAAACGCCGGTGGCTGTTCTGGCTCCCGCTCGCGGCGGTGGCGACGGCGGCGCTCGCGGTGCTGGTCGTGCGTGACGTGCCCGAAGCCGAGACGACCGTGAAGGGCTCGCTCGTGTTCAGCGCCTTCCGCCAGCGCGAGAACGCAGCAGCCGAGGAGCTTCCGGCGGGCGCCATCGTCAAACCACGCGACCGCATCCGGTTCTCGGTGCGGGCTCCAGGCGACGGCTTCGTCGCGGTGCTCTCGAGAGACGGCGCGGGCCACGCGTCGGTCTACTACCCGTTCTCGGCGTCGCAGGCGGCGCCACACGGCGCGAAAGACACCCTGCTCCCCGGCGCCATCATGCTGGACGAGGTGCTCGGCATTGAGCGCGTGTGGGCGCTCTTCAGCGCGCGTGCGTTCGATCTCGGGCCGCTGCTGCAACAACTCGAGCGCGGCGAGAAGCCGAGCGGCCCAGGCCTGAGTGTGGCGTCCGTCGAGTGGAAGAAAGAAGAGTGAGCGCGAGAGGTCGTTCAACGGAGGGAGCGCGTGCTCGCCAGGGTCGACCGTGTTCACCAGGACGAGGTCGGAGACTGCGAACAGGCCGGGGTCCTTCAGCGGTTTGTCTTCGCCTTCGGTGAACTTGTTCGCTTCTCCGAGGTCGAAGTCGCGCGGCAGACGAGGTTGGCGCTCGCCACCGCCTCGATTCGCCGTTACTGACTGCTGATGCGTTCCTGTCTCGCCGCCCTCCTCGCGCTCGCTGGCTGTGCGCAACCGCTGACTCCCGACGCCGGGGTTCAGGCCACCATCACCACGCTCGCGGGAGGCAATGGCGCGCCAGGCGGGTTCCTCGATGGCCCCTTCGCCTCGGCGCGGTTCGCGTTCCCCGAGGGCCTCGCGCTCGATGCGCGCAAAGAGCACCTCTACGTCGCCGACTCCGACAACCACGTCATTCGCATGCTCGAGCTGGCGAGCTCGCGCGTCACGACCGTCGCGGGTGTCGGCGGGCAACAGGGCTTCGCGGACTCGTCGGCCGATGGCGGCGCGCGGCTGCGAGTGCCCCGCAACCTGGTGCTGGCGCCGAACGGCAAGAGCCTGTTCTTCACCGACACGGGGAACCTGGTGATTCGCCGGCTCGACCTCGAGACGAATGTGGTGACGACCGAGTTCGGCACGCCCGGCGCTCCCGGCACTGACGATGGGCTCGTCGCGAAGTTTGGAAGAGCGGGCTTCTTCGCGCTCCAACCGTGGGGTGGCGGCATGGTCATCGACGCGAACGGCGTGATGTACGTCGCGGACTCGGCGAACCAGACGATTCGCTCCATCGACCTCACGACGCGAGAGGTACGAACGGTGGCGGGACGCGCTGGAGTCGAAGGCTCGGGCGACGGGCCGGCGGCGATGGCGACCTTCAACAAGCCGTCTGGGCTCGGCCTGGCCGGCGGCGCGCTCTACATCACCGAGGCCAACAACCTCACCGTGCGAAAGCTCGACCTCACGACGCTCACCGTCTCCACCGTGGCTGGCAAGGCGCCCGCGAACACCAAACACTTCTGTGAAGACATCAGCCCGGTGCTCCCGCCCGAATGCGGCTCGACGGACGCGCCCAACGGCCTCGACGCGCGCTTCCGCTTCCCCTTCGGCATGGAGCCCGACGGCCGGGGTGGGTTCTTCATCGTCGACTCGCACAACAACCTCATTCGCCGCTTCGACGTCGCGACCTCGGCGGTCACCAGCGTGGCCGGAGCGCAGCTCACCGTGATTCACGACATGCCCCTGCCGAGCCACGACACGGCGCCAGGCCACCCAGGAACGTTCTCGCACCCGTCGCATGCCGTGTTCGTTCCGCCGAAGACGCTCTACGTGGCCGACCGCTCGGCCAACTGCATTCGCCGCGTCGAACTGCCAGTCCCGTAGCGGCCGGCGACTTTCGTGAACCAGCAGGTGCGTGGTACTCGGAAGGCCGTGCAGTCTCGGCTCCCCGGACGTCTCGTGTTGTTGGCGGCGAGCTGCCTCGCATCGCTGGTGGCCGCCGAAGAGCGCTTCGCCCTCGTCATCGGCGCCAACGCCGGCTGGGAAGCCGACAAGACGTTGCGTCACGCGCAGTCAGACGCCGACCGCGTGGCCACCGTGCTCGTCGAGCTCGGCCAGTTCCCGAAGAGCCGCGTCACCGTGATGAAGGACCCCGACACCGCGACCATCCGCGCGGCGATGAAGCGGCTCTCGGACGAGGCGCAGGCGGTGAACGGCCCGTCGATGGTCTTCGTCTACTACTCGGGTCACGCCGACAGCAGCGTGCTCCACCTGCGCGGCGAGCCGCTGGGCTTCGAGGAGCTCTACCAACGCCTCCGCGACACGCAGGCCACCGTTCGGGTCGGCGTCTTCGATGCGTGCCAGGCCGGCGCCATTCTCGCCACCAAGGGCGGCACGCTGGTCGCGCCGTTCGACGTGAAGGTGGTCGACGAGCTCACGGTGCGCGGGCTGGCGGTGTTGACCTCGAGCGGCGCCGACGAGCTCTCCCAGGAGCAGCGCGCGTTGCAGGGCTCGGTCTTCACGCATCACTTCGTCTCGGGGCTGCGCGGCGCGGCCGATGGCGATCAGAACGGCCAGGTGACGCTCGCGGAGTCCTATCGTTATGCGCATCAACGCACCGAGGCCGACACCGCGACGACGCTGGTGCCGCAGCGCCCCGCGTTTCGGTACGAGCTCAAAGGACAAGGCGAGCTGATCATGAGCTGGCCCGCGCAGGCGACGTCACGGCTCGTGCTGCCGAAGGGCGCCGGTCAGCGCTTCGTCGTCGTCGATGAGTTCGAGCGGCTCGTGGTTGCGGAAGGCAACTCGAACCCGGAGCACGAGCTCGCGATGGCGCTGCTCCCGGGGAAGTACGTCGTGAAGCAGGTGCTGCCCGAGAAGCTGAACGTCGCGCCGGTGAGCCTCACCAAAGGCAGCCAGCTCAACCTGTCGAGCCTGACGTTCAGCTCGGCGCCGCGGAGCGGTGGCTTCGTGAAAGGCACCGAGATCTCCACCGTCATTCATCCCCGTCGCGCGTTCTGGTTCGTCGCCGGCAGCGCCGTGCTCGCGGGGGTCGCGTGGGCCATCGCGGGCGGCACGACGCTCGGGCTTCGCAACACGTACGGCGGGCTCAATCGGCCGCTGACTGCAGACGAGTCGCGCAACCTCACGGGCTGGGCGCTCGGCTCCGACATCTCGATGGGCATCGCGGCCGCGCTGGCCGTGGGAGCGGTGTTCACGTGGTGAAGCCGCTCCTCTTCTTCGTGTTGCTGGCGAGCGCCGCGTGCACCTTGAGCAACCCGTTCGGCGTCGAGTGCGTGTCGGACCAGAACTGCGGCTGCGCGAACTGCTGCATCGGCTACCGCTGCACGTCGGTGGGGCCGCTCGTGGGCGACGCGGGACCGAGCGCCGACGGAGGCACCGACGCGGGTGAGATCATCGACGCTGGGCCTCTGGTGTGGAAGGTCTCGACGCTGGCCGGCAGCACGCGTGGAAACCTGAACGGCATCGGCGCCGGCGCGCAGTTCGACTCGCCGTCGGCCATCGCCATCGACTCTGCGGGAGTCCTCTACGTCGCCGACAGCAACAACAACTGCGTTCGACGAATCGACTCCGACGGCACGGTGAGCACGCTGGCGCCGACGCTCCTTCCCTGTGGCGGCACGGGCCTCGCGGACCCACAAGGCGTCGCGGTCGACGGCGCAGGCAACGTCTACATCGCGAGCACCGGGCAGAACTGCGTGAAGGTCGTGACACCTGCGGGAGCGGTGGAGGTCGTCGCGGGCTCGTGCAGTCAGCAAGCCAACGAGTGCATGAACTCTCCGAACCCGACACGTTTCTCCCGTCCCTCGGGGCTCGCGTTCGCCGACCCGTTTCTCTTCGTCACCGAGATCTCGAGCAACCATGTTCGGTGGATCAACCTGAGAGACCGCACTGCAGGTGTGCTGGCCGGCCAGGGGTTCGGCACCGCAGTGATTGCCGACGGCACGTGCGGCTTCACCAGCCAGTGTCTCGGCAGCCCCAGCGGCGCGAAGTTCAACGGGCCGGGCGGCATCGCGGCGGGCACGGCGGGCGCCTTGTTCGTCACCGACATCTACAACTGCGCGCTCCGGAAGGTGGTGACGCAGCCGGGCTGTGGCGTCACGACGCTGGGCCGCACCGGCTGCCCGATGTTCGTGAACGAAGACACGCGCGGCATCTTGAAGAACCCGTTCGGAGTCGCCGTCGGGCGCGGTCCGCTCGCTGGCAGAGCCGTGGTGGCCGACACCGGCAACAACCGCATCACGCTCGTCGACGAGGCGGGGCTCCTCACGCCCATCGCGGGCACCGGCACGAAGGGCTTCCTGGACGGGCTCGGGAGCGAGGCCCAGTTCCAGTTCCCCGCAGGCGTGGCGGTCGATGCGCGGGGCCGGGTGTTCGTCGCCGACTCGTCGAACCATCGCATTCGCGTGCTGACGCTCGAGGCGCCATGAGGTGGGGCGTGCTCCTGGTTGCACTGGCGTCGAGCTGCGTGCCGACGGGCGGCTTCGACGCGGGGACTCCAGTCGTCGTCTCCGACGCTGGCGTGACGACGGACGCGGGTGTCGACGCGGGGCAGCCTGGAGGATGGTCGCTGCTCCCCTGGGCGGGCACCGGCGCCGCAGGGCTCGTGGACGGCCCGGGCGACTCGGCGCAGTTCAACCAGCCCGCCGGTCTCGCCATCGACGCGATGGGCAACCTCTTCGTCGCCGACACCGGCAACCGCGTCATCAGGAAGATCGACCCCAACGGCTTCGTCACCACCATCTCGCCGCAGAGCTTCGTCGACCCGGAGGGCGTCGCGGTCGACAGCCGCGGCACCGTCTACGTCGCCGACACCCGCGAGCAGTGCGTGAAGACCGTCGACGCGATGGGGCGCGTCAGGGACTTCAGCGGGACCTGCGCGATGGGCGTGATGGGGTTTCGTCGATGTTACGACTCCACGCTCGGCACGTTTGGTCCTGGAGACATCGCCGGGCCGATGGGCATGGTCGCCGACTCGGACGCGGGCCTCGTGTACATCGCCGACGCCGAGCACCAGCTCATCCGCTTCGCCTCGATGACGAGCCGTGAGCTCGGCACGCTGGCCGGCCGCGCCGACACCTTCAGCTTCCTCGATGGGCCGTGCGGGCGGAGCTTCTGTTGCGGCACCGAGGCCAACTTTCCCGGCTGCCGCGTTCGCCAGGGGGCCCTCTTCCGCGGGCCCAGCGCCGTCGCGTTGTCGTCGAGCGGTGACCTGTTGGTCGCAGACAAGAACAACTGCGCGATTCGGCGAATCAGCACGCCGTCGGCCGCCGAGTGCCGGGTCTCGACGCTCTTCGGGGGCGAGTGCAGGTCGGGCGCTCCGCTGAGCGCGTCGTTGAATTCCCCGCTCGGCGTGGCGGGTGGGCCGGGCGAGCTCGTGTACGTCAGCGACAGCGCCAACCAACGCGTCGTGCAACTCGACCCGTCTCTGCCGATGAGCGCACGGCTGACCGAGCTGCCGGGCCGAGGCACGTTCCTCACGCCGTGGGGCATCGCGGTGGACGGCACGGGTCGCGTCTTCGTCGTCGACTCGGGCAACAACCGGGTCCGGGTGCTCGTCCCGCCCTGACGTCAGTTCGCGGGAACCCACGTCTCGGACGCGAGGCTCGTCAGCACGCTGGCGCCCGAGCGCTTCACCGTCAGCGCCACCTTCACCGACTTCCCGACGGTGGTGGCGTCGAAGATGCTGACCGGCGGCTCCTTGCAGACGAGCGCGTCGCCCTTGTCGAGCTTGCCGTTCCCGTTCGCGTCAGTGTGCGTGAAGTTGACGGCCGTCGCGGTCTGGCCCGGCAGGTTGGCGGCGACGAGGACGTCGGCGAGCTCGTACGCTTCGCTCCCCTGCGTCATCGTGAGGGTGAAGAGGTTGTCTCCAGCGCCGGGCGTCAGGGCGTCTGGCGAGTCAGTCACCGTGAACGAGACGGCGTCGGGAACCGGGCCGCAGGCACACAGCGCGACGAGGACGAGCAGCACGGCAGGTCGTGAGTTCATGGCCGGGCGCTGTGCAAAGCCGCGACCACTTCGGCGGCCCGGCTAATGAGGCAGAGCCACTGGGCTCCGGCTTCGGCGAGGCGCACGAGCGGCAGGGATGTCACGGCGCCGGTGTCACGCCACTCATTTGTCCCCGACTTTCAGGGCCGCTCGACACAGGGGCCATGAAACCCTGGCTCCTTCCCGTCCTTGTTCTCGTCGCGGCCACTGGCTGCGGCCCGGCGATGTCCGACTGCGTCTGCAACGTCTCGACCCTGATGGGCTCCCGCGACGTCACGTGCGGCACCGCGATGTGCCTCGGCGCCGACAGCTACGCGTGCAGCCCGCGCGGCGTGTTGACGCTCAGCTCCGGGAGCTGCTCCTCGACGATGCCGCAACCCAACACCTGCACCGTGCGGGTCTGCAACGGCGCGTGCGGAGCGGTGCCCGATGGCTGCGGCGGCACGCTGCAGTGTGGCGGGTGCGGTGCGGGCCAGCGCTGCGGCGGGGCGAACGTCTGTGAGTCGGTCTGCGCCGGCATCTCGTGCTCTGCCGGCCAACGGTGCGAGCCGTCGACGGGCACCTGCGTCGCCAGCGCGTGCACGGCCGCGGGAGCCGTCTGCGGCGTCGTCGACGGTCAAGCCTGCGGCACCTGCCCGGGGACGTCGGTCTGCGCCTCGACGAAGAAGCAGTGCGTCGACACCGTCGCGTCCATTCCCATTCAGTACGTCATGTCGACCGCGCTCGTGGGCGACCGGCTCTTCGTCAGCGGCCTCAGCTCGTTGCAGGCCAACGGCAGAGACCTCTTCGTCGTCGACCTCGCCACCAAGCAGACGCAGCAGCTCGCGACGGCAACGGTGCTCTCACCGCTCGCCACCAACGGTGCCTCGGTGTACTGGACCGACACGACGGGCGTTCGCCGCATCGTGCCCGGCAGCACGACACCGACCACCATCACCGGCCTCACCGGGTATTGCGCGGACCTGCTGGCGACGAGTCAGCACCTGTACTGCGGGTACGGCGGCAGCGCGCGCTACGGCGTCGACGCGTTCGGCATCAAGCGGCTGCCCCTCGCAGGTGGCACGTACACGTGGGTGAAGCAGTTCCTCAACTCCCCGCGCATGGCGTTCGCGGCGCCGTACCTCTTCTACGTCGGCACCACCGACAACTATTCGTCGTTCGGAAACCTCGGCGTCTACGACACCTCTGACAACACCGACCAGGTGCTCGCGAGCGGCGGCATTCTCGACAGCGACTTCATCATGGTCGACGACGACGCCTTCTATTTCGCGCGCAACCAGACCGGCGCCACCATCGAGCGCATGCCGTACACCGCGACGCAGAGCACCGACCTCATCACCTCGGAGAGCGGCATCTCACGCGACACCACCGTGCTGCAGGGTGGCTCGCTGTTCACCGTCGCGAAGGTCTCGGGCGTCGAAGGGCTCTGGCAGGTGCCTGTGGCCGCGCCGACGACGCGTTCGGTCGTTCTCACCGCGGCCGATCTGAAGCTGACGTCGCAGGCCAGCGTGTCCAACCTGCGTGCGCAGGGCATGGGGTGGCTCTTCGTCACCGGGTCGACGGTGTACCGAACCGTCGCGCCGGCGCAGTAGCAGGCCAATTCCCACGGAGGGGGCGCTTGGGTACAACGTGCGAATGCGCCCTGACTCCATCGTGCTCGTTGGCCTGGTGCTCCTCGCGACGGCCTGCACGCCACCGCCACCCCGCCGCGCGTGCGTGCCGGGCTCGAGCCAGACGTGCTCCGCGCTCGGGTGCATCGGGACGCAGACGTGCTCGGCGAGCGGCGACGGCTTCGGGACGTGCATGTGCAGTGGCTCCGGGGCTGGCCAGGCCGGCGTCGGCGGCGGCTCCTCTGTCGGCGGAGGCAGTGCAGCGGGAGGAAGCGCGGCAGGCGGGAGCGCAGGAGGCGGCTCGACGGCAGGCGGGTCAGCAGCAGGCGGGAGCGCTGGAGGTGCGGCGTGCAGCGTGTCGTGCAACGGGTGCTGCAGCGGAACCCAGTGCGTCGCTGCGCCGAACAACGCCAACAACGGCACCTGTGGAATCGGCGGCGCGCTCTGCGCCAACTGCGCGGCCATCGGCGCCATCTGTGACGGGACGCTGTTCATCTGCACTGCGCCGATGGCTGGCGGCTCTGCAGCAGGTGGCTCTGCAGCAGGTGGCTCGGCGGCAGGTGGCTCTGCAGCAGGTGGATCCGCAGCAGGTGGCTCGGCGGCAGGTGGCTCTGCAGCAGGTGGCTCGGCGGCAGGTGGCTCGGCGGCTGGTGGCTCGGCGGCTGGCGGCTCGGCGGCAGGTGGCTCGGCGGCTGGTGGCTCGGCGGCTGGTGGCTCGGCGGCAGGTGGCTCGGCGGCAGGTGGCTCCGCAGCAGGTGGCTCGGCGGCAGGTGGCTCGGCAGCAGGTGGCTCGGCGGCAGGTGGCTCGGCGGCAGGTGGCTCCGCAGCAGGCGGCGGCGCAGCGCCTTGCGACGGCTGCAGGCTCGCAAACGGCACGTGTCAGCCGCGCGGCACCTCGAGTCAGAACAACAACATCTGCGGCAGCGGCGGGCAGACCTGCCAGGCCTGCCTCTCGCCCACTCCCCTCTGCGACAACGGAACGTGCGTGGCTCCTGCGCTTCGCGTCGGTGACTCGTGCGTGCTCGATGCGCAGTGCCAGGCCTCGCTGGGGTCCTTCGCGCGCTGCCGACTGACGAACCTGAGCAGCACCATCACGTACACCGCTGGCCACTGCACGCTGGCGCCCTGTGGCACCACCGGCATCGACGATTGTCCG
>JAUXRI010000285.1 GCA_030681895.1 Myxococcales bacterium | reverse complement strand
TCATTCACCGCGATCTGAAGCCCCACAACGTGATGCTCAGCCTCATCGACGGCAACGAGTACGTGAAGGTGCTCGACTTCGGCCTCGTGAAGGCGATGGAGCAGGACGACGAGGAGCAGCTCACCTCGACAGGCCAGGTGCTCGGCACGCCGCAGTACATGCCGCCCGAGCAGGCTGGTGGCGAGCGCGTCGATCACCGCTCCGATCTCTATTCCCTCACCGGCGTCTTCTATTACTGCCTCACGGGGCACTCGCCCTTCGGCGCGAACACGGTGCGCAAGGCGCTCCAGGCATCGCTGACCCAGAAGCCACCGACGATCGTCACGTACCGCAAAGGCGCGCCGGTGCCCGACGCGATCGATCGGTTCTGTCAGAAGGGCCTCGAGGCCGAGGCCGACGCGCGCTACCAATCGGCCGAGGAGTTCATCGAGTCGCTGCACGCGGCGCTCTCGGGCACCCCCGACAGTGTGCTCGACGCGGTGCCGCAGCACGTCGCCGAAGCGGGCAAGGAGTCGGGCAGCGGCTCGTCGAGCGCGTCTCGCCGGGGAAGCTCGAAGACCGGCTCCCGCGCGTCGGTGAAGGCCGTCTCGGCCGTGAACAAGCCGAAGACCGGGCAAAGCTCGAAGGTCGAGGTCGCGCCCGAGCTCGCGAGCCCCGCCCCACCGGCGCCGCGCAACCCGCTCCCGCTCGGCGCGATCGTCGCGGTCGCGGCCCTGCTCATCGCCGTGATCATCGGCGCCTTCGTCATCAAGTCCCGGCAGGTCGCCACCGAGGAGCCTGTCGCCGAGCGACCTCGCCCCACACCGACCCCGACGCCCACGCCTGACAAACCGCCAGCCCCCGCAGACGCCCAGGTGATCCGCGTCGCGCTCAAGACGATCCCCGACGGCGCCGAGGTGCTCGAAGGTGACGTCACGCTGGGCACGACGCCGCTTTCCCTGCCGTGGGATCGCGCCCAGAAGCGCACGCTCGTCTTCCGGCTCGCGGGCCACAAAGACCTCGAGAAGTCGCTCAAGCCCGACGCTGATCAGGAGTTCGAGTTTCCGCTCGAGGCGCTGCGCAAGCCCGGCCCGGCGGTCAAGCCTCCCGTCAAGAACCCACAGAAGCCGCCACCGGACGACATCAGCGCTTTCGACTGATCGAATGGGCGGTGTCTATCGGGACTCACCACAGCTCAACTAGCTGATTTTACTCAGAAAACATAATGGAACGCGGGGGGCGCTTCCCGCGTTGGTCTCGTCGGGTATGGTGCCCGCTGCTCCTCGAGACCCCTTTCATGACCACCGCGCTCGCTACACAGGTTGCCTTCAAAGAGAAGACGCCCGAAGGCCACTTCGGAGACCTGCCCGACACGAGCAGCACGATCCTGCAGGCCCGCATCAAGGATCTGCAGCTGCACCTCAAGGGCACGCGGCTCGAGCGCTTCATCGGTCAGCTCTACGAGGAGCTTGAGGCGCGCGGCATCTCCCTGCGGCCCCAGTGCTACCTCTCGGATCAGTGGGGCTGCCCGTCGGGCGTGCCGGTCATCGGCATTCCTTTCTATCTGGCCGACCCACAGCTGACGCAGATCGAAGAGCGGCTGGGCGGCGGCGCCGAAGACGAGCGCGAGATCATGATGTACCTGCGCCACGAGGCCGGGCACGCGATCAACTACGCCTACAAGCTCTACGAGAGCGAGGAGTGGAAGAAGCTCTTCGGCGACTTCGGCAAGCCCTACCTCGAGACCTACAAGCCGCAGCCCTTCAGCCGGAAGTACGTGCTGCACATCTCTGGCTGGTACGCGCAGAAGCACCCCGACGAAGACTTCGCAGAGACGTTCGCCGTGTGGCTCACGCCGCAGGCGCGCTGGGCCGAGCGGTACAAGGGCTGGGGCGCGCTGAAGAAGCTCCAGTACATGAACGAGACGATGGGTGCGCTGGGCCGCACGCCCGCCATCGTGACGCTCGACGAGCGCGACGTCGACGTGGGCGAGATGGAAGAGACCGTGCTCGATCACTACCGCCAGCGTCAGCTCGCCGAGAAGATCGACCTGCAGATCGGCGAGCAGCTCGACGAAGATCTCATCAACCTCTTCGAGCCGCCGTCGATCGTCGACGTTCGCGCCGACACGCTCATCCGCGCCGAGCGCCAGGGCCTGCTCGCCGCCGTCTCGCAGTACTCCGGCGTCAGCCGCGCGGTCGTCGTCTCGGTGCTCGATCACCTCACGGAGCGCACGACGGCGCTCAACCTCACGATGAAGCGCGATCAGGCGCACCACTACACGACGCGGCTCACCTCGCTCATCACCGCGCTCACGATGAACTACCTGTACACCGATCGGTTCTTCGAGACCGAGTAGCGGCGCGCCGAACGAATGTGGATCACCTCGCGCGAGCGCGGGGCTAAGGTCCTCAACGAATGGCCGCCAACATTCCGCCGCTCAAAGTGGCCGTGCTGCACTACCAGCCTGCCACCGACCCGATGGACCCGGTCGTCACGCACATCTGCGACGCCCTCACTGCGCTGGGGCACACGCCTGTCACCATCGCCGTTCACGATCGCGTCTTCCCGGTGCTCCAGGCCATCGAAGACTCGAGGGCCGATCTCGTCTTCAACGTCTGCGAGACGTTCGCCGACGATTACCGCATGGAAGTGAACGTCGCGGCGCTGATGGAGATGGCGCACGTGCGCTTCACCGGCTCAGGCACCGCAGGGCTGCTGCTGGCGCAGGACAAGATCCTCACCAAGCAACTGCTCGAGTACCACGAGGTGCCGACGCCGAACTTCCTCACCTTCAACGGCGACACGTTCGAGGCCTTCGGGCGCATGACGTTCCCGCTGATCGTGAAGCCGGCAAAGTCAGACGCCTCGCTGGGCATCGGCACGCACTCGGTCGTGAAGGACTGGGACGAGCTCACCCGGCGCGTGCGCGAGATCCGCAAGACGCTCAACGACGAGTCGCTGGCCGAGGAGTTCATCGACGGCCGCGAGGTGTACGTCGGCGTCATCGGCACGACCGCGAAGCCCGAGATCCTCCCCATCATCGAGCTCGACTGGGGCAAGTGGGAGCCGGGCAAGCCGAAGGTGAGCGACCGCGAGGTGAAGTTCGGGTCGGTCACCGACGACAGCCCCTGCCTCGAGATCGCGAAGAACCTGAGCCCCGAGCTCAAGGCGCGCATCGAGCGCAGCGCCCTGCTCGCCTTCCGCGCACTCAAGATCCGCGATTACGCCCGCGTCGACTTCCGCATCTCGGACAAGGGCGAGGCGTACGTGCTCGAGGTGAACCCGAACTCGTACCTCGAGAAGGACAGCGAGCTCGCCATGGCCGCCGAGGAGCGCGGGTTGTCCTACACGCAGCTCATCGGCCGCATCGTCGAGTCAGCCGCCAGCCGGTACGTCTTCAAGGCCAAACCGGACAAGACGACCACGGGCGAGACGCCACAAGCGCAGGCCTGAGCTGCACCGAACCACCCACCACCACAGGGCACACCCCTGTAGCGCCGCGTAGCGAACCGGCGATTCTCTTGATCCGTTCCCCAGCCGCGCTCAGGATTCGATCCGTTCCGCCGTTCTTCAGGAGATCCCATGCTGAATCGCCGCCTGCTCCGCGTCATCGCTCTCGCTGTCGCCACCGCTCTTCTCTCGACGGGCTGCATGCTCTCGCGCGCAGTCGATCGCGCGTTCCTCGGGCTCACCGTCAGGCGGCCGAGCTTCGACGCACGCAAGACGACCGGCATCTTCCTGCTGCCGATCACCTTCGCGATCGACGTCGCGACCTTCCCCATTCAAGCGCTGCTCGTGGTGATCCTCGGTGACAACTTCCCGTTCAAGGACACCGAGGTCGTCAACCAGATGTACGCGCTCAACCAGCACCCGCAGCTGCAGAAGCTGTCGCCCGAGCGCCGCGCGATCGCGATGAAGGAGTTCGAGCGCCTGATCGGCTCTGGCCAGCTCGATCGCAACACCACCCTCGCGCTCACGGACGAGGGCGAGTGGGTGATGGTGAAGGTCGGCGACGAGGCGCGTCAGCAGATGCTCGCCCGCGCCCAGGCGACTGAGGCGGTGCCCGAAGCCGTCTGCGAGCGCTGACCCACCGCGCGTCGTGGCCCTTTCAACGCCCTCCCCGGCCCGGCCGCGGAGGGCGTCGTCATGTCTGGGTGCGGCTCAGGGCCCCGCGCCGTGGTGACCAAGGAACGAGAACGTGTCGCGCCAGCAGGCCCGCGCGGCGGGCGTGAAGACGAAGGCGTGGAACGCGTGAGGGCCACGCGCGTACTCGCCGAGGCGTGAGCCGGTCGAGCCTGCGCGCAGCAGCGCCGCGTGCAGCCTGCGGGAGTCGTCGAGCAGGTGATCCCACGTGCCGCACGGCAGGAACATCGGAGGGAGCGGCCGCGCGAACGCCTCGCCGCGCTCGAGGGGCGCCAGGGGGTCGGCGAAGTCGAGCAGGCGCTCCGAGAGCCTGACTCCGCCCAGGTATGCGTCAGTCACCTCTTCGAGGCGGTCGCGGAAGAAGACGTGGTTCGCCGAGAACCGCTCGGGCCGGCTGACCTCGTAGATGCCACACGCCGCGACCACCGCTCTCGGCGTCACGTTGGTGCCGAAGACGTCGCGGGCGAACGATTCCTCACGACGCATCGTGGTCGCCAGCGTGAGCGAGACCGCCAGGTTCGCGCCGGCCGATTCTCCAGCGACGACGACACGCGACAGATCGATGCCCAGCCGCCCGGCGTTCTCGACCAGCCACTGCCAGGCCGAGGCCACGTCTTCGACGGCCGCAGGGAACGGGCGGCCGGGCGCGAGGTGGTAGTTGACGTTGAGGACGACGAAGCCTCGCCGCGCGTACGCGAGCCCGAAGATCCAGTGCGTGTCCTTCGACAACACGCGAAAGCCGCCGCCGTGAATGTAGAGGACGCACGGCCGCGGCCCCGTCGCGTCGTCCGCCGGGCGATAGACGTCGAGGGTGTGCTCGACCTTGCCGGTGCTCCGGTACGCGAGGTCGCGTTCGACGACGACCTTGTGGAGCCGCGGGTGCGCGAGCGGGAGAAGCCGCGCCGATCGCGCGGCCGTCGAAAAGAACCCATCGGTGACCGCCGCACCCAGGCGCCTTCGCACCGACGCCCCCAGCCCGAGCCGTCGCTTCTCGAAGAACCGCTCTGCGCTCACGCGGGAATCACCCTCGACACCGCGTCGACGATCTCCTGCTCGGAGGGGAAGCCGGCGAGCGCCTTCTTGCTCACCACGACCCCATCGACGGCGATCTCGAAGATGCCACCGCTGCCCTTGATGAGCGTGGCCTCGACGTCGAGTTCACTCTTCAGCGCGGCTGCCGCCCGGGCAGCCCGAGGCGCGTAGCCTCACGCCGTGCAGTACGTGATCGTCACGGTCTTCATGAGAACAAGTCGTAGCCAAGGCGCGCCACCAGCGCCAGCACCACGCCGAGCACCACCCGCCTGACCAGCCGATCGCCGCCCTTCACCGCGAGCTGCGCGCCGAGCGTGCCACCGACGAACTGCCCGACGGCCATCGGGAGCGACACCTTCCACACCACCAGTCCCTGCGAGACGAACAGCAGCATCGCGGCCAGGTTCGAGGCGAAGTTGACGACCTTCGCGTTCGCGGTGGCCTGCTGGAGCGAGAGGTGGAGCACCGTGACGAAGGTGATGATCAGGAACGTGCCGGTGCCCGGGCCGAAGAAGCCGTCGTAGGCGCCGATCACCAGGGCCAGGCCACCCGCCTTGAGCAGCGCGTGGGTGAGCGGTGGGCGCGGCGCGCCTTCGGCGGGCGGGCGCACGAAGGCCACCACCACGCCGGCGACGACGAGCAGCACCAGCACCAGCGGCTTGAGCACCTCGGGGTTGACGAGGAGCACCAACCCCGCGCCGAGGAGTGAGCCGAGGAACCCGAGCGGGAAGAGCCAGCGCGCGCGGGGCCCATCGATCAGCCCGGCCCGGGCGAACCGCCAGAAGGCAGCGCCCGAGCCGAAGACCGCCGACCCCTTGTTGGTGCCGAAGACGAGGTGCGGCGGCAGGCCTGCAGTGAGGAGCGCCGGCACCGTGAGCAGCCCGCCGCCGCCCGCGATCGCGTCGATGAGGCCCGCCACGAAGGCGACCCCCGTCAACGCGGCGATGGTGGTGAGCGGGAGCTCCACGAGGAGCCGACTGATACCCCGTCACCTCGTCGTGCGCTTCTCGAACCGCTCGAGCCGCGTGGTGATCTGCTCGCGCTGTTTCGGAGTCAGCAGCTGATGCACCTCGAGGGCCTGGTCGACCAGCACGTGCGCGAAGGCGCGAACGGTGTCGAGCTGGGTGTCGACCAGCTGATGCACGGCGCTCGCGTCGGGTGCCGGCGACTTCCACTGCGTGACGAGCGTCGCCCTCGCAGCCTGGCCCTGCTCGGCGATCGGCTTCGCCTTCGCGAGCGCGTCCTTCGTGATGGCCTGAACGCGCTCCCGCTGCGCCTGCGTCGCGTCGAGCTCGTCGAGCGCGTCGTCGACCTTCCACTGCACCACCTTCTCCATTCGCTCGGCACGCGCCCCGCCACCACACCCGGTCGCGCCCATGACGGCGAGCGACAATCCCAACAGCATCCACTTCGACATGACGACTCCTGGTCTCGAGGACGCGGAAGATTCCGCGTGACCCACCAAACCCACGGCGTGTCAGGCGCAGCTGTCGAGGCGGTGAAGAAGTGTGAAACGAGCCCGGAGCGGCTACTTCACGACGGCGAGCGGAATGCTGTGCGTGCGCCCATCGACGGTGACGAAGTCGACCGTGCCGCCATCGGGACCGTAGGCCGGCGGAGGACCCGAGACGTCGGACAGGCCCTTGAGCCACCCGTGAGCGGCGCGCACCTTGTCGATGTTGCCAATCACCGTGACGGCGTTGATCTCGTAGTCGGTCTCGGCGCGGCGCATCACGGTCGCGACGACCGTGTTCTCCCAGTGCTTCGCGGAGATCGTCGACGAGTCCATCGCGAGGAGGCGCTCGCAGTCGCCGCTGACGAACCGCAGGTGCGTGCGCTTCACCTTGCAGGGGGCGATCGCAGCCCACTTCACGCCGCCGTCAGCGTGCTCGCACCGCAGCTCGCAGCCGCCCTTCGCCTCGAGGCTGATGACCGATACAGCGCTATCTGCGCTCGCGACCGACCAGACGAACTGGCTCTCTGAAGGAGGCGGCTCGCCGACGATGGCCTCTTTCCCCGACGAGGACGGCAGCAAGGCAAGCCGCGGGGACTCGGGAGGCCACTGCGACGAGTGGTGAAAGGCGCCGCCCTGCACGACGCCGCGGACCTTCACGGTCGTGACGACGGGGACCGAGAACGCGCCGAAGAGCGCCGACCGGCGAGCCGCGATCTGCGCGGTGACGCTCCGCTCGATGCCTGCCTGGGCGCCTTCGCCGATCGCCTCGGCCGCCGACATGGTGACGACGAGGCCGTCCGGGTCGACCGTCAGGCCGAGGGCCTTGATCTCGCCGCCGAAGACGTCGGAAAACGACGACGCGTCGGTCACGGAGAATCGAGTGGCGGCACGCGACGCAGCGGCCTCGAGCTTCGCGGGCATCGAGCGAACGGCCAGGAACGGCCAGCTGACCGCACCGGCAACCACCAGGAGCACTCCGACCAGCACGAGCCATCGCATCGCACGATGCTGCCACAGGACCTGCGGTACGCCGCTCAGAACTGAACGAGCGCGTGATCCGACGCTGCGGTCACGTGATGCGGCTGTGACGCCAGATCGAGGACGACGCGGGTCCGCGTGCCCTGCTTTCCGAGACGGACGCGCGTGATGAGGGCAGACGAAGAGGACATCGCGTGGCTCTTCGCGGGGGCGCTGCCTTCGATGTCGAAGACGAGGCGGGGTGGATCGGAGAGCGTAAAGACGCGCGCGACGTGCGCATCGGCGCGGAGCTCGGGGCGAACGTCGAGGCCTTCGGGAGAAGCGCTCCACGTGAGCGCAGTCGCGGCGCCGGTCGGGAGGCGGAGGTGACCCCCAGCAGGAGAAGCGGAGGGCTTCTCACGACGGGCCGCCGCGCGAAGCGGAGACGGGTCGGGCGAAGGCGTAGCCACAGGTCGTGAGGGCGCTGGTGCCGGCGAGGCCACGGCCTCAGCGAGCGGAGCGTGCTTCGACGGAGTGACGGGGGACGAGGCCGCTCCCGCTGGCGGAGCCACGACTTCAGCGCGCAGCGCGGGCTTCGACGGCGCGACGGCTGGCGGAGCCACGACTTCAGCGAGCACAGCGGGCGCTCCGGCTGGCGGAGCCGCGACTTCAGCGAGCAGCGCGGGCTCCGACAGAGCGACCGGCGCCGGGGTCGCTGCGGCCGGCGGAGCGATGGTGTCAGGCATCGCTTCGGGTGGAACGACGGCGTCGAGCGACGCGACTGGAGCTTCCGGCAGCGTGGGCCCGAGGTCGCCGTTCGTCTCATGGGAAGGAGCCGGAAGCGTCTTCGCCCCAAGCGCGTCCTCGGGCGCAACGCTGGCAGCCTCGATCTCTGCCTCGTCGACCGCAGGGCTCACCATCGCGGCGAGCTCTTCGGTCGTTCCCTGCGCCACCGCCACCACGGCCAGCGGTCCCGCGCCATCGATCGGAGCCGGGAGCGGCGGCAGCTCGTTCGGAACGAGCAGGAACACCAGGGCGGCAGCGAAGGTGGCCGCGGCAGCACCGAGCATCGCGACCCTGGGCCACCGGCGACGCCGGCGCGGTGCGACCTTGAGCGGCTTGCCCGTATCCAGCGACTCCACGAGGTACTCGACGAGCTCGCCTGCTCTCGGGTGAAGGTAGTCGGTGAAACGCACGCCGCAGCCCTGAAAGCGGCCGTCGAACTCGGAGGGGTTGTAGCGGCACCACCGGACCTCTCCCTGCGCCAGCGGGAGCGCCTGCCCATTGGCCTCCAGCGAGATGGCGACGCGGGTGCCCGGGTCGAGCGGGTGCGGCATTCGCACGAAGAGCCCGTGACGCGACAGGTTCGCCGAGAGCGTTCGCCACGCGCGCGGCTCGCCGTCGATCGTCGTCACCCGAACCGGGTGCTTGAATCGAACTCGTCGCCCGCGCTGAGAGTCGGCCGTCGTCACGCTCCAAACTCTGTGGCACCTGCGACAGCCAGCAAGTTTCCGGTCCCGATGGAAACACCCACCTGCACCTCGGGTCGGCGCCGTTGTAGGAGTTCCATCGTGCTGAAGATCGTCCAGCGCCAGCGACAGGCCCTGCCCGCTGCGGAGTTCGAAGCGCTTCGAGCCAGCGTGATGGCGTCGGCCTTCGTCGGCTCCAGCACGCTCAACGGCCCGTTCGAGTCGAGCCGCGGGT
>JAUXRI010000282.1 GCA_030681895.1 Myxococcales bacterium | reverse complement strand
CGAGCTGCCGCACCTCGGTCTCCGACGTCTCCTTCGACTTCGAGAGCTCGAACAGCTTGCGGGTCTGCTCGATGCGCTCGGTGAACATCTCGCGCATGAAGAGCGAGCGCTCCTCGGCATCGAACACCAGGTCGGCGCAGCGCGTGGTGATGGCCTTCGAGAACTCGCGCGCCGAGGGCCAGCGGTCGGCCGGCTCTTTCGCGAGCGCGCGCATGATGATGTCCGCCAACGCCGTGGGGACGACGGGCTCGACCTCGTCGGGCCGCTCCACCTTCGCCTCGAGAATCAGCTTCATCTCGGCGAGCTCGGTGTCGGCCGAGAACAGCCGTTGGCCCGTCACCATCTCCCACGCCACCACGCCGAGTGAGAAGACGTCGCTGCGCCCGTCGACTGGCCTCGCCGTCACCTGCTCGGGCGACATGTACCCGGCCGTGCCCTTCACCGTGCCGACCTTCGTGCGAGAGAGCGTGCCCGCGGCCTTCGCGATGCCAAAGTCGAGCAGCTTCGTCTGCCCGTCCCAGCCCACCATGATGTTCTTCTGCGCGACGTCGCGGTGCACCACCGGGTACCGCTCTCCCGACGGCTTCACGTAGGTGTGCGCGTAGTGGAGCGCCAGGGCGCAGTCGTTCACCACCGAGACCGAGAAGCCCAGCGGCAAGACGTGCTGCTTCTTGGCGCACATCGAGACGACCTGGTTGAGGTTCTGGCCGGGGATGAATTCCATCACCACGTACAGCCCCTCTTCGTCCTCTCCGAGATCGTAGACCTGCGCGATGTTGGGGTGCGTGAAGCCGGCGGTGATCCGCGCTTCGTCGAGGAACATGCGCATGAACGTCTCGTCGCGAGACGCGTCGGGCAGAATGCGCTTGATGACGACGTGCTTCTGGAAGCCTCCTGGGCCCACCGTCGTGCCCAGGAAGAGCTCAGCCATGCCGCCAGACGTGAGCGGCGTGAGCAGCTCATACTTCCCGACCCGGTCCCCTCCTGCCGGCAGTGCCATTCCGAGCGGAGCTTAGCCCGAGCCAACCCTCCAGTCTGACTGTGGGTTGTTTGTGGAGAGCGGTCGGAAAGTGGCCGTCAGACTTTCATGGCGTGTGGGAAAGACACCTGCACTCGCACACGATGTGGGGTGCTTGGGAAAGAGGGGGTGGTTCTGCACAGCCCCGTTCAGTCGAACCATTTGAAACACTTCAGGTTTCGAGCTCTCCACTGGATAAGTCGACCCTACTGCTTCGACGATTGAAATGAAGATCATATCAACACAGTGGAAGTAGAGCGCTGGCACGGGGCTCGTAACGCCTGAAGCCGAATGACAGAATCGTGTCAGGTGCTTCTTCGCGCTCCTCGGTGTTCGGCACCTGGTCGGCTCCTGCTGTCCGCGATGGTCGTGTTGCTGGCAGGCAGCTGCAAGGACGAGAAGCTCGAGCCGACGACGAACCAGCTCCGTTTCGCGACCGACATGGTGCGCTTCGAGACGGTGTTCGCCGATCAGCAACCCAGACGGCTGACGGTCGGCGTCATCAACGATGGCCGGGCCTCCGCGCCGGTGGTGTGGCAGCAGCCAGATGCGCCCATCTCGCTCATCGATGCGCCAGACCTGCTGCCGCCTGGCGAGAGCCTGCTGACGCTCGAGTTCATTCCCCTCGTCCCGGGACGGCTCTCGCGCACGCTGGCCGTGAGCACCGCTGATCAGCGCCCCGTCACGCTCGCCATCGACGCCGCGGCCCGCGCGATTCCACCGTGCACGCCCTCATCGACGTGTTCGACGGCGACCTTCGACGTGACGCTCCAGAAGTGTGTGGAGACGACCGTCGCTGACGGAACGTCGTGCGACCCCGAGAGCGCGTGCATTCTCACGGCGTCGTGTCAGGCCGGGCGTTGTGTCGGGACGCCGAAGATCTGCGACGACGCGAACCGCTGCACCATCGACGTCTGCAACGCGACGCTGGGTTGCGAGTTCCTGCCTGCGCCACCCTGCCCCGGTGATGGCAAGTGCATGGTCGGCGTGTGCGATGCGGTCAACGGCTGTGGCCTCGCGCCGGCGGCCGACGGAGCGACGTGTGGAACGCTGCAGACGTGCCGGGCGGCAGAGATCTGCCTCGAGGGTGCGTGCGTGGTTCGAGACCCGCCTGATGGCTACATCTGCGCGCAGGCCTCACCGTGTCAGGACCAGGGCGTGTGCGTCGCCGACGTCTGTGTGAGGCCGCCCGCCTCGGCGCTGGTTCCGCGCTGGAGCTTCGACAGCGCCGCGGTCGACGCTGGCTCGGTGCAGCTGCACGACTTCGTGATGGAGCCCAACGGCGACATGACGCTCGGCGGCTTCTTTCAGACGCCCGTCGTGCTGCGCGCCAACACCGACCAGGCAAAGCCGACGCCGCTCGGCGTGTCGAGGCGTTGCATCCTCTGGGGCCCACGCCTCGTCTGCGCCGA
>JAUXRI010000261.1 GCA_030681895.1 Myxococcales bacterium | reverse complement strand
TGTCAGTCGATGCAGGCGTGTCGATCGACGCAGGCGTGTCGTCCGATGCAGGCGTGTCGGACGATGCAGGCGTGTCGTCCGATGCAGGCGTGTCGTCCGATGCGGGCGTGTCGTCCGATGCAGGCGTGTCGTCCGATGCAGGCGTGTCGTCCGATGCAGGCGTGTCGTTCGATGCAGGCGTGTCGGTCGACGCAGGCGTGTCGGTCGACGCAGGCGTGTCGGTCGATGCCGGCATGTCATCAGATGCAGGGGTACCCGACGCGGGCATCTCATGCTGGCCGAGTCCTGCGCGCTCGGTCACAGCTATGCCCTGGCTCGACAGTTCCCCGGCGAGCGCCAGCTGCGGCGCCAGCAACCTGTGGACGCTCGATGGTCTGTTGGTGAGTGAACGCGAGGTCGGTGGGTGGGCGATGGAGTGCGAATGGAATTCTCTGGCTTTCAACCAATACTCGTCGAGATTCGCGGACTCGTCGGCTTGGGCCCTAAGCGGAGGCGTCCTCCATCGAGGCTTGATCACGAGCGGAAGGCCGAACTGGGAATCTCGGATCTTCTACTTCCAGCAGGTCCTCCGTGACGGCGGCTCTGCATTCCCCATCCAGCCGTGCAACGCCCTGACACAAATGCGAGTCGATGCTGGGTCGGGAACTCCCGTCGGCACTGTTGAGGGGCCGCTCTCGACACGCGACGCGCTGACGTTCTGGGGCTCGTGGCGAGAGAACGACCTCAGCATCCGCTGGGGTCTCCGTCTGCCACCAGACTTTGGCCAGGTCTTCTGGTGGGACTCCGTGACGCGCGATGCCGGCTTCAGCCCTTTCGTTCCTGCAGTGACGCACGTCATCGCCACTCCTGGAAACGCTGCTCACGCCCTGACGGTGACCGACGCAGGAGCGTTCGCATCCCTGGTTACCAGCGACGGCGGCATCTCACTGATTCAGACGTGGACTGGAGCGTTCGCCGATTGTCGATTCCGCGTTCCACCAGATCGGCTGTGGTGCACGTCGAGCGACCGCCACACGCTTCTTGCCATCGAAGCAGACGGTGGAGCGCGAACAGTTCATGACGGAGGAGTCGACCGGCTGTACCTGGTGCGAACTGTGGGAGAGACCACCCTCGTCTTGTTCTTCGCGAACGGTTCTCCGTTCCTCCTCGACTCCTTCAACCAACCCGACGGAGGCTCGCGAATTTTCGCAACGGGCGCGGAGTGGACAGGGGCGGTGCTCATGATTGCTTCGCCGTCTGCCCGTCAGTTCGCCCTGGGCGAACTCGGTGGTGGCCGAGTGCGCGTAGGCGAATGGCTCGGCACCTCCGCCTACCCCAATCAACTGTCGTGGGCCGACTACTGCTTCCCTGCTTCTGGCCCGTGACGACTCACCGGCCGCGGCGGCGGAGCCACGGCGGAATCGGCGCATCGTTCTTCGAGCGACGGTTCACCTTGGCCTTCACCTTCTTCACCACGTTCGGCTCGACGCGAACCAGTTCTCCCACCGACGCGATCGGCTCGGGCGCACGCGCGACCTCGAACGTCATCGCCAGCTCGAGCGGGAGCGGCTGACCCACCACCTCATGCACCGGCGCCGAACGACTCAACGGCATCACCTTGCCGGACGCGTCGATCGCCAGTTGGCCCCATGAGACCGAGGCTGCAGCGATTCCGACCGCGAGCCCAGCAGCCGACCCGACCAGGTGCCCGAACTCGAGCGCCGACTTCTTCACCTTCGACTTCTTCCTCGGCGGTGACGCGGCGGGAGCGCGCACTGCAATCGGCATCGCCGGCACCGGCATGGGATCGAGCGGCTCGAGCTTCGCGACGGGCTTCAGCGGCGCCGACACCACCACCTGCTCCGCCGTCGCCGTCCTCCGTCGCCTCGGCGCGAGGTGCGCGGTCAACGCCTGCTCCCGCCTGCGCCGCGTCTCGAACAACTCGCCCACGAACGTCGCGCGCAGCTCGTTGCGCCACATGAACGACGACGACACGCGCTTCAGCTCGTTCGCGAACTCGAGGGCGCTGCCGTACCGCTTGGCGCGATCGCTCGACAACACGCGCATCACCACCTCATCGACGCCCTTCCCCAGCATCACGTTGCGACTCGACGGCGGTGGCAGATCGCCCCGCTCCATCATCTTCACACGATCTTCGAACTTCGCCGTGCGCCGCACCGACTCACCCGTCAGGCACTCGTACAGAACGATCCCCAATGAATAGAGATCAGCCTTCGGGTCGGGCAACCGGCCCGCGAACACCTGCTCCGGAGCGAGGTACGGCCCGGTGATCTCCAGCACCTCGGCCCACGAGCGTTTCCGCGCGAGCACCTGAAACAACCCAACGTCGAGCAGCTTCGTCACGCCCGCGAAGTTCACCGCGATCGCCTGGTTGCTCATCAACCCGTGCGTCGTGCGCTGATGCACCTCGTGGAGCGCCAGCGCCGCCTCATGCACCGCCGGCAACGCGAGCCCGATGGGAACGCCCTTGCCCTGAACGCGACACGCCGCAGCGATCTCCGACAGCGTGGCGCCTGACACCCGCTCCGACACCCAGAAGATGCCCTCGTCTGACACTTCGCAGTCGTGCACGTGCGCCAGGTTCGGGTGACGCAGCCGCATCGCATCGGCCGCGTACGCTTCGATCGTCGGCCCTTCTCCATCGTCGACGTCGAGCTGACGCAGATCGACGACGTCATTGCCCTCGACGAGGTCGTGCCGCAACGCGAGCAGCCGCCGCGCCGAGCCGGGCGTCAGCCGCCGAATCACTTCGCAGCGGCCGATCTCCCACCCCGCGCACGGATCGCCCTCGAGCTCTGCCTTCTGGTCGAGCACGTTGCCGACGACGATCGGCTTCGGAGCCAGCGCCGGCAGCCCGTGCTTCGGCAGCTCCGCGCGCTCCCACGGCAACCCGATGCAAAAGCCCTGACCCGGGAGCAGGAACGTCTGGGTCGGAATCGGGTTCTCGGTCGAAGAAGTCACGGCGCTTCCCTGAGCAACGCAGGTGCCGTTCCAGAACCGCCTGTCACCCGGTGCCAATGTAAAGGCGCGCGGCACCATCGAGGTTGCAGGTGGAAGAGCACACACCAGCCACTGTTCTCAGGTGCGTCACCAGGCGGGGAAAGGCGCTTTGCAGCGCTTCACACCTTCACGGGGCCGAGCGCCCGCTCGATCGCCGCGAACTCTTCGACGGACAACGTCTCGGCCCGCCGTTTTCCATCGATGCCGGCGGTCACCAGCGCGGCGCCGAGCTCGTACGTCTCAGCCAGGGCCTTGTCGCTCGCGATCGAGTTGCTCAACGTCTTGCGTCGCTGGGCGAAGCTCGACTTCACGAGCTGCCGAAACCGCGCCTCGTTGATCACCTCGGCCCGCGGCTTCTCACGACGCGACAGCCGCACCACCGCGCTGTTCACCTTCGGCGGCGGGTGGAAGAAGTGCGACGGAATCTTCATCACCTCTTCGACGTGGAAGCGCAGGTTGAGCAGCACGCTCAGCAAGCCGTAGTCGCGGCCACCGGGCTCGGCGGCGAGGCGCTCCACCACCTCGGCCTGCAGCGTGAACACCGCGCGACGCACGTGATCCGCCTGGTCGAGCAGCTGAAAGAGGATCGAGCTCGTCAGGTGGTACGGCAGGTTTCCCACCACGATCACCTGATCCGCCTTCGCAGCCTTCGCGAAGTCGATGTCGGCCGCGTTGCCTTCGACCAGCGTCAGGCCGGGCAGCTCCATCGAGGTCAGCACCTTCACCATGTCGCGATCGCGCTCCACGGCCGTCAGCGTGCAGCCGGTCTCGAGGAGCGCGCGCGTCAGGTGCCCGAGGCCCGGCCCCAGCTCCACGACGACGTCGCTCTCGACCAGCATCGCCTCGTCGACGATGCGCGAGAGCACCACCTCGTCAGAGAGGAAGTTCTGGCCCCAGCTCTCTTTCGCCTTGAGGCCGTACCGCTTGAGCAGCTCTTTGGGACTGTTGTCAGCCATGCACCACCGCGCCTCCCAACCGCCACGCGGCATCGGCGGTCAGGAACGAGCCGGCCGGCACACCACGCTTGAACGCCTCGAAGCCTGCCACCGCGATCATCGCGCCGTTGTCCGTGCACAGCCGCTTCGGAGGCAAATAGACCGTCAGCCCTGCGTCCCGTCCACGCTCTTCCGCCAGCGAGCGCAGCCGCGAGTTCGCCGCCACGCCGCCACACAATACGAGCGTCTTCGCGCCGACCTTCTTCGCGCCAAGCACCATCTTCTTCGTCAGCGCGTCGGCGACGGCTTCTTGAAATGACGCGCACAGATCCGCCAGCGCCTGGCCCGTCGGCACGCCGTGCGTCTGCACGTGATTGAGCACCGAGGTCTTGAGGCCCGAGAAGCTCCACTCGAGCACGTCGTCACCACGGAGCGCGCGTGGGAACTTGATCGCCGTGCGGTCGCCCGTCTGCGCGAGCGTGTCGATGGGCTGCCCACCCGGGTACGGAAGGCCGAGCAGCCGCGCCACCTTGTCGAACGCTTCACCAGCCGCGTCGTCACGCGTCGTCGCCAGCCGCTGGTACGAGCCGAACGCCTGCACGTCGTAGAGCGTGGTGTGGCCACCCGAGACGCAGAGCCCGAGGAAGGGAGGCTCGGGCGCGTCAGGCGCGAGCCGAATCGCCAGCAGATGGCCTTCGAGGTGATTCACGCCGACGAGCGGAAGGCCCGTCGCCATCGAGAGCGCCTTCGCCACCTGCAGCCCCACCAGCAACGCGCCCTGCAAGCCGGGCCCACTCGTCACCGCGAGGCCATCGAGCTGCGAGAGCGTCACGTTCGCGCGGGTAAGCGCCTCGTCGATGACTGGCATCACCTGGAGCACGTGGTTGCGGCTCGCCAGCTCAGGCACCACGCCGCCCCACCGCCGGTGAATGTCCATCTGGGTCGAGATGACGTCACTGAGCGCGACGCGCCCATCACGCACCACCGACGCGGCCGTCTCGTCACACGAGGTCTCGATGCCCAGCACCAGCACGACGCCGCTCTAGCAGGTTGAGTCAGCGTGGCGCAGTGAAGAGCACTCGCCGGTGCGGCAGGTTGAGCTCTCCGTCTTCCGCCGCGATCAGCAACTCAGGACCGACCGCGACGACGTCGACCCAGCCGACCGTGACCCCGAACGTGGTGAGGCGCCGTTTCGGTTCGGTAGGCCGGAAGTCGGGTCCGAGCCGAAGGCCGCTGATCACGCCCGGCCATTCGGCAGGGAGCGTCTGCTCGCCGACGATCACGGTGAACCCCCTCTGCTTCCCGGGCCGGGCCTCGACCCACACCTGCGTGAGGATGGGTGGGGCCCCCTTGATCGCAGGCCCGAGCCCCCCGCCCGTGGCGACGACACGCGAGGTGACGTCACCGGTTGGTGGCACGCGAATGAGTCGAAGCTGGGTCGCATCGCCGAGGTACTCGATCACCGCGACGACACAATCCTCGCCCTCGAAGGTGATCGCCGACTCGTTCACCCGCGCCGAGGAAACGGCCCGCCTCGACACCTCGTGGCCAGACAGCGTGTAGAGCTCGTAGTGCGTCGCGGCCTGTGCGCCGACGACCCAACCACGGCTCGTCCACCATGGGAGAGAAGGTCGCATCGAGGCGCCGAACCGGACCGGCGTCATTTCTCCGCTGAGCGAGAGACGGGCTCCACGGAGCTCCATCTCTGAACCCAAGCATCCGAAGACGACCAGCCACTCACGGGCGGCGGCACTCCACGCCACGCGCACGACGCCATCGCCTGCGCAGCCCTCAGAGTCGGGAACCACGAGCTCGTTCGGCTTCGTGCGCTTTCCGTCAGGCGCGACGTCGACTCGCGCGAAAACCACCACGCGCGGTTGCCCTTCGCGAACGCCCGCCACGCCCCACGCCTCGGGCTCACGCGCGTAGGCGAACTGCGCGAACAACCCCGATTGAAGCACCAGGCGCGGCTCTCCGATCAACCGGCCAGAAGCCTCGAACATGCTGAGGACGGCCGAGCCATTGGGAACCAGGAGCGCGTGCCCACCCCGGGGGCCTTCCGCGACCCGTCCCGGATGGGCGCGCGCGGGCACGTCGAGCCAGAGGGGCTGCGCTGACAGCAGGGTCAGGAGAAGCAGTGGCATGCAGGGAGCCCTCGAGCGACGAGATGCCCTCGTGAACGACCGGCACGACCATTCGATCTCTCGACCGTTACGGAATCGCCTGGAGCGCGGCCCGCACTTCGTCTGCGTCGGAGCCCTTCGGGTTGAGCTCGAGGTACTTGCGGTACGGGCCCTTCGCTTCGGCGTCGCGGCTGAGGTTCTGCAGTGCGATGCCGAGCGCGAGCCAGGCGCGTGCGTTGGAGGGGTCGGCCTTCGTGGCTTCCCTCAGGTGGGGAATCGCCTCTCTGAAGCCGGTCTCGGAGAAGACGAGGCTGATGCCGAGCCCCGTGCGCGCCGTGGCGTCGGTGGGCCTGTCCTTCACGGCCTGCCGGTAGAGCTTCACGGCCGTGCCCCACTTCACCGCGACGATCGCGGCCTTGCCGTCTTCGATCAGCTTGTCGAACTCGGCGTCGCTCAGCGTGCTGCCTTGAGGCGCCGCCACGCCGGCGTCTTTGCTCGCGACGAGAACTGGAGCTCCGGCATCGACCGACGCCTTCACGCCTGCGTCCACCGCCGGACGACCTGCGTCGACTGCGGCACCAGCGTCACGAACGACGCCGGCGTCGACAATCGGAAGTCCAGCGTCACGAACCAGAGCGGCGCCCGCATCGACCATCATCGGGCCAGCATCACGCGCGACCGCCGCACCTGCATCGGCCACGACGGCAGCGACCGACCCCGCATCGACGATGGGCGCTCCAGCGTCCACCACGCGGCCGGCATCGGTCAGGTCGGCGACGGCCACGACGGGTGCGACGTCGACCAGCACGCCGGCGTCGAGGTCGGGATCTTCGAACCCGGCATCCACCTCGGCGACCTCGGGGTTCACCACGGGAGCGACGACGAGCTCAGCACCAGCGTCCACCACCGGCACGTCATCGCCGCTCTGATCGTTCATCACCATCACGGTGCCGATGATGCCGACGAGGAAGCCGAGCGCGATCACGATGGGCAGCGCGCGCGACTTCTGCGGCATCGGGTTCTCACCCGACAGCAGCTGCGAGTTGCTCCCGACGGTGTCTTCGAAGAAGGCCTCTTCGGTGTCAGGCGCGTCTCCGAAGCCCGCGACGACGATGGGAGCTTGCGGCGAGTCCTTCACCGGGCTGGGCGGCGGGCCTGGCAGCGGCGGCGGCGCCGCTTTGATCGACGCAGGCGGCACCGACGGTGGCGTCACGGGCGGTGAGGGGAGTGGGGACGGCCCAGCGATTGGGGAAGGCGCTGCGGGCAGCGGCACGGCGGCGGGCGGGGGCTTTGGAGGCGGCGCCTTGACCGCAGGCGGCGCCTTCACGGCGTCTGGCGGCGTCTCGTGCTCTGGCATCGGCTCGACGGGAATGGCGTCAGCCGTGATGGTGCGCGCCGGGTTCGGCTTCTCGACGGCCGGCAGCGCGAAGCGCTCCTTCGCAGCGCCACCGAACGTCGGCGGGCGCGCGGCGTCCTGAAGCCCGGCGGCAGACGGCGCAGCCGAAGGGATGGGTGAGGGACGGCTCCACCCGCTCATGGGCGCCCACGTCGACGACGACTCGAGGCCCTCGGTGTCGACGGTCGACCACGCCTCGACCAGCGACGCGCGCGCACGCTCGAGCTCGGAGGGGGGCTTGTCGACGAGGAACTGCGACGGCTCGGGCTGAACAGCCACCGGCTCCGGCGGCGCAGTGAGCGGCGACGGCTGACCAGGCGCGCGGGGGCGCGGCTCGAAGTGCACGACCGGCACGTGCGGCTTCGGTGGCGCGGCCGGCGGCTGTGACGGCGACGACGAGACGGGCGCGATCGGGGGAGGCGTCGGGCTGCTGGCGGTGGTCGGAATCGACGGCGCCTGCGGGAGCGGATCGAGCTCGAGCGGCAGCTCCACCGACTCTTCTTCACCCAGCGGCGGCAGATCGGGCTCGGCCATCGCGAGCTCTTCGGCGACGGCGTTGGCGTACCCGGGCGGCGACGCGGCGGGCGGCATCGGCTGCACCGGCGTCACGCTCGGCTGCTTCGGCGTCGGCTCGGCCCCGACGGGGTTGGGGCCGGTGTTGAGCCACTCCTCGATGCCGGGCTTGCGGGTGCGATCGCCACCGGAGGACGGCGTGCCGACCTCCTTGATGAGGCCCTCGAAGTAGAGCTTCGAGATGATGCCGAGCGCGGCGAGATCTTCGAAGTCCGAGTCCTCGACGACGCGCTGCAAGGTGCGCCGGCCGTCGAAGAGCCGCAGCAGCCCGTTCACTTCATCGGGGATCTCGGCGAGGCGATCGGCGAGCGACTGGTAATCGAGCTCGAACACCGTCTCGAGCGGCGGCAGCTGCTCCAGCATGCGGCCCCACTCGTCGAGGCGGCGCATGCCCTCCATCAACAGGCCCTGGGTCGACACCTCGATGCGCTCGGCCCGCTCCAGCGTCGCGAACGAGACCTCGAACTGGCCCTCGAACGTGTTGAGCATCCGGTAGAAGGCGTTCTCGCCTCGCAGCCGGCCCAGCTCCGCGTCGACGACCCGGCCTTCCTTGAAGAAGACGGTGCCCTGCCGCTCACCGAGGATCTGAATGGTGCCCGTCTTGCGGCCGATCTCGAACGTCTGGACGAGATCGACGACGCCCATGTCCGAGAGGTTTCCCGAGAAGCCGGCGCGCTGTTCCTTCTTTTCGAAGCGCTCCTTCTCGACCTTCGCGAGGATCATGCGAACGCGAGTGACGACCTCTTTGATGTAGATCGGCTTGGTGAGGTAGTCCTCGGCGCCCGTCTCGAGGCCCTTCACCTTCGACTCGACGGCCTTCTGGCTGGTGAGGAAGACGTAAGGAATGTGACGGAAGCGCTCGTCGCTCTTGAGCACCTTGCAGAGCTCGAAGCCGTCCATCTCGGGCATGCGCGTCTCGGCGAGCACGAGATCGGGCAGGCTGATCTGCACCTTCTCGAGCGCGTCCTTCCCGTGAATCGCGGTCGTCACCTGGAAGCCGGCCTTCTTGAGGCTGACCTCCATGACGCGAAGGCTCTTCGCGTCGCCATCGACCAGGAGCAGGTGCTGCTTCGCCACGGGTTCCGTCCCTTTCGGCCTGCCTACGGGAAAAGTCGCGGAATGTTTGGCCTTGCAAGGGGGAGTGTCAACGTTTCCAATGCATCATCATGAGCGCGGATCAGCGCCGGTTCGAGCGAAAGACCCTGAACGTGCTGTTCAACGCCCGCGACGCGCAGGGTGTTGGGCAGTTGGTGTTCGAGAGCGCAGACCTCTCGCCGGGCGGAACCTTCCTCAAGAGTGACCTGCTGCTGGAGCAGGGCGAGGCGCTCTCGGTCGAGTTCGCGGTGCTCGAGGGCCGGGTGATTCGGGCACAGGCGCGGGTGGCCTGGGTGCGCCGGTTCCCTCAGGCAGGCGAGGTCGCAGGCATGGGCGTCGAGTTCGTCTCGATGCCGGACGCCGACCGCGAAGCGCTGATGATGTTCCTCGGCCGCGACTGAGCCCGCGGTTCGAGTCGAGCCGGCCTGACGCCATCAGCCGAAGATGCCGCCGCCCTTCTTGCCGCTCTCCTTCTCTTTCTTGCGGCGCATCTCGATGAGGCGGATCTCCTGGCTGGCCTCGAGGTGACGAGGGTTGACGCGCACGGCCTCGCGGAAGTGCTTCTCGGCGCGGTCCATGTCGCCTTCGACGCGGGCGATGACGCCGAGCTGGTACTGGGCCCGGTCGCACTTCGAGTCGAGGGTGATCGCCTTCTGCATCATCGCGCGAGCGTTGGCCGACTCCGCCTTGCGCGCCGGGTCCATGTAGATGGCCCACGCCTGCGCCGCGAGCGAGTTGGCGCCCTTGTCGATGGCGTGCGCGCGCGAGAAGTGATCTTCGGCCTGTTTGTAGTCGCGCTTCTTGAAGAAGACCTCGCCCATCTTGAACAGATCGGACGCCTGCTGCGGTGAGCCACCGGCCGCCTGGTTCGCCTTCGCCGCCGCGAGCGTCGCGGTGTACGCAGTGCGCCGGTTGTCGTCGTAGAGCGTCTCGTACGCCTCGCGGATCGCCTCGAAGACGGTGCTGATCTTCTGCTTCAGGTGCGGCAGCGAGGGAGGGAGCCGATCGGGATGGAACGTCTTCGCGAGCCCCAGGAACGCGGCTTTGACCTGATCCCGTGAGGCCTGCGGCGTGACGCCGAGGGTGGCGTAGTGGTCCTTCTTCTTCCCAGCCTCGGCGCGGGCCTCGATCTGCGCGGCGAGCTGTTCCTCGGCTGGGGACGGCATGGGCGCGACACCCGAGGGCCGTGACGGCGCCGGGGCGGGCGGTGACGACGGCCGTGACGTTGGCGCCGATGGAGGGGCGGACGGGCTCGACGGCCTCGCGCCGACACCTGACGGTGACGAGCTGATCGGCGCTCCGACCCCTGACGGCGACGACGATGGCGCAGCGCTCATCGTCCCGAGGCTCTCCATCGCGCGCCGCAGCAGGCGCTGGCGACGGAGCTTCGCCTGCTCGGCAGGATCGCTGGGATCGTCCATGTCGGCGTCTTGCTGCGCGGGGACGGGCGTCGTGGTGCTGAGCTCAGCCTCGAGCAGCGGCTCGACGGGGGCAGCCTGCTGGCTCGGATCGGGCCGGCCCACGAGGGCCTCGAGGCTGCTGTCGACACGCCGGAGCGCCTCTTCGAACGACCCCGAGTTTCCGGGGATGGGCGCCGAGGTGCTGGCTGGCTGCACCATGTTCCAGAGGTCGCCATCGTCGGCCTTCTGATCGCCGCCGAACACCCGAGCGCGCGGTGCCGAGGGGCGAGAGGGAGGCGGCGGCAGTGGCTGAGTCGGAATCCGCATCGCGGGGTCGGTCTTCTCCTCGCCGCGACGCGTGGGCTCGGGAGGAGTCGGCGCCGAGGACGGCTCGCTGACCGACCGCTTCAGCGCCTCGTTCATCTGGCGAACGAGGTCGGACTGCTGACGGTGACGAGCCAACAGCTCCTTGTCTTCGGAGTTCCCGCCGCCGACGACCTCTTGCATGGGGCGCGGCGCGAGGGGCGAAGGACCGATTCCGCTCAGACTGCCTGGCTGCCGGCGACGCGCCTCGGCGGAGGCGTCAGTCTCGTCCTTGAGCCGTGCGAGCCGGTTCGTCTCCTCCAGCTGCGCACGGGCGGCGGCGGCACGATCGAGCAACTCCGCTTCTTCCTGGGCCTGGCGACGTTCCTCGGCCTCGCTGGCCTCTTCTTCCGCCAGGAGGCGCCGCGCCTCAGCGAGCCTGGCAGCCTCGACCGCCTGCCGCGCCTGTTCCTCCGCCACGCGCTCGACGGCGGCTCGCCTGGCAGCAACGGCGGCACGCTGTTCCTCGGCAGCCACACGTTCTTCTTCTTCGCGGCGACGCTCGTCTTCTTCGCGGGCGGCGCGCTGGAACCCTTCGATGCGCTGGGCCTCCTCGGCCTGCTGACGCGCCTCTTCCTCTGCACGGCGCTGGAGGGAAGCGAACCGCTGCTCTTCTTCGAGGCGCTCGCGCTCTTCTTCGGCGAGGCGGGCTTCGTCGGCGAGACGTGCGGCTTCAGTGAGGCGTGCTTCTTCGGCGAGGCGTGCTTCTTCGGCGAGGCGTGCTTCTTCGGCGAGGCGTGCTTCTTCGGCGAGGCGTGCTTCTTCAGCGAGACGTGCCGCTTCGGCGAGGCGTGCTTCTTCGGCGAGGCGTGCTTCTTCGGCGAGGCGTGCTTCTTCCGCCGA
>JAUXRI010000248.1 GCA_030681895.1 Myxococcales bacterium | reverse complement strand
GGGTTCATCTGGGGTGAGGCGCGGCGGGCAGCGCAGACGTCGGTGGGTGGCTCGCTCCACTTCGCGCACTCGGACCTCGGTGGGCTGGCGCTGTTCGAAGAGGCGAACTGGCACGGCGTACGCGCGGCGGAGCAGGCGCTGGTGGGCCTGGGTCGAACGAGTCCGTCGTGGCTCGAGGCCGAGACCGGCTGACGCCGCGCCTTCGGTACGCCTTGCGGACGTCACTGGTGGGGACGTGTCGAGGCGGAACGACCAGCGCATCCAGGACGTCACATGCGGCGCCTTCATCGTCGACCTCGTGCCACGGCAGCGTGTTCCGTGGCGCGCTTCGCGGGTACGCTGGCGCCGCGCAGACGGTGAACATTCGCGCTCGGCACAGCGTCAGAGGCGCCCATGAAAACCCTGCTTCCTCTCGTCTGCGTGGCCCGACTGGCGTTGGCGCAGACGACCGATGCCGAAGCGTCGACGCTGCTCGAGACGCC
This sequence comes from Myxococcales bacterium, assembly GCA_030681895.1. Classification (GTDB taxonomy): domain Bacteria; phylum Myxococcota; class Myxococcia; order Myxococcales; family Myxococcaceae; genus Xiheimicrobium. The sequence continues at coordinate 3,439 of JAUXRI010000248.1, read as the reverse complement.
GGTGATCAACGCGGTCGACGAATACGGGGGGCTGAGCGCCACGTTGACCGAGCCGCACTGCTTCGGTGACGTCTGCCTGCCTGCGGGGGCGAAGGTGAGCGCGACCGTCGTCGGCAAGACGGTGACGCTGACGCGAGCGAACTCCCCAGCGGCGTTCTCTGCGCTCGGAGCTCGCTTCGCCGCCAACTCCGAGTTCTCGGTCTCCAACGGGCAGGTCGCGGAAGGAAGGCTGGCCGCAGTGCTGAACATCGACGGCTTCCAGGTCACCGGCCCGGTGGTGTTGCGCATGGGGACGAAGCCCGAGTTGATGGAAGGCACGCTCAAGCGGCCCGCGACGTTCCACGGGTGGTCGGTGCCCGCCGGCTTCACCGTGACCCAGCGCGTGCCCGGTGAGTGGGCGGCCGAAGCGACCCCCGATGCTGCGCCGTCAGCGGTGATGGTGCGCCTGAAGAAAGAGGCGGGTGAGCCTTCTCGTGCCCGCGCCGTCCGCGAGGCCGAGCTGTGGCGTGACTTCGAGCTCGTCGAGCCGCTGCGGGTCGGAGCGCTGACGTTCGCACCGGGAGGCTGGAGCTTCATCCTCATGCCCGATGGGCAGCGGCTCTATTCCGGCACGCTCGCCGCGCGCATCGAGGCCGGCGCCCTGAAGGTGGGCGGGGGAGTCTTCGTGTATTGGTGCGAGCGCGATGGACTGCAGGAGGCGCAAGGACCCCAGGCGCTCGACGAAAACCCGGGCGTCACCGCGCGGTTCACCCTCGACGGGTTCTCGTTCTCGGCTGCGCGCGTGCGCGTGTTTCGCGACGGGACTTCGGTCGCGGGGCACAAGGGAGAGACCTGCACCGCAGGCGCTCTGACTGGCTACGAGCTCGAGCTGGCTCGCCCCTCCTGCGAGTGCGGGGTGGCGGGCCCCGGCCGCCGGCCCAACCTCAAGCTCGACGCGAAGGGGCGGATCATCGGAGCTTCACGCACGCTTCGCGAGGAGGTCGCGGCGGCGGCCGCGCCGTGCCAGTGCAATGCCCTTCCTCCGGGGCCGTCGCACCCGTGAGCGCCTGACGCGCGCTCGTTCGGCCGCGTGTTTGCATTCCTGGGAAAGTGACACAGACACCGTCGCCGACTGGCCGCGGCTTCGAAGGAACGACCGATGATGCTGATGGTGCTGGTAACGACGGTGGCAGCGCAGCGGCCCGTGCTGCTCCCGGACGCCGGCTGTGCGGCGGTGCGGGTCGCCGAGTCGCCGTGTGGCAGCACGCTCTGGGCGTGTGTCGACGCGTTCTCACAGCTCGGGAGCGGAGGCGGCACGGAAGGCGTCACCGCCAGGTTCATGGTGGGGAGCGCAACGGATGCCGGCACCGACCCCGGTCGCGAGCTCAACCTCGTCGAGGAGGAGGTGGCGTTCTCCCGGCTCCCGCTTCAAGAAGAAGACGACGCATCGAGTGAGCTCTTCGCGAAGGCGCTCGCGCGCTGCACCGCGGCCCGTGGCCCACTCGATGGAGGCGTCGTGGCGTGCGAAGCGGGCGCAGCGGCCATCGTCCGCGCAGCCTTCAGAGCCCCGTCGAGCAGCGGCGACGTTGCAGACGAGACCGTCACGAACGACCCGGTGTTCGGAGACATCGCGGCGATGATTCGCCAGGCACGCGAGAAGCCTGCCGCGGCCTTTGCGAGTTCCCAGGCCAGCGCCGGCACGTCCGCAGTCACGGAGTGTGAGGTAACGGCGGTGTCCGCCTGCGCTGGCACGGTCGACTATCGCTGCCAACGCAAGGAAGGCGGCGGGGCGTCGAAGAAGACCGGGGGCCGTCTGCTGCTCTGTGTGCCGGATCAACCCAAGGCAGCGCGCGCCGCGTTCGCCAGGCACGCCGCGAAGAAGCAGTGGCAAGCGGCGCGAGACCTCCTGGAGCCGCTCCTCGAGCAGTGCGCCGACCGACTCGACTTCGAGCCTCGAGCCTGGCTGCGAAATGAGCTGGCAGTCACGCTCCATCACCTGAAGCAGGACGAGGCGTGCAGGTCGGTGCTCGGTCCCCTCGAAGTGTGGTCGAGCGAGATGGCGTCGCACGTCAGCAACGGGCCCTGGCCCGAGCCTCTACGTGCGCTCGAGAAGGCGACGAACACCAACTTCGCCTTGTGCGGGAGGTGATTCCCACGCCCCGTGGTCGCAGCTCCCGTCTGGAGCGGCGGCTTGGGCGTCGCGCCGCTCTTCAGCGCGCAGCGTGGGGGCCGTCGACACGCACCGCGAAGAGCAGGGCGTGGGCCGGGTCGCGCGCGTGCTCAGGAGCGCGGACCGACGTGAGCCAGTCCTGGGCTCCGCGTCACGACTCGAGCTTCATCGCCGCCGCGAGCGGGCCCGCCTTCGCACCGACGATGAGATGGAACACCTTGGGGCTGATGCGCATCACGCCCAGAACGCCTGCGCTCCTCGCGCGCGCCTCGTCGAAGCGGGTGGCGTCAGTCAGCTCCACCCTGAGCCGCGTGAGCGCGATGTCATCGAGGCCCTTCAGGTTCGAGCGCCCACCCAGGCACGAGAGCAGCTCGCTCGCTATCAGCCGGTCCGCCGCGTCGACGACCGACCCGCGTGATGGTGATGGCGACGGCATCCGAGCCGGCAGCGGAGCGCTGTCGCTCTGCGCAGGCGCGCTCGCGAGGTACTCCTGCATCTCGGTCTTCAGGTTCTCGGACAACGGGCCAAAGACGGCCTGCACGTTGTTCCCGACGGTCAACACTCCAGAGGCGCCCAGCTGCTTCAGCCGGAGCGCGTCGACCTTTGAGGGGTCTCTCACCGTCACGCGCAGGCGGGTCACGCAGGCGTCGAGGTTCTCGAGGTTGGCTCGCCCTCCGAACGCCAGCACCATCGCGCGCGCCTTGTCCCCGGCCGTCGTCGGCTCGGTGAAGGCCGGGCTCAGCGCCTCGTCATCGGCCCCCTCGCGGCCCATCGTCTTCAAGTTGAACCAGCGAATCGCGTAGCGGAACGTGACGAAGTACACGACGCCGTAGAGCGGCCCCAGCACCAGCACCAGCCACCAGCGCTGTGAATTCGGGTTGAGGACGTTGAAGAGCACGAAGTCGATGCCGCCCTGAGAGAAGGTGAAGCCCATGTGGGCGCCGAAGGTGTTCATGACGAACTGCCCCACGCCCGCCAGCACGGCGTGCATCAGGTAGAGCGGCGGCGCCACGAAGAGGAACGCGAACTCGATGGGCTCGGTGATGCCCGTCACCAACGACGTCAGCGCGGCCGAGAGCATGATGCCGCCGACCTGCGCGCGCTTCTCGGGCGCTGCTTCTCGCCACATCGCGATGGCCGCGGCCGGCAGCCCGAACATCTTGAACAGAAACGAGCCGCTGAGGATGCCAGCCGTCGGGTCGCCCGCGAAGTAGCGCTGAATGTCTCCCGTCACCACCTTGCCGGTCGCGTCGGTGAAGCTGCCCACCTCGTAGAAGAACGGCGCGTTCC
>JAUXRI010000238.1 GCA_030681895.1 Myxococcales bacterium | reverse complement strand
TGCGGCACCGACTGTGTCTCGAACTTCGACGTGGCGACCTGCGGCAACAGCTGCAACCCCTGCACGGTCCCCGCGAACGCGATCGCCCAGTGCATGTCGGTGGGTGGTGGCCAGCCTGCCTGCACCTTCCAGTGCAACCCTGGCTTCGCTCGGTGCGGCACCCAGTGTGTCGCCGAGTCGATCACCTCGTGCGGCGCCTCCTGCCAGACGTGTACGCCTCCGGTCGGCGCCACCAACCCGCAGTGCGTCGCAGGCCAGTGTCAGTACACCTGCGCCACGGGCTTTCATCAGTGTGGCTCGGCCTGCGCCTCGAACTCCGCGGTGCAGACGTGCGGCGCCTCGTGCACCCCGTGTCCTGCGCCCCTGAACGGGACCGCGACGTGCAACGGCACCAGCTGCGGCATTCAGTGCAACGTCGGGTTTCACGAGTGCAACGGCCAGTGCGTCACCAACTTCAACGTGAACACGTGCGGCAACCGCTGCTCGCCGTGCCCTGATGGCCCCGTCGGGAGCGGCACCACCGTCACCTGCGACGGCACCAACTGCGGCCTGCGCTGCGCGTCAGTCACCACGCCGAACTTCTGCAACAACGTCTGCGTCGCCGACTCGCTCACCAGCTGCGGTCCGAGCTGTCAGACGTGCACTCCACCCGCGAACGGCACGTCGGTGTGCAGCGTGGGCATCTGCGACTTCACCTGCCAGGCAGGCTTCCACCGCTGCGGCACGCAGTGTGTTTCGGACAGCAGCGTCAACTCGTGCGGCCTCAGCTGCGCGGCCTGTCCTGCCGGCCCTCCGAACACCGTCACCAGCTGCGCGCGCCCGACGCCGACCAGCCAGTTCGCGTGCGGGTTCGAATGTGGTCCCGGCACCAACCGCTGCCCGGCAAATGGGACCCAGTGCGTGCCCACCGACTACACGCTCGCGTGCGGCCCGACCTGCGCGGTGTGCTCGTCGACCGTGGCGCTCGAGCGCGGCGTGTGCGGCACCAACGGCATCTGCTCGACGGGCTGCATCACCTCATGCGGCGGGACCTGCGTGAACGCGCAGACGAACGCGACCCACTGCGGCGCCTGCAACACGGCGTGTACCGGGAACGATCGGTGCTCGCAGGGTGAGTGCCGCGCGTTCTGCGCTTCGGGCGTCGGGCTGGCTTCGATGCTGCCCTCGGTCTCGGTGACGACCTCGGCGTTCCCCTTCGTGGTGGTGGACGTCGACGGTGACGGCCGGGTCGATCTCGTCACCGCGCAGTCGTCGACGCTCTACGTGCGGCTCGGGCTGGCGAACGCCGCGATGACGGGCCCGTCGGGCACGTTCTCGAACACGCCTGTGACGTATGGCCTCTTCGTCGCGCCCACGCAGTTGGTGGCCGGAGACCTGACGGGCGACGGTCGCCCAGAGATCATCGCCTTCGGAACGAGCACGACGGTCGACGTGCTCCGCAACAGCGGAATGGGCGTCTTCTCGCGCTACCCGATCACCGCCTCCACGGCCGTCGGCGGTTCGTTCGCGCCGTCGTCGGCGACGATCGGCGAGTTCACGGGCGCGGCCCCGGCTGACGTCGTCTTCAGCTTCAACACGGCCTCGGGCACGCAGTCGGCGGCGCTCTTCGCGGGCACCGGGCTGGCCGGCAGTCCCATCAGCACCGGCATCAGCGCCGGGCTCGGCATCGGAACGGTGTCGAACGTGCGCGCGGCCTCGATCACCGCCGACGCGAACCCCGATCTGGTGGCCACCGCCGCCACCAACGCGATCTACGTCTACCCGGGCACCGGCAACGGCACCGCACCGTTCTCGTCGGCGATGGCGGTGTTTGCCCAGCTGCCCTCGGGCGAGTCCTTCACCACGGGCCTGTCGGGTTCGCCCTTCGTGATGGACGTCGGCGACGTCACGGCCGATGGCCTTCCCGACGTGGTGGTGCCGGTGGTGAGCGGTGGCGTCAATGGCGTTCGAGTCTTCCCGCTCACGGCGACTCCGGCGTTCGGCACGTCGACCTTCCTGACGCTGCCCTCGACCGTTCGCGCGATCGTCATCGCCGACGTCAACGGAGACAGCCGCCGCGACATCGTGGCCGCCTCGACCGACGTTCGCGTCTTCTTGAGCCAGGTCGGAGGCGGCTTCTCGGCGGCGCAGGTGCTCGGCATCGGGTTCGGCGTCACGTTCTTCAACGCGCTCTCGGTGGTCGACGTCACGGGCGACTCGCGGCCAGAGATTCTGGCGCCGTCGGGCCTCAGCATCGTCACCGCGGTGAACAACGGCACCGGCGGCTTCGCGGCGCTGCAGGGCTTCAGCGTGCCCAACGCCACGCGCATCGCGGCAGGCGATCTCAACGGCGACGGGTTCTCCGACGCCGTGGCGACCGGCCCGTTGCCCAACGTCTTCTCGGGCCCTGACTCCCGGGTGGCCGACGCGATGGTCACCACCTACGGCACCGTTCGTGGGCGCCTCGAGGTGCTGGTCGGCGGCGTCTGGGGCCCGGTGTGCTCGCCCTCGTTGCCCTTGTCCACGGCGATGACGGTCGCCTGCCGCTCGGTGGGGCTCGGCTCCTGGTACGACTACTTCTACGCGCCGCCGTCGTCACTGGCGCCGATCATGCGCAGCCCCTCGTGCTCGAGCTCCCTGCTGACCAGCCTCACGTCGTGCACGTACTCCGTGCCCGATGCCACGTGCACCACGGCCAACCAGCTCGGCATCGAGTGCACGACGTCGACCGTGCAGCCGCAGGACACCACGTCGCAAGTCGTCTACGGCTCGTCGACGGGCACGTTCACGGCGGGCCTGCTGCTGACGACCCGTGGCGATCGCACCGTCATCGGCAACCTCAACGGCGACACCGCGCAGGACCTGGTGGTCTCGTCGCTCGGCGCGGTCGACGGCGGCATGGGCACGGTGCTCGAGGTGCGCTTCGGCGCGACCAACAACACGCTGAGCCCGCCGACCTCGCTGCCTGTGCGCGCGCAGCCGACGTTCCTGCTCATCGCCGAGGTCTCGAACGACACGGCGCAGGATCTGATCGTCGGCTCGGCGGTGGGCGTCGACGTGTACCGGAACCTCGGGTTCGGCACCTTCGCGGCGCCGGTGACGGTGACGACGACGGGCGTCTCGAGCATCGCGGTGGCGGACTTCAACCTCGACGGCCGGCGCGATCTCGTCACCGCGACCACGGCCTTCACCACCCTGCAGCCGTGGCTCAACGTCGCGCTGCCGGGCACCGTCGGGTTCCTCGCGGGGACGTCGATCTTCCCGAGCGCGGCCAACTTCAGCGTGCTCGCTGGTGACGTCACCTACGACGGGAAGCCCGACCTCATCTTCGGCCGGTACATGTACTCGGGGAACGGGGCAGGCGGCTTCACGCTGCAGACGTCCTCCTTCCCGACGTTGCCGCCGCGCCAGGTGCTGGCCGATCTCGACAACGACGGAACCCTCGACATCGCCTCCGCGGGCGCCGCCAGCTCCATCGTCTCGGTGCTCCCGGGCCTGGCGACGTCATTCCACGGCTTCGCTACGGCGCCGCTTGGGTACTCGCCGGGCACGTTCGTCGAAGACGTGGCGCTGGCCCGCACCAACGCCGACAGCACGCGAGATCTGCTCGTGCTCCAGGGCACGTCGGGGACCCGGTCGGTCGTGGCCGCGCCCGGCGTCTGCCGCTGAGCCGCGCGCCGAGAAAACGTCGGCTCGTCACGAAACGTCCGCTCCCCTTGCACCTGCCCTCGCTTTGATGGCACTGCAGGGGCTGGCCGGCCGTTCGTGAGGGTACCCTTGAGCTCCATTCGTCTCGTCGTGCTCGTCGCGCTGTTGCCCGCGGCGATCCTCTCGTGCACCCCTCCGGTGCGCCGCTGTGGGCCCACCACGTGTGCCACCGGCTGCTGTGACGCGAACGGTGAGTGTCAGTCGGGTGGAGCCATCGCGGCCTGCGGCACCAACGGCGGCGATTGCCGGACGTGTGGCACCGGGCAGGCGTGCATGAGCGGGCAGTGCGCGACGCCGAACGCCATGGGCGGCGGGTCGGCGGGTGGTGGCGCGGCTGGCGGCGGCGTCGGCGGCGGGAACGTCGGCGACGGTGGCCTCGGCGGCGGCGCTGGTGGTGGTGGCGAGGTGATCACCTGCGCGTCGGGGCTCACCGCGTGTGGCATGTCGTGCGTCAACACGCGCTCCGAGTTCGCGCACTGTGGCACCTGCGGGAACACGTGCCGCTCGGGCCAATACTGCGCCAACAGCGCCTGCCAGCAGCTGCCGACGACGTGCACCCAGACGGCGGGCTCGTGCCCGGCGAGCCACTACTGCGACCCGCGAAACAGCCAATGCGTGTTCGGCTGCCAGACGAACTCGAACTGCGGCAACGGTCAGATCTGCGACACCTCGCGCAACCTCTGCACCTGCCCGGCGAACACCAACGCGTGCGGAGGCAGCTGCGTGCCGGCCGACACCATCACCGCGTGCGGGAGCCGATGCCTCAACTGCGCTGGCGTCGCCAACGCGACCCCGTCGTGCACTGCAGGCGTGTGCGACTTCACCTGCGTCGCCGGGTACCACCGGTGTGGAAACCAGTGCGTCTCGAACTTCGCGACGGCGACGTGCGGGATGAGTTGCAACGCGTGCCCCACGGCGGCCAACTCGACGGCGACGTGTGACGGCAACGACTGTGGCCTCGTCTGCGCCGCGGGCTTCCATCTCTGCAACGGCACGTGCGTGTCGGACTTCGACGTCGCCACGTGCGGGAGCAGCTGTCAGCCCTGTCAGGTACCGGCGAACTCGCTCGCGCAATGTGCGTCGGCCGGCGCAGGCCAGCCTCCGGTCTGCAGCTTCACGTGCAACCAGGGCTTTGCGCGCTGCGGCACCCAGTGCCTCGCCGAGTCGGCCACTTCGTGCGGAGCGAGCTGTCAGACCTGCACGCCGCCTGCTGGCGCGACCAACCCGCAGTGCGTCGCGGGCCAGTGCACGTACACCTGCGCCACCGGCTTTCATCAGTGCGCCAGTCAGTGCGTGTCGAACACCTCGGTCGCGACCTGCGGTTCGAGCTGCACGCCGTGCCCGATCCCCGTCAACGGCAGCGCGTCGTGCAACGGCACCGCGTGCGCCATCGCGTGCAACGTCGGGTACCACGAGTGCAACGGCCAGTGCGTCTCGAACTTCTCGAACGCGACGTGTGGCAACCGCTGCGTTCCGTGCCCCGACGGCCCGATGGGCAGCGGCACCACGACGACCTGTGACGGCGTGAACTGCGGCCTGCGCTGCGCGTCGACCAGCACCCCGAACTACTGCAACAACATGTGCGTCGCCGACTCGATCACCACGTGCGGCCCCTCCTGCACCACCTGCACGCCGCCCACCAACGGCACGGCGGCATGTGTGAGCGGGCTCTGTGACTTCACCTGCAACTCCGGCTTCCACCGATGTGGAATGACGTGCGTCGCCGACAACTCGGTCGACTCGTGCGGTACCGGCTGCACGCCCTGCGCTGCTGGCCCAGCCAACTCGCAGCGCACCTGCACCAGGCCGACACCGACCGCGCAGTTCGCCTGCGGCTGGGACTGCGCGACCGGCACCAACCGTTGCCCGGTGGGAGGAATGCAGTGCGTGCCAGCCGACTACATTCTCGGGTGCGGGCCGACGTGCGCCGTGTGCAGCAGCTCCCTGCCCAACGAGCGAGGCGTGTGCGGCACCAACGGCATCTGCTCGACCGGCTGCGTGACGTCGTGCGGTGGTGGGTGCGTCAACGTGCAGACCAGCACGGCTCACTGCGGCGCCTGCAACCAGGCGTGTGGCGGCTCCGATCGCTGCAGCCAGGGTGAGTGCCGCGCGCAGTGCGCCACGGGCGTCGCGTTTCGCACGATGTTGCCGGTGATCACCGCGGCCACCAGTTCGAGCTTCCCGTTCCTGGTCGTCGACGTGAACGGCGACTCGCGGCCTGACCTCGTCAGCGCCGAGTCGTCGACGCTGTACGTGCGGTACGGGCAGGCCTCGGGAGGCTTCTCGCCGACGGCCTCGGCGACGACGTCCTTGAGCATCGTGCCCAGCTTCCTCGTCGCGGGCGATCTCACCGGTGATTCCCGGCCCGAGATCGTGGCGATCGGCACCTCGACCACTGCGTCGATTCTGCGCAACTCGGGCACGGGCACCTTCACCCAATTTACGCTCTCGGCGAACCCGCTGGTCTCGCTCGCCCCGTCCTCGGTGACGATCGGCGAGTTCACGGGCGCGGCCCCGCAGGACGTACTCTTCGGCTTCAACACCTCGACGTCGTCGCAGGCCGCGATCCTGTTCGCCGGTGTGCCGGGGAGCTCGGCCAGCCCCTTGAGCACCGGGGCGAGCGCCAACATCGGCATCAGCCTGATCACCAACCTGCGCGCGACCAACGTGAACGGTGACGGGAACTCCGACGTCGTCGCGACGGCGGCCAGCAACGCGATCTACCTGTTCGCCGGCACGGGCGTGACGGCGACCCCGTTCAACACCGCTGGGGCCGCGCTCGCGCAGTTGCCTGCCGGCGAGACGTTCACCGCGACGTCGGGCATCGCGTTCCCGATGGACGTGGCGGACGTGACGGGAGACGGCATCGCCGATGCCATCGTTCCCAGCGTCGCGGGGGGCGGCTCGTTCCAGGCGCGCGTGTTCCCGATGACGGCGGGCGTCGCGTTCGGCACCTCGACGGCGTTCCCGGCGATCGCCGCGGTGCGGGTGCTCACGACGGGCGACGTCAACGCGGACGCTCGCCTCGATCTCGGCGTGGGCTCGACCGAGCTCCAGGTCTTCCTGGGGCAGGGGAGCGGCATGTTCAGCACGGGCCAGACGGTGGGCGTCAGCATCACCAGCACCGTGCCTCAGGCGCTCGTGCTCGCCGACATCACTCAGGACAATCGCGCCGATCTGATCAGCCAGAGCGGGTCGACCATCGTCACGGTGCCCAACGAGGCCGGCACGTTCCCCGCGCTGCAGGGCGTCAGCGTGCCCAACGGCGATCGCGTGGTGACGGGCGATCTCAACGGTGACGGCATCGGCGACGCGGTGGTGACGCCGGCGCCTGCGGCGACGATGAACGCCGCGGTCTTCTTCGGGACGTCCACGGGCTCGTTCACCGTGGGGCCGGTCATTCCGGTGCGGAGCGACCGCGTGGCCATCGGACGCCTCAACGCAGACACGGCGCTCGATCTCGTCACCATCGGCGTGGCTGGAGATGCAGGCGTGCCCGATGCCGGGTTCATGATGGGCCTGCCGAACTACCGGCTGGCCGACAGCACGATGCCGACGGCGACGACGATTCGGGGTCGCATCGAGGTGTTCCGCAACAGCGCGTGGGGGAGCGTCTGCGACGACGTCTGGCCCACGTCGAACTCGGAGGTGGCGTGCCGCTCGCTCGGGTACTCGACCGTTGGCGCGCTGTTCTACGGCAACAACGCCGGGCCCTCCACGGACCCGATTCAGATGGACAATGTGTCGTGCACCGGGAGCGAGAGCGAGCTGCTCCTGTGCACCCACATCACCTCGCACAACTGCGTTCACGGGGAAGACGTCGGGCTGGAGTGCTCGACGGTTGGCGCCATTCCGGTGCTGCCGACCGTGATCGAAGTTCGCTTCGGCTCGACCACCGGCACCTTCGGTCCTCCTGTGCAGCTGACGACTGCGACGCCCGCCACCCTCGTCGCGATCGGCGACCTCGACTCCGACGGCAACGGCGACGTGATCGCCTCGACGAGCGCGACGCTCGTGTGGTTCCGCAATCTCGGCAGCGGCACCTTCTCGCCAGCGCAGACCATCGGCGCATCGGGCGCCAGCTCGGTCGTCGTGGCCGACATCAACAACGACGGGCGGCGCGACGTGCTGGCCATGGCGAGCTCCTTCACGTCGCTGACGCCGTGGATCAACGTGAGCGGCGGCTTCGTGGCTGGCAGCGCGGTCAGCCTCTCGGGCGCGACGGGCACCAACGTGGTGGCGGCTGATCTCAACAACGACAGCAAGACCGACTTCGTGGTGGGCGGCCGGCAGTACCGCGGCGATGGCATCGGCGGCTTCGTGTTCCAGGCGGCGTTGCCGGCGCTCCCGGTGCGCACGGTCCTGGCTGATCTCGACAACGACTCGTCGCCCGACCTCGCGACCGGAGGAGGCGGAAGCTCCGTTCTCGCGGTGCTGCGCGGTGACGTGCTGGCGACGACCTCGTTTACGTCCACGAGCTTGAACTTCAGCGCTGGTGCGCCGATCGCCGATGTCGCGCTGACGCAGCTCAACGCCGACGCGCAGAGAGATCTCGTCGTGCTGCAGGGCATCCCGGGTGCTCGCTTCCTCGTCGCGCTCCCCGGTATCTGCCGCTGATCGGGCCGCGAGAGATGCGGTCATCGAGCTCGACACGCGCCTCATCACGCGCGTGAGCCTTCACCCGTCTGGCGAGCTGCGAGGCGTGGGCGGCGATGCGTTGGAGGCGCATCGTGGCGCGCTCGCCAGGTCTGCTGGCCGTTGCCAGACGACGCGTCGCTCCGAGTGAGCGCCGGGACGTCGCGAAGCTGGCGGGATGCCGCCGAACTGCTGACGCTCAGAACGCGAGCTGCAGCTGGGCGCGCACCTGCCACGAGCCGACGTCGAAACGTTCTCCGACGGGCAGCCAGAAGACGTCGCTCTGGAGCTTCAGGTTGTGCTGCTTCGGGTACCAACCGACGGCCACCCCCAGCTCACGCTGGTGCTTGAACGACGGGTCTGTGCCCGTGAACGGCCGCAGCTGGCCCCACCGCGCGCTGACCTCGAACGCGTCGATCGGCACGTACCCGGCCTGCACGTAGTAGCCCCAGCCCGCGCGTGCCCACTCCGTCGTGGTGGCGCCCATGAGAGACGGCTGTTCGGCGTACCGCAGCAGCCCCTCGGCCTCGAGCGAGAAGCCACGCCACTTGAAGAGGAGGTCGGCCGCGAGGTGATCGTAGGTGAGGCTGCCGTTCCTGAAGGTGGTGCTGATGGTGCTGCGCTGGCGCACGGTGGCCACGTTGCGAGCAGCCGCGACGCCGATCGACAGCCGGGGCTTCTCGAGGCGCCCAAGGTCTCCAGCGACGAGATCGTCGAACTTGCCGAACGGGTTCACCTGCGCGCGCGCGACGTAGAGCAGCCCGACGTTCGTGCCGAGCCGGTTGCGGCCATCGCCGCCCATCACGCCAAGCGTGTACGAGAGCACCCCGCCGAGCCCGAAGAGATCGTCGCTGCGGAGCAACACGCCGACGTCGCGATCGAGGTTGAGCTCGCCGACCACGATGGAGCGATCGATCATTTGCTGGTTGCCCGACGACATCACGCGTTGGCGCCCGAACGGCACCTTCGTCTGGCCGACCCGGATGTTGAGATCGCGCAAGCCCGACCAGGTGAGATGCGCGTCGCGGAGCACGTTGGGCGCGTCGGGCTCCATGTCGAGAATGGAGAACGCGAGCTGCACCACCATCGTCCACGTCTCGGTGTAGCGGGCGTTGAGGCTGAGGCGCGCCCGGCGGATCAGGATCTGGTTGACGCGAGCGACGGTCGACTCGGGCGTGGGCACGATGGCCTCGGCGCGGGCCTGCACCCGGCCTCGAATCTGCAGCGCGAAGTCGCCGGACTTGAACGTCACGCCTTCGCCCCACTTCGCGTCGACCGTGGTGTTCGGCGCCTTCGGAAGCGTTGGCGCCACCACTCCTGCGTCGACGGTGGGTGGCAGCTCGAGGCCGCCGTCTCCGGCTTGAGCCAGGAGCGTCAGGAGCGTGAAGGTCACGAGCATGTCGCGGACAGTTGCCGGTTCGGTGACGACAACTCCAGCAACATCATGATGGCGCTGAGGTTGCGGCGGCGTCACCTCGTCGTCACACTGGGCCCATGAAGACGCTGTTCCTCATGGTCGCCCTGGCAGTGGCAGGTTGCGCGAAGACTTCGGTGCGTCCCTCAGCGCCTGGCGAGCCCGAGTCCGAAGGGGTCGTCGTCACATATTACTACCTGAACTTCTGACGCGTCTGCGACGCGACGCGGGCCGCCGTGCGCGTGCTCGACAGGGAGTTTCAAGGCACCGTGCGGTTTCGCACCGTCGAGCACCTCGAGCCCGAGGCACTCGCGGCGGTCGCCCACTACGGCTGGAACAGCCACGGCGCGGTCGGCTACCGAGGCCACAGGATCTTCTACCGGGCGGGCGATCACCGCGTGAACGCGAACGATCTGCACGAGCGCCTGCGCGACGAGCTGGGGCTGCCGCTCGACTGCCGGGAGCTCGCTACAGCAGTCCCCGCGCCTTGATGTCGAGGTAGGCGTTGACCGCAGCGGGCCCGAACTCGCGGGCGTTGGTCCGGACCACGCGAGCGCCAGCATCACGAAGACGCGCCACCGTCGTCTTCGCGTCCGACTCGAGCTGGGCCGCCACCCGTCGACGGTGCGCGTCCAGGTCGGTCACCGGCATGGCCTGCGCCGCGGCGTGCACACCTTCGTCGAGCATCGACGCGACGAGCGGCAGGTGCCTCGGCACGAGCCTGCGCATGCGCTTGAGCAGGGCCTGCGTCGCGTCGGGGTCGATCAGATCGGTGAGCACGAGCACCAGCGACCGTTTCGCGCCTCGGGAGAACGCGAGATCGATCGCCGCGCCGTAGTTGCTCTCTTCGAGGCTGGCGTCGACGCGGTAGAGCGCCTGGGCGATCGCGCGGAGCTGGTCGGCTCCTTTACGCGGCGGCAGCCACGTCTTCACCTCGGTGGCGAACGCCATCACGCCGACGAGATCGCCTTGATCGAGCGAGACCTTCGCCACCCGGAGCGCGGCATCGACCGCGTGATCGATCTTCCTCCGACCGTTCACCTCGCCCGCCATGTGGCGGCCGCAGTCGATCAGCAACAGCACGACCTGGTTCCGCTCGGGCTGGTGAACACGCACCATCGTGCGGCTGCGACGGGCGCTGGCCTTCCAGTCGATGGAGCGCCGATCGTCTCCCGTGCGGTACTCGCGCAGCGACTCGAACTCGCGGCCTTCACTCCGCAGAGGCACACGGCGGCGGGCGTCGTCTTCGTTGGCGCGGGCCAGGGCCAGCGCGTCTTTCGTGAGCGCGGTGAGATCGGGGAACACCTTCACCGACTGCGCGCACGGCACCCGCACCTGCCGCGCGCAGAGTCCCCAGGGCCCTTCCAGCCGCAGCCAGAGATCGCCGAACGAGAGATCGCCGCGGGTGGTGGGCTCGAGGCGGTACTCGATCGTCGTGGCGGTCTCGAAGTCGAGCGGGACGACGTGGCCCTCGACGTTCGCGGCCGCCGGCACCTCGTCGCGCAGGAGCCCACGCACGAGACCGCTGCTGCCCGGCTTGAGCTCGAGCCTCACCCTGACGCGGGTCGGCCGATGCGACGAGAGCACCGGGTCGACCTCCCGCGCGATCAGGAAGTCCTCGGCCCGTCTTGCCCTGAAGAAGTCGAGCACCACGGCGCCGAGCAGCACGCCATCGAGCACCACACAGGCGATGCCGACCGACGGCTCCAGCACGGCCAGGACCGCAGGCAAGAGGCCGAGCGTCGCGACGATGAAGGCCCGGTGCGTGGGAACGGGCCGGCCGATCACCGGGGGACTTCCACGCGCTCGAGGAGCTGTCGAACGACGTCCTCGCTCGAGATGCCTTCGACCTCGGCTTCGGCGCGAACGATCAACCGGTGGTTCAGCACCGACGGCGCGACGGCCTTCACCTCGTCGGGCGTGACGAACTCACGGCGCTCCAGCGCGGCGCGGGCCCGGGCAGCGGCCAGCAGGCTCTGCGCAGAGCGGGGCGACGCACCCAATCGCAGGCGCCGATCGTCACGCGTCGCGCGCACCAACCGCACGATGTACTCGAGGATGCTGGCGTCGCAGGTGATGTTGAAGGCGCGCGTCTGCAGCTCGGCGAGCTCTTCAGCCGACAACACCTGCGAGACCTTCGGCGCGGCGCCTTTGCGTTCGTGGAAGCGCAGCAGCATGTCCTGCTCGGCCTTCTGATCCGGGTAGCCGACCTTCACGCGCATCATGAAGCGATCGAGCTGGGCCTCTGGCAGCGGGTAGGTGCCTTCGAGCTCGAGCGGGTTCTGCGTCGCGACCACGAAGAACGACGGCGCGAGCACGTGCGTGGTGCCGTCGATGGTGACCTGCCGCTCCTCCATCGCCTCGAGCAGCGCCGCCTGCGTCTTCGGAGGCGTGCGGTTGATCTCGTCGGCGACCAGCACCTCGGTGAAGATCGGCCCCTTCACCAGCTGAAACGAGCCGTCTTGCGGGCGGAACACGCTCGTCCCGAGCACGTCGGTCGGCATGAGATCAGGCGTGAACTGAATGCGCGTGAACGAGAGCCCCAGTGCCTGCGCCATCGTCCGCGCAGTGAGCGTCTTGGCGACGCCCGGTACACCCTCGAGCAACGCGTGCCCTCGCGCGAGGTACGTCGTCATCAGATCGGCGAGCACCTTCGGCTGTCCGACCACCACCTGCGACAGCGCCGCCTCGAGCCGCGTCAGCGCGTCTGCCATGTCAGTTCTTCCCTTTGAGACCCAGCACCGTGCCGAAGCCGGTCAAGCCGCCCGCGAGCACCGCGAGGATCACCCCGAAGCTGGGCTTCGAGACCCAGACCTCCTGGTTGCCTTCCATCGAGCGAGCGAGCGTCGGGTTCCACGACTGGGTGATCGACACCAGCGCCCACAAGACGCCCATCGACAAGGTTCCCAGCTGCGCGGCCCACAGGAGCAGCTCATTGACCTTCAGGGACTTGTTTACCCGCAGCGTCAGGACGACGAGCGTGAGGCAGCCCATGAGGAAGGTGACCAGCCCGGGGCCGGCGAGGCCCAGCACGTCGCCGTCGACGACGGTCTCTTTCCACGGAAAGAAGCACGACAGCAGCGTGGCGACGCAGCCGAAGAACGAGAGCTTGTCGCCGGCCGAGAGCGAATCGACGAACAGGCGGATGCCACCGATGAAGTCGTCGGGGTCGATGCCCTTGTCGGCCTGGAACTTTGCCGGCTCGCGCTGCGACGCGGGCATCTGATTCCAGTCATCAGGGTCGACCTTGCTGCGCCAGTCTCCGGCCGCGTTGCCAGCCTTGGCGAGCGGCTCTTCGGAGTCGCCTTTCGGGGCAGGGCGTTTGGGCTTCGCGACCGCCTTCTTCGCGCCGCTGACCGGCCGCTTCGCGACGGGCTTTACGCCGCTCTTCGTCGCCGGGCGCTTTGGTGCCGCCGGCTTCGAAGGCCGGGGCGAGTCATCGAACGCAGACGGATCAACGACGGCGTCGCATTGGGGGCAGATGGCGGCCCCGTCGTCGATCTCCTCGTTGCAGGAAGGGCACTGCATGCGCGGCAACATACCGGCCCGAGGGTTCTTCTGTTGTGAAGAAATTCCGCACTCGACTTCACTGACCGGTGTTTCTAGGTACGCCCGCCATGCAGCGCTCTCTCCTCCTGTGCAGCCTCGTCGTCCTGACCCTCGCTTGCCAGACCCAGAAGTCCGCGAAGAAGCCCGCGAACCAGTCGAAGCAGGCCGCGCCCGCCGACACGGGCCCGAAGCTGCCGCCTGAGTTCATCGAGGTCGCCTCTCTCGAGGATCGCCGCTCGTTCGGAGACGGCAGCAAGCTGCTGACCTGGGCGCTGACCGCCAATGATCCTGCCCTCCGAGGGCGCGCAATGCTCGCCCTCGGCCGAATTCAGGACGTGGCGGCCGCCGACACCCTGATGAAGGGGTTGACCGACCCTGACCCGGGAGCGCGCTCCGAGGCCGTCTTCGCCATCGGCCTGCTCGGCCAGTCGTGGACGCCGGTGCCTGACGACGTGAAGGCGAAGCTCACGGACGCGCTCAAGACGATCGAGGCCGAGGAGCAGGACCCGAACATCAAGCTCGTCATCCTCGAGGCGCTCGGCCGCATCGCGACGCCGCCTGCCGTCGATCGTCTGATCGAGCGCCTGCTGGTGACGGGCGACGTGCAGGCTCGGGCCGCCATGTCGATCGGCATCGCGGCTCGCACCCCCGGTGTGGTCCTGCCTCCGCGCACGTTCAACGCGCTGGCACCGCTCATCAAGAAAGAGATGGCTCCCGTCGCGCGCTACGGCGCCGCGTACGCCCTCGCGCAGTCGAAGAACCCGGCCGCCCGAACCTGGCTGCTGATGTGCGCCGGTGATGACGCCTCTGAGATCCGCGCCGTGTGCGCCAAGGGCCTCGGAGACGTCGGCACCGACATCGACGCCGTGACGCTGAAGAAGCTCCTCGACGACCCCGACTACCGCGTGGCGGTCGAGGCGACCAAGGCGCTCGCGAAGCTCAGCGGGCGTTGCAAGGGCTCGGCGTGCGCAGCGCTCGGCGCCCTCGCGGATCTCTCGTTGCGGGTCGAGCGTCTGCTCCGTGGTGACTCGGCCGGTGGTGGCCAGCCGTTGCTGATGCTCGCGCAGACGGGCCTGCCGATGTCGGGCCGGCCGCTGCTCCAGTCGCTGCGTCAGCAGCTGATCAACGGCGTGCGCCAGGTGCAGGACGCGAAGATTCGTCAGGACATCGCCAACATCGAGTGCCGGATTGCCGCTGCGCTCGACAAGCAGACGGGCTCTCCGCAAGAGGTGCTGAACTGCGGTGGCAACCTGATCCCCGAGCCGCAGCGGCTCTCGATGGTGCTCAAGGAGCTGGCGACCGTGCAGGCCGCCGACCCGAACAAACGCGCGACCGAGGTCGGCTCGTACGTGTTCCACAACGATCCTCGCGTGAAGGTCGCGGCGCTCGAGGTGCTGGGTGAGACGAAGTCGCAGATCTCGATCGAGAAGGTCCGCACGCAGTTGTTGAACGCCGACCCCGTCGTCGCGGCCTACGCGGCGTCCGCGGCAGCCAAGCTCGGCGACAAGCAGTCGATCGCGACGATTCGAGGGCTCGCGATGAAGGCGATGACCCAGGTCGACATCGCGCCCACGGTGGCCGAGGCGCTGGCGATGCTCGACGCGAAAGAAGCGATTCCCGATCTCGAGCAGTGGCTCACCTCGACGAACTCGACGATCCGCACGTCGGCCGCGTCGGCGCTCAGCCGCCTCAAGGGCACGCCGGTCGTCGCCGTCCGCGTGGAGCGCGCCGAAGACAAGTCGCGCCCGCCGAACCTGCCGAAAGAGGCGCACCTGATCGTGAAGACCGAGAAGGGCGAGTTCGACGTGAAGCTCTTCACTCAGGACGCGCCGCTCACCGCGCTGAACATGTACACGCTGGCCCGGAAGAACTTCTTCAAGGGCCTGACCTTCCACCGCGTCGTCCCCGACTTCGTGGCGCAGGGCGGAGATCCTCGCGGCGATGGCGAAGGTGGCCCGGGCTACACGGTGCGCTGCGAAGTGAACCATCGCGTCTACGCACGCGGCGTCGTCGGCATGGCGCTGTCGGGCAAGGACACGGGTGGCTCGCAGTTCTTCGTGACCGCCGCGCCGCAGCCGCACCTCGACGGCAAGTACACGGCCTTCGGTGAAGTGGTGAAGGGCCAGGAGATCGTCGATGCCCTGCTCGAGGGCGACAAGATCGTCGAGATCCGCGCGACCCCCTGAGACTTGAAACGGGCAGGGCGGCCGGACCCCGACGGGTCTATGCTCCTCGGTGCCATGGCCTCTGAGAACCAGCAGCCCGACTTCGACCCGTTGGACGAGGAAGCCGCGACCGACGAACACGGGCGTGGCTTCGTGACCGACTTTGTTCGTCGCATGGCCGCCGCCAGCCTCGGGGCCGTCGTGATGAGCGAAGAGGGCATTCGCAAGGTCGCCAGCCAGCTCAAGCTGCCCAAAGAGGTCCTCGGGCTCGTGCTGACGCAGGCCGAGAAGACGAAAGAGGACATCGGGCGGGTCGTCGTCGAAGAGGTGCGAAAGTTCCTCCAGAGCGATCGCATGCGCGACGAGTTCCTGAAGGTGATCGCCGGCATGACGATCGAGGTCCGCGCCGAGGTGAAGCTGGTGCCCGATCGCGTGAAGGGTGAAGCGGCGTCGCTGCTCCCCAAGGTGACGGTCAGCGAGCTGAAGACGAAGTACGAGCAGCCCCCGAAGAAGAAGAAGAAGCACGACGAGGACGATGAGTCGGAGTGAAGGCCGCTTCTCGGGCTGGCAGCGCCGGCTCCCGTTGGTGATCGCCGTCATCGTCGGCACGGTCGTCTGGAAAGGCGGCTTTGGTGTCTTCGCGACGACCCGCGAGGTGACCTGGCGGCTGAACGTTCCGTATGCCGACGTTCGTCGCGTCGAGCTGCAGATCTGGCGTGAGGAGCAGCTGCTCCGGCGCGAAGAGCGCATGTTCCCCAACGGCGTGTCCGAAGAGCTGCGCCAGGAGGTCGTCTTGCGCAAAGGCCCGCACCGAGCGCTCGCCCAGGTGTGGTTGCGTGATGCCGCCGAGCCCCGGGTCTTCAGTCGCAGCTTCGACCCCGACACCAACGAGTCGCTGGTGCTCGAGCCCACTCCCTGAGACGCAACCCCGACCTCGCCGCGCTCGATAACCTCGTATGCGGTTGTTCGTTCGGCTGAAGACCACGATTCACACGGTTCGAGCGGTCATCGAGCAGGTGGTCGCCGACCTCTTCACGCTGCCGATGACGCCGTCGTTGCTGGTCGTTCCTGTGTCCACCCCATCTCGGGGACACAGGAGACGACCATGTTCCGAACGCTGGCGCTGAGCGCCGCGCTGTCGCTGACCGCCTGTCCACCGCGCGCTCCGCCGAGCGACATCGCCATCGAATACAACCAACGCTGTGCTGCGGCCCTGACGGCTGGCCAGCTCGACGAGGCCGAGGCGCTCTGCGATCACTCGCTCGAGTTCTGCGACTACTACTGGGACGCGCAGACGAACAAAGGCCTGATTCGCAAGCTGAGGAACGATCGAGAAGGCGCGAAGGGCTGGTTCATCAAGGCGCTGCGCAACTTCCAGGATCAGGCGCAGGCCGCGAACAACCTGGGCGTGATCTACCTCGAAGAGAACCGGCTGGCCGAGGCCGAGGCGGTGTTGCTCCAGGCGCTCAAGACGAACCCCGACTACGGCGAGGCGCGGTGGAACCTGGCGAGCGTGAAGTTGAGGCGCAACAAGTACCCCGAGGCCGAGAAGGCGTATCGGCAGTTGGTGATCTCGGCGCCGAACGTGACGGACGGACACCTCGGCCTCGCGCGCGCGTTGATGTTGCAGAGGAAGATCGAGGAGGCGCTCCCGTCGCTCGAACACGCCGTGTTGCTGGAGCCTGGAAGGGCGGAAGCGTGGTTGCTCCTCGGAGCGGCGAAGCTCGAACTCGCCCGACATGACGAGGCGAAACACGCGCTCGGCCGCTGCCTCGATGAGGATCCGAGCGAGCCCGAGTGCCGGCGGCTGATGAAGGAACTCCAGTGAACTGCGGCGGTCGACTCCCCGGGCGCGCGTTGCTATCAGCCCGCGCATGTCCACCAACCACATCGTCGTCATCGGAGCCGGGCAGATGGGTGCCGGCATCGCGCAGGTCGGCCTCACCTCTGGTCACCAGGTCACGCTGTGCGACCTCTCTGCCGACGTCCTCGCGAAGGCGAAGGCCGGCATCGAGAAGGGTCTCGCGAAGATGGTCGAGAAGGGCAAGCTGACCGACGCGGACCGGACGGCTGCGCTGGGCCGTCTCTCGACGGCTGCCTCGGTGCTCGACGTGAAGAACGTCGACGTCGGCATCGAAGCGGTGTCCGAGAACGAGGAGCTCAAGAAGAAGATCTTCCGCGACCTCGACGCCGTCGTTCGCCCCGGCGGAGTGCTCGCCACCAACACCTCGTCGATCCCCATCACCCGCATCGCTGCCGTCACCAAGCGCCCCGATTCCGTCATCGGCATGCACTTCATGAACCCGGTGCCGCTGATGCAGTTGGTCGAGCTGATTCGCGGCGCTGCGACGAGCGACGCGACCTACGCCACCACCAAGGCGCTCGCCGAGAAGATGGGCAAGACGACGGTCGTCTCGAAGGACTTCCCTGGCTTCATCGTCAACCGCATCCTCATCCCCATGCTGAACGAGGCGTGCTTTGCGCTTCACGAAGGCCTCGCGAGCCCGGCCGACATCGACACCGCCATGAAGCTCGGCACCAACCAGCCCATGGGCCCGCTCACGCTCGCCGACTTCATCGGCCTCGACACCGTGCTTGCCATCGCCGAGGTGCTCCACAAGGGCCTGGGGGACGACAAGTACCGCCCGAGCCCGCTGCTGAAGCAGTATGTCGACGCTGGCTGGCTCGGGAAGAAGACCGGCCGCGGCTTCTTCACCTACTGAGGGCACTCCATGACCAACGAGTTCGTGAAGCTGGACTTCGAAGGCCCCCTGGCGCTGATCACCATCGATCGGCCGAAGGCGTTGAACGCGCTCAACCAGCAGGTGTTGACCGAGCTCGACTCGGCCATCTCGCAGATCGTCGCGCACCCCGACGCGCGTGCGTTGATCATCACGGGCGGTGGCGAGAAGGCCTTCGTGGCCGGCGCCGACATCGGCGAGATGAGCGCCTACACGACGACCCAGGCGCTCGCGTTCGCGACCCGGGGCCATGCGGTGCTCGCGCGCCTCGAGGCGCTCCCGATTCCCACCATCGCGGCGGTGAACGGCTTCGCGCTCGGTGGCGGCCTCGAGCTCGCGCTGGCCTGCGACCTGCTCTACGTGAGCGAGAAGGCGAAGCTCGGGTTGCCTGAGGTGAGCCTCGCGGTGATCCCCGGCTTCGGTGGAACGCAGCGGCTGACGCGCCTCCTCGGCCGCTCCCGCGCGAAGGAGCTCATCTTCACCGGCGATCCCATCGACGCGGCGAAGGCGAAGGAGATCTGGCTCGCGCTCGAGGTGCTCGCGCCCGAGGCGCTGATGCCCCGCTGCAAGGAGATCGCGCTCAAGATCGCCTCACGTGGGCCCGTCGCGGTCGCGCAGGCCAAACGAGCCATCGAGTCTGGTGCCGATCTTCCGCTCAAGGACGCCAACGAGCTGGAGCGCCAGGCCTTCGCGCTCCTCTTCGGCACCGACGATCAGAAGGAAGGCATGCGCGCCTTCCTCGAGAAGCGCAAAGCCGCGTTCAAGAACGCTTAAGCCGTCGCCATCGTCGCCAGCAGCACACGGTGGCGATGCGCCCGATCGATCGCGAATGCGTCCCTCAGCGCGACCAGCGGCGCCGCGCCCAACAGCACCAGGTCGAGCACCCGCTGGCCTGAGAAGTCGGCGACCAGCGGCGGCACGAGTGCGGCGGTGACCAGGGCGAGCGCGACGAGGCTGCCCAGGAAGGCGAGCGGCGCGAACGGCCGGAGCACCAGGCCCAGTCCGCACGCGAACGGGATCAACCACGCGACCAGGAAGGCGATCTGCTCCTGGTTGAGTGAGCGCAGCGGGGCGCCCTTCGCAGCCAGCGTCAGCAGACAGGCGATGCCGACCAGCGGCAGAAAGATGAGCTTCCACGCAGCACGCGTCGAGAGCGCCGGCAACGACTGGCTCGTCAGCACCACCGCGCACGGCTGGCAGAAGGACTTCGCGGTCGGCGTGATGCAGAGCTCGCACTGAAACGCGCCGCACCGGCTGCAGACGCTGTCCGCTCCGCGGCCGTGAGACACGCAGGTGGCCCCGGGTGGGCTGTCGAACCACAGCTCGCTGACGTCAGGCATGCCGGCCTGACACCCTGGACGCGAGGCCGGTTCCGCGCCCGCTCATACCTTTGGAAAGTCGCGCTATTGCGCCTGCTGCCGTGCCTGTACCGGGCGGGTTTGGGCTGGTATCTGCCTGCGCATGAACTTCGAGCTGTCTGACATCCAGAAGGACATTCAGAAGATGACGCGCGAGTTCGCCGCGCGAGAGCTCATTCCCAACGCTCGCAAGTGGGACGAGCACCACGAGTGGCCGACCGCCGCCGTGAAGCAGCTAGCCGAGCTGTCGCTCCTGGGCGTCGCGGTGCCCGAGCAGTGGGGCGGCGCTGGCCTCGACACCGTTTGCTACGCCCTCGCGATGGAGGAGATCAGCCGTGGCTGTGC
Source organism: Myxococcales bacterium (assembly GCA_030681895.1). GTDB lineage: Bacteria > Myxococcota > Myxococcia > Myxococcales > Myxococcaceae > Xiheimicrobium. The sequence goes on along the minus strand of JAUXRI010000238.1, from coordinate 807 downwards.
CTCCACCGGCGTGATCATGTCGGTGAACAACTCGCTCTACTGCGACCCGGTCATGAAGTTCGGCACCGACGCGCAGAAGGAGAAGTTCCTCGCGCCGTTCGCTCGCGGCGAGAAGCTCGGCTGCTTCGGCCTCACTGAACCGCAGGCCGGCAGCGACGCGGCCGCGCAAGAGACGATCGCCGTGAAGAAGGGCGATCGCTACATCATCAACGGCTCGAAGAACTGGATCACCGTTGGCCCCAAGGCCGACGCGATGGTGCTCTTCACGATGACCAACAAGGCCGCCGCCAACAAGGGCATCACCGCGTTCATCGTGCCCACCGACACCAAGGGCTTCAGGCGCATGCCGCCCGACAAGAAGGTGGGCATCAGCGCGGCGTGGAGCTGCACGATGTACTTCGAAGAGATGGAAGTGCCCGTCGAGAACATGCTCGGCAAAGAGGGCGAAGGCTTCAAGGTGGCCATGTCGACGCTCGATGGTGGCCGCATCGGCATCGCCGCGCAGGCGCTGGGCATCGCGCGCGCCGCGTTCGAAGAGGCCGTGCGCTACTCGGGTGAGCGCAAGTCGTTCGGGAAGCTCATTCGCGAGCACCAGGCGATTCAGTTCATGATCGCGGACATGGGCACCGAGCTCGACGCAGCCCGCATGCTCGTGCACCGTGCCGCCGTCATGAAGGACAAGGGCCAGCGGCACTCGCAGGAGTCCGCCATGGCCAAGCTCTACGCTTCCGAGATGGCCAGCCGCGTCGCCAACAAGGCCCTGCAGATCTTCGGCGGCATGGGCTACTCGAAGGAGATGGACGCCGA
>JAUXRI010000233.1 GCA_030681895.1 Myxococcales bacterium | reverse complement strand
AGATCATCGAGACTGGCTCTACGTCATCGTCGGCTTCACGTTCCTCTCGGGCACTCTCGGAGCGGGGAACAGAAGCCCCATGGGTGTGACGACATGAGCGATCAGGTGGTTGCTCCGCGGGCGTGGACAGGGCACCCGCTCTGGCTGGTTGGCTTCCGCCCGTTCTTTCCGCTCGCCTGCCTCCATGCGGTCATCACCCCGCTCCTGTGGGTGTTGATGTTGTCGGGCGTGGTGAAGGTGCCGGTCGCCGTGCCTGCGATGCAGTGGCACGCACACGAGATGTTCTTCGGCTTCGGCCTCGCGGTGGTGGGCGGCTTTCTGCTGACGGCCACCAAGAACTGGACCCAGGTTCGCGGACACCACGGTCGAACGCTGCAGCTCCTCGTCGGCTTGTGGGTGCTCGAGCGCGTCACCGTCTGGGTTGGTGGCGAGTGGCCGTGGTGGGCGCGGTGGGCGGGATTGAACCTGTACGCGGCCGCGCTCGTCGCGCTCGTGCTGTGGACGTTGATTCGAGGCCGGAAGACCGACAGCTACCGTGACAACTCGCTCTTCGTCGTGGCGTTGCCGGTGGTGTTGGTGGCGCGAGCGCTCGTGCTGTCGCCAGAGCACTTCGCAGCCGGGGCAACGCTCACGCTCGCCCTCTTCCGGCTCGTGTTCCTGGTGATGCTGGAGCGAACGGTCCCGCCATTCATGAAGGGGGGCGTGCAGGTCACCGTACCGAGGGTGTGGTGGCTCGACTCCGCCATCAAGGGCTTCGGGCTCGTGCTGCTCTCTGCACCGTGGCTGCCGGCGACGGCGCGCTCGGGGTTCGACGCGGTGCTCGCTGTGCTGGTGGTCGCGCGCTTCGCGACGTGGAGCCCGCATCGGGCGTTTCAGCGCCTCGAAGTGGGCGTGATGTTCGCTGGAGGGCTAGCGCTTGCCGCGCAGCTCATTCTCGACGCAGTCGCGGGAGCGTGGGTGGGTACCCTGCCGCTGCACGTCTTCACTTTCGGGACGATGGGGCTGATCATTCCCGCGATGTTCTTCCGCATCGCGAACGGCCATACCGGCCGGTCAGTCCGCTTCGGGCCTGTCGAACGGGCAGTGGTGTGGCTCATGGTGATTGGTTTTGTCGCGCGCGTCATCGCGCCGCAGTTGGTGCCGAGCGCGTATCGCGAGCTCATCTGGCTCGCGGCCGGTTGCTGGATGATGGGGTTCGCGGTCGTAGCCGTCCGCATCACGCCGCTGCTCTTCGCGGAGCGGGTCGACGGCAAAGAGCACTGAGCTGTTCGGATGAACCGCGGCTTCACCTCTGCGTGGTTCCGCACGTCTCTGATTGACCAGCGCAGCTCGAACTCAGGCGGGAACTCCGGAGCGCCTTGATTCGATCCGTCAGCCCTCATGGAGAGGGGGGCGGGCGCCTCTTCACGCTTCAACGTCTGCTCGACGCGGCGATGACATCCGCCCAGCTGCCGGCGTCAAAGACCCGGACGGCTTCGTCACGAACGCCAGCCCGCACCTGTCGCAGCGCCTGCTGCTTCTCAGCATGGTACCGGTCGCTGCGGCTGAAGAGGTCGTCGAGTGCGACGTCGACGTGCTCGTCGCAGGCCTTTCGCAGACCCGCGCAGGGGAAGTCGTGGGTCGCGCCGCGCAATACGTCGCGTTGCTCGACCGCTCGCGGCCGCGCTCCAGGCGCATGGGCTCGACGCCGCCGGTGACCTCGAGGTGAGCACCCAATGGGGCCGCGTGCTCGACGGCGATGCGACGCTGAGAGAGGCCATCGCCGTCGGGTTGAGTTGAGTCTCCCGGTTGCGTCGGTCACCGCTTCTGGCGAACGGGCGCGCTGCCGCCTGTGGGGACCGCCGCCAGGAAGGCCTCCATGGGCTTGTCGAGCGACGACATCGAGGTGTTCACCGCGCCGTCGGGGCCGACGAGGTACACGGTGTTGTCGTGCATGATGACGCCCGACTCGGGGTTCTTCGTGTACTTGAACTCGAGCAGCATCGTCAGCGTGCGCACCTGCGCGTCGTCGCCGACGAGAATGCGCCACCGCGTCGCGCCCTCGATTCCATACCGCACGCGGTACTGCTTCAGCATCGGCGGGGTGTCGTGCGCCGGGTCGAGGCTGACGACGACGAGGTCGAGCGGGTTGCCGGCCTGCTCGAGCGCGGCGTCGAGGCGCTTGAGCTTCCTGGTGGTGAGCGGGCAGCTGCCTGCGCACGACGTGTAGATGAACGTGAGCGCGTACCAGCGGCCCTTGAAGCGCTCGAGCGTCACCGGCGCGCCGGCTTCGTCTTTCCACGTCGTCGGCAGCGCGAGCACGTTCTTCGTTTCGCCCTCGGCCCGCGAGGCCGTCGCCCAGAGGCACAGGCCCAGCATCAGCGCCTTCGTCGTCATGGGGTGCTCCTGGCGTCGTACGCACAGCGGAAGCCGAGGCGGGGCAGCGACGTGCGGGGCGTCAGGCTCGAGCGCATCGCGTACCGCATGAAGGCCGCGTAGTCCTCGCGGCCCGCGCTGCCGGTCGCGCCTGCGCCGCACATGAACTTCGAGTTGCTGTCGCCGTCCTGCCGGTTGTCGCCCGAGACGAAGAGCGCGTTGAAGTCGTCGGTCCACTCCCAGACCAGTCCGTGGAGCGCCTCGACGCCGTAGACGTTCTTCGGGCTGCCGGGCTGGTCGAGGTCGTCGGGCCGGTTGGGTTTGCCGTACCAATCGAGAATGCGCTGCGCGAACTCCGGCGTGCGCGAAGCGTCGGCGCGCGTCTCGTCCGCGGCGGCGGCGTACTCCCACTCGAGCGTCGTCGGGAGCCGGCCCCCACGCGCGTCACAGAACGCCCGCGCCGCGAAGTACGAGACCTCGGTCACCGGCGCTGCAGGCCGGTCGGCCGCGAACGTCCTCAGGTACTTCTCGTCCACCAGCACGCGCGGTGCCTTCACCTTCGTCCACTGCGGTGCCTTCGTCAGAAACACACTCCACTCGGCGCGGGAGACGGGCCTCACGTCGAGCCTGAACGCGCCCACGGGGAACGCGGTCTGCCCGACGTCGAGACCGAAGAGCGGCGCGAACGTGCCCTGCGGCAGCGACACCACCTCGCCGGCCAGGGCCGACGACGCGAGCAGCCAGAGGGTGAGGGTCGCGCCGCGCATGACGTCAGTGACCTCCAACGGCAGGGGCCACGGGCGGCAGTGCTTCACGCAGCTTCTTCACTTCGTCGGTGGTGAAGGCCGGCGCCTTGTTGCCCCAGGTGTTCGAGACGTAGTTCAGCAGCGTGGCCAGCTTCTCGTCGTCGAGGCCCGCGACGGCCGTCATCACGCCGTTGTACTCGGTGCCGTTGACGGTGATTTTCCCCGTGCGGCCGCGAAGGACGATCTCCACCAGCTCCTGCCGCTTCGAGTTCGAGATGGTGGCGAGGTAGTCGCTCTTCGCGACCGGCGGGAACGCCCCCGGCACGCCCTGGCCTTCGGCCTGGTGGCACATCGCGCAGCTGGTCATGAAGAGCGCCTTGCCGTCGGGCTTCGTGGCCGCGGCCGCCGTCTTCGCCGGGCCCGCCGCGATGGACGTCGCGACCGACTCGTCGCCCAGGTACGTCTCGTCGACCTCCTTGCCCGAGTAGACCGCCTTGTTGCCCGGGCCCTCGACCTTCAGCATGCCGAGCGAGCCCTTGTTGAACGTCCGGAAGATGGAGTGGTCGACCAGAATGTATGTGCCGTCGGTGTCGAGCTTGAACTCGACGATGGCGCTGCCGCCGGCCGGCACCAGGGTGGTCTGCACGTGCTCCTGCGCCTTCGCGCCGCCCTCGGTGTAGACGCGGTCGAAGATCTCTCCGATGACGTGGAAGCTCGAGACGAGGTTCGGGCCGCCGTTGCCGACGAAGAGGCGCACCGTCTCACCGACCTTGCCCTTG
>JAUXRI010000222.1 GCA_030681895.1 Myxococcales bacterium | reverse complement strand
GTACAACAAGCGCGACCTGCCGAACGCCGTGGCCGTGGACGAGCTGCGCAAGGTGCTCAACCCGCGCAACGTTCAGGATCATCAGGCCGTCGCTCCGACCGGCGTGGGCGTCTTCGACACCTTGAAGGGTGTCGCCAAGCTCGTCCTCACCGAGCTGAAGAAGGGTGGACAAGGATAATGATCGCACGTCGTCTCGTCGGGCTCGCAGCGGCGCTTCTCTCGCTCGCTCCTGCCTTCGCGCAGACGCCGGCTCCGGGGGGAGCACCTTCACCCGCACCGGCTGCTTCGCCCGCTGCTCCAGCTCCAGCAGCTCCTCAGACCGCTGACGAGGCGTTTCAGACGCGCGTCAAGCAGCTCGAGGAGCAGGTCGTCGACCTCAAAGAGAAGATCTTCCGCACCAAGGCCCGCTTGCTCCTGCTGCAGGAGACCGTGCTCGGCGGCGACATCTCGCAAGGCGCCCGCGCCGTCATCTACCACCGCAAGGAGATGAGCCCGCAGTTCGTGCTCGAGTCCGTCGCCTATGCCCTCGACGGCGCGCCGATCTTCACCAAGGTCGACACCAACGACGACCTCAACAAGCGCGAAGAGTTCGAGATCTTCAACGGCCGCATCGTCCCCGGCAACCACCAGATCGCCGTGCGCATGGTCTACCGCGGCGCCGGTGGCGTCTTCAGCTACGCCGAGGGGTACAAGTTCAAGCTCCAGTCGAACCAGACGTTCACCGCCGAGGGTGGCAAGATCACGACGGTGAAGGTGGTTGGCTACGAGAAGGGCGGCATCACCGCCGAGATGAAGGACAAGCCCGCGATTCGGTACGACATCAGCAGCACCAAGGAGCAGGCGGGATCGAATGCCGCCAGCTCGGGCGATCAGTCAGCGCCTGGTGCGGCAACCAACCCGCAGTAAGCGTCGAAGGATCTCCCTCGTGCGTCGGACCTCACCCAGGGCCGTGCTCGCTGTCTCCCCGCTGCTGCGGGCGGCCTGCTTGTGCGCGGCGATGGGAGCCGTCCCGGCGGCGGCCCAGACGCTGACCGATCTCACCGCGCGAACCGAGACCGCCGCTGCGCTGGTGAAGAAAGCCGCGAACGACGTCGAATTGGTCGAGCGCCAGTACACGCTGGTCGACGAGCAGACCGACGAAGCAGCCCTGCTTGCGCGCTTCTCTGACGCCGAGATTCGCAAGCTGCTCGGCGACTACGCGACCGCGTCGGTGCTCTTCTACGATCTCGTCGCGAACAAGGACTTCCAGAAGACGCCCCGCTACATCGACGCGCTCTACTACCTGGCCGACTCGCTCTACGAGATGAAGAACTATCTCGGCGCGCGGCTCTACCTGCGCCAGCTGCTCGACCTTCGCGGCAAGTACTACAAGGAAGCGCTCGCCCGGTACCTCGAGATCGCCGGCCGGCTGAACTTCTTCGTCGGCGTCGACGACTACATCACCCAGGCGCGCGGGCTGTCGGGCGGAGCGCTGCCTGCCGAGCTCTCGTACGTCTACGGCAAGTGGCTCTTCAGCCGTGAAGATCTCCCCGTCGCCGACCGTGTTCCCAAAGCGCAGGCCGTGTTCGATGGACTGGCGCGCGAAGCCGGCGGCCCGCTGCGGCTGCAGAGCATCTATTTCATCGGCGTCGGCCACGTGCGCCTCAAGGCCTGGGACAAGGCCATCGAGTCGTTCACGCAGGTGACGAAGATGACGGCCCGCGACGCCCGCGATCGCAAGGTCCAGGAGCTCGCCGAGGTCTCGCTGGGCCGCGTGTACTTCGAGGTCGCGAAGTACGACGAGGCCGTCGAGCACTACTCCCACGTCCCGCAGCAGTCCGACAACTTCCCCGACTCGCTCTACGAGATCGCCTGGTGCTACGTGCGCAAGGGCGAGCTCCGCAAGGCGAAGGACGCGACCGAGGTGCTCCTCCTGGTCGCCGAGAACTCGGTCCTCGCGCCCGAGGCGAAGATCCTCCAGGGCACGCTGCTGCAGAAGCTGCAGAACTACGAAGAGGCGCTCGACACGTACAACGGCGTCATCAACGAGTACGCGCCGGTGCGTGACGAGATCGACGCGCTCCTGACGGTGAACAAGGACCCCGTCGCGTACTTCGACGAGCTGCTCGCGCGAAACGAGAAGACGCTCGACGTCACCAAGCTGCTCCCCACCGCCGCGCTCAAGTGGGCCAGCACGCGTGACGATGTCGCCGACGCCGTCGCCATCACCAACGCCCTCGACGAGAGCCGCAAGGGCCTTGCTGATTCCCGCGACATCGCGACCCGCATCCTCAAGTCACTCGACGAGCGCGGCGTCGACTCGTTCCCGCTCCTCCAGGAAGGCTACAGCCGGGCAGCCGCAGTCGAGACCATCGTCACCCGCGCCGAAGAGGCGCTCACCGAGATCGAAGGCGAGCTCGTCGGGAGCAAGCTGTCCGCCGAGCAGCTGCAGCAGCTCGAAGCAGCCCGCGCGCAGGAGAAGAACCTCAAGGCGCGCATCGAGACCCTGCCCACGACGAGCGAGCAGCTCACTGAGCGCAAGGCGCGCATTCAAAGCGCCATCGACGCGCTCGAGAAGCAGGCCTTTCAGCTGAGCATCGAGGCCCAGTCTCACGCCGCGCAGCTGGTCGCGGTTCGGAAGTACGTCGATGACACCCGCGCGCAGCGCAAGGGCGGCAAGACGGCCACGGAAGACGAGAAGGCCTTCCTCGAGCGCGTCACCAACGAGCAGAACGGCATCGACGCCACGCTCGCCGAGATCGACGACCTGCGTAAACGCCTCGCCGCCGAGCGCAACAACGCCGACAAGGCCGTCAGCGGCGAAGACGCCCTGCGCAAGCAGTACACCGGCGTGCTCGACCAGGAGCGCGGAATCTACAACCAGCTCCGCGCCGGCCTGCCCGACGACAGCCGCCGCCTGCTGGGACGCATCGACGTGGTGCGCGCCGACGCCGACGCCCTGAAGGACCGCGTCAACCGCGCCAAGGGCACCATCCGCGAGCGCGTGCAGCGCCGCGCCCAGAAGCTGCGCGACCAGGTGCTCGCCGAGGCCACCCTGCTCGAGGGCTTCTCGAAAGACACCGACGCCATCACCGGCGAGACGCGCAACCTCGTCGGCCGCATCGCGTTCGACAGCTTCCGCCGCGTGCAGAAGAGCTTCTACGATCTCGTGCTCAAGGCCGACGTCGGCGTCGTCGACGTGTCCTTCCAGCGCAAGCAGGACAAGACGTCAGAGATTCAGAAGAAGTCGGCCGCGAAGGACCGCGAGCTCAAGCAGCTCGAAGACGAGTTCAAGGACGTTCTGAAGGACGTGGATTGACCGATGAAGACGGCTTCGTTGCTCATCTCCACTCTCTGTTGCGTGCTCATCGCGGGCCAGGCGGACGCGCAGGCGAAGAAGGCCGACAAGAAGGTCGACGCCGGCGTGGTCATCGATGCGGGCGTGGTCGGGCCTCAGATGCCCAGCCTCTCGGCGACGGGCGAGACGAAGTCAGACGCCCCGCCAGCGCCTGCCAAACCGGTCACTCGCTACTACGAAGGCATGGGCCGCACGCCCGAGCAGAAGCGCATGCTCGAAGAGGTGAGCCAGGCCCTGCAGACGTATGAAGAGGAGTCGCGCGAGTTCAAGCGCGAGGTGCAGCTGCTGATCGAGAAGAAGTACGAGGAGAAGCGGAACACGCTCGCCAACTCGTACGAGAAGGCCATTCGTGACCTCGAAGTGCTCGAGCGCAAGGAGCGCCTCGACGCCATCTCGGCCTTCGAAGAGTTCCTCACCCGGTACCCGAACGACGCCCGCTACACGCCCGACGTGATGTTCCGCCTGGCCGAGCTCTATTACGAGCGCTCGTCGGACGATCAGACCATCGCGATGCGCGATTATGAGGAGAGCCTCAAGAAGCTCGACCCCGAGAAGAACCCGACGCTCCCGACCGAGCCCCGCATCGACTTCACGAAGTCGATCGCGCTCTACCAGCGGCTCATCAAGGACTTCCCGACCTACAAGCTCAACGACGCCTCGTACTACCTGCTCGGCTACTGCGAAGAGAAGCAGGAGAAGTTCGAGAACGCGAAGGCGGCGTACCTCGAGCTGATCGCCGCGTACCCGAAGTCGAAGTTCACCACCGAGGCCTGGGTGCGGCTCGGCGAGTACTACTTCGACGCGTACGAGGACCCCGACGCGCTCACCAAGGCTGCTGACGCCTACGAGCACGCGATCGCCGACGTCACCCACCCGCTCTACGACAAAGCGCTCTACAAGCTCGGTTGGGTCTACTACCGCATGGACCGCTTCGACGACTCCGTCGCCCGGTTCTTCTCGCTCGCCGATTTCTACCAGGCCGAAGCCAAGAAGAAGGGCGAAGAGGAGGTCGGCGGCGATCTGCGCACCGAGGCGCTCCAGTACACCGCCATCAGCTTCGTCGACGAGAAGTGGGGCTCGCTGGCCAAGGCGCAGGAGATGTTCGCCAAGCTCGGCGGCCGCCCGTACGAGGCCGAGATCTACCGGCGCATGGCCGACGTCTACTTCGATCAGACCAAGCACCCCGAGGCCATCGAGGCCTACCGGCTCGTGCTCCAGAAGGACCCGCTCAACAAAGACGCGCCGCAGATCCAGCAGCGCATCGTTCAGGCCTACGAGCGCGATCGAAAGCTCGAAGAGGCGTTCGCCGAGTCATCGAAGCTCGCCAACATGTTCGTGCCGGGCACGCCGTGGCACGAGAAGTGGAAACGCGACCCCGACATCGTGCTGGCGGCCGCCGAAATGGCCGAGTCGAGCCTGTATCGCACGGCGATTTACCATCACCAGCAGGCGCTCGCGTACAAGCAGGAGCAGAAGTTCGAGCTCGCGAAGGCGGCGTTCGAGACCGGCGCCAAGGCGTACCAGTCGTATCTGGGCCGTTTCCCCCGCTCCAAGAACGCGTACGAGATGGAGTACTACTGGGCTGAGTGCCTCTACAACTCGTTCCAGTTCGCCGACGCCGCGAAGCACTACGCCGCCGTTCGCGACTCCAGCCAGGACGTGAAGTACCTCAACGACGCGGCGTACTCCGCCGTGCTCGCGTGGCAGAAGCAGCTCGACTTCGAGATCAAGGGTGGCCAGACGCCGGCGCTCAAGGTGCTCATCTCGAAGGACCGGCCCGAGGGTGAAGGCGTTCCCAAGCCGATCGCGCTCACGACGACCGAACAGCAGTACGTCGACAACTCCGACAAGTTCATCGCGCGCGTGAAGGCTGGCGACGAGAAGGCTCCGGGCATCGCCTACCGCGCCGCCGAGATCTTCTACACGCACAACCAGTTCGAAGAGGCCCGTAAGCGCTTCGAGGCGATCATCGCAGCGTTCCCGAAGTCCGAGGTCGCGAAGTACGCGGTGAACCTGATCGTCGAGTCGTACCTGATCGACAAGAACTACGCGAAGGTCGAAGAGGTCGCCGCGCGGCTCCGCGATAACATGGACGTCATCGATCCGAAGAGCGAGCTGTTTGCCCAGCTCACCAAGTTCGAGCTCGGCGGCAAGTTCAAGCTCGCCGAAGAGCTGATGGCGAAGGGTGAGTACGACCAGGCCGCCAAGAAGTACATCGAGCTCGTTCAGGCCGAGCCCAAGCACGAGTTCGCCGACAAGGCGTTGAACAACGCGGCCGTCTGCTACGAGAACGTGCAGCGGTTCGACTCGGCGCTTCGCCTCTACGAGCGCATCTTCAGCGAGTACCCGAACTCCAAGCTCGCCGACTCCGCCCTCTTCCGCGTCGCCGTCAACGCCGAGAAGTCGTACGACTACGACAAGGCGATCGAGAAGTACCAGAAGCTGGTGAAGGACTACCCGCAGGCGAAGGACCGCGAGAACGCGCTCTTCAATACGGCCCGGTTGCTGGAGGCGCTCCAGCGCTACAACGAGGCCGCCGCGGCGTACCTGCGCTTCGCCGACACGTACCCGAAGAGCGAAGAGGCTCCGAAGAACCAGTTCCGGGCCGCGCTCATCTACGAAAAGCAGAGCGACTGGAACAAGGAGATCGGCGCGCTCAACGAGTTCGTCCAGAAGTTCTCGAAGGACAGCAAGCAGACCGAGCTCGTCGTCGAGGCCCGCAAGAAGGTGGGCGATGCCTACGAGAAGCTGAACAAGGACGTCGAGGCGCGGAAGAACTGGCAGGCGGCGGCAGACGACTTCGACCGCCGTGGCCTCAAGCCCGAGACGTCTCCCATCGCCGCCGAGGCCGCTGCGTACAGCCGCTTCCAGCTCGCCGAGGTCGTGCTCCGGGAGTTCGAGCGCATGAAGATCGGCGGCTCAGGCAAGGCCCTCGAGAACTCGCTCAAGAACAAGAAGGAGTCGGTGAAGAAGGTCAACGCGGCGTACGACGTCGTCGTCCCCTACAAGCGCGTCGAGTGGACGCTCGCGGCCTTCTACCGCAAGGGCTACGCGCTCGAGCGCTTCGCGCAGGCCGTGCTCGAGACGCCGGTGCCGCCTGAGGTCAAGCGGCTGGGTGATGAAGCCGTGGTCATCTACCAGGACTCGCTGGCCTCGACGACGGTCGCGCTCGAAGACAAGGCCGTCGAGAACTATGCCGCCACCATCGCCGAGGCCCGCAAGGCGCGCATCTCGAACGAGTGGACCAAGAAGACGCTCGAGTCGCTCAACCGCTTCCGGCCGAAGGAATACCCGGTGCTGAAGGAGCCCAAGGTCATCATCGAAGGCGACGGTACGTTCTCGGACGGCGCGGTCGGCACCATCGACGGCGAGAAGGAACGCGCCGCGGCGCAGAAGCTCAAGACGGAGGACGAGAAGTGAGTGTCCTCCACGTTCGCCTGTCGCTGGTGACCTTCGCGCTGCTCTTCTCGGCAGCCTGCGCCACCACGCCTGAGAAGAAGGCCGAGACGGACCCGACAAAGGCGCCCGCCGAGACGCCCGAGGTGCCGTACGAGCCGCCGCCCTCGAAGCCTGCCGAGGTCGCCGCTGCTGACACGCCGAAGCCGGCGGAGCAACCCGCCACGGGTGGTCCATCGCCCGCCCCTGCCCCGGCCCCCGCGGAACCCACTCCGCCGCCGAAGCCGAAGTTCGATGCGGGGCTGGCCAGCCAGTTCAAGGACGCTGCTGACGCGCTTCGCAAAGGCGACCTCGACGCTGCCGAGCGGGGCTTTCGCAGCGTGCTCGACCGCAACGCACAGGCCGATCACGCGTGGACCAACCTCGGACTCATCGCCGAGCGAAAGGGCGACGTCGACGCCGCAGAGAAGTCGTACCGCCGAGCGCTCGGTATCAACCCCGCTCAGGATGCCGCGTGGGACCGGCTGGCCCGCCTCTCGTGCCGCACCCGCCGCTGCCCGCAGATCGACGGCGAGCTCCGATCGACCATCGCCCAGAACCCTGTCGCCCTCGGGCCCCGCATCGCGCTCGTCTACGCGCAGCTCCAGCAGAACAAGCTCGAGGCCGCGGCCGGCGAAGCCAAGAAGGTGCTCAAGGCCGACGAGCGCAACGTGCGCGCGATGCAGCTCCTCGCGCAGGTCTATCTGAAGGACGGCAAGGTCGAGCTCGCCCGCCTCGTGCTCGAGAACGCGCGTGACGTCGATCGCGAAGACGCGACCACGCAGTACTACCTCGGCCTCGCCTATCTGAAGCTGAAGCAGCGCCCGCAGGCCGTCGAGTCCTTCCGCCTGGCCTCGCAGCTCCAGCCCGACTTCGCAGAGGCCCGCAACGCCTTCGGCGCCGTGCTCATCGAGAACCAGGACTACGAAGGTGCAGCGCGCGAACTCGAGGCTGCCGTCGCTGCGGCTCCAGAGTTCACCCTCGCCTACGTCAACCTCGCGTCTGCCTACCGCGGTCAGCAGCAGCTCCCCAAGGCCATCGAGACCTACCAGAAGGTCCTGAAGCAGCGCCCCGACTACGGCGACATCTACTTCAACCTCGGCATCGCCTACCTCGACTCCGAGGTGCCCGGGACCGAGACGGTGCAGCGCTTCCGCACCGCCATCGACTACTTCAATCAGTACCGCGCCAAGGGTGGCAAAGACGAACGCGTCGAGCAGTACATCAAGGACGCCAACAAGGGCATCGAGAAGGAAGAGCGCAAGCGCGAGCGCGACAAGAAGGACGCTCTGCGCAAGGTCGAGCAGGAGAAGAAGAAGGTCGAAGACGACGCGAAAGCGAAGGCCGAGGCAGAAGCCAAGGCGAAGGCTGACGCCGAAGCTGCTGCGAAGGCCGAGGCTGAAGGGAAGCAGAAGGCCGAAGCCGACGCGAAGAAGAAGGCCGACGAGGACGCGAAGAAGAAGGCTGCCGACGACGCGAAGACTGCAGCCCTCTCTGCGGCCGATGCGAAGAAGAAGGCCGCCGAAGATGCGAAGGCCGCTGCGAAGGCTGAAGCCGAGGCGAAGAAGAAAGCCGCGGCCGATGCCAAGGCACAGGCAGCGCTCGACAAGGCCGAGGCGGCTGCGAAGGCGAAAGCCGACGCCGAGGCCAAAAAGAAGGCCGCCGAAGACGCGAAGAAGAAGCCTGCCGCCAAGCTCAAGGATGAGGACGAGCCCGCTCCCGCCCCCACCCCGGCTCCCCAACCGCCCGCAGGGAGCGGTAAGCTCTCCGACGACGAGAAATGAGGCGCCTGATGCGTATGTTGACCGTCCTTGCCGTGCTGCTTGCGTCGACCGCCCTTGCCCAGGCTCCAGCCGGAGGCGCCAAGAAGAAGAAGGTCATTCGACTGGACGCGATCACCGTGGAGGGCCGCATCCAGAAGCCGCAGGCGTTCTACATTCTTCAGCGTTCGACGCTGAACTTCGACGAACTGAACCGCGCCGAGACCTTCATCCCCAAAGTCGAAAAGAGCGTCGACAAAGAAGCGTTCTGATCCTTGTGGGGTATGAGGTTCGGGGCTAGAAAACGCCCTCGTTTGTTGAGAATTCAACGGTTTTGAGCGGCGGAACTTCCGACCGCATGAGTTGTCGAAGAGGGCACTATGGCGACCGCGCCGGCTCCTGGAAAAAATCTCCGCATCGCCCTGATTCAGGGCTCGAAGATCACCGAAGACCGCACCTTCAAGCGGCGCGTGCCCGTCACTGTTGGGCAAGACGCGAAGAACACCCTCGTGGTGCCAGTCTCGAATCTTCCCTCGTCGTTCACCCTCTTCGAGTTGGTGAACAACCAGTACGCCCTCGTCTTCAAGGCGGGCATGGAGGGCAAGGTCACCGTCAACGGTGCCGAGCTGACGCTGCAGCAGGCGCGTGAGAAGGGCCTCGCGAAGTCGCGCGGAGACGCGTTGGTGCTCCCGCTCACTGACGCCTCGAAGGGTCGCGTTGCGCTGGGTGAAGTCTCGGTGCTGTTCCAGTTCGTCACGCCGCCGCCAGAACCGAAGCGCGAAGAGCTGCCCCTCACCATCAAGGGCAACTTCCTCTCGCAGATCGATCACTTCTTCTTCCTCTGCCTCGCCGCCTCGGTGTTCGTGCACTTCTCGGGCGCGACGTTCATCGCGTGCCAGCCGATCCCCGAAGAGAAGGAGCTCTCGCTCGACGAGCTTCCCGACCGCTTCGTGAAGGCGATGATGCCGGTCGAAGTGAAGAAGCCGGAGCCCAAGCCCGAGGTCGCCAAGGGCGACGAAAAGAAGGAAGAGAAGAAGGAAGAGAAGGTCGCCGAGGGCGAGAAGAAGGAGAAGGCCGCCACCAGCAACGAGAAGAAGGCCGAGCTTCAGGCGAGGGTCGCCAAGTCGGGCCTCCTCAAGATCATCGGCGCGGCGGGTTCGGGTGAAGGCGCCTTCGCCGACGTGCTCGGCAGCTCCAACGGTGTTGGCGACGTCGCGAGCGCGCTCTCTGGCGCCGGTGGCGTGAACATGGCCACCGCAGACGCCCTCGCGGCGGGTGGGCCCAAGGGCAGCGGTACGGGTTCCGCCGCCGACATCGGCTCGCTCGGCACCGCAGGCGCTGGGAAGGTCGACCTCGCCGAGAAGGGCCCCGCTGCCATTCGCGGCAAGGTGGCCGACGCGGCGCCTGAGGTCGAGAGCGCCGACATCGACCGCAACAAGCTCAACGCCTTCCTGCGCGGCCGCATTCGCGCGATCCAGGGGTGCTACGAGAAGGAGCTGAAGCGAAACCCCAACCTCAAGGGCAAGGTCGTCGTTCGCTTCTCGATCACCACGGGCGGTCGCGCCGCTGAGATCGAGATCGAGCAGGACACCCTGGGCAACGACGCCGTCGGCAGCTGCATCAAGACGGTCATTCGAGGCTGGGTGTTCCCGTTCAAGCCCGACTCCGACGTCTCGGTCGCGTACCCGTTCGTGTTCTCGCCGGCCTCCTGATTTCGACGCGGGGCATCGTTGCTGGCAGACTCGCGTCGTGGCTCCGAATCAGCGTGCACGTGAGGACTCCTGATGGACCGGGTCGCCGTCCTCTCCGGATCTTCGCTCTTCGACATGCTGTCGAACGAGGAGCTGGCGGCCATCGCTGGCCTCGCCCGTGAGATCCCGGTCACCGCTGGGCAGGTGCTCTTCGAAGAGGGTGAGCTCGGAGACAGCATCTACGTCGTCGTTCAGGGCGAAGTCGAAGTGACGCGGCGCGACTCCGCAGGCAACCCCGAGTGCATCGCGACCCTCGGACCCCAGCAGTTCTTCGGAGAGATGAGCCTGATCGACAAGGAGTACCGGTCAGCAACCGTACGGGCGAAGACCGCGTGCGAGCTGCTCCACTTCACCTCGGACAACCTGACGAGCTTTCGCAAGCACCACCGCGACGGCTTCACCTTCATCGTCATCAACATTGCCCGCATGCTGTCGGCCCGGTTACGGGAAGCCAACGCTCGCGGCGCCCGGTGAATCGAAGGCGGCCCAGCGGGTACTGATCGACAGGAGGCACAACCTCCATTGACTTACATGATACTGCCCTTTAGGTTTCCTCAGTTCTTTCGCTTCTCCCGGGTGGGGGTTTCCGTGTCGTCACGCTGGATCATCATCGGTAGCGTCGTCGCCATGGCGACCCTGGTCTTCGCGCAGAACGCGCCACCCGCCCCTGCGCCCGGTCAGGCCATCGAGGCCTCGAAGGTGCCTGACAACGAGAAGCTGAAGGTCAGCTCTGATTCCGTTGCGGTGATGCGCGTCGCGCTGAAGGACGTGCTGCAGAAGCTCGAAGAGGCGCGCAACACGAAGGACGTGGTGAAGCTCACCTGCGTCAACGAGAAGCTCACCCAGATCAAGGGCCTCCTGCGCATCTCGGAGCAGTCTGACGTCGCGCTGCAGGAAGCGGTCGCGCGCCGGGAATCACAGTCGGCCGATCACGAATTCACCAAGGTGACCATCGCGCGCTCGAAGGTCGATCAGCTTCGCGCTGAGGCCGAGCAGTGCATGGGACAGCTCGCGTTCCGAGCTGACGAAAACGCAACCATCGAGGTCGAGACGCCGGACTACCTGCCGAAGGGTGATCCCTCCATCGTGACGCTGGCGCCCCGAACGATCGACTCGCGGCCACCGCCCGCGAGTCCGACGATGTGACGATTCCCTGACCGCAAAACTACTTGGACACCCGACCGGGTGTGCTACGGACCGCTGACCGATGATTCGGAGGGGAGACGGCTTGAAGTCGGGGGTTCTTGCACTTGTCGTGGCGCTCAGCGCTTCGTCTGCCATCGCGCAGGCGCCTTCGCCTGTCGGCTTCAAGGTCGGCGACGGACGTCTGCATCTTCTGGCGGAGGTCGATAGCCGCTTCGACTCGCTCGTCGGGTACTTCAGACAGTCCGGTGTTCCCAGCCCGGAGCTCATCTTCGTGCCCCGCGTTGGCGCGACGTTCGGGTTGGAGAGCCCCAGCACGATCGTCAAGTTCAACGCTAATGCCGAATACCTGATCTTCTCCGGAATCCTCTCTCCGTCCTCAACTCGCCTCTCCCGCCCACAGGCACTGGTTGGCCTTGAGACGTCGTTCAACCGTGATGGAGCTGTGTCGTTTGACCTTGGAGACACGTTCACGCGTTCGGACCGAACGCAGAACCCCTCGGCCGGCATTGGCGTCATCTCGCTCTTCAACTCGCTCTACATTGCAGCGCCCATTCATCCGGGTGGCCGAGCTCTCGAGATCACACCTCGGGTGACCTGGGGCGTTGAGTTCTTTGAGCCGCTCCTGACCGGCCAGACTACCTGTCCTGCCGGCGACATCACCTGCGACCCGACGCGGGTGTCGGCCATGAATTACAGCAACCTGAACTTCGCGCTCGGAGCCCGATACAAGTTCCTGCCGAAGACGGCGATCGTCGTGGACACGAACTTCGACCTGCGCACCTACTGGAACGCGAGCACGCAGAACCTTCCGGCCCAGATCCTCCGCGGGCGAGCGGGTCTCGCTGGCCTCCTGACGCCCCGATTCTCGCTGACCCTCCTCGCCGGCGCTGCCTACGACTTTGCTGCAACGCAGCGCGCTGCGCCGATTGGCCAAGCCGAACTCAGCTACCTCGTCGGAGAGAGCACTTCCGTCTCCATCGGCTACGTGCGCGACATGCTGCCGGTCCCGGTCTTTGGCACGTTCGCCGACGATCGAGGCTACCTCAACGCCCGTCTCGGCTTCCTCGGCGACCGACTCACGTTGAACGGCACTGCATCGATCGACTACTTCACCTTCTTTGGCCCGATGGGCACAGTCAGCACGCGCAGCGACCTCCTGATTGGCCTCAATGTTGGCCCCTCCTTCGTGGTCACTTCGTGGTTCGTCATCGGAGCGACCTACGGCCTCGGGTACCGATCCTCGACACAGACAACCCAGACCGGCATCAACTTCGTGCGACACGAAGCGAACTTGAGACTGACCTTCCGGTACTGACGTGACGATGCGTCACCTCACGTTCGTCACCTGCCTCTGTCTCGTCGCGGTCGCTGCCTGCCGCACCCCGAAGCCCCTTGGCGGGCAGGTCCGTCCTGAAGATCTGCCTGCGGTCGATGGTGGCGTTCGCGCCAACACGCTGGGCACGGGCGACTTCCTCGAAGTGCGCGTCTACCAGGAGCCCGATCTGTCGGGCATCTTCCGCGTCTCACCTGAAGGCGTCATCGACTTTCCCCTGTGCGGCAAGGTCCGGGTGACGGACCTGACGCCAAGCCTCGCCGCCGACGCCATCAACTCGTGCCTGAAGCAGGGCTTCGTGCGGCGCCCGCAGGTGACGGTGATGGTGAAGGAGTTCAACTCGAAGCGCATCTTCGTCTTCGGCGACGTGTCGAAGCCGGGCTCGTTCCCCTACGAAGAGGGCATGACGATCGTCGCCGCCGTCAGCGCGGCTGGTGGCTTCAATCGCACCGCGGCCCGCAACGGCGTCAACATCACGCGCTTGATCGATGGCCGTGAGACACGGGTGCCGCTCCGGGTGGAGGACATCATCAACGGGAACGAGAAGAACTTCGTGCTCCAGCCCGGAGACATCGTCTTCGTGCCAGAGGGATTTCTCTAAGCAGGTCGGCTCGAGTCGAAGGGCCTGAGCACCAGGCCCTGCGTCGCCACGAAGTGCCGACACTGCCCCAGCAGCTGGCCGAAGAGCCCGGGCCCTGCGGCGACGACGTCACCGAAGCGTGCGTCCCACGCACTTCCGTCGAGGCAGGCGATGAAACCACCAGCCTCTTCGATGAGCAGCGCGCCCGCGGCGACGTCCCATGGCTTGAGGCCGAACTCGAAGAACCCGTCGAAGCGGCCGGCCGCGACCCATGCGAGTTCGAGGGCGGCGCTGCCCATGCGTCGCATGCCCCGGGCCTGGCGGACGAGCTGCTCGAAGAGCCCCAGCGGAGCGTCAGGGTTCAGCTGAACGTCATACGGAAACCCCGTGCAGAGCAGCGCGCGATCGAGCGCAGTCTCGGAGCTGGCGAGAAGCCGGCGGCCGTTCAGCGTCGCGCCCTGTCCCCGCGCGGCAGAGAACAGCTCGTCACGGAGTGGATCGAACGTCGCCGCGGCCAGCACTCGTCGCCCACCATCCCAGGGCCCCTCCGCCGCGAGTGAGACGCAGAAGTGTGGAACGCCGTGGGCGTAGTTGGTCGTGCCATCGAGAGGGTCCAGAATCCACCGGACGTCGCCGGTGCGCACCGTGCCGGACTCTTCGGTCAGGAGCCCGTGCGCGGGGAATCGGCCCCGGACCGCCTCGACGATGAGTGCCTCAGCCGCGCGATCGGCGTCGGTGACGAGGTTTCCCCTGCCCGGCCCCTTGAAGTCGATGGTGCGCGTCTCGGAAAACCGTTCCTTCAGGACCGCGCCGCCCGCACGAACCAGGACCTCGGCTTCATTGCGCAGCTCCGCTGGCGTCACGTGCGCTCCCGTCGGGCGAAGCTGAGGCGCTCTGCCAGGGCAGTCACCATGGCACCGAGCCTCGGGCTCGGGGCGGTATAGCTGTCGAAGCGGGCCGCGCACCCGAATGGCCAGCCACCCGAGAGCCCGTCACGGTGGGCCGAGGACCGCCCGACAGCTCGATGAACTCGAGCCCAGGCGACGAGCGCCGGGGCACGGCGGAAAGAGTGACGGCGCGCGAGCCGGCTCGAGGCGGTCAGAAGGTCCCACGGAGCGTCGAGGCTTTGCCACGAAGCTGGGCGCACACTCGTCTGCCGTGCCGCCGCAGTGGAGAACGGCGGCCTGGTCGTCGACGCGGCGTTCTTGAATCGCCGAAAGCTGGAGCCGTTCGAGAACAACTCGATCGATGTGCTCGCATTTCGTGATCCATCGCGGGCCGTCGAGAGACGCGGGCTGATCCCGAGGTGTGCTCGTACCCTTCGACTCGAGCGCAGCATGCCCGTCACGCGGACCAGGGCGCTGGATGACGGCCACCGACTCGATGCCGCCGGCCATCCGCTCCATGCGCCGCGATGGCGCCGCCTGAGAGAAGACGCCACGAGCGCATGATGCCGCGCTCATCTCTGACGACCTCAGCGACAAGCTCCTCGGCTTCCGCCCTCGGTGAACTTCGAGCTCATCCCCTCGAGCGGCTCAGCCCACTCGCACCGAGCCGCGGTCCAGACACCAACCACCGGCCTCGGTCACTTCGCAGGCTCTGCGAGCAGCAGCTCGACGTCAGTCAGGGTCTGTTGAAAGTAGTCATCGCTGAGCCCCTCGTGGACCCGACGTACGACGCCGCGCCGATCGATGAGGAAGCTGGTGGGCATCTGCTTCACCTTGAGCGCGCTCCCGGCAACGGCGGCTTCTGGGTCGTGCAGCACCGGCAGGGTCAGCTTCAGCTCCTGCACGAAGGGGGCGATGACGGCGGCGTCGGCATCGACGCTGAGCGCGTACACCTTGAGGCCCCGGCCAGAGAACTGTTTGGCGACGTCTTCGTAGAAAGGCAGCGACTCGCGACAGGGGTCGCACCAGGTGGCCCACACGTCGAGCAGCACCACCGACCCGCGATCGTCAGCGAGGCGATACGGCGTGCCAGAGGGGTGCTGCGTGACGGTGAAGTCCAGCGCGGCAGCCTCGCCCCTGGGCACCAGACCCCGTCGGGCGTCGTCGTCGACCAGCACCGGAGGCGTCGGGAGACGAACGCACCCACCCATCACCAACACCAGAAGGAGCAGGCGCATCGTCATGCAGTCACTCCGGCCGCTGTGAGAGCCGCGCGAGCAGCGAATCGATGAAGCCACCGAAGCCTCCATTGCTCATCACCAGGACGAGGTCACCACGGCGGGCCTTCGAACCGACCTCATCCAGCAGCTCGTTCACCGTCGCCGCTGCGACCGACGGAATCCCCGCGTCACTGAGTTCGCGCGCCAGACGAGGAACATCGAGCTCCTCGCCGGGCGGAATCTTGTCGTGACGCTCGGGCACCTTGATCGACGCGCGGGCCGCGCCACCGAAGCTCTTCGCGTACTCCGCCTGGTGAAGGCTCCGACGGCTGGTGTTGCTCCGGGGTTCGAAGACGGCCCACAGCGGCCTGGAGGGCCACCGCGACTTCACGGCGGCGATCGTCTCACGCACGGCCGTCGGGTGATGCGCGAAGTCGTCGATCACCAGCACACCGGCCGGCTCACCGCGCACCTCTTGCCTGCGCTTGACGCCTTCGAATGACGCGAACCCGGCGCGCACCTCGTCGGCCGAGAGCCCCAGGCCGCGCGCACACGCATACACGCCCAGCGCGTTCTCGAGGTTGTGACGCCCCGCGAGCGGGAGCAGGAACTCCCCCTGCGACTCACCCCGCTCGACGATTCCAAACCGGGCGCCCTCGGGCCCCAACACCACGCTTCTGGGAACGACGTCGGCGTTCGAGCCCTCTCGGGCCTCGTACGTCGTCACGCGGGCCTTCGCGCCCCTCGCGAGCCGGACGGCGCTGGGCCAGCCCGCGCTCACCGCGACCTGTCCATCGGCGGGCACGAGGGCCATCAGCTTCTCGAAGCTCGACTCGTAGTGCGCGAGGTCGCGATAGATGTCCGCATGATCGAGCTCGATGCTGGTGAGGATCACGCTCCGCGGCTGGTAGTGGAGAAACTTGGGCCCCTTGTCGAAGTAGGCCGTGTCGTACTCGTCACCTTCGACGACGAAGTGCGCGCCTTTTCCGAGGCGGTAGTTGCCCGAGTAGTTCTTCGTCAC
>JAUXRI010000205.1 GCA_030681895.1 Myxococcales bacterium | reverse complement strand
CGGAGGAGCCGCTGGTGGAGCCGGTGGCGAGGAGGGCGCCCGTGGCGTCGACGCGCTCGCGCAGCCAGGTGCCGCCGGACTTCGTGGCGTACATGACGGTGCCTTCACGCACGTAGACGAGGTGCGGCGTGCCGTTGGGCTCGACCTGCATCGAGACGTGCTGACTGATGACGCCGCCCGTGTTGAAGCCGAGCGCGTCGACGACCTCGACCTGGAGGGTGCCGTTGACGCGCTCTCCGAAGAAGAGCCCGGGGTGACGCGCGCTGGTCCACGCCAGAAAGACGCGGCTGCCCGGCGTGGCGATGGCGCAGGCGCGACCGACGTCATCGACCGCTGGGAGCGCGACCGTCGGCACGCGGACGAACGGTGACACGACCACCTGGAGCGTCGCCAGAGCTGTCGAGCCCCGGTCGTCCGTCACGGTCAGCGTCACCGAGTACGTGCCAGCCGTCGCGAAGGCATGCGACGCCGTCGACGTCGCCGAGGTGACGGGAGTCGAGCCGTCTCCGAAGTCGAAGCGGTACGAGGTGATGGTGCCGTCGGTGTCAGTCGAGGTGGAGCCGTCGAAGCTGAGCGTGTCGGTCGCCTGCGCGGTGCCCGGGCCAGTCAGTCGCGCGAGCGGCGGCACGTTCATCGCGGACATGGTGACCGTCACGGCAATCGACGCCGAGCCGCTGCGGCCGCCCGCGTCGGTCGCGGTGAACGTGATGGTGTGCGCGCCGACCGAGAGCGCTCCAGTCGAGAACGAGGCGCCCGTCCCCAGCGCGCCGTCTCGGCTCGAACTCCAGCGGACCGACGAGCCTGAGAGCGCGCCGTCTTCGGGGTCCGTCGCCATGCCTGCGAAGGTGATGGTCGTGCCGGCGGCGACCGACGTGTTCGCAGCTGGAGCGGTAATCGTCGCCGTGGGCGCCTGGTTCTGCGGCAGCACCCTGACGAGCACCGACGCGGTGCCTGAGTTGCCGCCCGAGTCGCGGGCCACCAGCGTCACGGTGTGGTCGCCGACCGTGAACGTCGAGGTGCTCAGCGGGCTGCCGGTGCCGAGCACGCCATCACGGCTCGAGGTCCACGAGAGCGCCATGCCCGTCAGCGCGCCGTCCTCCGGGTCTGCCCCGGTGCCGGTGAAGGTCAGCGACGCGCCCTGAAAGACGGTCTGCATCGTCGCGGGCAGGGTGATGGTGGCGACCGGTGGTTGGTTGTTGGCCTGGTTCACCGACACCGTGATCGACGCGGTGCCCATCGCGCCCATCGAGTCGGTCGCCGTCAACGTCAGGGTGTGAACGCCCTGCGTGAGCATCGGAGACACCATCAGGCCCGTGCCGAGCGCGCCGTCGCGGCTCGAGGTCCACACGAGTGAGGCGCCCGTCAACGCTCCGTCTTCGAGGTCGGTGGCCGTGCCGCGGAGCATCGCGGCGGTTCCCAGCACCAGGAGCGCGCCGTTGAGGGGCGCCGTGATGGTGACGACGGGTGGGCGATTGGTGCCGGGGCGAACGACGGTGAGCGAGACCGACGCGATGCCGGTGCGGCCCGAGCGGTCGGTGGCCGTCAACACGATGCGATGCGCGCCGAGCGCGGCGTTCGTGAAGCTGACCCGGGGGCCTGAGCCGATGACGCCTGCGCGATCCGACGTCCACACCAGGGCACCGCCAGTCAACGCACCGTCTTCGACGTCGGTGGCGCTCCCGAGCAGCTCGATGGCCTGCCCCTCGTCGAAGAGGCTCGCGTTCGCGGGCGAGGCAATCGACGCGACGGGCTCGGTGTCGGTGACGCCTCCGTCGACCGTCGTCCCGCCGTCGAAGCTGACGCCGCCATCTTCCTGGCCGACGAGCCGCACGAAGACGCTGACCTGCGCGCTGCCGACGTTGCCGTCACGGTCGGTGGCCTCGAGCGTGAGCCGGTGCTCGCCCGGAGAGAGCGTGATGGTGGTGATGGCGCCGCTCCCGACGGCGCCGTCCTTGTCGGACCGCCACACCACGCGGTCGGGCTGAATCACCTCGTCGGGATCGGTGACGACGCCGGTGGCCGAGTGAGGGCCTGCGCCATCGAGGTACGTCCAGTCGGAGGGCGTGGTGATGCGCACCGTCGGCGGCTGGCCAGCCGGCTCGGAGCATTGGCAGCTCGTCAGCGCGACGAGCGTGAGGAAGCAGAGCGCGCGCACGCTTCCCTCACTGGAACATGATGCGGCTGTTCGCCTGGTAGCAGAGGCTCGTCTCGCCCGTCGTCGGGTTCACCGCGAGGCCGGCAGAGGCCGACGTCGCCGTCCCGAGCTGGGTGTACGTCCAGAAGCCGCCGGCGTTCGGAGTCACGAGCTCGAGCGACGAGCCATGCAGGTGGAGCAGTACCGGCCTGTTCTGCGATGGCGACCAGACGACGTCTCCTTCCTGCGAGCCGCTCAGCTCGACGCTCGAGGACGTCATGGTGGTGTTCGAAAAGGTCGCGTTGAGGGCGATGTCGAGAAGGCCAGACTCGGTTCGCATCAACAGACGGGTCCCGCTGGCGAGCGACGTGTCACCACGGGTGTTCAACGGGGGCAGCTGAACGGAGGTGGTGGAAGCAGAGGTCCACGAGACGAGCAGGGAGCTGGAAGAGCCAGTGGAGACCGAATAGCCGGCGACGGGGAAGAGGTGACGGCCGGAGGAGTCGATGACGAGCTCGCCGTAGGAATACTGGCCGTCGCCGGTAGAGAGGCTGGGAACGACGACGGTGGAGCGAGTCCAGGAAGAGGGGCCAGAACGAGTGGCGATGACGGGCCGGTAGAACTGAAAGGTGGTGCCGGTGAGGTAGAGGATGACGGGGGTGGTGCCTGAGAGGGCGATGGAGGGGGCGACGTTCTCGGAGGAGCCGCTGGTGGCGCCGGTGGCGAGGAGGGCGCCGGTGGCGTCGACGCGCTCGCGCAGCCAGGTGCCGCCGGACTTCGTGGCGTACATGACGGTGCCTTCACGGACGTAGACGAGGTGCGGGGTGCCGTTGGGCTCGACCTGCATCGAGACCTGCTGACTGATGACGCCGCCCGTGTTGAAGCCCATCGCGTCGACGACCTCGAGGCTCCACGCCGAGCCGTTCCACCGGCCGTACATGAGCGAGGGGTGCGTGGCGGTGGTGAACGCGATGCCGACGTTCGCCGTCGAGCCCTCGTAGCGCACCTCACAGGCGCCGCCCGAGACCTCGAGCGAGCCGCCGTCGAGCACTGGCATCGGCATGGCGAGCAACGCAGCTTGCGCCGTCATGGGGCGGCTGGTGTCGACCGTCGCGCTGATGGAGAAGCGCCACGTCGCGGTGCCTTCGGTGCCGTCACGCCGCACCACCCGAACCGAGAGCTCCGCGCTCGAAAGGGTGGGCAGCTTCCATTCTGCGACTCGGCCCGAGGTCGAGAGCGCGCCCGCCGAGGCAGACCACTCGAGCCTCGAGACCTGCGCGTCGTCGACGTGCACCCGGAACCGCTCCGTCGCGCCGCTCTCGTACACGCCTGCGCGCTCGAGCCGCTCGAGCCCCTTCACGCCGGCGACGTCACCCGCGCCTTCCATCAGCGAGCTCTGCGGAATGGGGCTCTCGCCGGCACACGCAACCAACACCAGGCACGGCAGGACGAAGGACAGACGAGTCATGGAGTCTCCCTGAGGACCCCCGCATGACCCTGCGCCAGGACGGCGTGTGCAGAAGAAGTGGACCGACCGTCACTCGGACGAGAGCAGGTTCGCCACGCACATCTCTTCTTCGCTGTTCTCGCCCCAGTTCGTCGTCTTCGAGGTGGGCTTCGAGTTGTCGAACACGCACTTCATGCGCAGCTCGTCGCCAGGCTCGAAGCGCACCGCCTCGGCCAGCTGGTACTCCTGCTGCCAGTGAAAGTCCCAGCGGGGGATCTCGAGGATTTTCTTCTTCGTCTTGTCGGCCTTGTGAATCCACACCTCGCCCCGCCTGCCGAGCGTGTGCATGTGGAACATGATCGCCTCGATGGTGAAGCCCTTCGTCGTGTCGAGCGGCGAGCCGAGCAGCCCGAAGTTCGGGCGCGGGTCGGCGCGGTGCTCGTGAACGACCTCGCTCGCGTTCGCGGGGATCTCCATCTGCCCGGCGACCCAGTCGAACTTGAGGAACGGCTGATACGCGACGCGGCGGCTGACCGTGGGCGCGAGTGAGAACTCCATCGCCGTCTGATCTGCCAGCGGCGCGGCCTCGAGCGACGAGTAGTGCATCTGCAGCACCACGGTCGAGCCCGGAGGAATCAGCACGCCTCCGCCACGGGGGAACGTCTGGCCCTGGTAGCCGGGCAGCCACGCGGTGAGCAGCTTCACGGGGAACTGCTGGGGCCTGGTGCCGAAGGGCCCACCGAAGCACTGGTAGCCGGGCGTCGCGTCCTCCGCGTCCCACATCGGCGGGTACTTCGCGGCCTCACCGTCGATCAGGTACAGCGCGACGTGGTGCACGATCTTCGAGTTGCCCGGCACGCCGTTGACGCCGGTGACGTAGGTCGGCGTCGTCATCGGCCAGCGCAGCACGAAGCAGCGGTAGTCATCGGGGAGGGTCTGTGGCGTGTACGGCTCGGGCATCTTCAGCGTGAGGTCGACCTGCGGCAGCCCCGCGGCGACGTCAGCGAGCGGCGGAGTGGGCTTCTTCGCGTCGCCCTCGGGCATTCCACCTTCGACCCACTTCTTGATCACGTCCTTCTGCGCGGGCGTGAGCGAGGGGTCCCGCAGGTAGCCGCCGACGTCGTTCGCCGTCGCGAGCCACGGCGGCATTCGGCCCTTCTGGGTCGAGTCGACGAGCGCCGGGCCCATCGTCTTCGTCGCGGCGTACGAGTCGAGGACGAAGGGGCCCACGCCGCCCGCCGTGTGACAGTTCACGCATCGGCCCTCGAGGATGGGGCGCACGTCCTGGTGGTAGGTCGGCGCCGGCGTGCCGCAGGCGAGGAGCGCGACGGGAAGGAGCAGGAGGAAGGTCCGCATGGGCGCGCGTTGTAGCCGATGCGCGCGTGAACACACCAATGGCCCGCCGTGCCGTGCGACGGGGTAAGTCGGCGCCATGGCTGACGCGAACTCCCGCTCGGGGCAGGTGTACTTCACAGGCCCGATGCTCGACTGGTGTGACTCGACGCACGCGCCGCACGACGAAGCGCTCCGGTACGCCTTCGACGCTCCCGCGCGCACGGGCATGCCCCCGATTCAGGTCGCCGCGTCAGAGGGCAAGCTGCTCGAGCTGCTGTTGCGCATGGTGGGCGCGCGCCGCGTCGTCGAGCTGGGCACGCTCGCCGGCTACTCCGCCATTCGCCTCGCGCGCGCGCTGCCTTCAGACGGCAAGGTGTGGTCGGTGGAGTTCGACGCCACGCACGCCGAGGTGGCCAGAGACTGCATCGCGAAGGCGGGGCTCTCGGCGAAGGTCGAGGTCTGCGTTGGGCGTGGCGTCGACGTGCTCCCGACGCTGGAGCAGTTCGGCCCGTTCTGCGCCGTCTTCATCGACGCCGACAAGGAGTCGTACGACGTCTACGGGCGATGGGCCGCGAAGCACGTGCGCACCGGTGGGCTGCTGCTCGGTGACAACTCGTTCCTCTTCACCACCCTGCTCGACGACACGCCCCGCGCCGCGGTGATGCGTCGCTTTCATGAAGAGGCGCGCGCGCACTTCGACACGGTGAACGTGCCGACGCCTGATGGACTGCTGGTTGGACTCAAACGCTGAAACGGGGAGGGCAATACATGGCGAAGGTGCTCGGCATCGGCGGTGTCTTCTTCACCTCGAAGAACCCGAAGCGGCTCGCGGCCTGGTACCGGCGCGCGCTGGGCTTCGAGATTGAAGCGTGGGGCGGCGTGGCGTTCTCGTGGAAGGAGTCAGCGACGCACCAACGCGCGACGGTGTGGAGCCCGTTCTCTGACGGGAGCTATTTCAAGCCCTCGAAGCTGCCCTTCATGATCAACCTCGTCGTCGACGATCTCGACGCCATGCTCGCGTCGCTGAAGAAGAAGCGAATCAAGGTCGAGCCGAAACGAGATGACTCCGAGTTCGGGCGCTTTGCGTGGGTGATGGACCCCGAGGGCCGCAAGCTCGAGCTCTGGGAGCCTCCGAAGAAGCCGAAGAAGAAGTCGCGCTGAGCCTCAGCGGCGCTTG
>JAUXRI010000194.1 GCA_030681895.1 Myxococcales bacterium | reverse complement strand
CGATCGCGAAGAGCTCGCGCTGGTGTGCGAGTTCTCCAGGCGCATGCTCCCGAAGCTCCAGACCAACGCCAAGGTGCGCGCGGACCTGGTCGCGGCGTGCACGAAGGCCGCGCGGAAGAAGAAGGACACGAAGGCGCTGGCAGCGCTCTCGAGCCTGGAACGGGCGCCGCGAACGACCCGCCGCCAAACCGAAACACGGCGCAAGAGCGAGGTTTGACACGCGGGTCAGGGGGCAGCGCCCGCGTTGCGATGGCAGACACGCGGGCCGGTCACGAGTACGCAGCCGCGCCATGAACGCCCCGGTGATCTCCGAGCCCCCCGCGCTCACCCGCCAGCAGAAGGTGCTGACGCTCGCGGGCACGTTGCTCGCGATGTTCCTCGCGGCGCTCGACCAGACGGTGGTGGCGACGGCGGGCCCCGACATGCAGCGGTCGCTGCACCTCGCGCCGGGCCTCTACACGTGGATCACCACGGCCTACCTCGTCTCGTCGACGGTGCTGGTGCCGGTGTACGGCCGCCTGTCGGACCTCTTCGGACGAAAGGTCATCCTCCTCGTCGGCGTCGTCATCTTCCTCGCGGCGTCTGCGCTGTGCGGCATCTCGCAGAACGCCACGCAGCTCATCGCCTTCCGCGCGCTCCAGGGCGTCGGGAGCGCGTCGCTCTTCACCTCGGCCTTCGCCGTCGTCGCCGACCTCTTCACGCCCGCAGAGCGCGGCCGCTACACGGGCCTCTTCGGCGCCGTCTTCGGCATCGCGTCGCTGGTGGGCCCGCTCCTCGGCGGCTTCATCACCGACCACTTCGGCTGGCACTGGGTCTTCTTCATCAACCTGCCCATCGGCGCCGTCGCGCTCGCGTTCATCGTGCTGCGCATGCCGCCGCTCAAGCCGCAGCTCGCGGAGCGTCCCAGCGTCGACGTGATGGGCGCGGTGCTGCTGGCGGTGGGCACGGTGCCGCTCCTCATCGGCGCGTCGCTCGGCCGCGTCGTGTTGAGGGACGGTGACGTCGGCCTCTTGTGGACGTCTCCGCCGATGCTGGCGATGGGGCTGCTCGTGGTGGTGGGCCTCGTCGGCTTCGTCGCGTGGGAGCTGCGCGTGAAGGACCCGCTCGTCGATCTCTCGCTCTTCAAGACGCCCGCGGTGAAGTGGGGCGTGCTCGTGATGTTCGTGCTCGGCGCGGCGTTCCTCACGCCGATGGTGTTTCTGCCGCTCTTCATGGTGAACGTGGTGGGCGTCACTGCGACGGCGTCAGGGCTCACCATCAGCCCGCTCGTGATGGGCATCGTCGCGGGCAACGTGGTGTCGGGTCAGCTCGCGTCGCGGTTCGGCAAGTACAAGCCGTTCATGCTCGTGGCGCTGGTGATCATGACCAGCGGCTTCCTGGTGATGGGCTTCACCCTCACCGCGTCGTCCACGCAGTCCGAGGTGACGCTGAAGATGGTGCTGCTGGGCCTCGGCCTCGGCCCGTCGATTCCGCTCTACACGCTCGCCATTCAGAACGCGGTGGACCCGCGGCAGATGGGCGTCGCGACTTCGATGACGACCTTCTTCCGCTCGATGGGCTCGACCGTCGGCGTGGCGGTGGTGGGCTCGTTGTTCGCGACGACGTTGTCCGAGGGCGTCTCGACGCGACTGGTGAAGGCGACCGAAGGCCTGCCGCCTGAACTGGTGCAGCGCTTCTCCCAGCGGCAGCCGGGCGCCGATGCCGAAGAGGGCGGTGGCAGTCTGCGCTTCGACGCGGAGGCGCAGAAACAGAAGGCGAGCGATGGGCTCGAGGGCGCGCGCTCCCTCGCGCTCAAGGCGCTCGATGGAGACCGCCTCGCGACGCTGGCCGTTCAGTCGAGCCCGCTCGCCGATGACGCGCTGAAGGCGGCCGTCGCTGATGGGGGACCGAAGGGGCAGGCGAGGGCCCGCGCCGCGGCGACGTGGCTGCGTGTGCAGGAAGCCGCTCAGGACCCGGGCCGGTGGACGGCGCTCCTCGAGGCGAACGAGCTCGCGTCGGCGGTGAAGAAGGCCGCGCTCGAGGTCTCTCCGTCGGAGTTGAAGGACGGCGCCGGGCCTGCGCTCGCGTTGCAGCCCGTGAAGGCGCTCATCGATGCCGAAGCCGAGCGGCTCGGAGACATGGCGCTCCAGCAGGCCCGCACGAAGGTCGAAATGCGCCTCGCGGTCGAGAAGCCCAAGGTGCTCGCCATCATCGACGCCGTCGGTCTCTCGTTCAAAGAGGGCTTCACCGACGCCATCTCGCTCGTCTACCGGCTGGCTGCGGCGCTGGCGGTGCTGGCGTTCCTGTTGACGCTCAAGATTCCGCAGCTGCCGTTGCGTGGGCGCGCGGCTCCCATCGCGCCGACGGAGTGACGTCGCGTCGCATCGGTGCTCCGTCACCGCACTGGGCAGCGCGTCTCCTTCACGCATCGCCAGCTCACCGGCGTGCCCCACGGCCTGCTGGAGCAGGGAAGCTCGTTCAGTCGCAGCGTCGCCAGCTCACCGGCGTGCGGCCACAGCCTGCTCGAGCAGCGCGCGGGTCTCGACCTCGCGCTCGAGGCTCAGATGTTTCTCCAGCAGCAACGCGGCACTTCGCGCAGGCCGTCGCGCCAGTCCCCGAATCGCCGAGCGCCGAATCACGGGCGACTCGTCGCGCAGCGCCGTCGCCAGCAGCGCTTCGACCGCCTCATCCTTCACGAACGCAAAACCCAACGCGTCGAGCGCGACCTTTCGCAGCATCGCGTCGTCATCGCGCACGAGCGCACTCAACACCTCGCGCGTGGCCTTCGTCGGAAAGTGTGCGAGCGCGACGATGGCAGCCCGACGCAGCGTGGTTCGCTCCGTCGGGTCCGTCGCGAGGGCGTGAAGGGTCGCGGCCGTCTCGACGCCGCCCGCTTCTTCCAGCGCCGCGCGCGTCGTCGGCGTGTCGATGGTCGAGAGCAGCTGCACGAGCCTCGGCGGGGGCGCTGCGTTCACGACGAGGGCCAGACAGAACGAGAGCATCATGGCCGCACCACCGGGTTCCGTCGCAACGTCGTCGCCTGCAGCGGCGTGAGGCTGCCTTTGTCGCCCGAGAAGGGCGCCATCAGGTTCTCCTCGGCGCGTGGCTCGTTCTGGCCAGCCGTGTCGCTGAGGTTGTCCTCGTCTCCAGACAGCTCGAAGACGTGCGAGAGCCCGAGCTGATGGCCCACCTCGTGCGCGAGCGTGTTGCCGAGGGTGTCGACGTCGCCTGGCCGTCGCGGCACGAAGCGGGCGGCGTCGAAGAGCACGATGACGCCAGACGCCGGAGTGCCCTGCGTCATCGTCGGCCCCGGGAGCCCGCCAGCGACGCCCAGAATGGCCCCGGGAGGAACGCGCGGGTCGAGCACGAGCGACTCGACGAAGAAGATGTTCATCCCCGGCGGAGCGGACGCAGACTGGCGAAGCAGCTCCTGTGCGCTCCGGCCGATGCGCGGGCCTGCGTCGAGCTCGAAGTACTCGGTGACGGTCGAGAACCCCGGCGGCAACGTCAGCAGTCGTGGAGTGTCGAGCTCGATGCCCGCGTCGAGGTAGCGCGCGCGGAACTCACCGAGAGCCTGCTGGAGCCGCGGCTGCGTCGGCGCCGACTGTGCCGTGAGCCCTGCGCTGCCGCTGAAGAAGAGGTTGAGCCCGAGCCGTTGACGAGCCCCGAGTGGTGAGCGCGGCTTGATGAAGATTCGCACCGAGACGAGCGCGTTGGCGGGCAGTTCGTTCTCGTCGCTCGCGGTGACGCGAAACCGCCACGTGCCGGGCACGAACTCGCGGCGCGCGTCATCGGACTCGAGCACCAGCGCGGCCTGCGCTCCGACGTTCGGCCGGCTGCGGCTCAGGTGGAGCTGGTAGGCGGGACCGAGCGCCAGCATCGTGCCCGTCGGGCTCCGCAGCGCGTCGACCTGGAGCAGCAGCAGGCCTGCGCTCCGGCTGACGAGCTCGACCTGAAACCCTTCGTCATCGGGCCCAACGTCGAACGACAGCTCGCTCGAGCTGCCGCCATCGGTGACGACGAGACCCAGGTCGACGATTCGCACGCCCGCGTCGAGGACGTCGATCACCACGCCAGCGTCTCGGGGTCCTCCGTCGCTCCCCGCGTCGATCGCCCGACCCGCATCCACCGTTCGCCCCGCGTCCAATGTTCGCCCCGCGTCTGCTGCGGGCCGTGGCGCGAGGCATGGCGTCGGTGGGCTCCCGGGCTCGGACGCCACCTCGCACGGCGCTTCGAAGCAGCCGCTCAGTGACATCACGAGGGCTGCGAAGACGAATCGGGTCACGGCTCACGAGTGTCGGTTCACGCCGCCAGCTTCACCCCTCTTTTCGAGGGTGCGACAGGTGCCCACAACAGTGGTCACTTCTTTGCGCATCGTGTGGGTGTTCGGGGTCTTTCTCCTACATGGCGTTGTTTGTTTGAGGTTTCAAATGGTTACGACTCCGAAACAGTTCACCCTGGCAGCGTTGATCCTCGTGGCCGGCTGCGGCGGCTCGACGGCCGTGTTGGACGAGGGCGAGGTCGAGACGCCTGAGGTGGTGAAGCAGCGTGAGGCGTGGGCCAGCCAGGACAACCCGTCGCTCTTCTCGGGCTCGCTCGAGTACCGCTTCGACGTGCTGCCTCGCGAAGGTGAAGCCGCGCGCGTGCCGTGGGCCGGCAGCTACTGGCCGACGTACGAAGACAACATCAACGCGCAGTGGGGCGGGGCGAGCAGCGACTCTCCGGCGAAGAAGTACGAGCTCGCCTTCTACGGCGCCGACGCCGGCGTGAACGTCGAAGACGCGGTGTCGCGCGCCCACGGCATCGACTCGGCGCAGTCGGCGAAGGCCTGCACCGAAGCCACTGAGTGCAACGCGTTTCTGGGTGAGACGTGCGCGAAGCGCCGGGGCCAGACGACCGGCCGCTGCATCGCGACGTGGTGGGGCATCTGCCACGCGTGGTCGCCGGCCTCGATCCTGCTCGCCGAGCCGAAGAACCCCATCACCCGCAACGGCGTCACCTTCCAGGTGCAGGACCTCAAGGCGCTGGGCTCGCTCGTGCACAACTCGACGCGGAACAAGTTCATCTCGCTGCGCTGCAACAAGCACTCGTCGCAGCCTGACGGTGGCGGCATTCGGCTCGACCGCTTCGGCCGCCCTGTCGACGCCGACCGCGAGTGCCGAGACACCAACGCCGGCACGTACCACGTGCTGCTCGCCAACTACCTCGGCCTCATGAAGCAGTCGTTCGTCGAAGACCGCACCAACGACTACGAGGTGTGGAACCAGCCGCTGCGCAACTTCAAGGTGACCGAGGCGCGCGACGTGACGGTGCTCGAGGCGAACCGGCTCATCGGCCTGACCGAGAGCGACGCCGACGCGGGCGTCTCGACGGAGCGCTACCACTTCAACGCCGCCGCCACGCGCTTCGTCTTCGTGAAGAGCGAGGTGAAGTACATCAGCGAGTCGTCGGCAGAGGACGGGTACACCGGCAACACCATCAACTGGTACACGCGCACCGACCGCTACGAGTACGTGCTCGAGCTCGACGCTGCCGGCAAGGTGCTCGGTGGAGAGTGGGTCGGCTCGAGCAAACAGCACCACCCCGACTTCCTCTGGCTGCCGCTCGGAGCTGGCACCACCACGGTGGCCGGCGGACGCATCGACGTGGAGCTGGTCAAGGCGATGGTGCTCGAGTCGTCGGGCACGGCCGGCGCGGTCGTCGGCTCCAACATCGAAGTGAACGAGTCGGCGACGCTCGCGCGCGGCGAGTGGAAACACTTCGGCCCGTTCACCGCGGCGCCCGGCGCCATCACCGTGGACCTGACCGGAACTGGAGACGCGGACCTCTACGTTCGCCTCAACGGCCAGCCCTCGCTCAGCCTCTACGACTGCCGGCCGTACAAGGGGAACAGCACCGAGTCGTGCGCGCTGTCCGGTCCCGGCCAGCTGTACGTGTCGGTGCATGGGTACGCGGCGGCGACGATTCAGCTGAAGATCAAGTACGTCGGCCAGGCGCCGAGCGACGGTGGCGTGGATGCTGGCCTTCGGTTCGATGGCGGCGTGGACGCGGGCGTTCGGGTTGACGGAGGTGTTCGCCCTGACGCGGGCGTGGTCGTCGACGCGGGCATCCCCCCTGACGCGGGCGTGGTCGTCGACGCGGGCATCCGCCCTGACGCGGGTGTGGTCGTTGACGCAGGCATTCGTCCCGACGCGGGTGTGGCCGTCGATGCGGGCCTCGTCTTCGACGCAGGCATTCGTCCTGACGCGGGCGTCATCTCCGACGCGGGCATCGTCTCCGATGCGGGCGTCATCTCCGACGCAGGCATCGCCTCCGATGCAGGGATCATGTTCGACGCCGGCATCACCACCGACGCCGGCATCACCACCGACGCCGGCGTCTCGCACCTCTATGTGTCGGGCTCGGTGGCCCAGGGGCAGCTGACGACGTACTCGGTGCCTGTCATTGCAGGCCGGGCCATCGTCATCCGCACGATGGCGCCCAACGACATCGACCTCTATCTGCAGCTGAACACCGCGCCGACGACCACGAGCTACCTCGTGCGCGCGTTCACGGCGTCAGGCAACGAGACGCTCCGCTACGTCCCCACCACGAGCGGCACGCTGTCCATCGGGGTCCACGGCTACGCCGCGTCGACCTTCTTGCTGCAGACGTCCGACAACTGACCCAGCCGTCAGCAGAGGTGCATGGCATGGTGCAGCGCAGCCATGGCTCCAGACCCTGTGTCACCTGAACGCGATGCGCGGGGAGGCGTGACCAACCCGACGCCGCGGCTCGCGACCGACGCCGACAACGCCGCGCTGCTCGACCTCTTCGGTGAAGTGCCGATGCGTGGCGAGCTGGTGCTGGCCACCAAGCGCAGCCCTGACTTCTTCTCGTTGTACCGGATGCAGAAGGTCGACCCGGTCGTCTACGTCGGCGACACCGACACCGGCATCATGGGCATGTGCACCGCGCTCATCCGCGATGGTTGGCTCGACGGGCGCGTGCAGAAGGTCGGTTACCTCGGAGACCTGCGCGTGCGCTTCGACCGCTCACGGTCGTTCGCGCGCTTCTTCGGCGACTACTTCGAGGCGTTGTGTGAGCGCACCGGCTGTTCGCAGTACTACACGTCGCTGCTCGCCTCGAACCGCGCCGCCGTCAACGCGCTGACGAAGAAGCGGGCGAAGCGGGGCAAACAACCGCACTACGAGCTGCTCCGGCCGTTCACCACCGTGTCGGTGCAGCTGACGTGGAAACCGAAGCGCACCACCAACGTCCCTGTGACGAGCGCGACGGCGAACGACCTGCCCGCCATCACCGCGCTGCTGCACGACGACCATCGCCAGCGTCCGTTCGGCTATCGCTTCGACGACGGCGAGCTGGAGCATCGCCTCTCTCACTGGCCCGGCTTCTCGCTCGACGACGTGCTGGTCGCGAAGGACAGCTCGGGAGCGGTGACGGGCGTGGCCTCGGTGTGGAACCCGACACCGGTGAAGCGCTTCGAGGTGCGCGAGTACAACGGCTCGATGCGCTGGGTGAAGCGTGGCTACAACACGGCGGCCACCGTGCTGCGCTGGCCGAAGTTGCCGGAGCCCGGCCACGAGTTCCGCTACGCGTACCTCTGCAACGTCTCGGTGAAGGGCGGCGACGTGACGGTGTTCCGCGCGCTGCTCGAAGAGGCGTACCGGCGGCTCCACGGCACCGGGCTGCACTTCTTCTCGTTCGACGTCGGCGCGGATGACCCGTGGTGGCCCGCAGTGAAGGGCTTCATGACGCAGAAGCTCGACTTCGCGTTGTACGGCGTGACGCCGGCCTCGGCGCCGCGCACCGAATGGCCGAAGGGGCCGACCGGCTTCGAGGTCGCGCTGGCCTGAGCCCGTCCGCCCGCCCGTGAAAGAGGTGTGCACCGCCGGCGGAGAGGCGCTTTGGTTGGTGGCCAGCCTGTCGACCCGAGGGGACCACACGATGAAGACCCTGCTGCTCGCTGCCGTGCTCCTTGCGCTGCCCGCCGCCGCCGCTTTGACCGGCACGGTGATGGGCCCCAGAGGCCCCGTGGTTGGCGCGACGGTGAGCGCGTACACGAACGACGCCCCCAACCCGCACTGCCCTGTGGCGAAGTCGGTGAGCAACGGCGTCTACCAGTGCCTCTGTTTCGGCAAGACCGAGGCGCTGACCACCGCGCTCTCATCCGCGACGGCGCCGAAGCCGCTGGCGGTCGCCACCACGGGCGCTGACGGCTCGTTCTCCATCGCCGGTGACGTCGAGAAGACGTGGCTGGTCATCACCTCTGCCGACGGGACCCTGGGTGTCGCGCAGCAGCTCGAGCTCGACCGTGCCGTGCTCACGCTCGCGCCGATGAGTCCTCTGCGGCTCAAGGTCAACGCCGAGGGGCTCGACGTCGCGAAGGCGAAGCTGTTTGCCGTGGACCTCGGCACCGGGGCGGTCGACGTGATGGTGCGCGGCGCCGACGGGGTGTGGACGGCGGGCGCGCGCCCCGGCTCGCGGAGCGTGGTGGCGCTGGTGCCCGGTGCAGCGCCGGCCAGCGCGCGCTACCGGCAGAACGGCAAGGCGGAGTTCCAACGCGACTGGCGGCGTCCGGCGCCCGAGGTCCCCGAGCTCGACGTCGGCGCCTGGCAGCGCGTCACAGGCACGGTGACGAAGGACGGAGTGCCAGTGGCGGGAGCGACCATCGTCGGCGAGCCGCAGGGCTGCGCCGTCACCGTGAAGAACGACGGCAAGGGGCGCTTCGTCTTCGAGCACGCGCCTGCTCCGCCGTTCCTGCTCACCGCGCGCGCGTCGCACCAGGGGCTCATCGGGCACGAGACGCTGCGCGCGCAGCAGAGCAACACCATCGAGCTGGTGAAGCCGGGCGTGCTCGAGGCCACCTTCGTCGACGCCGCCCGGAAGCCGCTCGTCCACCACGCCATCGACGCGCACTGGCGCCGGTCGGACAACAACGCCGTGGCGTGGGAGTCGCTCGAGACCGATGAGCAGGGGACGGTGCGCGTCGAGTTCCCCGGCAGCGGCTCGGTGCAGCTGCGCCCGCAGCGCCGCGACCTGGCCTTCACCCAGACGCGCCAGGCCGAGGTGAAAGCCGGAGAGCGCACGAAGGCGACCTTCACGATGGTCCCTGCGGCGCCGCTCGACGTCGAGGTCGTCGACGGTGCCGGCAAGCCCGTCGAAGGCGTGCAGGTCGCCGTGTTCTTCGGCGAGGAGCTGCAGGGCAAGGTCAGCGCGGACCTGAAAGAATCGCTGCGCGAAGAGGGCCACACCACCGATGCGCGCGGGGTGACTCGCATCCGCGCGCTGATGCCTGGCCCGTACGAAGTCGAAGTCGACGACCGCCGCCTGGGTCGCGCCACCGCCTTCGGCCGCGCGCCGGGGAAGCTCCAGCTGCGCCTCGGCGACACCCCGATTCTGAAGGTCCTCGTCACCGACACCTCTGGTGCGCCGGTGGAAGGCGCCAGCGTTCACGTGAAGCAGGGGAACACCTCGCACGGGGGCGACACTGGCGCCGATGGTGTGATGCAGCTCGCGCTCCCGCCCGGCAGCTATGAGGTGAGCCCGGGCTTCAAAGGCGAAGCGAAGAAGGTCGACCTCAAGAAGGGGACGGTCGAGGTGAAGTTCACCACGACCGCCGCCGCCATCGTGCTGGGCACCGTGGTGGACCCGGCCGGCAAGCCCCTCGCAGGGGCCACGGTGTTCAGCAGCGAACTGGCGATGCCGCTCATGCCCGGGCGCAACGTCAGCCAGACGATTCGGATGATCGAAATGCACGAGCAGGCGCGCTCGGGCACCGCGCCGCGGCTCAAGACGAACGAGAAGGGCGCCTTCAGCGCGAAGGCCGGCGAAGGCGTGCGGTTCTGGGCGCGCGCCGAGGGCTTTGCGCCCACCACGTTCTCCGAGCCGAAGGATGGGAAGGTGACGGTGGTGCTCACGCCGCGCCCCATCGTCGTGGGCCGCGTCGTCGACGCGCGCGGTCGCCCGGTGGGGCAGGCGCTGGTCGGCACGGTGCACACCAGCGCCGACGGGAAGTTCCGCTTCACCTTCGAAGAGGACGAGAGCCGCGCCCTTCGCGTGCAGTCTCCCGGCAGGCCGCCCGTGACGGTCGAGCTCGAGCCGCGCGAAGGTGACCGGGAGCTCGCCCTTCCCGACATCAAGCTCGAAGACGGCGTGACGGTCTCAGGCCGCGTGGTGGACGTGGCGACCGGGAAGCCCCTGAAGCGCGCGCGCATCACCGTGCGGTGGCCTTCGTCGAAGGAGGAGCTGGTCGAGCTGAGCAAAGACGACGGCACCTTCAGGGTCGAAGGCGCGCCAGCCAGGCCGCTCGAGGTCGAGGTGAGCCTCGACCGCTACCAGACGGTGAAGCAGCCCGCGAAAGGGACAGCGCCGCTGGTGGTCAAGCTGCCTGCGCTGGGAGCGCTCGAGGTGACGGTGAAGCGCCAGGGCGAGCCGGTCGCCGAGGTCCGCGTCTTTGCCGAGGGGCCCTCGAGAGACCTGCGCTCAGAGAAGGACCGGCGCGAGTACCCCACCGACGCGCTGGGCACGGTGCGACTGGACTCCCTTGCGCCCGGGGAGTGGTCGCTGCGTTTCGAGCGTGAGCGCCAGCCGTTTGGCGCGCCGATGAAGGTGGTGCTCAAGGCGGGCGAGACGCGCAAGGTGACGGCAGGGAAGTAGCGCTACCGGCTCCACTGCGCCGCGAGCAGCTTCTTCGCCTCGGCGTTCACTTCGCCGTGGCAGCTGGCGACCAACAGCTGAAGGTCGCCCTTGCGCGCCTGGTACTCGGTTGGCGTGAGCCCTTCGCTCGAAGCCCAGAGCACCAGCCCGCTCCGGTCGCCCAGCCGTGCGAGCGCCCTGGCGGCCTGGCGCCGGTCGAGGTGGAGCGCCGCCTCGTCCTTGAGGAAGGCGCGTAAGGCGGGGCGGTCGTGGTTGCGCTCCCACTCGTCGACCTGGCGGCTGCGGTCGAAGAACGTCGCTCGCGCCTCGTCGGAGTGCGTGACGATCTGCTCCAGCAGCCCCCGGCCCGCAGGCGTGGTGCCCGGCTTCTGAAACAGCGCTCGCGCCGCCGCGGTCTGGCCGGTGAGCAGGGCGTGGGCGTGCAGGTCCATCTCGGCCAGGGCCTCGACGTCACCGGGGCTCGCGCTGCGCAACAGCTCGAGGAACGCGGCGGGCGGCTCGAGGCCCTGCTTCTTCGCCATCGCGCCCAGCGCCAGCCTCGCGGCGTGGTCGAAGAGCTGCGCGGTTCTGGTGCGGTGCTCCTTCGCGACCACGCGACCCACCGACAGGAACCGCCGAATCGCCGCCGCGTCGTCGAGCGCGGCCAGCGTCTTCACCACCACCCGCGAGCGACTGCGGTCGATGAGGGTGAACGAGGCGCCGACCTGCTCCCACGCCGTCGGGTCCTGCGCGGTGAGCGCGGCGTGCAGCATCGGGTCGGCCCGCTCGGGCCACTTCGAGATCTCAGCCGCAGACGCGAACAGCGCGAGCTCGTCGCCCACCGAGCGCTCGGCGCACGTGTCTCGGTTGGGGCCGGGGCCGAACGTGTTGGCCGCGCGCACCAGCTCGAGCTCGCACGGCCACCGAGCCGCCAGCCCGCCGAGCACCTCTTTTGCCGCCGCGCTGCCCTCGAAGCAGAGCAGCCGCGCCGCGCGCAACACCACGCGCCGGTCGGCGTGTCTGGTGAAGGGAATGAGCGCGGTCGCTTTTCCCTCGAGCGCAGCAAGCCGCCTGGGCGGCGAGAAGGAGTGGGTGTGACCGCCGAGCGCCTCGCTCGCAGGCTGGATGTCTTCTTGTGCAGTGCACTCGGGGACCTGGCCGTACGTCCCCAGGGCTTCGAGCGCGTCGCCGGCCCGCATCGACTCGGGCGCCGCCGCGAGGGTGGCCATCAGCAGGGTCAGCATGGAGGCGACTCTACCAGCCCGTGCCGGAGACCTCAGGCCGCCGACGTGCGCTCGCGAAAACGTGCTGTACCGTGTCCCTGCCGAGGAGGTGGCCGATGAACCGC
This sequence comes from Myxococcales bacterium, assembly GCA_030681895.1. GTDB lineage: Bacteria > Myxococcota > Myxococcia > Myxococcales > Myxococcaceae > Xiheimicrobium. The sequence continues at coordinate 21,681 of JAUXRI010000194.1, read as the reverse complement.
TTGGGGCTCGTGCTCAGCTTGATGCCTGTCTCGGCGGGGCTCGCAGACGCCGCGCCGCCGGTGAGGTCCGCGCAGCCGCCCTCTGCCTGGAAGCAGCCGTTCGAGCGGCTGGGAGTTCGTGACCCGCGCGTGCTCGCGGCCGTCGAGGCCGTGCCCCGGGATGCGTTCCTCGAGCCCGAGCAGCGCAGGTTCGCGTGGGAGGACCGGCCGCTCCCGATTGGGTACGGCCAGACGACGAGCCAGCCGTCGCTCATCGCGTTCACCCTGCAGGCTGCGAAGCCAGGGCCTTCATGTCGTGCGCTCGAGGTGGGCACTGGCTGTGGCTACCAGACGGCGCTGCTCGCGAAGCTCTGTCCGCACGTCTACAGCATCGACATCGTCGAGCCGCTCGCCGAGCGCGCGAAGAAGAACCTCGAGAAGCTCGGCATCACCACTGCGCACGTGAAGGCCGGTGACGGGTACCTGGGGTGGCCTGACGCCGCGCCGTTCGACGTCATCATCGTGGCCGCCGGCGCCTCGCGCGTGCCGCAGCCGCTGCTCGAGCAATTGGCGGTGGGCGGCCGGCTCGTCATTCCCGTCGGTGACAGCCCCGACGACCTCTCGCTCGACGTGCTGACGAAGCAGAAGAACGGCAGCGTCACGACCGAGCGGCTGTTCCCGGTGCGCTTCGTGCCGCTGACCGGAAGCCACGCCGAGCGCGATCGCGCGGACTCTGGCTGGCGTTGACTCATGGCGCCGGGTCTGGCGCTCCTCAGCAAGAGCGAGCCGGCAGCGCCGTGACAGTGCCTTCGGGCTGAGGCGCGCTCGAGGGCTACCGCCTTCGTCGTCGGACCGTCTGCACCACGTCGGCGCGCTTCTCGGCGATGAACTCGCGCTCGCTGCTGTCGGGCTGCTCGGTCTGAAACGCAGCGCGCAGGGCCGTCTCGAGCGCCTTCTTCGCGTCGTGCTCCGCAGCGCACTCGAGCAGGTCGTCGACCGAGAAGTACCCGTCGGCGCCGTCACTCGACATGAAAGACATCAGCGCGCGCACGTCGCCAGCCGTCGCCAGCGCCATCGCCTTCGAGCGCACGGCCCGTCCTTTGGCCTCACGCTCGAACGCCTTCGTCGACTGCGACACCTTCACCTGCGCGTCCTGCGTGATGGTCTCTGGCTTCGTCCCCGGCACCCAGCGCGCCTTCTCGGTGGCCCACGCCATCCACGCCGTCTCCATCGCGGCCCGGTACGCGGCGAGGTCTTCCTCCGTCTGATGGGAGAAGCGGTTGAAGGCCCGCTCTGCGTCGGCGAGCGCGTCGAACTCGGCCTGGGCTGCAAACACCCCGAGCGCGTGCAGGGCACCGCCTCCGAAGAACATCGCGGTCGCGAGGCCAGGTCGCACCGTGGTGACGGCCGAACAATGCGTGCACGTCACGTTCACCGTCTTCGGCCGCACGCGCTTCGACAACGGCGCGCCACACGAGGTGCAGGCCGGAACGACGGCGGACTCCTCCAGCACCTGCCGATGGAGCGCCTTCGCGTGCGTCGCCAGGGCCTCTCGCTCGAGGTGCTCGAACGTCGCGTCGATGCGCCGGCGGAGCTGTTCACCCTCACGCCACAGCGTGTCCCACTCGGCCTCGGTCGACTCGCCCAGCATCGGCTCGATGGTGTTCGACCACGCGTCGTCGACCTTCTTCGTCAGCCCGAAGAAGCGGGCTCTCAGCTCCGACAACGCAGCGGCGAGCGGGGCAGGGTCGAGCACTTCGGTCTCGACGAGCCCGGCGAGGCCGTCACGCGCTTCCACTTCGAGCTCTCCAGTCCGCGCGTTCACCTTCTCGAGAAACGCCTTCCACCGGGTCGTGGCGGCCGCGCTCACAGGTCGCTCCCACAGAACACGCACGTCAGCGCTTCGGTCTGCCGAGGCCCGCGGCACGAGGGGCACTCCATGACGTACACCTCGGGTCGAGACGAGGTGCCGTACTGGTGCTTCGAGGCCGCGACCTTCGCGTGCTTGAAGAGGCCGCGCTTCACCACCTCGATGGACTTCGCGGCGAAGTGCGCCTTCGCGTGCTCGAGGAGCGTCTCGAGGCTCTGCAACGCGACCGTGCGTTGGGGCGGCGTCAACATCGAGAGCACGAGCTCACGTCGCGATTCCACGAAGGCATCGAGCACCGCGTCGAGCTCAGTGACTGGCGCGCCGCGAGTCTGTTTCCTGGCGCGACACGTCTCCTGTCGCGTCGGCTCGGGCATCGGGGAGACGCCCAGCCTCGTGCGCGACGCACTCCACGCGACCGAGGAGCCGCCGACCGGCTCGACCTCGAGCGCCTCGTCGACGAGCGCGCCGACGCCGGTGACGACCTCGCCCCACGCCAGCAGGAACGCCGACACGTCAGACCTCGAGGTCGCCGTCGGGGTCCGCGTCTCCGGCCGAGTACTGCGCCGTGTATTTCGCGTTCAGCTCTCCGTACTTCCCGGCGAGCTGGTAGTCGGTCGACAGCTTCTGCGACCAATGCGCCGACATGTTCGACCAGTCGACCGCGGTGAGCCCGAACACCTTCTTGAGCATCGCGTTCACGTCTTTGCCCTGCTGCGCCCAGACGCCCTGCGCCGTCTGAATCTCGACCCACCGCTCGAACGACACGGGCTCGGCGCCCTTCACCTTCTTACCGGCCACCTTGTCGTTGATGCCCATCGACGACGAGGCCTCTTGTGCCGACGCGCCGTACGCCCCTGCGCCACCTGACGCGAACGCCTTGCCGTACTCGGTGGCGATGGCCATCGCAGCGTCGGGGTTCGACTGGTCGCTCATGCGCGCGTTCCACGTCTCGCTCGCGCGGGCCCACTTCGCTTCGTCGATTTTGTGCGGCGCCAGCAACTTCTTGAGCGCGGCCATGTCGCTGCCCGCCGAGATGAGCTTCGCGTTGATGCCCGCCCACACCTGCAGTGACACGCCCTCGACCGGGTCCAGCATTCCGGGCTTCACGGCGTCGCGCATCTTCGAACGCACGCCCTCTTGCCGGGCGACGAGCGCTGCGTTCGTGAACTCCGGCTCCTTTGCGTAGTGGGTCAGGAACGTCGCCGTCACGCGCTTCCAGTGGTTGCGGTTGCGCAGGCCGTGTTTCTTCAGCGTCGCGAGGAAGTTCTTCTCTCCGCCTTCCTGGGAGCCCTCGATGTCGAAGTGCTTCGTCCAGTAGCCGACGAAGTCGCCAATCTTCCAGTCGCCCCAGTCAGGCTTGAAATACGTCTTGCCGTTCTTCTCGAACGTCATCGCGTCTTCGTCGTCGGCGTCGTTGAAGCCGACCCCTTCGTGCGTGACGTAGTCCCACTGCACGCCGTCACGGTCTTTGGGACGGAAGCCGGGGCGGGCGTGCTGGCCTTTGGGCTGGTCGTCGTCGTCATCGTCGGCGTCGTCCGCAGCCTCGTCGTCGTCGCCGTCGTACTCGTCGGGCAGGGAGTCGTCGGCGTCATCGTCCGCAGGCTCGTCGTCCGCAGCCTCGTCGTCGTCGCTCGCTTCGGGCTCCTCCTCTTCAGGAGCGTCCTCCTCCTCCACGACCGAGGGGACCGGCGGGGCGGGGCGAGCCTTTGCAGCAGGCGGCGCGGGCTTCTTGCCGGGCACGTGCACAGGGACGGGCGCCGTGCCGTCAGACTCCTGGTCCTCCGCCACGCGGCGCTCGAAGTCGGCGAACGTCTCGTCGCCCATCATCGTCATCGACTCATGGCCGATGAAGGCTTCGGGTTTGGGCCGGGCCGGGGCAGGGGCCGGGCGCGCGGGCGCAGGGCGAGCAGGCGGAGCAGCGGGCTTCTTCTTGCGAGGGTCGTCCGTCACGGGCCGACGACATACCCAAACGTCACGGCGCGCAACGCGTTTTCGGCGGTCGATGCATTGCCGCCTCGAGACGACGGGCAGTACAACGCGAGCGTGCGCTTCGCGGCGATGGTGATGGCGGTGTCGTTGCTGACCGCGTGCCGGCAGCGCGAGCCGATCGAGACGCTCTCCGTTCCTTCAGCGCCGATGCTGGTGACACAGGGCCCCGGCCCGGCCCCGCTGCGACGGCTGACGAAGCACCAGTACGAGAACACGCTGCGCGACCTCTTCGACCTCGAGGTGCCGGAGCGTCTTCCCGACGAGCCCGTCGTCGGTGGGTTCGAGGGCGTTGCCGAGGCGCAGCTGCCGTCGGAGCTCTTCGTCTCTCGCGTGCAGCGCAGCGCCCAGCGGTACGCCGAAGCGCTGGTGTCCGACCCTGCCCGTCTCGAGCAGGTGCTGGGCTGTGCCGAGTGGACCACGCCTTCGTCGCAGGCGGCCTGCCTCGAGCGGTTCTTCGAGACGACGGCGCGACGGTTGTTCCGGCGGCCACTCACGGATGACGAGGCCTCGCGCTTCAAGGCCGACGTCGCGCGCTGGACGGTCGACATCGACTTCGTCGCCGCGATGCAGTTGCTGCTGGAGCAGATGCTGCAGGCTCCGGCGTTTCTCTATCGACCCGAGCCGGGCTCCACGCTCGACGGCTACCAGCTCGCGACGCGGCTCTCGTTTCTCTTGTGGGACAGCGGCCCTGACGACGTCGTGCTCGAGCGCGCGCGCACGGGAGGCCTGACGACCCGCGACGACGTTCGGGCCGAAGCCACACGCATGCTGGCCGACCCGCGCGCCCGTCGAACGATGTGGAGCTTTCACCGGCAGTGGCTCGGGCTCGAGCGGCTGATGCTCGACGAGCACGAGGTGCGAACGCCCGAGGTCGACCCGCAGTGGACGGCGGCAACGCAACAGGCTGCGCAGGACGAGACGCGGCGCTTCGTGGAAGGCGTGATGGCCGAGGAAGGAACGCTCGGCGCGCTGTTGATGAGTCGACGGGCGTGGCTCGACGTCGACACCGCGCGGCTCTACGGCACGACGGTTGGCACGACGATGCTCGACCCGACCCAGCGCGCTGGCGTGCTGACGCGCGTGGCGTTCCTCGCGAGCACGGCCCACCGCGGCGCGACGTCACCTCCGATTCGAGGCAACGCCATCAACCTCAAGCTGCTGTGCCGCATGCCGACGCCGCCACCGCCCGGCATCGACACCTCACCGCCGACGAAGCCTGCAGGTGAGAAGCGCACCACGCGCCAGCTCTTCGAGGAGCGCACCCGTCCGACGGCGTGCGCGGGCTGTCATCACGCCCTCAACGGGCTGGGCTTCGGCTTCGAGCACTACGACGCCGCGGGCCAGTTCCGAGAGAAGGAGGACGGGCTCTCCATCGACGCGACGGGACAGACGCCCGCGCTCGAAGGCTCGTTCGACGGCGCCATCGAGCTGTCGTCGAGGCTCGCAGAGAGCCGTGAGGTGCAGGTCTGCGCCACCACCATGTGGGCTCGCTACGCGCTGGGTCGCGCCCCCGTGGCTGTCGAAGAGGCGTGGCTGAACGCTGCGGCCGAGCGCTTCGTGCACTCCGGCGGTGACGTGAAGGCGCTGTTGCTCGACCTGGTGTCGTCACCGTCCTTTCTTTCGCTGCCGGGAGAGACGCCATGAACCGTCGACAGGTGCTCAGAGCGCTCGGCCTCGGTGCGCTCGTCGCGCCCCGGTTCTCGTTCGCGCAGGCCCAGACGCCACCGAAGCGCGTCGTCTTCTTCGTGCAGCCCCATGGCCACGTGCCGTCGAGCTGGAAGATGCCGATCCCGAACGGGCCGACGACGACGTTCGCGTCGCGTCCGCTCTCGATGGTGACGGAGGCCGAGCTCAGCCTGGTGCTCAAGCCGCTCTTCCCGTTCAAGAACAAAGTGCTCGCCGTCGAAGGGCTCGCGCACACCGCGGTGCTCGAAGACATCGCGTACCTGCATCGCAACGGTGGCGACGCGAACAACCACAACGTCGCGGTGGCTGACCTGCTGACGGGCAGTCGCGCTGCGCAGCACCCCGGCTTTCCGTGTACTGGCGGCGCCATCTCCATCGACCAGGTGCTGGCGCAGCGCACCGTGGGTCCGGGCCGCTTCGGGAGCCGCGTGTACGGCGGGGACTACGTGCCCAATCAGGTCGTCGCGCCGTTCTCGTTCCTCGGCGCCTCGCAGCCGACGCCTGTCGTGAAGAGCCCACAGGCCGCGTTCGCCGATCTCGTCGGCTCTCAGCCAGCGCCCGACCTGCGGAGCGCGAAGCTCGAGCGCGCGCGGCTCTCGGTGCTCGACTCGGTCGCCGAGGAGTACCGGTCTGTCGCGCAGAGACTGGGCAGAGAAGGCCGCGAGAAGCTCGAGTCGCATCGCGCGCTGGTCAGAGACCTCGAGGTGTCGCTCGCCTCGAAGCTCGCGCAGCCGCAGTGCCTGCCCTCGCTCGATGCGTCAGGCCACGCGACGCGGCAATTCATGCGCCTCATCCGCATGGCTTTCGCGTGCGACCTGACGCGGGTGATGACGTTCGCGGCGCCGGTGCCGCCGTGCTCCGACTTCGGCTACCCGGCCCCGCATGACGTGCACGCGACCTATGCGCACTCATCGGTCGATGGCGCGACGTCGTGCGGGCAGGCGTACACGCCAGTCTCCGAGCGCGCGATGAGTGACTTGAGCGTCTGGTACGGCCAGCACCTCGCGTTCCTCCTCGCCGAGCTGAACTCGGTGCCCGAGGGTGACGGCACGATGCTCGACCACACCGTCGTCGTGTGGCTGACCGAGCTGGGCACGCCGACGCACCGGCATCACGACGCGTTCACGGTGTTGATTGGGTCTGGCTCGGGGTTCTTCGAGACGGGCCGCTACGTGCGCTACCCCGTGCTCCATGACAACCCCGTCACTGGCGACGTCAACGAGTGGCCGCGAATCGGTCCGGCCCACAACAAGCTCTTCGTGAGCCTGCTGCAGGCCGTGGGACAGACGGACACGAGCTTCGGGACGACTGAGGCGACGTCACGAACCGGGGAGCGCATCTCACTGACGGGCGCGCTCACCGAGCTGCATCGCTAGAGCTACTTGTTGAGCGTCTTCGCGACGCTGTTGGCGGCGTCACCCAGGGCGTTCTTGGCCTTGTCTGCTGTCTCGCTGACGGCGTTCTTCGCCTTCGTCGCGGCCTCGCCGGCGGCGTGGCCAGCCTTCTGGGCCGCTTCGTCCACAGCGTTCGCGCCCTTCGCGATGTTTCTGTCGGCGGGCGTCGGTTGCGTCGCCGCGTCAGCGCTGTTCACGACCTTCGTGACGGCCTGTTTGACGGCATTGCCGGCCTTCTCCGCGGCCTCTTCGACGCGGTGTGCGACTTCGGTGATCTTCTCCTTCACGACGTTCTTGTTGCTCATGACTGGCTCCTTCCAACGTTCAAAGACGACGACCCATGATGACGCGCGCGAGGACCGAGATGATGGCCAGCACCAGCAGGATGTGGATGAGGCCTCCGACGTTGACGAAAGTCGTCGAAACTCCGAGGAGCCACAAGATGATGAAGATCGCGGCGAGCGCCCACAGCAGATTCAGCATTGGCGAGGTTCCTTTCGTTCAGCGGGGCTCACCAGAACGAGCATGGCGCGTGCCGTTCCAGAAGCCGCGCGCTTGGGTGGAATGAAGCTTGAAGTGACCATCACGCCGATGCTCAACCCCTTCATTGTGATGCATCACTCCAGGGAGCTTTCATGAACCGCTTCATCGTTTTGGGAATTGCCGCCGCTGTCCTCTTCACCGCGAACAGCTGTGCCGTCGTGCAGAAGATCGACTCGGCGCTCGACTGCAACGGCATCTGCGAGCGTTACGCCGGCTGCTACGACAAGGGCTACGACGTGAGCGCGTGCGCCTCTCGGTGCCGGGCGGCGGCGAGTGAGAAGCCCGACTTCCGGCGCAAGGCAGACATGTGCAACGCGTGCCTCACCGACCGCTCGTGCGTGTCGGCGTTCGCGTGCACGTCCGAGTGCATCTCGGTCGTGCCGTAGTCAGACGGCGACGCCGACGAGCTTGCCGACGCCGGCGGTCAGCCCCATCGCGAGCGCGCCCCAGAAGGCGACGCGCAGCGAGCCACGGACGGGCGAAGCTCCACCGACCTTCGCCGCGACGCCGCCCAGGACGGCGAGCAGCACCAACGCGGAGGCGGCGACCGACACGATGAGCGCACCGTGAGGAATGACGGCGCTGATGAGGAGCGGCACCGCAGCGCCGACGGCGAAGCTCGCGGCAGAGGCGAGGGCGGCCTGCAGCGGTCTTGCAGCGCTGGTCTCGGTGATTCCAAGCTCGTCGCGAACGTGGGCGCCTTCGGCGTCGAACGACATGAGCTGCTGCGCGACCTGCTTCGCGAGCTCCGGCGTGAGCCCGCGCTTCACGTAGATGCCGGCCAGCTCGCGGTGTTCGCCTTCAGGGTCGAGCTTCAGCTCCTCACGTTCTTTCTCGAGCTCGGCCTTCTCGGTGTCGGCCTGCGAGTACACCGACACGTATTCTCCCGCGGCCATCGACATCGCGCCCGCGACGAGACCCGCGCCGCCCGCGATGAGGATGTTCTCTTTCGTGGCGTTCGAAGCGGCGACGCCCAGCACCAGGCTCGCGGTCGAGACGATGCCGTCATTCGCGCCGAGCACGACGGCGCGCAGCCAGCCGATGCTGCCAGTGCGGTGGTGCTCCAGGTGTCTTCGCGCCATGTGGACCGCCTTCGGGTGAGCGACGTTCGTGCGTTACTCCCTTTTGATGGGGCATCGGTCGAAACGATTCGGAGTAGGAGCGTGCGCATGCGCCTCGTTCTGCTGTTGCTGGTGTCGTTCCTCGCCTCAGGCTGTCTGGCGAGGCACGCGTGGCCGACGCTCGTCGAGCGGGCGAAGACCGACGCTCCGGCCATTCTCATCAGCGACGTCTCGGTCTTCGACGGCGTGTCCGGCACGCTGGCTGAGCACGTCGACGTCGTCCTCAGGCTCGACCGCGTCACGCAGGTTCGCCCGCACGCGGAGCTGAAATGCGAAGACTGCGCCATCATCGACGGCACCGGGAAGACGCTGATGCCGGGGCTCATCGACGCGCACGTTCACCTCACCGGAAGCCCTGCGCCGCCGTGGCACGTCACCTGGCCTGACGAAGATCACAACGGCGCCGCGCTGCTGTACTCGGGCGTGACGACCGCGATGGACGTCGGTGGAGAACGGGAAGCGCTCTCGTCACTCTCGGCGCGCAGCAAGGCCGGCACCTGGCTCGGTCCCGACTTCACGCACGCCGGCATGGTCCTCACGCCTCGCGGTGGGTACCCGGCCAGCATGGTGCGTGAGCTGTTCCCCTGGCCCGTCTCGGCGCTCGCTGAAGACAAGTTCGCGCATCAACTCTCGACGCCCGAAGACGCCGCGAAGGCCGTCGACGCCAACCTCGGCGCGGGTGCCTCGTACATCAAGGTCGCCGTCGCGCAGGTTCCGCTCGAGGCGCCGGTCTACACGGCAGAGCTGCTCGCCGCGGTGGTGACGGCGGCGAAGGCGCGTGGCGTGAAGGTCGTCGCGCACGTCGACACGGCAGAGCATGCGTTGATGGCGGCGAGGGCGGGTGTGTCGGTCCTGGTGCACGGCGTTCACCTGGGCGCGTTGACCGAGGCGCAGGCCGCGGAGCTCAAGACGCTCGGCACGGTCGTGATTCCGACGCTCGTGGTGTGGGACCGCATCGACCAGCTCTCGCAGCATCGGTACGCCCCGACGGCGCTGGAGCGCGAACTCTACCCCGCCGATTTCCTCGCGTACTTCGCGCCCGAGCAGACGCGGCAGCGCACGCTCCCCGACGGCCTGATGCGGTGGATGCAGAAGCTGGCGGCCGACAAGCCCGACCGTGTGCTGGCCGTGAAGCGGCTCTCGGAGGCGAAGGTGCCTCTGCTGGTGGGCGCCGACGACGCCGGGAGCATCGGCTGCATGACGGGCGCGGCGTTTCACGAAGAGATGCGGCTGCTGGTCGAGGCCGGCGTGCCCTTGCTCGACGTGCTGCGCGGCGCGACGTCCGAGGCCGGTAGGGTGTTCGGTCGCGACGTGGGTCAGGTCCGTGAAGGCGCCCGGGCCGACCTGCTGCTCCTCGAGGGGAATCCACTCGTGAGCCTCGAGGCGTTCAGCCACATCCGCACGGTCATCAAGGGCGGCAAGGTCATCGAGCGCAAGCCGCCCGCGAAGTGAGTCACGGCTCGCGGAGCGCCGCGTCGAGGAAGGAGCGCAGCTCGTACATCTGCTCCGACCCGATGCCCTGGCCGATGTACGCCGCGCCGTAGCTGAGCCCTCCGCCCACCAGCATCGCGAGCAGGGTGAGGCTGGCGAGCGTGACGTTGCCGTCGAGCGTGAGCTGGCTGATCAGGAAGATGCCCGCGCCGATCGACAGCAAGACGAAGAGCATCTGCACGCCGATGAAGGCGGTCCAGATCTGCGGGTGCGGGGCGAAGACGCCGTCGACGCGGGTGCGGCCGTCGGGGAGTTCGGTCAGCTGCGCGTCGAGGTGCGGTGACCAGAAGTGTCGATGGCCGGGCGTCACCCACAACGTGATGGTGCGCGGGTGCACGGAGCCTTCGACGAGCGCGTTCTGGGCGGTGAGCGCGGCGCGCACGCGGGCGCTGAGGTCGTCTGCGGGGAGCGGCAACTCGAAGGTGAAGCGAGGTCGTGCGCGGGGTCGACTCATGGCGTGGTGCTCGCGTTCGGACAGACGCCTCTGGCGTCACGGAGCAGCGCCTGCGCCTTCGCATCGGTCACCGGCAGGTTGTCGCCGACCAGGATCCGCTCCGAGGTCTTCTGCTCGAGGTCGAAGACGAGCCACAGACCGGACCTGCCCTTACCCCGGACCGACACGAGGCGAACGCCAGTGACCTGCGGCAGGCGCTTCTCGAAGAGGCCACGAATGAGGCCGGCCGAGCGTGAGAGACGAATCAGCGCGAAGCCTCCGACCGTCGCCCCGAGCCCGAGGAGGATCGGCAGCCACTCTTCATTGCGCGGCGACCACAGCCGACCCGCACGGATGACGTAGTGGATGATGAAGCCCGCGAGCGGGAGGCCGACCACGACCAGACCGATGCCGAGGACGCGGAGCTCGGTCCGCAGGCCGGCATCGGAGCGTCGGGCGAGGGCGCCGAGCTGTGGCGGGAGCGTGCTGAAGACATCAGGCGCCATGCACGCAGAGCGTAGCGCGCGCTCACGCAGGGCGATCAGCTACCGTTCGTGCCGTGTGCACCTTCTTGACCGTCGCGACCGCACGAAAGAACGCGTCAGCGCTCGAAGCGGCGCTGAGAGCGGCGCACTTCGACGTCCATCCGCAGAAGAACCCGCAAGTGCGAACGTTCTTCCACAGGGTGTCAGGGAACCCGGGGACGGAAGCTGTACCTGAGGGGGCGCGTCCTGATGTGCCTCGTTGAGCTGCCACCGCGCGGGCCTTCTGCGCTCGCGAAGCTGGGCCCCGTGGCGACGGCTGGCGGGAGCAGCGGGAACGCGACCCGGGTGCGGGTGCGCTCGGGCAGCGTCTCGGGCGCGTCGAAGTAGAACTCGTAGCCAACGGGCGCCGCGACCTTTCCCTGCGCGCGCAGGTACCCGTGCAGCTCATTCCACGCAGGGCCGACGCCGTCGTACGGGCCGATGTGAAGCGTCGATGCCCACACGCCTCCGGGCAGCTCGCCGGGCTCGATTCGACCTCGCGCCGCGAGCGGCTTCGACACCGGGACGCCGATCTCCAGGTCGAGGTCCGACAGGTTCATGTTCCGGTAGGCGACGTACGGCAGACCGCTGACGGTTGCTCCCTGCGCGGTGACGGCGCTGATGAGGTCGTTGAAGGCCTGACCGAGCACCTCACCGATGCGCGCCGCCGGCGTTCGCGTCTTCACGCACAGCGTGGGCTGCGCCGGCTGCTCGTCAATCGTGCACTGTCGGTCCATGGGTGCGGGCGGTGCATCGGCGGTGCCACGTCCGGCTCCGTGCGTGGCGGCGACCGACGGCAATCGCTGCGCGTCGTGGCAGTTGCTGCGTCTTCGTCACTGACGAGAAACGGGCTATCCATTCGTTCGTGAACGCTCGCCTCGCCGCCCTCGTCGCGCTGTGCCTCGTCGCCGCCTGCAAGAAGGACCCGCAACCAGTCGAAGTGAAGGCCCCTCCGTCAGTCGAAAAGCCCGCACCCGCGTCGCCTGCCGAGGTCGCCGTCGCCGGCGCGTACCATGCAGTGAAGTGCGGCGACGTGACGGCCGTGTGGAGCGGCAGCGTGGACGACCTCAAAGAGTTGGCGGTCGACGGCAAGCCCGTGCCGAAGTCGTACGGCGTGAAGGGCCTGACGTTCGTCTTCGCCGATGGCAGGTCGCACGCCTTCACGCCCAGCGGTGAGCTGCAGTTTTCCGACTGGAGCTTCGACGTCTTCTCGCCCGACTGCTCCCGCGTCGCGCTGCTGCAGGACCGGTACGGTCCGTTCACGGTGCTCGCCACGAAGGACCTCGGCACGTTTGCGAACGCGACGCCGGTGAAAGCCGCGGGCGACCCGTCGGTGCATGGGCAGTGGCGATGGGTCGGCCCGTCGTCGTTCGAGTTCGTCGCCAGTTGCTGCGGCGGCGCGCGCGTGATGGCCGGTGACGGGAGCGGACCCCTGAAGCCGGTCCTCGATGCGCCCTCGGCTCCGAGTGGTGTGCGGCTCGGCGCCGGTGGTTGGGAGGTCGTGAAGTGAGCACCCTCGACGCCATGCGGGTGTTCGCGCAGCGGGCGAAGGTGGCCTCGCGCGTGATGGCGTCGGCGACGACGGAGCAGAAGAACCGCGCGCTGGTTGGAATCGCGACGGCGCTCCGGGCCCGGTCGGCGGCCATCGTCGAGGCCAACGCGCTCGATCTCGCCGACGCAAAGACGGCAGGGAAGAACGTCGCGTTCCTCGACCGTTTGCTGCTCGACCCTGCGCGCGTCGAGGCGATGGCGAAGGCCGTGGAGTTCATCGGCTCGCTGGAAGACCCGGTTGGAGAGGTCACCGAGAGCTGGCGCCGGCCGAACGGGCTCGAGATTCGCAAGGTGCGGTTGCCGCTCGGCGTGGTGTTGATGATCTACGAGGCGCGCCCGAACGTGACGAGCGACGCGGCGGCGCTGTGCCTGAAGTCGGGCAACGTCGCGCTGCTCCGTGGAGGCTCGGAGTCGTTCCGCTCGAACCGCGCCATCGCCGACGCCGTGGCCGAAGGACTCTCGAGCGCAGGCCTGCCGACCGACGCCGCGATGCTGGTGCCCGACACGAGCCGCGAGTCGATGCTGGCGTTGCTCACGCTCGATGGACTCATCGACCTGTGCATTCCGCGGGGTGGGGAAGGGCTGATCCGCTTCGTCGCTGAGAACGCGCGCGTGCCGGTCGTGAAGCACTACCAGGGCGTGTGTCATGTCTTCGTGCACGAGGACGCCGACCTCGAGATGGCCGAGCGCATCGTGGTGAACGCGAAGGCGTCGCGTCCCGGAGTCTGCAACGCGATGGAGTGCCTGCTGGTCGACGAGTCGATCGCCGCCACGGCGCTCCCCCGGCTTGCGCGCGCGCTGGTGGGCAAACAGGTCGAGCTGCGCGGCTGCGAGAAGACGGTGGCGGTGTTGAAGGCCGCGGGCGTGCCCGTGACGGCGGCGACCGACGCGGACTTCGGCAAAGAGTTTCTCGACCTCATCGCAGCCGTGAAGGTGGTGCCGGGCCTCGACGGCGCGCTCGCGCACATCGCGCGCTACGGAAGCGAGCACACCGAGGCCATCGTCACCGGCTCACGAGACGCGGCCAGACGTTTTACCCGCGAGGTCTGCGCGTCTGGCGTCATCGTCAACGCGTCGACCCGCTTCAACGACGGTGGCGAACTGGGCCTCGGCGCCGAGGTCGGCATCAGCACGTCACGGCTGCACGCGTTCGGCCCGATGGGCGTGCGCGAGCTGACCGCTCAGAAGTTCGTCGTCGAGGGCGACGGCCAGGTGCGTTGAGCTCACCTCGATGAGGACCACGCTCCAATTCTCGTTGGCCACGCTCGCGGTGAGCTTCGTCGTCTTCATGGGGGCGAGCACCACGTTCGTCTCACTGAACGTCGCCTCCAGCGTCGCGGCCGGCTTGTTTGCCCTTGGTGGTTCGACCCTCGCCGCGTTGGCGCTGACCGGGCGGGAGTGGCGCAGCAGCACGGGGCTCTCGGTGGTTCGTTCAGCCGACGTGGCGATGGCGGTGCTGTTGGGGGCGGCCAACGCGCTCTCGCTCAGTCACTGGCTCAGCTGGCTCTCGGCGAAGCTCTTCCCGCAGGTGCTTCTCGACTTGTTCGACACCGGCAAGTTGCTCGCGAACGCCATGACGAATCGGCTCGAGCAGACCGCCGTGCTGGTGGCCGTGGTGGTGCTGGCGCCCGTGGCCGAGGAGCTGCTGTTTCGCGGAGTGCTCTTTCGCGGTCTCACCGAGCGCCTGGGCATCGTCGCCAGCGCGGTGATCAGCGGCTTCATCTTCAGTGCCTACCACCTCGACCCGGTGGGGTTCCTGCCCCGGTTCGAGATCGGCATCATCCTGGCGCTGCTGGTGTGGAAGCGCGGCTCGTTGTGGCCTGCCATCGCGTTCCACGCGGCGAACAACGCGCTGGCCATGATTCTGATGGCCGCCGAGATTCAAGACAGCGACGTGCCGTGGTGGGTTGGCGTGGTGTCGTTGGTCGCGCTGCTCGCGTCGTCCGCCTGGTTCTGGACGCGCCCCACCACGGCGCCGCCAGAGTTCGCCCAGCGCCCGCCCGTCTCGTTCTTCCGCGCTGTCGGTCCGTGGGTGTTGCCGCTCGCAGTGAGCGCCGTGCTCATCGCGACCCTCGACGCCCGGGGTGGCCAGCTGACGCGCATCGACCTCGCGACGCCGCTCCTCGGGAAGGGCGACGAGGCTGAAGAGGCAGCGCTCGTGGTGCTGAGAGCCCAGGCCCGGAGGGGCGACGCGGCGTGCGAAGACTACGGCACCCGCCGGCGCGCCCTGAGCAAGGCGCGCCTCGAGGCGCTCCTTCAGCAGTGGCTGCCCAAACCCCGGTCGAGACCTCGAAAGGACACTTCGCAGTAGGATGCGCTCGCCGATGCTCTCGACGCTCAGACGCGTGTTCTCGAGCGAGTGGTCTGCGCCGGTGCTGGTGTTCTGCGTGAGCCTCGTCGGGTTCCTGCCGTGGCTCGCGCCGGGGGGCCCGCGCGGGTGGGATGCGTTGCCGAGAGCGCTGAACGGCGACGAAGGCACGGTGCTGTACGAGGCGCTGCGCGTCGCGAACGGCGAGGTGATGTACCGCGACTTCTTCGCGTTCCAGGGCCCCGTCTTCTCGTGGCTCATCGCGCTCGCCTTCACGCTGGTCGACCCGACGGTCGAGGTCGCGGCCGCCGTGCAGCTCCTCATCAGCGCCACGACGGCCATGCTGCTCACGCTGGTGGTGCTGCGCGTGACCGGTCGCCAGACCCTCGGGCTCGCGGCAGGGCTGATCTACGCATCGCTGATCGTTCCCGCGTTCCCCTACGCCTACCCGCACTGGACCGGGGCCGCGTTCGTCTGCGCGGCCCTCGTGGCGCTGCTGCCTTCACAGGGCCCACCGAGCCACCTCCGGCTCGTGCTCGCGGGCGGCCTCGTCGGGTTGGGCGTTGCCGCCGTTCAATCGCTCGGGCCCGTCGCCATCGGAGGCCTCGCCGCGGTCTTCTTCTCGACTCGCCTCACTCAGGACGCACGCGCGGCCATTCGGGCGTCGCTCGCCTACGCAGCGGGCGGTCTGGGCGTCGGCCTCCCGATCTTCCTCTTCTTTGCTGCGAACGGCGCGCTGCACCGATTCTGGTGGTCGGTCTTCGTGTGGCCGCTGAAGCACTACACCTCCATCAACCGGACGACCTTCGCCGAGAACCTGCCCGACGCGCTCGGCGCGCACGCGGGCCTCGACGCGTGGCTCCGGCTCCCTGCGCAGGCGGGGACGGTGCTGCTCGTTGCGCTGCCACTCATCGGCCTGGTGGGTGGCCTCGCCGTCGTGGCGAAAGGCTTCCTCAAACAAAGCGACCCGAAGGCGCTCATCTCGGGCTGGGTGTCACTCACGGCGGTCGTGCCGCTGTACGTCGCCGGGTCCCGCCGTGACGTCGTCCACCTGGCGTTTCTCGGAGCGTTTGGCCTCGTCGCCTTCGCGGCGGTGTTCTCGCAGTTCCTGGCCAACCGGAAGGCCGCTGACGCCACGATGGCCGCCACCGTTGGCTTTGCCCTGCTCTGCACCGGCGTCTTCGTCTGGAAGCGCCAGCACGCGGCCGCGCTGGAGCCCGAACGAATGAGCTTCCGGCAGGCCTGGGCTCAGAGCAGCGAGACGGCGGAGCGCTTCTTGTCACACGTGGTGCCGGGTCAGTACGCGGTGTTCGGCGTCGATGGCTCTGGCGGCTTCGCGTACTTCTTCTCTGGCGCACGAAACGCCACGTCCTTCACCTACCTTCCCTTCGGGTGGCGCGCGAAGAGCGAATACCTGACCCCCACGCAATGGCAGCAGGCCGCCGACGAGATCCTCGAGCGCCAGCCCCTGGTGGTCGTCCTCGACGCCGAGCAATGGCAACGGCTGGAGCAGGTGCGGCCTCAGCTCATCGGGCTCTACTCCCGCAGGTGACTGCGCCGCCTACCTCGGCACCCGGTCGCCGATGGCTTTGAACACCGCCGCGCTCTCGGTGGGCGTGCGCTTCAGAGAGCCCGTCGTGTCGACCGAGAACAGCCCGAACCGCGC
Source organism: Myxococcales bacterium (assembly GCA_030681895.1). Lineage (GTDB taxonomy): Bacteria > Myxococcota > Myxococcia > Myxococcales > Myxococcaceae > Xiheimicrobium. The sequence continues at coordinate 5,126 of JAUXRI010000194.1, read as the reverse complement.
GTGGAACCCCTCGATGGGCTCGAAGTTGTCGATGAGCGCCCAGTGCACGTACCCCGCGACGGTGGCGCCATCACGCACCGCCCGCTCGATGGCGGCGACGTGCTGCACCAGGTACTTCGAGCGCTGCGTGCCCGCGGTGTCTGGAATTCCGTTTTCCGTGATGACGATGGGCCAGCCGTACGCCGAGAACCGAACCAGAAAGGAATACAGCCCATCCGGATACAGGTCCCAGCCGAGGTCGTTGAGCTGACGGTTGGGGCGGTAGGTCAATTGTGAGAGCGAGGCGCTGCCCAGGTCGGCCCGCACCATGTCTCGTGTGTAGTAATTGAGTCCGAGGTAGTCGACGCTGCCTGCGAGGCCGGGCACCTGCTCGTCGAGGGTGATGGCTCCCGGCACGTCCATGAAGATGCGGCCGGTCTTGAGCGCGCGCGGAATCGCCTCGTTCGCGTAGTCGTCGGTGAGGCCCGCGATGGCGGTGTCGAGCACGTCGTGGCTGGCGGGCTGGAAGTACCGAACGTGGTGCGCGAGCGAGACGCGGGTGGCGAAGCCGTCTCCATCGGCGTCGATGGTGTCGACCTCACGAATCGCCGCTGCCATCTTCGCGTGCGCCTTGAGCATGGTCGCGATGACGCGTGTCTGGGTGACGGTGTCGCCGACCTTCCCCGGAGGAAACACGCCGTCGAGGTAGCCCTGGACTGCCAGCACGTTGGGTTCGTTCACGGTGACGTACCAGTCGACCTCTCCGGCGAGCTCGGCCACGGCGCGGCGGGTGAAGGCCTCGATGAGCGGAATCGTCGCTTCGTTCTCGAAGCCGCCCTGCTCGGCGACCCACACCGGCAACGTGAAGTGCTGAATCGTCACCAGCGGCCGAATGCCCTTCGCACGCAGCCTCGCGCACCACTCGCGGTAGCGCGCCATCGCAGGTGCGTTCCATTCGCCCTGGCGGGGCTCGAGCCGGCTCCACTCGAGCGAGAAGCGGTAAACGTTCGAGCCCAGCGCTTCGATGACCGCGAGATCGTCGTCGAAGCGATTCCACGAGTCGGTGGCCACCGTCGAGCGTTGGTCGTCGCGAATGTGCGGCCGGCCGTCGGGGTACGTGCCCTTCTCCCATTCGGTGAAGGTGTCGGTCAGCCCGCCTTCGATGGTCATGCCCGCCGTCGCCCCGCCCCACAAAAAGCCCTTCGGGAGCCCGCCACCAACCGTCGCGTCTGCCGAGACGTCATCGAGGTTGGTGCTCGCCTGACAACCGACCAACGCCAGCACTGTCACCAGCATCACGCGCTTCATCGGGCACCTCCGGCGCCGAACGTGCCTGAGACGACCAACATGGCCGTCTCGGTGTTGGTGAGCCGGAACGCGAAGGCGGTCACTCGAACGCCGAACCCGCGCGCGATGGAGAGTTCGCCCGAGGCCAGGAGCCCGACCGGTGCCACCCAGCCGACACTGAAGCGCCCGCGCGTGAACGGGCCGAAGTCGACGCTCAGATGTGCGGGGACGAGGCCGAGGAGATCGAAGACGCCGAGCGAGAGCCCGACCTGTCCGAACGACACCTGCCCGCGCAGCGTCGGGAGGATCAGCGTTCGTGGCCGCGCGTCAGGCGCGTACTGCCCGACGACGCCTGCCATCACTGCCCAGCGCTCTCCTGTCGCCCCGATGCGCACGCTCGCGGTGCCTGAGAACGAGGCGCGCGCGCTCCGCAGCGGGCTCGAGGTGAACGCGGCGCCGTCGATGACGAAGTTTCCGAAGACGCCTCGCGCTCCGATGCTCGGCGTGACGAACGCGTCACCGAGCCGCGCACCGACGCCGGTGTACCCGGTTCCGAGCACGCCGACGCCTGCCGACACTTCCGAGTCGAGGAGCGGTGAGGCCCCGAGGACCATCGCGATGACGAGGACGTGCATGGCGCGTCCTTTTCCACGTTTCATGCCACCTGCTGATCCGTGCGGGCAGCGCCGTCAGCGTGCGCGCCACGTCTTGCGCACGTGTGCAGCTGCGTGCACGCCGGACCACCAGAATGGCGCGATGGGCAGAGATGGTGCTCAACACGGAAGGACTCCGGGTGTAAGCCTGTCGCATGGCCGCGAAGAAGAAGACCTCCCGCAACCGACCCGAGCCCAAGAAGAAGTCTGCCGCGAAGAAGAGGCCTGCCCGCAAGGCGGCTCCGTCGAAGGAGAAGAAGTCACCCGCGCGCGCGAAGAAGCCTGCAGGGAAGACGACCCGCGCTCCGGCCGGACGAAAGACCGCGTCGAAGCCGCGCACCTCGAAGCCGCGCACCTCGAAACGACCGAGCGTCGGGCGCCCGACTGCCAAGAAGAAGGTCGTCGTCCAGAAGCGCCGCATTCCGAACCCCGAGGGCCTCGAGCTCGCGCGCGCCATCGCGGTGGTCGCCGACGACAAGAAGGCCACCGACGTGCTGGTGCTCGACCTCACGCACAAGTCCGGCGCGGTCGGTTACGACTACCTGGTGCTCGCCAGCGGCGACTCCGACGTGCAGCTCGACGCACTGAAGAATGGCGTCGAAGACCTGCTCAAGGCCCGCGGCCGTCGCCCGTCGTCGGTCGAGCCGTCGCCTGACTGGGTGTGCCTCAACCTCGATGACGTGGTGGTGCACTTCTTCACGCCCGACAAACGAGAGATGTACGACCTCGAAGGGCTGTGGAGCGACGCGGACCGCATCTCGCTGTCGTGAAGCTCACCGTCGTCTCCATCGGGAAGGACCGCTCGGGTCTCTTCGCTCCAGGCGTGCAGGAGTACGCGAAGCGGCTCTCGCACGTCGCGAAGCTCGAGCTGCTCGAGCTCTCGGAATCGAAACGGTCGGGCGTCGCCGCGAAGGCCGACGAAGCTCAGACGATTCTCGGCAAGCTCAAGCCCACTGACGTCCTCATCGCCCTCGACGAGCGCGGGAAGTCGCTCGGCAGCATCGCGTTCGCGAAGTGGCTCGAGCAACACAAGGAGCAGGGGCGGCACGTGGTGTGTGTCATCGGTGGCGATGAAGGCCTCGACGACACGGTGCGCGCGCGTGCGCAGCTGACGCTGTCTCTCTCGGCGATGACGTTGCCGCACCGGCTCGCGAGGCTGGTGTTGATGGAGCAGCTCTATCGCGCGTTCTCGATTCTGCGCGGCGAGCCGTACCACAAATGATTTTGACCTCTTCGCGGCCGGGGTGTCTGTCGCTGACATGACCTTCAAGGCAGCCAGCCTCGTGGTGACCTCGGCGCTCGTCGCCCACTGCGGCGCTGCCATTCCTCCACCCATCGTCGTGGAACAGCCTGTCGCCGATGCGGGCATCGAGGACGCGGGCGTTCCAGACGCGGGAGTTCCCGAGCTCCTCCTGACGCCCACGCCCGCCGAGGCGACGTGCCTTGCAGACGGCTGGACGCTCGTGGCTCGCGTCATCGCCGGTCAGACGCGCAAGGTGTTGTGGAAGGGGCCGGCAGGTCCATGGACGCGTGGCGCGATGCTCGTGCTGCACGGCGGCGGTGGTCAGGCTGACCACTTCTGCACCGGTGGAGCGCTGGTGCAGCCTCAGATTGCCTTCGCGCGTGAGGCCGTCGTGCGCGGCTTCGCCGTCTTCGTTCTCGATGCGACGACGAACGTCGTGACGGACTCCGTCGGCCGGCCGTGTGGCAAACGGTTCGACTTCTCGGTGCTCCAGCGCACGAACGTCGACCTGCCGTACGTGGAGTGGATCGCGAAGGAGCTCGTGCCTGCGCGCAGGCCGATGGGCTCACGTGGAGCGCTCTTCATCACCGGGCTCTCGACGGGGGGCTACATGACGACCCGTGCCGCCACGCACTTCGACGACACCTTCACCGCCTTCGCGCCGCTCTCGGCCGGTGACCCGTACGGCACCGACACCCTCTGCGACCCGGCGCTCTCTCCTCGCGACTCGGCGGTGGGCATTCTCGTCGACCGCGAGACCCGCAAGCAGATCATCGAAGACGACGCGTGCGCCGCAATGGCCTTCCCAACCGAGTCACCCTGGAGCACCACCCGCCCGCCCGTGAAGCCCACCGTGAAGCAGTTTCACGACGAGAAGGACGGCATCGTCGACGTGAGCTGCATGCGGAAGCTCCAGACCCAGCTGCAGCTCAACGGCTACCCGAGTGCCCCGGCGTTCCTGCTCCAGCCTGCGGGGCCGAAGAACGCGCTGCTGCACCTCTGGCGCACGTCGTACAACGCGCCGCTGCTCGACTTCTTCGCGTCGTTCACGCCTTGAAGTGCACCGTCACGGCTCGAAGAGCAGCACCTCGTCGAACCACCTCGTCTGCGATTGCGATGCGCCCGTCGCGAGCGTCGAGGGGTACGTGATGGTGCCGAACGGCGCGGTGCCGCTGAATACCTTGCCCTGCGAGACGCCCGTGCTCCCGTCGTAGTCGAGCACTGCCTCTCCATCGATCCAGAGGCGAATGACGCCATCACCGAGCGCCTGCTGCGTCTCGCGCTGCACCACCAGCGCCAGGCTGTGCCACCGGCCATCCGCGACCGCTGATGGACCCAGCCGGGTCGCGCGCTGGTGCTGGCGATACAGCGCGTTCGGTTGCGCCGGAGTCACCGTGCCGCGCACGTCACGCACCTGCACCTGCCAGCGCAGCCCGGGCACGTCGGGGTAGATGACTGGCATCGGCTGATCCGCCGCGACCGAGAGCACCACCGTGCCCCGCCCGTTCATCACGCGCCCGACGATGAACTCGGTCGACGACGTGCCTCGGCCCGCGCAGTGCGTCGCTGGCTGCTGAAACCGGAAGCCCTGGTCAAACCGGAACCGGTACCGCAGCGCGACCGTCAGCGGGCTGGTGATGGCGAGCACCTTGCTCAAGAAGACATCGGCGTCCTGGCAGCCGGCATCGGTGCCGTAGTCGATGCGCATGGAGCGGCTCCCGGTCGCCGCGTTCACGCCGTCGAGCACGAACGACGCGCCGACCTCACGTTGATCGCCGTAGCTCCCTTTGAGCGCGATCGTGTTCGCGTACCGCTCGAAGTCGTCGGTGTAGAGCACCTGGCTCGCGTTCGTCGGCTCGCGGGGGCCTCCGTCGGGGTCGGGGTCGACGAGCACGCCTGCGTCCACCGGCCCTGCATCGAGGCCTGCGTCGCGGCCTCCGTCAGCCGGCCCCGCGTCGACCACC
>JAUXRI010000193.1 GCA_030681895.1 Myxococcales bacterium | reverse complement strand
CGAGGAACTTCCGCGACAGGTCCCACAGCGTGTCGCCGCGCTCGACGGTGTGAGACGCGTTGGGGGCGTCGCCGCTCTTGGCGCCGGGTGCAGCGCCGGGGCTCACGGTCGCGGCCCCTTCCATGTTGGCGGCGCCCTCCTCTTCCTCCTGCGCGAAGGCAGTGGTGGCGAGCGAGACGGAGGCGACGGCGATGATCAGATGGCGCATGGGGTCATTCCTTCTGTGATGCGGAAGCGAGGCGAGACTGGGCGAGCGTGGCGGCCTGGGTGCCCGGGTAGGTGGCGACGATCTTCTCCCAGGTCGCGCGTGCGTCGGCCTGGCGGTTGAGGCGGGAGCGGCACTCGGCGAGCTTCATCATCGAGTCGAGGGTCGCGTCTCCGGCGGGGTATTGGCGAATGGCCTGCTCGAGCACCGTCTCGGCGTCTTTGAACTCGCGGGCCGACATCAACCCGATCGCCGCGTAGTAGAGCGCGTTGTCGGCGCGAGGGTGTTTGGGCCACTCGCGGGCGAACTGCTGCAGCTGCGCGATGCCACCGGCGGCGTTGCCGGTCTTGAGCGCGTCGACGCCCTGAAGGTATTGCTGCTCGAGGAAGGCGTTCTCGGTCGCGTCTGGCGGGTCGGCCGGGAGCTCCACCGCGGGGGCGAGCTCGTCGACGATCGCGACGGGAGGCTCGACGACCTCGACCTCGGTGGACAACTTCGGCGCCACTTCTTTCTTCGGCTTCAACTTCACCACGGTGAGCGCGGGCACGTCGTCACGCGGCGCCGTCGCGGTGGACCCTGAAGAAGCTGAGGCAGGAGCGGCCTTCGAGCTCGCGGCGGCGGGACGTGGCGTCGGCGTGCCCTTGAGCGCCGCCTCCATCGACTCGAGGCGCGCCTCGATGCGGGCGTTCTCGGCGCGAAGCGCGCGCACCGACGCCAGCAGCTCGGTGTGCTCGGCGCGGGAGACCTGATCAGTCGCGCACGCGCAGAGCGCGGCGGACATGGTGGCGAGGAGGAGTCGAATGACTTTCAAAGTGTACGGACCGCGCTCTGCGAGGGTCAAGAAATCGCCCCGGCTGACCTGCTACAGCGATGTCTCACGCACACACTGGATCAGCGAGAGCTGGCGACCCGTGCGCCCCTCTTCCCGCCGGTACGAGAAGAAGCGGGCGTCGCAGCGGGTGCAGTGTGGCAGCACGTCCACGTGGCTGTCCGGCACGCCGGCCCGAGCCAGCGAGCGCGCCACGGCCCAGGAGAGATCGAGGTGCACCTTCGCCTTGCCGGGCTGAGGCCTCACGACGCCATCTCCAAACGCGGCGGCGAACTTCGAGGGCAGCTCACCGTCGACCTCGAAGCAGCACGCCTGAATGGCGGGGCCGATCGCGACGTGGAGGCCTGAGGGATCCGCGCCTAGCCGCTCGATGGCGCGCAGGACGATTTCCCCGATCACCCCGCGCCAGCCCGCGTGCACCGCGGCCACCTGCCCCGTCTTCGGGTCTTCGATCAGAATCGGAAGACAGTCGGCCGTCTTCACGCCGACGAGGAGGCCGTGACGACGCGTGAACACGGCGTCAGCCTCGCCGAGCACGCCCTGCCCTTCCGCGGTCGCCTCGAGCACGGTGGTGCCATGCACCTGGTGAACGGTGACGAGCTGTTTCGCAGTCGCTCCGAACGACGCCGACAGCCGCTCGAGGTTCTGCGCGACGGCTGCGGGCTCGTCACCGACGTTGCTCGCGGTGTTGAGCGACGCGAAGGGCGCGAGCGAGACGCCTCCCGCGCGGGTCGGAAACGCGTGCGGCGAACGGATCAGCTTCGAACGGATCAGCTCCACGGGCCGCGCAGGGTATCCCACCTGCGAGCGGGTCTCATCTTGACGACACGCACGAGAAGCGAGACAGCGAGCGTGTGAGAGTGAGTGCATTCACTCAGACGGCACTGGGGAGGCCGACCGCGTGAGGTCGATCGGACGAAGACTGTTCGCGGCGATCGCGCTCCCCACGGCGCTGGTTGCGTTGCTCGGGGTCGGGCTCGTCTGGCGTCAGACCGATCTCGCGGTGCGCGACGAGAGCCGGCGTCAGGCGCTCGGGCTCGCGGAGTTCATCGCCACCAGCTTCGGCACGGTCGAGCGCACGCCCCCGGGCACCACCGCCCGCGTCGCGCACCGCAGCGTCACCGCGATCGTCCGCAGCGACTGGTCGGGCCTGAAGGTCGCGAGCGAGATTCGCATCATCGACGGCACGGGCACGGTGACGTGGTCGCGGCGCATCGAAGAGGAGGACAAGGCGTTCGCCGATGCCGCGCGCGTCAAGCTGGTGAAGGAGGGCCAGGCGGTGTTCGCGACGCCGTCCTTCCTCTGGCCGTGGGGCCGGGGTGGCGGCGGCGAGGTGCTCTACCCGCTGGGGGGCGTCTCGTGCGGCGGCTGTCACACCGGAGACCTCACGCTGCGCACCGGCGTCTTGCAGCTCACGGTCGAGGAGCCGTCGCTGCGTCGCCAGGTCTCCGAGGTCTTCTCGAGCGCGATGTGGAGCGTCGTCATCTTCACGCTCGTCCTCGCCGCGGCGGTCGCGCTCTCGTTGCGGCTGTTGCTCACCCAGAAGCTCAAGCGCCTGGCGAAGGTGATGCGCCGCGCTGAAGGCGGAGAGCTGGCGGTCCGGGCTCCCGATCTGGGCGCCGACGAGATCGGCTCGCTGGCAAAGTCCTTCAACTCGATGTTGAGCAAGCTGACCGAGCTCAAGGTGACCGAGATCGACACCCAGCGCGATCTCGATCACGCGCGCGAGGAGCTGCAGCTCAAGACCCGCCTCGCGATGCGCGTCGACGAACTCGAGGTGCTCTTCGAGATCGCGCGCACCATCGCCTCGACGCTCGACTTGAACGAGGTGCTCTCGCGCATCGCGTCGCTGCTGCCGACGCGGCTGAAGGTCGACCGCTCGTCGGTGATGCTGCTCAACCAGGACGGCAAGCTCGAGGTGCTCAAGGCGTTCCCTCCGAACGAGGGCAGCGAGGGGCTGCAGTTCGAGGTGGGCGAAGGCATCGCGGGCCACGCGGCGAGCACGCGCAAGTCGGTCTACGTGCCCGATCTCGAGGTGGAGCAACGATTCAAGCTGCTCAACACGGCGCCCAAGCGCGGGTGCCTGCTCTCGATCCCCATGCTCCAGGGCTCGGAGCTGCTTGGCGTGCTGAACTTCGAGCGGCGCGAGAAGGCCGACTTCGATCGCGAAGAGATCGAGTACTTCACGGCCGTCGCCGACCAGGTGACCATCGCGGTGCAGAACGCTCGACTGCACGAGCAGACGGTCGCGCTGTCGATCACCGACCCGCTCACCGGCATTCCGAACCGACGCCACCTCTTCCAGCAGCTCGAAGCCGAGGTGAACCGGGCGCGACGGTATGGGACGCCGATCTCGCTGGTGATGATCGACATCGATCACTTCAAACACCTCAACGACGCGGCGGGCCACCGGGCGGGAGACGTCGCGCTCAAGCAGGTGACGACGGCGCTCAAGCAGGTGGTCCGCAAGGTGGACACGCTCGCGCGCTACGGCGGCGAGGAGTTCGTCGTGTTGCTGCCTCAGGTGGACCGCGAGGAGGCGCTCGAGGTCGCCGAGAAGCTGCGCCGCGTGGTGGAGGAGACGGCGTTCGAGCACGGCGCCGTACAGCCGGGTGGAAAAGTGACGATCTCGGTGGGCGTCGCCACGCTCCCCACCGACGCGACGGAGCAGGCCCGGCTCGTCGACGCGGCCGACTCGGCGCTCTACGCGAGCAAACGCGGCGGCAGAAACCGTGTCACCGGCTTTGCGCCGGGTATGGAGCAGCACCCCGGCCGTGAGCGCGGGCCCTTCGCGCAGCGCAAACGTACGGGGGAGATTCCCGTCGTGAAGGCCTGAGAGAAACCGCGTCCCCCGCGGTACCCGGGGCGGAAGCCGCACCAATCGTGACACTCGTCGCGTCGCGCGCGCCCCGGGTTCAGCTCTCACGCGAAACCGCACGATGCGAACTCGTCGCCTCCATCGAGTCCTGAAAAAAGCACATCCTGTGTCGCGCGTTTCAGACTCGATTCCGGCGGGCACGCACCCGAACCAATCGTGACAATCGGGCTCACTTCACGCCGATGCGCTCCGCGGGCGGCGACGGCTGGTACACGTCGTCAGGCTTGAGGCCGAGCCGGCGGAGCGTCTCGAAGTCGGGCAACCCCGTGTCGGGGAGCTTCTGCGCCTTCTGAAACGCGCGCAGCGCTTCTTGCGTCTGGGTGTCCAGCAGGCCCGTCACCTCGACCGCCTCGACCTTCTTGCCCTGCAGCGCCTTCTGCATCGCCTCGAGGCCCTCGGGCTTGAACATCGCCTTGGTCGTGGCCGAGGTGCTCATCTCGTCACGAGCGGCGGCGGGCTTCTTCGGTTCCGCCTTCTCTGGCGCTTCCTTCTTTGGCTCGGCGCTCTTCGCGTCGGGGTCCTTCTTGGCGACCGCCTCGGTCTTCGTGGCGTGGGCACACCCGACCAGGCACGCGAGGCTCACTGCAAAGGCGCGCCTCATTTGGCACCTCCGGCGGGCTGCGCTTTCGGCGCTGACTCCGTCTTGTCGAGCGCTTTGCCGAGCTGCGGCAGCGCGCCTTCTTTCGTCGGCGCCGTCGCTCTCGGCAGATCGCCGAAGCCGAAGTCGAGCGCCTGGACGAAGGCGTTGCGGATCACTCCGAGGATGGTCGGCCACACCTGCGCGTCGACCTTCTCGATGGTGCCTCGGAGCGGCAGCACGGTCGCGATCGCCTCGCGCCCTTCGACCCGATCCGAGAGCACCTTCACCGCGAGCGTCGCGATCGAAGCCTTCAGGTCGTCGGTGATCTTGTCGGTCGCGGGGTCGACCTCGACGTTGCGCGCGATCACCTTCACGTCTCCGCTGAGTTTGCCCTCGGCCGAGTTGAAGTTGACGAAGACGTTCAAGTCGCCCTTCACCGAGAGCCCCGCCTTGGCCTTGGTGAACGAGTAGAGCGACTCGAGCCGCAGCCCATCGAGCTGCGCCTGGCCGGTGAAGGCCGGCTTCTCGGCGTGCAGGTTCGCGGTGGCGAGCACCTTCAAGACGCCCGTCTTCGCCACCAACGCGCGCATCGTGAGCATCAGGGGCACGTCGTCGTCGAGCGACTTCCGCGTGACGAGGTTGTCGAGCACCAACTGCACCTCGCTCACCCAGAACTGTGGGAGCGCGCCATCGGTCGCGTCGGTCAACAGGAACTCGCAGTCCTTCGCCTCGATACGATCGACCTTCAGCGGAATGATCTTCTCGAGGATCGCGCCGACGTTGAAGTCGTTCTTCTTGACCTCCTCGGCGCCCTTGCGCGCGGCTTCGGCCAGCTGCGGCGTCACCTTGCTCACGCCGAAGGTGATCACGAACTTCGCGCGCTCGAGCGCCGCCGAGGCGACGATCTGCCCACGCAGCAGCTTGCGCCACAGCACGCGGGCCTCGAGGCGGGGCACGCGAACGATGGGCTCGATGCCCTTCGCGTCATCTTGAACGACCACCAGGTTCGACACGGTCATCGAGAGGGGAATGATCGACACCTGCACGGGATCGAACGTGGCCTCGTACCCGTCGACGTCGGCGAGCGCGCGGTGAAGGAGCGCCGTGGCGACCGGGTTGAGCGCGATGCGCACGCCCACCACCATGAGCGTCACCGCGACCATCACCCACAGCCAGCGCTGGCGATACCACCGGAGTTTCGCAGGTGGATGAAGCGCGGCTTCGTACGCCGCCGCGATGCCGTACTCCAGGGGCCGTGCGGCTTCGGCGATCACGTCAGCCTCGCAGGATCGTGCGCCGCATCGATGCCGCGCCCCGCTTCGGCGATCTCGAGAACCTCGGGAGTGGGTGAAGCGACTTCTGCGCTGACGTCCTCCGATTCTGTGATCACGAGAGCCTCGGGAGCCGCACGCGGGCGTTGAGCCTGGCGACGGCGCCACGGGCGAATTCGGCGACGAGGAGCACCGTGATCGCGCCCCCCACCTGCCGCGCCACGGCCGACCACTTCGCGCGCCGCGCACGCTGTCGACGCGTTCTCACCGCGAGCCCCACCCCGGTGCCCAGCGCCAGCAACACGCCGCTGGCGAGAAGCGCTGGGCCCGCGCCGCGCGCCGCGACGGCGATGGTGTGCTCCACGGCGGCGACCGGCGCAGTCAACGCGTGACGTTTTCGATCGAGCGCCTCGAGTGCGGTGAAGAGCCGCTCGCGCACCTCGGTCGCGCGCTCGACCAACGCATCTGCGCTCTCGGGCGTCATGCGAGGTGCTCCTTGAACTCGTTGAGATCGTCGGCGAGGTGCCGGCGGCTGCGCTCCATCGGCCGATGCGGGAGCATGGAGTACCCCAGCGCCCCGGCGATCACCGCCGCCACGAAGGCGCCGCCCGAGAGGCCCAGCGCGATGGGCACCGTGCTCCCGACCGCCAGCACCAGCGCCACGGTCAACAGCGAGACGCTGGCGACCATGAAGATCAAGGCGACCACGAAGGCGACCGCGCCGCGCGTGATGGCGCTCAGATCGTCCTTGAGCTCGCGCTTCGCCAGGGCCACCTCGAGCTGAAACAGCTCCCGCGCCTCGCTCATCGCACGCTTGAGCAGCTCGCCGGTGCTCGACTCGAGCACCACGACGGGGACCTTCTCGACTTCGACCACCGCGTTCTTCATACCGGCCTCCTCCAGGAAACTCGGAGCGCGCGTCAGCGCACGCTCGACCCGACCGGCGAGTTGCTCGAGCCGTGCCACCTCGACGAACGGCAACTTCGCCGCGCCGATGTCGTGAACGATCTGCTTCAGCCGCGATGCGAGCTGTGGGCCCAGCACCGCGACGGAGTCGTGGCGGGCGATCGTCTCCCACAGGCGCCCCAGCTCGAGCTGCAGCTGTTGCCCCTCGTCGCTCTGCACCACGAAGGCGTACCGCTCGATGAGCGTGCGGTTGAGCATCGAGCGCACCTTCGTCACCGTGCGGGGCTCACCGCGGATCATCAGATCGCCAGGGTAGAGGAAGATCTCCAGACCCGGAGCCCGGAGCGTCAGCGGCGTGGCGTTGACGAACGACTCGACCGCGCCTCGCGAGAAGAACATCAGCACCTTCGTCGCCATCAGCATCGAACGCGGCACCGGCGAGGCCACCGGGGTGACGCCCGCCATCACACAGGCATCACCGAGCACCTTCAGCGTCTGCAGGTAGTGGCCGTCGCGCGGCCGCAGGGGAAGGTGCTCTTCCGTCCACCGGCGAGAGAGCGTGGCCAGCTTCACCAGCGGCACGGTGAGGAGCGTGATGAGGAACGCAGCGGCGTAGCCCAGCGTCAGCGGGTATCCGTTCACCATCGAACGAAACAGGCCAACCCGCCGAGCTGCCGGCGAGACCACGCGCGTCATCAGGCCCACGACGATGGGACTGACGACCGCAAGGGCGACCCACACGACCCGCAACGCGCGCGAGGTGCCCAGCCCCTCGACGGGGATGAAGGCGATCACCATCGCAGCGACCTTCGGTGCAAAGGCGCCGATCACGAAGATGGGCCACAGCAACGACAACACCATCGCGAGCGTGAGGAAGAGCCGTTGACGGCTCCCCAGCTGGCCGAACAGCGCCGCGGTCGACCACCCGAAGACGAGCTGCAGCAGGTCGGTGAGCTTTCGGGAGAGCACTCCGAACAGTGCGGTGAGGATCGCCATGGGGAGCGGTCGTGCACCGGACATGCCCCGCCGTTCGGGGCGTCGTTGACTCGGCGCGCGCGCTCGAAGGGGGCTCAGGGTGACTCTCCATCGAATCGAAGTGATGCAGTCGTCGGCCTTCGACACTGCCGATGCACTCGACGGGGCGCGGCCCGCACCGTGCAGCGGTCAGGAGTCTTCCACCCGCAAGGAGTTCCCCATGAAATGGACGAGTGAATCGCTTCTCGAGCTCATCGATCTCGAGCGCAGGCCGTCAGCGGCCCGACGCGTGTTGTCAGTCGCAGGGCTCGTGCTGGGCGGAGGTCTGCTCGGAGCCGCCATCGTGATGGTGACGAAGATGGTCCTCGACGAGGGGCCTTCGGAGAAGCTCTCCGACGCGGCGCAACCTGCGCACGCGATGCCGCCTTCCTACGATGGGGCCAGGGTCGGATTCGGCGAAGGTGACTCCCATGCTTGAGCAACACGTGGGCGCGCCAGACGTCCTCTCCACGCTGCGCATCGCCGTGAACCCTGCGCCTGAGCCGACGCCTCAGCGCGAGAACCTCGAGCGGCTCTACGCCCTCATCGACGGCATCGAGACGGCGATGATGACGACCCGCTGCTCCGACGGCTCGCTGGTCTCGCGGCCCATGCAGGTGCAGGCACGCGACGCCGGCACCGACCTCTGGTTCATGACGTTGGTGGGCAGCGACAAGACCGACGAGATCGCCTTCGACCCCCACGTGAACCTCGGCTTCGCGACCAGCGGCGCCAGGGAGTGGGTGTCGGTGAGCGGGCTCGCGAGAGTGACGAAGAACCGCGAGCGCATTCACCAGCTGTACAAGCCCACCTGGAAGCTGTGGCTCCCCGATGAAGGTGGAGACCGCAACGGCGGCCCCGACGATCCCCGCATCGCCCTCATCGAGGTCGAGGCCCGGTCGGCCACGTTCATGAAATCGACCGAGCCCGGTGTGGTGCAGGCGTTCAAGATGGGCGTGGCGATGCTCACCGGCAAACAGCCCGACCTTGGCGAAGTGGGCACGGTGAACGCCGCGACGCTCGCCGAAGGCGCGCCCCGCGCTACTTGAAGTCAGGCCGCCAGCAGAGCGTGCCCATCAACGAGAAGTGCGACTCTCCCGCGATCGCGGAGCCGAGGTTGAGCTCGGCTCCGAGGGCGAGCTGAATGGGCTTGATGACGAGGTTGGCCTGCGCGCGATGGGAGAGCGTGAGGTTGGTGGTGGGCAGCGTCAGCCACGTGCCTTCGAGCGAGATGAGCTCCGGCACGATGCCGATGGCGAGGCGGCCGCCACCGATGAGCGAGGTGCCGCTCCACAACGAGAAGCCGAAGCCGACCAGGACATGGAGCCGCACCACGATCGGCCCGAGCGCGCGGTTGAAGAGGCCCACGTTCGCGAGCGCGTCGAGCTGGCCCCAGAAGTAGTTCTTCGTCGCCAGCGCGTAGCCGATGGTGACGTTCGCTTCGACGCCGCCCCCGTTCCCCAACAGCGTCTGGTGTGTGTACGCGCCGCCGTGCAGGCGCACGCCGATCAACGTCGCGCTCAGGCCCGTGTCGTCCTTCGACAGGACGGTGCCGTTCGTCTCCCAGGGCCCGGCGATGACGCCCAGCTCCATCGGGTCGCCGACGCCCAGCACGCCCGTCTCTCCGTCCTTCGCGTACGCGAGCGAGCTCAGCAGCATCACCACCAGCGTCACGCGGCTCACAGGCGCACCCCCGCTTCCAGCGCGAAGCCGAGCGAGCCGACGTCGAAGGTGAAGCGGTTCCACGAGCCGGTGCCGCGCACGAAGAGCCACCGCAGCGGGTGGAGCGACACGCTCAAGGAGAGCGGTGAGGTGTTGTAGAAGATCGGCTTGTCGGGCGAGCCCTCGATCGACTTGAGGTAGTTCTGCTCCACCGCCTTCTGCTGGAAGCCGAAGCCTCCGAAGAAGTTCGGCACCCACTGGAGCTGCAGCTGCAGGAACTGCCAGTTCGCCATGAAGCGGATCGGCAGGCCGAGGTTGTCGTAGACGCGCTCCCGCGTGGTGCCGGGCATGGGCTCCGACAGCCGCGTGTACGCGAAGCCGATCTCCATCCCCACCTCTCCGGAGTCCGCGAACTCGATGGTGAGCGGGGTGATCTCGACGCTGATGCCGCTCGCCGTCGAACGTCCCGGCAGCGGGAGGAACAGCTGGAGATCGAGGCTCATGTTCGACGAGAGCATGCTGTCGCCGGTCGCTTCACGGCTGCGGCGCATCGCGGCGACTTCATCGGCCGAGAAGCGCTGGTAGTAGTCGATGCGGTAGCCGGGGCCGTACGAGGTGCCGAGGTGTTTCTGCACGAGGCCCGAGCTCGCCGCCGCTTCGCCGAACGCCAGGAACAGCTGCGTCAGGAAGTAGACCGTCATCTTCCCGAGGCCCGAGTTGCGCTCGATGAAGCGAAAGCCGGTGAGCGTCATCGGCCCTTCGGTGAAGCCGAACCCCTGGCGCGAGTAGACGGCGGACAGATCGTAGGTGAGCGACGACAGCGCCGGCGTGAGGGGGAGCAGGACCGAGAGATCGATCGGCGGGCTCGGCGGCTCTGGCGGCGCGACCGGCTTCGGCACCAGCGCCTCCTTCTTCGGCGGCGGGCGCGGCACTTCAGGCTTCGGCAGTGGCGCGACGATCACTGGCACACCGGCATCGATGGCCACCGGAGCGCCCGCATCGACGACCTCCGTCACACCAGCGTCTGGCTCGACTCCGCCATCCACCTGACACCACGCGATCGACGCAAACGCGACGACGAACAAGGCACTGAAACGACGCACTGGCACTGCCTCCCTCGGAAAAATCGGAGGCGCTCTCTCACGTCTTCAATGCTCGTGGGAAATTTTCGCTGCCAGCGGATTCAGCGACGATCGAGGCCGACCAGGTAGATCTCCATCGAGCCGCCGCGCGTGGCCTCGGGCCGCACGACCTTCACCTCGTGGAACGCCTTGCGGATGTCGGCGCGGAACGTCTCGAAGTCGCGGCCCATGAAGAGCTTCGCGACGAAGTGCCCGCCGCTGCGCCCACGCGTCACCGACACCTCGAGCGCCTTCCCGGCCAGCGCGAGCGAGCGCGCCTCGTCGACGTCTTTGATGCCCGTCGTCTTCGGCGCGAGATCAGACACCACGACGTCGAAGGAGCCTTTGTGGAGCGACAGCAGCAGCGCGTCGAAGTCATCGGACAACACGTCGGCGACGGCGGTCTTCACGTTCGGCCGGTTGAGCGGGCGAATGGGAACGAGATCGACGCCGATGACGGTGCCCTTCGCGCCGACCTCGTCGAGGAGGATCTGAAGGAACCCACCAGGCGCCGCGCCCATGTCGAGCACGGTCTGGCCCTTCTCGAAGATGCGGAACCGCTTCGCGATCTCGTCGATCTTGAAGGCCGACCGCGCGCGCAGTCCTTCAGCCTTTGCCTTCTTGAAGAACCGATCTTTGGGTTGGTACGGCCGGTTCGCCATGGCTCAGTGCTGCGCCGTCGGCGTGCCGCTCTCAGCCGACAGATCGTCACCGTTGGCGACGCTCTTCACCTTCTCGAAGAGCTTCAGGTAGCGGGTCTCGGCGAAGTCCTTCACCTTCTCGGCATTGATGCGGCGCGCACCCGACGCGCTGATGAGCGCCTGGAACACGCGGGTCTTCGGCGCGGCCTTGTCGTTCGAATACACCGTGACGGTCGCGGCGATCGGGCAGACGTTGGCGACGGTGACGGCGGCGGTGCAGGCCTGCACCCAGAGATCCTTCGCCTCTTCGTTGAACCACTGCACGTAGATGACGGCGTGCGGAGCGTCGGTGTCGACCTCGACGCGGCCCAGCTTGTCCTTCAGCTCCGTGCCGGCGAGCGCCTCTTTCACGTTTGCTTCGCACTTCGCCTTCACGTCGCCGGCCGACTCGCCGCGCTCCATCGCCTTCTCGAGCTCCTTGAGCTTGAACTTCGCGTCCTTCGCGATCGCGGGAAGGCGGGCCTCGGGCTTCATCGCCTGCACGCGCGGATCCTCGAGCGCGAGCTTGGTGTGCTTGAACATGCGGAACTCGTCTTCCGTGAGATCGATCTTCTCGGAAGAGAAGGCGGTGAACGGAACGAGCGAGACGACGACGGCGGCGAGAGCGAGCAACGAACGCATCGGCAAGAGACCTCCAACAGGGGGGTGCGATATACCCGACTCATGGCTGGCTGTGGGAAGTGCGGAGCGAAGCTGGACATCGGAATCGCCGCCGTGGGCCGAAGAGACGTCTGTCCATCGTGTGGGGCCGAGCTTCACAGCTGTGTGCATTGCCGGCACTACGACGAGAACGTCGCCAAGGAATGCAAAGAGCCCTTCGCAGAGGTGCCGGGCGACAAGGAATCCGCGAACTTCTGCGACCTGTACCAGATCGGCGACGGCGAGGACCGAGGTGGAAACGCCTCGAAGTCAGCGGCGGTGTCGGCGGCGGAAGCGCTGTTCAAGAAGTAGGACGCAGAGCGCAAGCAGCGGCGTTCCTGTCACGGCGGAACAGCCGGTCTTCGGCGTCTCGGCGCAGCGAGTTGGCGCGCACCCTTCCCCTTCCGCGCACAGGCGCTCCTCACACTGGCCGCTCGAAGGAGCGTCGAGCGTCACCTCGATGGAGCCATCGGCCAGCAGCCGCACGTCGTTGAGCGCGAAGCCCGACGGCTGCCCCGAATAGAAGTTGGAGCCGTTCACCGGGTTGCTCTTGCTGCGCACCGAGTTCGACGCGTCGTTCAGGAAGAACGTGCCCGGGGTGAAGAGATCGTCTGCGGGCACGAACGGCCGGTTGTTCTCGAGATCGAACGCGCTGTCGGCCTGCACGAGCCGCACGTACGGGTGCCACGCGTCGCAGTTCACGCAGTCGAGGATGCGGTTGAGGAAGTCGCCCTCCTTCGAACCAAGCTTCGGGAAGCTGCCTTGCGCGCTGACGCTCTGGACGTTGCGATCGACGTGAAAGACGGCGAGGCCACGAAGCGGCAGGCGTTGGTCGAACGCGCCCGGGCCCCGGTTCTCGATCAGGAAGTACTCGTCGCCGATGCCGACCCGCGCCACGTCACCGCTCGTCTCCACTGGCCTCAGCGTCAGCCGTTGCCGGCCCTGCACCTGAAGCCAGTTCGCCCACCGCAGCCGGAAGCGCGTCTCGGCGTCGGGGAGCACGATCTTCGGATCGTAGAGCCACGCGCCCATCACCGAGAGCTGGAGCCCCGCGTAGTTCTGCGCCTCGTCGTACAGATCCGTCAGCCCGAGCAGGTGAGCGAACTCGTGCACCATCACCAGCACGTCGCTGTCTCCCGCCACCGCGAAGTGCGAGATGCGAATGCCGTCGACGACGAGCGGCCCACCGACGCCACCGTTCAGCGTGTCGCCGCGGTTGAAGTACGCAAACGGGAACGCGATGCCGCCGAATGGAACGTTGGTGAGGAACATCACGCCATCGGCCCAGCGATCGGGGGCTCCGGCGCGGCCGTTCACGTCGAACTGCGTGAAGTCGATGCCCGCCTCGTCGGTCTTGCGCACGGCCTCGCGGAGCAGATCGATGCCGGCTGAGAAGGCGTTGATGTCGCCACGCGCGACGCTGCACCGGGGAAACTGCGCCGCGGGCAACGGGCAGACGTCGTACGAGATGGTGGGCCCGATGGTGACGCGCGGCCGGTAGCGGCCCAGGCTGGCCGTCTCGTAGAACCGCACGAAGCCGGCCTCGTCGTCGGGCGAGAAGAAGCGCTCCAGCCTCGCGCGATCGATCGGTGGGAAGCCCTTCACCTCGACGGGAATGAGCAGCAGCCGCGCGTCTCCGAGCGACGGGGCCTTGCGCGAGCCGACGTCGTCTCGCTGGGCGAAGTGATCCATGTAGTCGGCGAAGGCGAGCGTGGGGATCAGCAGGCCGAGGAAGCCAAGTCGACGGAGCACGGGCGAAGGTCTGGCACGCACCAGAAACCCGGGCAAGCTGGCCGCCATGGCGTTGCCGAACGAGATCTCCGTGGACGAGCTGAAGGCCTGGCTCGACGACCCCAACCGCCCTGCCCCGGTCCTCCTCGACGTGCGCAACGACGACGAGTGGCAGCAGGTGCACATGGCGAAGGCCACGCTCATTCCGCTCGGCGAACTCGAAGATCGGCACGACGAGCTCGACGCGCTCAAAGGACAGCCGGTGGTCGTCTATTGCCACCACGGCGTGCGGAGCCTGTACGGCGCCGAGTACCTTCGCGACCTCGGCCACGACGCGACGTCGCTCTCCGGGGGCATCGATGCGTGGTCAGTGCACATCGACCCGACGCTCGAGCGGTACTGACTTCCCGCGCCTGACTACTTCGGCGTCGGCGCCTTCTCGCTCTTGGTCGACAAATCGAGCGTCTTCTTCACGAACTCGCGAGGCTTGAGCGTCACCTCGAACGGGAACGGCTTCTCCAGCGAGTCGGCGCGCACCTCGAGCTCGTGGTGCCCTTCCATGAGTTTGATGTTCATGCCCACCTGGCCGATCTTGTCCTTGCCCCGGTAGATCGCGGCGCCCTTGATCGGCGGGCTGATGGTGATGGCGATGGTGCCTTCTTCGAACTCTTTTCGAATCGTCTTGGTCTCGTTGGGCTCACCGAACACGAACTTTTCCTCGTAGCGGATGAACCGGTCTTCGCTGACGAGGAGGATCGTGTCGTTGACGAACGCGCCGCTGACCCGATCGAGTGGCGTCTCGCCGAGGTCGAGGCGCTGCCGGCCAACCGCATCGGGCGGAGGGATGACCTGCACGTGAACCCGGGGCTTGGTGGCGACGCTGAGGAGAATCGGCGTTCCGCGATCGTTGGCGGTCGAGAAGAAGATGAGCTTGAGCTGCTCCTTGAAGAGCACGCCGAGGGTGATCAACCCGCCGAGCACGACGACGAAGATGAGCGCGTTGAGCCGGCTCGATTGCTTCGCCTTCATGCTGCGCACGTCGACGAGCTTCGAGACCTCGCTCCTGTCGAACAGCTTCGACTTGCGCGGCGGCGGCGAGGCCTTCGCAGAGGGCATCTGCGGGCGTGACTTGCGCGGCGGTGCCTCGGGCATCGAGCTCGAGGTGTTCTTGCGCGGCTTGGCCTTGCGGCTCGCTGACTCCTCTGGCTCCCGCTCGGGCACTTCCTCGAGATCGTCCGAGGTCGAGTCGTTGCGCACTGGCAGCCGGGTCGCGGTTCCACGACGAGGCGCGCGGGCTGCCTCCATCTCGGGCGCGGACGGCCTTCTGGCGATCGAGGTGGCGTACGATCTCGACGGCATCACCGTTCCGGCGGGCAGGTGGAAGCCTCCGACGCGCAGCGAGTCGTCACCGTCTTCGGGCAGGCCGTCGTCCCGCGGGCTCAGGTCGGGAGCGAGCTCCTCTTCGTCACGCGTCGAGCCCGGGCCCGGCCCTGCTGGCGCCGGTCGGGGCGGCTGCGACTGCGCCAGACCTTGCGAGAAGCCGTTCGGCAGCGGGCCGCCCGGGTTCGACGCCAGCTGCGTGTTCGAGGGCTTGTCTTCGTAGAGGGGCTGCGCAGGCTCGGCGACGGGGTTCGAGACGCTGCTCTCGCTCGCGGGCGCGGGCGCTCCGAGGCGAGCCTCTTCACGCAAGCGATCGGCGAAGATCGTCTCCATCAGCTCGCTGACCTGCACGCTGGTGGCGACGGTGCCTTCCTGAACGAGGTACTGCTCGAGCGCCATCTGGAACTGGCGCGCGTCGCGGTAGCGGTCTTCGGGATCCTTCGCGAGCGCGCGCATCACGACGTCGTCGAGCGTGTTCGGCACCTCGGCGACCAGCGACGGCTTCTCGATGGCGCACTCGAGCGCGGCCTGGAGCGTGCCGATCTCGCTGTCGCGCTTGAGCGGCCGAACGCCGGTGATGAGCTCGTACAGCACCAGCCCGAGCGCGAAGATGTCGGTGCGCGCGTCGAGCGGCTTTCCGCCGGCCTGCTCGGGGGCCATGTACGCAAACTTGCCCTTGATGGCGCCCGACTTGGTGTTCGAGACCTGATCGGCTGCTTTGGCGATGCCGAAGTCGACCAGCTTCACCGAGCCGTCGAAGCTGACGAGGATGTTCTGCGGCGAGATGTCACGGTGGACGATGCGCAGCGGCCGGCCCTGCTCGTCCATTCGGGTGTGCGCGTAGTAGAGCCCGGCGGCCGAGTCGGCGACGATGCGAATCGCGAGCGGCCTGGCCACCCACTGGCCGGTGCTCCACGCGCGGCGCATGACGCGGCCCAGGTCTTCACCGTGGATGAACTCCATGGCGATGAAGAAGGTGCCGGCGTTTTCACCGAGATCGTAGATCTGCGCGATGTTGGGGTGGTTGAAGCGAGAGGCGATGCGCGCCTCCTGCAGGAACATCGCGACGAACTCGGGGTCCTCAGCGAGGTGCGCGAGGATTCGCTTCACGACGATGTGCCGGTTGAAGCCCTCGATGCCCGTCTGGCGCGCAAGCCACACCTCGGCCATGCCGCCGGTGGCCAGCTTCTTCTCCAGCTGATATTTGCCGAACGACTGAGTCACAGACAGGGTGAGAGCTTACCGGCAGAACGTCATCGCGAACCACAATGTTCCTGAGCGCTTACCTGACCATCGTGTTGTGCCAGCCGCCGCCTGAGGGGTTCGTGCCTCAGAACACGGCCGATCTCATGACGTTTCGGCTCCAGCCCGACAAGAACGGCCTCAGCTTCGACTGGGCTGACGCCGAGGACCGGGTGCGAGGAACGGTGAGCCCGAAGGAGCTGTCGGCCGGCGGTCCCTTCACGCTGTCGGTCGCGGTCGGGAGCTTTGCGTCAGGCGATCTCGACGGGCCGGTAACGCTGGGCCTCGAGCAGGTCGGCGGGACCTTCAAGGCGCTCGAGACGGTGGCTCCGACGAAGACGACCCCGCGGGTGTGGAACGCGACCTTCACGGCGCCCGAGAGTGGCAGCTACCTGCTCAAGGTGACGTTCAAGAGCAGCCACCAGAAGTCGCTGAAGGGCCCGGTCGAGGTGGGCATGGGGCGCGTGTCGCCGACGACGGCGATCGGTCTGGGCGCGGCGGTGGTGCTGGCGGGGCTCGCGTACGGGCTGTTCCTGCTCTTCGGAAAAAAGGCGGGAGCCGTCAGCGGCTCCTGAGTAGCGCGCGCAGGCTCACGACAGACAGCGCGAGCCCGACGCCGATGACGCCGATGACGTACGTGGCCGAGATGACGCCGCTTCGATAGGCCGTCGACTGGAGCAGCTCAGGCACCTGCGCCACGCCCGCCGCGATGGCCCAGAGCAGGCCCAGCCCTGCGTGGACGCGGAGCCCTGCGACCGAACGTCGCCCCAGCGCATGGAGACCAAGGCCCTGCGCCGCCAGCAACACCGACACCACGAACGCGATCGCGGCGGGAGGCACGCCTCGTTTGAGCGGCTCTCCCAGCGCGAAGTCCTCGAGCACGTGGGGGATCGAGAAGAAGAGGAGCGCGACGGAGAGCAGCGTGACGACGGTCCAGCGACGGTCTTCTGGCGCGAGCATGGGTGACCTTCGGTTACTCGAACGACGTGGCGTAGCGCTCGAGGTGCTCCTCGAGCTGGTGGAGCGTGCGGACCGCGGCCGGCCCCTCGCGCCCCTCGAGCTCCTTCAGCAGCGGCGCAAGCGGGAGCAGAAACGCGTGGAGCGCCTCATGGGCCTCCCCCGTCATCGTGCAGCGCCGGAACACGTTCTGAAACGCCTCGTCGAGCTGCGCGGCGGTCGCCTTGACGTCGGCGGGCGTCGCGTCGGGGCGCTGCGCCGCCTGCCGAACGAGGGTCAGCATCGTGGTGATCCCTTCGGTGGTCTCGGCGTTCGCCTTCCACTTCGCGACCGGAGGCGGCTCGGACGCCTTCGCGTGTTCATGCGGGGTCTCGGCCGGTCGGTCGACGGACACGAGCGCGACGGCGTGCGGCACCGCTCCAGCCAGCATGACGACCACGAAGAAGACGACGACGCGGTGCCAGAACGCTGTTGCCTCGCCGCCGCCCTGCGAGACGAAGTTCCCGACCGACTTCTGCTCGTCGATCGACTGGACCTCCTTCAGGCTCACGCCGCCCGTCTTCAAGGCGCGAGGGAGGACAAACACGGTGTTGATCACCGCTCCAGCCAGGGCGACGAGCGCGGTGAGCACCAACGTCGAGCCGGGCGCGTGCGTCGAAGCGAGCGAGGCCCCAGCCATCACCAGCAACGCGACGCTGAGGCTCCTGAACAGCACCAGCGCCAGGCTCATCTGCAACGGTACGAACCGGTCGCGCCCCATGCGCTTCACGAGGACAGGCGCCTGAACGAAGAAGAACCACGCGGTGCTGCCGAAGACGTAGGCGAGCGCGAGGAGATCGATGGTGCGGGCGATGGTGGGCGTCATGGTCATGAACCTCGAGCGGTGATGGCGAGCTGCGTGGGAAGGCTTCCGGGGCGCGCGAGGATTCGATCGGGGCGCACCATGACGTCGCGGCCCTGCCACTGGAGCAGCGTGGGCACGCGTGAATCGATTCGGTCATGCAGCCGATCGCCGGCCGGCAAGATGGGATTGGGCAGACGGCGCAGCCCAGCGGTCTCGAGATCGAGCATGCCGACGCCGCGCGCGAGCTGGTCCTGCACGCGGGCACGACTCAACACCAGGCGCGCAAACCGGCCCCGAACCCAGCGCACGACGGGGTTTGTCACCGTCAACAGACGGGTGGCGATCGAGGTGGCGCGCACCATCTGCCGGGCGATCGGCTGCCGCTCGGACTCGTAGCTGTCGAGCAGCGCATCGGAGAGCTCGGTCGCGAGGCCCTTCTTCAGGAGCGCGAGCTTCCACACCAGGTTGTGCGCGTCCTGCACGCCGGTGTTCAGCCCCTGCCCGCCAACCGGGCTGTGCACGTGCGCCGCGTCACCGAGCAGGAAGACGTTGCCCTTGCGAAAACGGTCGGCCACGCCGCTGGTGAGATCGAACTTCGAGGTCCACCCGAGGCGGTGAATGCCCAGCTCGATTCCGGCGCGCCGTTGCACCAGGGCGCCCCAGTCGGAGGGAGAGACCAGCTCGGCCTCCTTCGGCACCTGAACGATCAGCCTCCACAGGCCACGCTCCGGCATCGGCACGATGAGGAGCACGCCCTCGCTCGAGAGCACGACATGGCCTTCGTCTTCGACGAGCTCACAGGTGGTGTGCACGTCAGCCAGCGCGAAGGTCACGCCGACGTCCTGCCGGGTGAGCGCGACGCCGAGCTGCTCACGGGTGGCGCTCCGGCCGCCGTCGCACCCCAACACCCAGCGCGCAGAGTGCTCGAGCCCTGCACCGCTCGACGCGCTCAGCTTTGCGACGACGTGATCGCCGCGATCGTCGAGCGACGTGAGCTCGGTGCTCCACTCGATGACGCCGCCGAGCGCCGCCAGCCGCGCCTCGAGGATGCGCTCGACCTCGTACTGGGGAATCGAGAGCCAGAACGGGTAGCGGGTGTCGCCCCAGCTGCGCTTCAGCAGGTCGACCCGGAGCGGCCTCGCGCTCGTCGACGTCCGCACGTTGAGCGCGCTGAAGCGCTGGCCCGCAGCCACGAGCTCGTTCGCACAGCCCAGCACTTCGAGCACCTCGAGCGTTCGCGCGTGCAGCACGAGCGCCTTCGAGTACTCCGACCGCGTCGCGCGCCGCTCGACGATGCGAACCGTCAGGCCATGTCGAAGGGCATCACACGCGGCGGCAAGGCCGGTGGGTCCGGCGCCAACGATCAGCAGGTCAGTGTCTGAAGCGGCGTTCGGCATGGCGTCTCCTCGATGAGCACGCCAACCGTAAGGGCCCGAATAGCTGTTGAATATGCCTCGTATTGGTACGCTTTGTTTCGGAGAACGAGACAATGAGCGAGCAGTTCGACGATATCCGCCTGAAAGACTTCGTCTTCTTCGATCGGCTGGCTGCGCTGGGATCGATCACGGCGGTGGCGAAGGAGCTGCGGCTGCCGAAGGCGACGGCGAGCCGCTGGCTCTCGACGCTGGAAGAACGTGTCGGCCGGGCGCTCTTCAAACGAACGACCCGGAGCGTCGTGTTGACCGAGAGCGGCAAGGCTTTCGGCGTGCGCGTGCGGGAGATCCTCACCGTGGTGAAGGCGGCGCAGATGGGCATGCTCTCCGAGGTGCCATCCGGCCTGCTGCGGGTCTCGGTGCCGGTGCCGCTGGGGCGAATGTTGGCAGGGCCAGTCATCGCCGAGTTCCGGCGGCGGCTCCCGGGGGTGCGCCTCGAGATCAAGCTCCAGAACGAGCGGGTCGATCTCGTGCGTGAAGGGTTCGATCTGGCGATTCGTGGAGGCCCGCTGCCTGACTCCGATCTGCTCGCGCGGAAGCTCTCGACCGCGTCGATGTGGCTCTACGCGAGCGCCCGCTTCCGCGGTGAGGCGACCGAGCGCATTCCCGTCATCGCGTCGCCGGGAGACGAGGTGCTGCTGCGGCGGGCGCGCGTCGAGGTCGCCTCGGAGCCGGCGGTGCTGGTCGACGATCGCACGGCGGTGGCCGATGCCCTGGTGTGGGGAGCCGGCCTGGGGCTGCTCCCGTCGTTTCTCGGAGAGCCTCCGCGGGCCCAGGGCGCGCTGTTTCGGATGAATGACGAACCGGTGGCCGCGCTGCCGGTTCACGCGGTCTACCACCCGTCGCAGCGGGACGACCCCAGGCTCCAGACGCTGATCGAGGAGATCTCCCGCCAGCTCGATCGGGTGTTGTGAGGCTACGAACACCGCATCGGAATCTTCGTCATTCTGGTGTACGGGGCTCTGCGTGAAACCCAAGGGCAACCGTCGAATGCGTGAAGATCTGATCGCCCAGGCCTGCCTCGAGGCCTACGGCGCCGTTCGTCACGATGGCCGCCTGTCGGATCGCGCGCTGGACTCGACGCTCCGCTCTCGCAAGCAGCTCTACTCGTCCGAGCGGCGCGCCGTGGCGGAGCGCGTGTACGGCCTGCTGCGCCGGCAGATGCTGGTCGACTTCCTCGCCGAGAACGGCTGGCCGAGCTTCGGCGCCATCTCGATGACCCACAAGGATCTCGTCCGGCTGGCGATCTCGCGGCTGCTCGAGGGTGAGTCGCCCGACGAGGTCGGCGACAGCATGGCGTTCCGTGGTGAAGACGCGAAGAAGCTGCGCACGGTGCTCGAGGCGCGCTCGAAGCTCGAGAAGCTCCCGTCGCTGAAGCGCTTTTCGATCGAGGCCTCGGTGCCCGAGTTCGCAGCCAGCAAGCTCGTCGAAGAGGTCGGTGACGAGGCGCTCGACGCCGCCGACGCGATGAACAAGCGGGGCCCGCTGTGTGGCCGCGTCAACACGCTCAAAGGCACGCGAGAGCAGCTCATCGCCGCGCTCGAGCGTGAGGACGTGAAGACCACGCCCACCCTGCTCTCTCCGCTCGGCGTGATCCTCGAGACGCGCACCAACGTGTACTCGCTCGAGGCGTTCAAGAAGGGCCTCTTCGAAGTGCAGGACGAAGGCAGCCAGCTGCTCGGCATGCTGGTCGACGCGCCTCCGAAGAAGGTGATCGACGCGTGCGCAGGCGCTGGCGGCAAGACGCTGCAGATGGCGGCGCAGATGAAGAACCGCGGCGATCTCTACGCGCTCGACGTCGACGCCCGCCGGCTCGAGGACCTGAAGGAGCGCACCCGCCGCGCCGACGTTCACAACGTTCGCGTGAAGCCGATCACCAACGGCGACGACGCGCTCGCGTCGATCTCGGAGCTGGTGGCGAACGCCGACCGCGTGTTGATCGACGCGCCGTGCAGCGGCTCCGGCACCTTCCGCCGCAAGCCCGACGCGCGCTACCGGCTCACCCAGGAATCGCTGGCCGAGCACGTGGGCATTCAGAAGGCGCTGCTCGAGCGGTTCTCTCCGCTGGTGAAGCCCGACGGCCTGCTCATCTACGGCACGTGCAGCTTCTTCCGTGACGAGAACGAAGCCGTGATCGAGCACTTCCTGGGCAAACACCCCGAGTTCTCCGTCGTGCCGGCCGAGCGCTCGCTGGGCAAGGAGCTCGCCGAGAAGACCTGCCGCAACGGCTTCCTGCGCCTGTTCCCACACCGCCACGGCACCGACGCCTTCTTCGGAGCGATTCTGAAGCGCGCGAAGTAGCCTCGCGCTCCGGTGAGCGACGTCAGCGTTCCCAGCATCGACGTCGCCACGCCCGAGCGCGTCTCGGTGGAGCTGCCCGTCGCGGGCATCGGCTTCCGCGCCCTCGCCTACGCCATCGACGTCGGCATGTTGTTCGGGTCGACGATCGTCCTCTACTTCCTCTACTCGCTGATCGGCCCCAGCGCGCTCGACGTCTTCAACGGCCTGTCGAGCCTCGAGCGCGCGGCCGGCCTGCTGTTCATCTTCCTCGTCATCTGGGGCTACTGGACGGGGCTCGAGGTGCTGTGGCGCGGGCAGACGCTCGGCAAGCGCATCATGCGCATTCGCGTCGTGCGCTTCGATGGCTCGCCGGTGGGGCCGTTCGAGAGCGCGGTGCGAAATCTGATGCGGCTCGTGGACTTCCTGCCCGGCTGCTACCCGATCGGCGTGATGACGATGTTGATCGATCGCCGGCACCGGCGGCTCGGCGACATCCTCGCGGGGACGATCCTCGTGCGGGAAGAGGACTTCGATCTCTCGCGCTACGAGAAGGCGCCAACGCAGAGCGCGCGCACCTTGCCGGCGGGCGAGCTCGAGGTCGTCACGTCTTTCTTGAGTCGCCTCACGTCCCTCGACGCCGACGCGCGCGTTCGGGTTGGACGGCAGCTCTGCACGCGGTTCGGAGCGCCTGACGCCAGCGGGTTCGACGAGGCCGCGGTGAAGGCGTTCCTCGAGTCATTCGGGAGCGGCGATCAACCCGGCGGCATCAACCCGTTCGTCATCAAACGCGTCGCCGACTGGCGGCACCTCGAGGCGCTCCTGGCGGGGCTTCGGAGTCGGAGCGTCACCCTCGCGGACGTCTCGACCGTCGATCGCCTCTATCGCCGGGCCTCGGCCGATCTCGCGCACGCGCAGGCCTTCTTCGGCGGCACCGACGTGCATCGATACCTGAACCAGCTGTGCGGTCAGGCGTACGGAGCCATCTACCAACGCGCCGGCGCCGGGCTGACCGGGTTGGTGACGTTCTATCGGCAGACCTTCCCGG
>JAUXRI010000190.1 GCA_030681895.1 Myxococcales bacterium | reverse complement strand
AGACAGGCGTCGCCATCTCTTGCCCAAACAGCTCCACGGTCCCGGGCTTCTCGTTCCCCATCGGCACGAGCTTCAACTCCCTCCGCGCCAACCCGAACACGCGCCAGAACCTCGTGCGCGTCTTCCGCGACGCCGTGACCGGGCCGACCGGGCTCGAGTCAACGCCAGCCGCTTCGATTCCTGATGCGACGTACACGCAGGTGGTGTTGCCCGGGGCGACGGGTGTCACCGCTGGCACTGCGGCGGTCTACCTCGGCGGCCGACGCCTCGTGATGAATGGCCGAAGCGCACGGCCTCTCAACTACGGGGGCAATCCCTACAACGCCACGCCACGGTTCCAGTTCTGGAACGCCGACTTCTGGCGGTTCGACGGCCGTAGCGGGTACACGTGCGCGCCCCAGTTCCCCAACACGGCGACGGGCTGGTACCGCGCTTGGCGGTGGTACGAGCAGCTCGGCACCGCCTCGACGGGCGTCATTGGTGGCACGAACGTCGGAGTCACCATTGCTGCGACTGGTGCCCTCCAAAGCGGTTCCTCTTGGACCGCTTTCGGGGCATTCAACACCGCAGCGACTCCGTCGTACTCGTTGTTCTTCAACCACTGACCTCGAGGTCCTCCATGCACCGTCACCCGTTTGCAGTTCTCATCTCGGCCTTGATTGTCACGGGCTGCTCCTCCGCTGGGCCGGCCGGTCCTCAGGGGCCTGCTGGTCCCGCTGGTCCTGCTGGCGCGAAGGGCGAGCCGGGCATGCAGGGCGCCCAAGGTGCGCCTGGCATGCAGGGTATCGCCGGCCTTCCGGGCATGACGGGTGGTGGGCTCTACACACGCCGGTCAGACCTCTACTGCGTAACCAACGAAGCCTCTGGCGCGACGCAGGGTATCGGAGGCGCGCTTTGTCGCCAACAGCAGGACATCGCCATTTCTGGCGGCTGCATTCAAGACACCACCGTTCGCATCTTCCCCGCAGGCGAAATCGCGCTTCGGTCGAACGGCCCCAAGTTTTGGCCGGCCGGGTCCGTTGCTACTTGGGACTGCAGCTGGACGTCCTCACACCCCTCTGCCGCGCAACCCGCCTACTGGGCTGACGGCGGCATGTTCGCCACCATCTGCTGCATCGCTGTCCCCTGACTCGAAAGGAGCGCCCGTGCTGAGCCTCACCGTGTCTCTCATCCTCGCTGGCTGTTCGAAAGACACCGACTGCAAGGGCGAGCGCATCTGTGAGAACGCTGTCTGCGTCTCGCCGCGCGGTGGCGTCGATGCCGGCGAGTGGGCGCTTCCCGCTGGCGCTCGCCTCAAGGCGGCGAGTCCTGCCCCACCGCCGGCGCCTCCACTTGTTGCCGCTCCTCCACCCGCGCCGCCGTTGGCGGGTCGCCCACCGTTGAGGCCAAAGGGTGTCACCGCTGAGGAACGCGTCTTCCCCAGAGTCGTTCGCAAGCCTGGTCAGGTCTGCGTGCAGTCCCTCGATGAGAAGGGCTCTCTGCAGGAGAGCTGTCGTCCCGAGTAGCTCCTTCCGCCTCACCCACCGCCAATGTCCTTCACACCCGGTGCTCCGAATGGAGCCACCCCAGCTACCGCTCTGCTTCCCGTCGAGGTCTTCAGGGCGCTCGAGGCGCAGATGCGCGCAAGCGCAGCGCTCGGCCGACACGTCGTCTTCGAAGGCGAAGTCACCGACGTCCGCAGTCGGGAGCTCCTCATCGCGGCCGACGACTGGACATTCGCTGTCCGTGTCGTGCTTCCGGGCGTCGAGGGTGTTCGCTTCGGGGATTGGGTCCGCGCCCGCGGCATGCTGACGCTCCGCTCAGCAACGCGCGAAGCTTCCCTGCAGTTGCTGTTGGTACAGGCCTCCGTCGAGCGCATCGGCCGCAGCCGCCGCGCCGCTTCGCACCACGCCGAGGTGAGTCGCTACGCTCGCACTGCTGACGGCGCGCGGCGTCTCGAGCGCGTGGAGCACGTCGGCATCGTCAGCACGCAGGGCCACGGCCTGCGCGACGTGCTCGCTACGCTGCAGCGCGCCGGCATCGGCCACACCCTCTACGAGGTGGACTTCAGCGACTCGGCCTCCATCGGCGCCGGCATACGCCGCGCGAGCGACGACGGCTGCATCGCTACACTCGTCACCCGTGGCGGTGGCTCGCGCATGGAGCTCGAGCCCGTCAACAGCGTCGACGTCGCTGCAGCGGCACTCCAGTCGAGTGCCTTCACTGTTCTTGCCGTCGGCCATGAGAGTGACGTGTTCGACGTCGAGTGTGCGTTCGACCGAACGTGCGGGACGCCCTCGAAGGGCGCCGGCCTCTTCGCTGCCATCGCGCGGAGCTCTCCTCGAGAATCGGATGTGCCCGTTGCTTCGAGGCACACGCGCAGCGATGCCACTCCCAAGCGCCGATGGACTTGGCGCCCGCGCGCGAGTCTCTTCTGGAAGCTTGCTGCCCTGCTCTGTCTTGGCTGCCTGGGTTACGCCTTCTCTGACGGCTACTCCCGAGGGCTGCTGGTGGGCCGACGTGAGTGCGAGGCCGTCAACGCGCCACCTCCTGCGCCCGCTCGCACGGTTCCGCTTCGTCGTTCCCCAAAACCGGAGGTGTCCCCGTGATGCGTCTCTTCCTCGTCTTGCTCGTGCTGATCGCGACGGTCGCCGCTGCCGACCGACGCGCTCTCTCCGTCGACGTCGCCGGCAGCTGGAATGGTGGCGCGGTTCCCGCCCCGATGGCGGCCAACCCGAAGTCCACCCTCGGCTTCGGGCCCGCCATCTGGCTCGGCGCTCGCTACGGACTCAGCCATCACCTCGAGGCGACGGCCACCGGCTTCTTCGAGACGCCTACGACGATGTTCCACAACGGGCTCACCCTGCGGTCCGGCGGCAGTGACTTCGTCGGAACACTGCAGCACTCGACCACGCGCTTCGGCGGCCTCGTTGGAGCTCGTTACGTCTTCGGCCTCGTGTGGCGCGTCCACGTCGGCCTCGAGGTCGGCCTCTCTCAGCGGCTCAACACCCAGCTGCTGATGATTGACGACCGAGACCCGAGCGCCCCCGTCGACTACGGCCTCATGCTGCCGAACGCGTCTCAGACGCAGTTCGCCATCTCTCCGGTGCTGGGGCTCGAGTGGCAGGCGGGCGACCACTTCTCCTTCGCCGTGCTGCCGCGCGCGCAGATTCTCGTTGGCGGCGCGCTCTCCTGGGCCGTCATCGTGCCGCTGCAGTTCAGCTGGAGCTGGTTTCTGTGAGGCGGTCGAGGCGGCTGATCAGCCCACGATTTGTGGCTCTGCTGATCAGCACCCAGGACGTAGTGTCACGGGACATATGGTCATTTCCCCGTAAAACTGCTAGGCCTGCGGATTATTGAGGTTCTTCAGGGGTGCTCGGTGGTGCGCGTTCGCGCCTTGAGCTGATTCAGCATCGATGTCGGAGCGGTTCGGCTCCAGAAAGTCTGACGCTTGAAAAGATTTGGGCCGCCTCTCGCTTCCAACGAGAGACGGCCCAGAAAATCAGAACGAGGGGATTTGCTTAGGCGGCGTTTTCCCTTGGTCAACTCACAACAGACTGGAGCCGTGCTCGTCGTCCGTGCTGGTAGCTAACCTACCCCGCACTTCGAGCCCGTGTCCAGTCCAAGGATACGTGCGTGCCGAGTTCCGGGCCCGGCGGTGTGTTGCCGCCGACTTTCGCGTTTCGCGTTCGTCAAGCTGCGCTGGAAAAGCGCCTGGGCCGAGCCTTGTCCGACGACGAGCTGCTCGAGCTCGCACGTTCCCTTGATGAGCGCTTCGAGGCAGTCGCCGATCGCCTCAGTCCATCAGAGACACCGCCATCGTCGAGACCGTCTTGGCCCGCGGCGCCGATGGCTGAGCGAGTCGGCATTCGCGCGACCGCGCTGTTCCGCCAGCTCGAGGTGGGCCTCAAGGCGAAGCTGCGACGAGAGCCTTCGGAGGCCGAGCTCTCCGCGCTGGAGGTGACGCTCTCCCGCAGAACCGCCGCAGCAGCGGCCGTGCGTCCGGCAGACGAGTTCCTCGCGCCCACCTCGCAGACGGCCGCCTTCCTCCAGGAAGACGAAGCGAGGCGTGAGGAGCTGGCAGAGCGCTCTGGGTACTCGCTCGACGAGATTCGCGGCTTCGAAGCCTCCGCGCTCCGCATCGCGCAGCGGCAAGTCGAGCAGCGAACGCCTCCCCGCAGGCCGGAGCCGGCGCTGGTGGCCGAGCTCTCCTCCTCCCCTGCCCCGAGCGCTTCGAGCGAGCCCGTGGCTGCTGCCGCTCCGCAAGTCGCTCCGCCCACGCCGGCGGCAGCGGCCGCGCGGCAAGCGGTGCTCGAGCTGGGCGCGCACCTCGAGTCCCTCGCCGAGCGCGAGAAGCGCAACTACCGGCCGCGCGTCCCTCGCACTCGCCTGCAGAAGAAGTTCGGCCGACTCGTCGACGACGTCACCGTGCAGGTGCACGAAGCACTCGCCGAGAAACGCATCGGGCCGCAGCTGAAGCCGTACCAACGCCGCTGCAGCGCCATCTACGTCCAACAGGAGGACCTCGAGGACGTCATCCCCGACGGCTGGGGCCTCTCCATGCCCCTCGAAGCGCAGCGGCTGGCGCGCCGCATCGGGCTCCCGCCGGCGGCGGTGCCGTTGCTGTGCCTCCTCACCTGGACGTCATCCTTCGTCGCTCCGCTCGAGCGCGACACGCACTCCTGCGGAGCTGGCTTTCAAGTCTCCATCGCCTGGCTTGCCCGGAAGCTTGGGTGCTCGACGACGTGGGTGAAGCAGCTCCTCAACCGGCTCGACCCGCAGTCCCGATGGCGCAGGGAGTCCGCCCACGTGCGCAAGGCGAACAAGAGCCGGCGCCGTCACGGCCAGAAGCCATTGCCGGAGCCGATGAAGCCGAGCGCGCCCGTCTACATCCATCGCTTTCGTCGTCTCGTGCCCTACGAGGGGCCCGCCAGAGCCAACGGCCGCAGCGCCACCATCTGGGTGGATGCCGCCGGCCGCCCGCATCGGCACGTCGACATCCGCGGCGTCGTCTACCTCACCTCCACCGGCCGACGGGCCCTGGTGCGGCGAGCGTCACACACCCGCAGTCGCGCGGAGCTCCTCGGGCAGGCCACGCCTCAGGTGCGGCCTATTGGCTACCGCACCGACGCCTGGGCGCGCACGCGCCGTCAGCGGTGGCTCGTCAGTGCCCGCCTTCGCCGCGGCCGGAGCCTCGTCGGCGGTGGCAGCGCCGTCGAACTCCTCGGAAGTCGTAGGGAACTCGAAGGTGCGCCAGCTTTGAAGTCAGAGTTGCCACCTAGCTACACAACCTTCTTTAGAGAGAGACACTTATGAGGAGTCCCGT
>JAUXRI010000183.1 GCA_030681895.1 Myxococcales bacterium | reverse complement strand
CGAACGCGAGGTTGGCGGTCTCGGTCGCGACCTTCACCTTGTGCACCCTCTCCCAGGGCCACTTGAAGTACGGGCCACCGGGCTGAATGACGCGCACCTGCGGGTAGCGGTAGCGCTCGCGCTCGTCGGGACGAAGGTGCTCGGCCATCGGGTTGTCGAGCGTGGTCGTCTGCAGCCGCTGGGCGCGACCGAACGAGGTCTTCACGGCGCGCTCGTCCTGATTCACCGTGAAGAACCCGAAGATCACGTAGCGAAGGGTGAACCAGCCCACGCTTCCGAAGATCAGGCCTGCCAACGAGAGTGAGAATCCGTCATCCATATGTGTGCCTCCCCGAGCGGGACCATACGCGAGGCCCCGTCGCTGCATATGAACAGTCGACACGACACGCTCGTGGTCCTGCCTGTCCGGTTCAGGTCGAGAACGTCGCGATCACCGGTGCGTGGTCGCTGGGCAGCTTTCCTTTTCGGGCGTCGCGGTCGATCTCGATCGACGTGCAACGCGCCACCAGATCAGGGCTCACCAGCACATGATCGATGCGCAGCCCCTTGTTCTTCGCGAAGCCGCCCTCGCGATAGTCCCACCACGAGAACGCCTGCACGCCAGGGTGCTTCTCGCGGAAGAGATCGACGAAGCCGTGCGCGTCGATGAGCGCCTTGAGCGCCGCGCGCTCCTTCGGAGAGAAGAGCGTCTGGCCCGAGAAGAGCGGCACGTCGTAGACGTCGATCTCCTCGGGCGCGACGTTGAAGTCTCCGCACACCAGGGTGGGCGTGCCCTTCGTGAACGAGAGCCAGCGGGTGAGCGCGGCGTACCACTTCAGCTTGTACTGGTACGCCTCGGCACCGATCGACTGGCCGTTGGGAGCGTAGAGGCCGACGACCCGAATGCCGCCGGCCATCGCCGAGATGATGCGCGACTGCTCGTCGTCGTCGCCCAGGTTGCGGCGCACGTCGGTGACGATCTGCTTCGAGAGAATCGCGACGCCGTTGTACGACTTCTGACCGAAGAGCTGCGCGTGGTAGCCGGCGGCCTGCACCTCGGCCGTGGGGAACTGGTCGTCGGTGCACTTCGTCTCTTGCAGACACACGACGTCGGGCGAACGCGTCTCGAGCCACTCGAGGAGCCGCTCGGTGCGCGCGCGAACGCTGTTGATGTTCCAGGTGGCGATCTTCACGGAGCGAGGCTTACCTCAGGGCGCGCCGCAGGGAATCGTGGTGCGTCACCGTTCGTGAGGGGAACCACATGGCCGAGCCGATGCCACAGGGAGTGCCGCAGAACCCCGTGCCGCCGACGCGGCCGAACGACAAGACTGGCGCGGGCTTCGTGGTCGGCCTTGCCATCTCGCTTGGGCTGTTCGTGCTCCTGGGGCTCATCGGCGGCGTCGTGGCCTACTCCGCGGTGAAGCGGAAAGAGATGGACGTCCGCAAGGGATGGAACCTGGTGCCCGTCGTCGTCGCCGCTCAGGACATCTCGGAGAACACGGTGGTCACCATGGAGATGATCTCGCAGCGTTCCGTCCCCGAACAGTTCGTCACCTCGTCCGTCGTGAAGCCCGACTCCGCGTCGTACATCATCAACCAGCGGGTGCTGGTGCCGCTGCAGGCGGGCGACATGATGCTGTGGAGCCAGTTCGAGACGACGAAAGCCGCCGAACGCGTGAGCGAGAAGCTGCATGGAGCGGCCCGTCTGGTGACGATCAAGGCGCTGCCCGAGACGGCGGTGGGCGGCTGGATTCGGCCGAACGATCGTGTCGACGTGATCGTGGCCTTCACTTCACCCGACACGAAGGAGCCGACCGTCACCACGCTGCTCCAGAACGTCGAGGTCTTCGCGACGGGGCGAATCACGGGCACGACGAACATCAACCTCGTGCCCGAGCCCGAGCGCGCCTACTCGAACGTGACGCTCTCGCTGTCGCACGACGACGCCGAACGCCTCGCGCTCATGGCGACGACCGGCACGTTGACGCTGGCGCTGCGCAACGAAACCGACACCACCGTGCACAAGCAGAACAAGCGGGGCGTGCGCGACGTGCTGACGCGGTGACGTTCAATCCGCGCGGGTGAGTTGGCCGAGCTCCAGGAACATCGGGAGTGGCTCGGGTCGATCTCCCAGCAGACCCGCCGCGGCCTCGAGGGGAACGAAGCCACGCTTCTCGTAGAAACGCACCGCTCCAGGTTTCGCGTCGACGACGAGCCCGAGACACCCCACCGATTCTGCAAGCTGTAAGTCGGGCTCAGCCCGTCTTGCGCTTGCTCTTGTCGTTGAACGCCGTACCCACGTGCGACAGCTCGTCCTTCAACTGCGTGTCGAGCGAGCGCAACACGTACGCGTTCACGCCCAGCGCCGCGCAGCTCTGGTTCACCTCGTTGCGAATCGCCTCGAAGCGCCACGGGTGCCGGCGGAACTGCACCAGCGCGCTCACCAGCCGCACGATGTGCACGTCGACGTACTCCCCATCGGCCGGCAGGTTGAGATCGTGGTGCCGCATCGCGACGAGGGTCGGGAAGCGCGGCAGGCTCCAGGCCTGGTGCACCTCGCCGCCGATCTCGACGTGCACCTGCTCGATGACGCGATCGATGTGGTGCAGATCGTCTTCGTCGAGCGCCTCGCCACCGACGGCGATCGACGCGATGGAGCGCAGCGCCACCGGCCGGCCGAGATCGTGGAGCATGCCGGCCACGAAGACGTGATCGCTGCGGCCTTTGCGCAGCTGCATCGACAGCCACGACGAGCCGCGCGCCGAGGTGACCGAGTCGGTGAAGAGCTCGCCCCAGGTGTGCACGAAGTGTGAGAACTCACTGCGCACCTGCGGTTGGAACAGTGACCGCGCGGCCACCATGCCGGCGACCCGCCCGACTTCGGTGAGGCCCAGGCGAGTGACCGCGTCACGGAGCGTCTGGATCTCCTGCGCGCCGACGTACGCGGGGCTGTTGGCCACCTTGAGCACGCCCGCCGCAAGCGCGGGATCCTGCGAGACGAGGCGCGAGAGCTCGGCGAGCGACAGGTTCGGCTCGGCGATCGCGTTGAGCACCTGGAGCGACACCGCAGGCAGCGACGACGGGGCCGGCCGGTTCTTGCGAAAGTGGTCGACCACCCGCTTCGCCAGCGCGTCGTCACGTTCGACGTCTCCCTGAGTCAGGATCAACCGATCGGGTGGCGACAGACCCAGCCACGAGAGCAGTTGGTCGAACGGGGTTTCCTGATCGAGGCCTCCAGGGAGCACCGTCAACGACGGCCGCGCGGGCACAACCGCTGGAGACTGCGAAGGCTTCACCGGCGGTGGGATGGGGGCCGACACCCCGAACAACCGCCGCACGCCGTCCCACCACGAGCCCATGCACCGATGCAGTGCACCTTCATTGCCAACGAACCAGGAGCTCGTAGTCGGCGGGCGTCTTCTGCAGCACTTCGACCGTGCCCTGCCGCTTCACGCGAACGAACATCAGGTCGATCATTCCTGCGACGAAGGTGCCCGGAACCGCGGCTGGGTTGTGCACGACGACGCGCGCGGACGACGTTCCGAGCTCGACGAGGTCGAAGCTGAGGCCCGAGTCTTCACGGCCCATGCGGAAGTAGCTGGCGAGCCGCTTGAGGAATGACGCGGGCGTCATGAAGGGCAAGGCCGCTCCGACGAGGCGGCCGGTGATGGTCTCGAGAAAGCCCTCGGTGAACTCACGGCCGATGTGACGGAAGGCTTCGGCTTCGCTCAGCTGCGGCCAGACGTGTTTTCGCGCGAGGCCGAGGCAGCGCGTCCACGTCTCCGTCGGGTACTTCCCCTGCGCGCGGGAAGCGTCGTAGCCAGCGGCCTTCAGCTCCTCGGCGAAGGCGCCTGTCGGCTTGAGGCGTCGATCGAAGAGCGCTTCGAACATGCTCTGGTTGGTGAGCGAGGCCACGGCTGAACGGTACAACCAACGTGGCAGCGCGACGGTGGTTTCCGGTTGGCAAACGCCAGCGCGACGACGTGTAGTGCGACGCGATGCCGACCCGAGCGGAAGAGCTGAGAGAAGCAGTGCGGCTGGCGGTCGAGGCCACGCTCGGCGTCACCGACGTCGTCCAGAAGATGCACCACACCATCGGCGGAGGACCCGAGCTGTTGGGCCGGCCGCTCGAGCGCATCGTGAAGTTGATCTCGGCGCCGGCGTACGCGGGCGTGAAGCTGGTGACACACCTGGTGGGCGCGGGGCTCGACGCGGTGTTGGACCAGCTCGGTCCGGTGCTCGGGCCCGGTGGCGACAGCGAGGAGCAGGACCTGGTCATCGGCGCGCTCAACGGCGTGGTGGGCGACTTCCTCGCCGCGCGCAGCTCGACGCTGGCCATGACGACAGGGTTCCGCAGGGCCGGGAAGCCGTTGGACGTGAGCCAGCTCGACCGGGTGACGGGGAAGCTGCTGGTGCTCGTGCACGGCTCGTCAGCGACGGATGGTTGTTGGTCGCGAAAGGGCGCGCACCACGGTGAGGCGCTCGAGAAGGAGCAGGCGCTCGGGCTGACGTGGGTGGCGCTCCGGTACAACTCGGGCCGGCACGTCTCGACCAACGCGCGCGAGTTCGCCGCCGCGCTGGAGCAGCTGGTGACGTCGTGGCCGGTGCCGGTGACGGAGGTGACGGTGCTCGCGCACAGCATGGGCGGGCTGGTGACGCGCTCAGCCTGTCAGCTCGCCGAGGAGCAGGGCCTGTCGTGGCGAAAGCTGCTGCGCTCCATCGTCTTTCTGGGGACGCCGCATCAAGGCGCGCCGCTCGAGCGGGCCGGTAACGTCGTCGGCACGTTGTTGGGCATCAGCCGGTACAGCGCTCCGCTGATGGCGCTGGCGCAGATTCGGAGCGCGGGCGTGACCGACTTGCGCTTCGGGCTGACGAGAGATGATGAGTGGCAGAGCGTCGATCGGTTTGCGCACGAGGCCGACCCGCGGAAGTCGGCGTCGCTCCCGGCCGGCGTGACGTGCTTCACGATCGCTGCGACGACCTCGAAAGAAGTCACCCCGTCTGCGGCCGGTGATGGCCTGGTGCCGATCGACAGCGCGCTCGGGAAACACGAACGGCCGGAGCTGTCGCTCGCGTTCGAGCCGTCACGACAGGTGGTGCTGGCGGAGCTCAATCATCAAGATCTGCTCAGCGACCCTCGGGTGACCGCCCAGCTCCTCGCCTGGCTCAGCGACGACGAATGAGGTGAACGGGTGTCGCATCGAAACCGCGAAAACCCGCGCGACGCCGCCCAACCAACCGGAAAAGCACGACTTTCCCGGGTTCAAAAAGTGCTCGAGGCGCGCGGCGCGGTTGACAGTCGGGAGGCGAAGCGCTCGCTGGAGGGCTCCGACAATCCAGCATGACCACGACCCGCATCGGAGCCCCGTTCCACGATGTCCTCTCGAAGGTGCAGAACGCTCGCGTGCTGTCCGAAGAGAAAGGCGTCGACCCCTTCCGCGGCGCGCACACCGACCGCAAGTACGACATGAACGGTGATGGTGTCGCCGACGCGCGACTCATCGAGTCGAAGAAGGGCGCCGCGACACGCCTCGAGCTCAGCTTCCTCGACGCGCAGGGTCGGCCCGTCGACACCTTCGTCAGCGGAACCAAAGACGATCGCTTCTTCGGCCTCTCGGACACCGGCCGCATCTGGAGCCACACCCATCGCGACTACGCGCCCACCGGCAACGCGATGTCCTGGGAGCGCGAAGTCTACGAGCGCGCCAGCAACACCACCGGCGAACTGAGCGAGCGCGTCACCACCACGAAGCGCAACGGCAAGCAGCAGTCGACGTTCGAGTCCGACAAGGACGGCAATGGCTCGCTGGAGACGGTCGTTCGACGCTGAGGCGTTCCATCGAAAGGGGTGGAGCTCCGCGCGACCTACAGCGACGTCGTGGATCGCCTCTGCGCCGACCGGCAACGAAGCGTGGCTGTGACAGGCCTGCCCACGAGGACTCCTCATGAAGGCGTACCACCCATCGCCCGCCTTCCTCATGAGCGTGCTCCTCGCGGCCTTCACTGCCGCCTGTGCCGAGTTCGACGTCTGCGCGCCGCCGGCAGCGAACGTGGCGTCGCTCCCGGCACGACTGTCGGAGACGGGCCTGCGTCAGGCCGATGGTGGCCTCGCGCCAGGGGTCGTCGCCTTCACGCCGGCGTTCGCGCTCTGGAGCGACGGCGCCGAGAAGCACCGGTACCTCCGACTTCCCGACGGGCAGCAGATCGACACCAGCGCCGTCGACGACTGGCGCTTCCCGGTCGGCACCCGGTTCTGGAAGGAGTTCATTCGTGACGGCGTGCCGGTCGAGACGCGCCTGTTGGTGAAGACGGGGCCGGCCGATCACGAGTGGGCCGCGGGGGCGTATGTGTTCGACGACGGTGGCGTCGACGCGACGTTCGCCGAAGCCGGAGCCGTCGACGTTCGCGGCACCGCACATGACGCTCCGGCGGCGAGCCTCTGTCTCGGGTGCCACGGTGGACGCTCGAGCTTCGTCCTGGGCTTCTCAGCGCTGCAGCTCGGCAACGTCGCCCCGGGAGGCTTCGACCTCGCGGCCGCGGCCGACGCAGGCATGCTCTCGACCGCCATTGGCCCGATGAGGGTGCCAGGCACCGACGACCAACGGGCAGCGCTCGGCTACCTGCACGCGAACTGCAGCCACTGCCACAACACCCAGCGGCCGATGACCATGGGCCCCAGATGTTTCGACCCGCAGAACGAGCTCGACATGTTCCTGCGCGCCGACGAGCTCGGTGACGTCGCTGCCACCGGGCCGTATCGAACGTTGTTCACGAACGCCGTCCGCAAGGGCGACCCGGCGAACAGCACGCTGTTTCAGCTCGTCTCGAGGCGTCAGCCCAAAGGCGCGTTCGGGCCGCAGCAGATGCCGCCGCTCGCGACCGACGTCGTCGACGAGGCCGCGGTCGAGACCCTGCGCAGGTGGATTCAAGCGCCCTGAGGCGTCTCGGGCGGCAACTTGAGCAGCGATCTCGACAGCGCCCACAACCGCTCCTGCGCCTTCACGTCATTGGCCGCGCCCGAGGCGGGCTTCTGCTCCGTGCCTTCGAAGTAGCCGCCAGTGAGACTGGCGACTGCGGCCGACGTGGCGAGGTAGAGCGGGCCTTTCGCGCCCTCTTCGGGGCTCAGCGGGTTCTTCGGTTCCCGCGCGGTCGGAGGCGCTTCACGGCGAAGCCCGGTATCCACCACGCCCGGGTGCACTGCGTTGACGGTGACGCCCTGCCCCGCCAGCCGCCGCGCGAGCGCGAAGGTGAACATCACGTTGGCCAGCTTCGACTGCGCGTACGCGGTGCCGCCGTGGTGTTGGCGCACCTTGAACTGCGGGTCCTCGAAGTCGAACGCGCCCTCACGATGCATCGACGACGTCACCACCACGACGCGCGCCGGAGCGCTGCGCACGAGGAGCGGCAGCAGCGCGTCCGTCAGAAAGAACGGGCCGAGGTGGTTCACGCCGAGGGTGAGCTCGAAGCCGTCTTCGGTCTTCCGGCGAGTGCGCGGCCAGACGCCAGCGTTGTGCACGAGGCAGTCGAGGCGATCGAAGCGCGCCTGAAACTTCGGAAGGAAGTTGCGGAGCCTCGAGAGGTTCGCGAGGTCGACCTGCATCACCACCGCGGCCTCGTTGCCCGTCAGTGAGACGAGCTGCTCACGCGCGATCTGGCCCTTCTTCAGGTCGCGGCACCCCAGCACCACGGTGGCGCCTGTCGCGAGCAACCCCCGTGCGATTTCGAAGCCGATGCCGGTGTTGGCCCCGGTGA
This sequence comes from Myxococcales bacterium, assembly GCA_030681895.1. Lineage (GTDB taxonomy): Bacteria > Myxococcota > Myxococcia > Myxococcales > Myxococcaceae > Xiheimicrobium. The sequence goes on along the minus strand of JAUXRI010000183.1, from coordinate 50,769 downwards.
CGAGCGCGACCTTGTCTTTCATGGGGCGCTTGTCGCACGAATGGACGCTCGCGGAGCGGTCGACGAAGGCGAACACCGGATCGGAACGCGACATCAGCGTCATGCCCCGCACGCGCCACGTGAGGCAGGTTCAGGGCATTGGCCATGGCACTGTCGTTGCGTAGGCGGGGCCGATGCAAACAAGGCTTCGATGGGTGGTCGCGATGTCGGTGGCGGGTGCCGCGGTGCTCGCCGGGTGTGGTCAGCCCTGTGAAGCCATTCAACCGAGGGTCGAGAAGGTCTGCCACGCGAACGACGCAGGCCGGCTCGAGCCGGGGCAGCCCTTCTTCCTCGACGTCGAAACGACCGCCTACGGGGCCGCCAGCGCTGGCTGCACAGTCGCCATCGACGGAGGGCTCATCGCCTTCTCGTTGTCGGCCACCGTCTGCCAGATGAACAACGGGAACAACCCGGTCGTCCCGCCGCCGGCCATTGCGCGTTGTGCGGTGCCCGCGCTCGACGCAGGGAGCTACGTCATCGTCACGCGAACCCAGACGACGAACCTGGTCATTGGCGCAGGCGACTCGGGGGTGGTCACCTGCCCCTGAGCAGGCAGCCACCTGAAGCTCCGCGTCACGCGGCTTCTTCACGTTCAGCGCGGCTTCGCGCGAACAGCTCGCTCATCACCTCTTCGAGCGGCGGGTTCTCGACGTTCAAGTCGACGACGGGCAACGACGACAACGCGCGCCCCACGACCGCGTTCACCTGGTCGTGGCTCACCTGCAGCACCGCCTGCGCGCCTTCGCAGCTCACGACGTGACCGAGCGGCTCGACCTGTTCCTTCGACACCGGCTGCGAGAAGCGCAACGTCACCCGCTTGTCGGGCCGCACCTGCTTCACCAGCTCGTCGAGCTTGCCGTCGAACGAGAGCGTGCCCTTGTCGATGACGATGACGCGCGGACAGAGCGCGGCCACATCGTCCATGTAGTGGCTGGTGAGGATGAGGGTCGCGCCGGTCTGCTCGTTGTAGCGGCGAATGAAGTCGCGCATCACCACCTGCATCGAGACGTCGAGGCCGATGGTGGGCTCGTCGAGGAAGAGCACTCTGGGCCCGTGCACGAGCGCCGCGGCGAGCTCGCACTTCATGCGCTCTCCGAGTGAGAGCTGGCGGGTCGGCTTGTTCACCAGGTCGCCGAGCTCGAGCAAATCGCCGAGTTCCTTCATGCGTCTGACGAAGTCGGCGCGCGACACGTCGTAGATGGCCCGGTTCATCTCGAACGTCTCGGCAGGAGGCAGGTCCCACAACAGCTGCTGCTTCTGCCCCATCACCAACATGATCTTCTTCAGGTACGCCGACTCGCGCTTCTGCGGTACGTGACCGTCGACGCGGACTTCTCCCGTCGAAGGATGCAGCAGCCCCGCCAGCGTCTTGAGCGTCGTCGTCTTCCCCGCGCCGTTGGGGCCCAGGAAGCCGACACGCTCGCCGGCCTTGATGTCGAAGGTGATGCCGTCGACCGCCTTCACCGTCGTGTACTCGCGAGAGAAGAGCGACTTCACCGCGGCCGCGAGCCCGGGCGGGCGTTTGTGCACGCGGTAGTGCTTGGTGAGGTCGCGCACCTGAATCATGCATCGTGTGTAGCCGAGACGGGCGTGCGCCGCCGCGAATCCGTGCGACCTGCCGGCTGGGGTGAGGCATCGTGGCGAGATGGATCGCATCGCTCCGACCCGGCGGCCTGCAGAAGCGAACGCCGGCACCCAGCGCTGGAGAGACCTGCTCTTTCTCCATTGGGAGGTGCCCGCGTCGTCGCTGCGGCCGCTCGTGCCGCCGGAGCTCGAGCTCGACCTCTTCGAGGGCCGCGCCTTCGTCGGCGTGGTGCCGTTCCTCATGCGCGCGATTCGGCCGTCCTGGTGGCCGGGCCCGACGTTCAACTTCTACGAGACGAACCTGCGCACGTACGTGCAGCACCGCGGTGACGCGCCGGGCGTGTACTTCTTCTCCCTCGAGGCCAGCAGCTGGCTCGCAGTGCAGGCGGCGCGCAGCGGCTGGGGCCTGCCGTACCACCACGCCACCATGAGCGGCGCGACCAACGAGGGCTCGGTGCGGGTCGGCGACGAGTTGGAGTACCGGAGTCGAAGGCGCTCCAGCGACGCGCACTCACACGTGCGCTGCAGAATCGGCGAGCCGCTCGCGGTCCCACAGCCAGGCAGCCTCGAGTTCTTCCTGCTCGAGCGGTACCTCCTCTACAACGTGCGCGGAGGACGACTGCACCGCGGGCAGGTGCACCACGTGCCCTACCCTGCGCAGTCCGCCACCGCCCTCGAGGTGAGCGACGGGCTCCTCGCAGCGGCCGGCCTTCCCAACGTCTCGTCGCGCGCGCCCGACCTCGTGCACTACTCGCCCGGCGTCGACGTCGAGGTCTTCTCGGTTCGGCCGGTCGAGCGCTGACCGACAGGCAGGCTCCACAGCTCGACCAGCTCGTCCTCTCTCGTCAGCAACGGCCTCGGGCGAATCGACACCGAGGTGAAGTGGTAGGTGAGCCGAACCCGCTTCGCGCCAGGGGGAATTCGCACCGTCACCGGCACGTCGGGGATCAACCGCGTGTCGTTCGCGATCAACACACCAGGCCGGCCGCGCGCGTCGACCCCACGGGTCAGCTCGAGCCCGAAGCGCATGAGGGGCTCGTCGTCTGCCCACAGCACGAGGTGACGAAACACGTCGCCGGTCGGAACCCGGTGGCCGACGTCGTGTGCGGTGACGATCGCCTCGGCGCCGCGCACCTCGAGCCGAACGGCCGACCGCACGAAGTCGACGTCGTGACCGCCACGCACTCGGTGCGACGAGGCCGGCATGTGGCACGACTGACACGTCTGCGCGCCACCCCACGCGCGCCACTCCGAGAGCGTCGTCTGCATCGGCAACGCGTTGAGCTGGGTCGCGCCGTCGACGACCGCGTGCCCATCGAACTCGTGGCAGGTGCCACAGAACTCACTCGTTCGCAGCGCCGGCTCGTGGCGAACCGGGTGCCCATACGGCAGAGACCCCGCTCGTGGTGAGAGCACCACGCCGTCGCGCACGTGACAGACCGCGCAGGTGATGCCCTCGTGCACCGGCGAGTCGAGCGCCGGGAGCTGCCCCTTCGCCAGGGCCTCCCGCGCAGGCCAGGTCGCCTTCACCTGCGCCTCGAGCGGGCCATGACAGACGAGACAACGAAGGTGCGGCTCGGTGGAGAAGCCGTCGAGGAAGACGCGGTTGGTCAGGCTCTCGCGATGGGCTGACGCGCTCCACTCGCGGGCGCGGTCGGGGTGACACTCGGCGCACTGCTTCGCGCTCGGCGCATCGAGCACCAGCGGCCGCGTGAAGCCGGCCACCTCGAACGAAGGCTGCGCGAGCAGCACGCCGAGGAGCAGCGCGGTCATCGCTTCTTCGTTCGCGGGGTGAAGACGTTCCCCATGGCGCTGATACCCTCGTCGGCCTGCAGGCCATCGATCGATTCAGCGTCGCCGATGTTCGAGAACAGCGTCTTGCGAGTGATGCCTGCGACCTTCGCGTCGGCCACCGTGAAGCGCCACACCTCGGCGGCCATGCGAAGTGGCTTGCGGGTCTCTGGCGGGTAGTCCTTCGGGTCGACGGCGTCCTCCATCATGCGGCCGCCTCCCTTGATCTCGAACTCGCTGCGCCACACCGCGACGCGCCTGAGCAGCCCGTCGTCACCCCACTGAAACAGCAGCCAGCTCGTCACCTCGTAGTCGGAGCGCTCGAAGATGACCTCGACGTGCTTCGCGAACGCGCGCTTCGGTGCCGTGGGCGTGCCATCAAGGAGCTTGAGCGTCGAGAGCGCCGCTTCACGAGGCACCACGTTCTCGCGGGTGACGGGCTTCAGTTTCAGCTCGAGCTCGGCCTTGCGCGCCTCGAAGAACGTCGCATCGGACGAGCGAACGAGCGTCATCACTTCGGGGATGAGGAGATCGACGAGCCCATCAGGCATGCGCGGCACCGTCTTCGCCGAGACTGAGAACCAGCGCCCGCCCTTCGAGTCCTTCGCCAGGGCGCGGAGCTCCTTCAGCGCGGCCTGATCGTCGGCGTCGAAGTCGGCGGGGAGCGTGCCGCTGTCGACCATCGCGTCGAGCTCGACGAACTTCGGGTCGCGGACGCCCTTGAGCCAGCCGCCCTCGCCGTTCGACTGCGAGACCTTCGCGTAGCGTTTGCTGAGCACCTTCGGCGCCTCGTCCTTCACGTCGTACGTGCTCGCGACGAAGGGGTACGTGGCCGGCAGGGAGCCGAAGTACTTCGCGGCCGCCAGCCGCTCCTTCTTCCACGCGACCATCGCCACGCGCTTGGCGTCTTCGACTCGTTTGTCGTACGGCACGTCGCTGTCGACGAAGAGCTGCACGTCAGAGATGCAGGTGTCGCGGTACTTCGTGCCCGGCTTCACCTCCTTGACGATGAGGCTCACCGACGCGAGCCCACCAGAGAGCGGCACGTCGAAGGTCTGCGCGCCCCACTTCGCGGCGATCGTCAGCGCCTTCGTCGTCGTCACCTTGTCGTTGGCGTCACGCACGACGAGCTCGAGGGCCGTGGGCGTTCCGTTCGCGGCGAAGAGCCCTTTCGACTTCTGGTAGCCCGGCGTGATGACGAGCCGCAGCGCCTTCGCGGCCTTGAGCGCAGAGACCGGCACCGTGAGCGATTCCCCGACGCCATCGCCCTCTGCGCCTTCGACCCAGGCCGTCGAGGCATCGTCGTCGAGCACGTAGGTCGGGTGGTAGTTCTCCTGGTACTTGTTCCAGTTGCTCTCGAGGAAGCTGCTCGAGGCGGCGCGCTCGGCGTGCAACCGCTTGAAGTCGGCCTGCGCTGCGCCGGTGAGAAGAACCGCAACCGCCATCAGGAGTCTCATGTCGAATGACTGTAGTTCGGCTGACTCGTGAGCAGGCCAACTCTGGAGGCTCCGCTCGAGGCCGCGTACGGTGCGCAGATGCGTGCCTGGCAGGCGTCGGTGGTGCTCGTGTTCACGCTCGCGCGTTGCAGCTGCGCTGTGCCGGATGTTCCGCCGTCTGAACGCGATGCCGGGCACTCGAGCGACGCAGCAGTGCCGCTCGCAGACGCCGGGGCTCCGGACAGCGACGCGGGCATCGACGGTGGCCACGACGCCGGGCTCCTCTTGACGTGCGAGCTGCTCGTCTGCCCTCCATGGCAGAGGTGCGTGGAGGCGAGCGCTTCGGCGCGGTGTGTGGAATCGCTGTCGATTGCGTGGGTTTCGCCCATACCGTCGGCGTCGGCACCAGCGGACCTCGTCTCGATACCGATCGCGATTGAGACCGACGCTCCGGCCGAGCTCGATGTGCCGTGGACCTCGAGTGGCGCCATCACGAGCGCAGGCGTGTTCTCGGGACAAATCGGGGTTCGCGCAGCCACCCTGTTCCTCTCAGACACGGACGGCGGAGAGGTCGTGCTCACTGCCGGCTGGAGTGGCGGCCCTCTTGCCGTCACGCGATTCACGCTCGCGCCGCCAATCGTCCGGCCTGGGCCCGTTCCTTCGTACGGAACGAACGGACCCGACTTCGAGCCGAACGATCCGGCCGGTCTTGCGTTCCGCAGAGACGAGACCGTGCCGATCGAGCTTGGTGACTTCCCGCAGCCCATGGCGGTCTTCGCGAGGGTCGACCAACCGACAGCGCGCACCCTCGGGCTCGCGGTCACGCATCGAAGCGATGGTGGAGGCTCGTGGCGAATCGACCTGCCACTCAGAGAACTCCAGTTCCCCGCGTTTCGTGCGCCCGTCTTCGTATGGGCCACTGGCACCGACGGCGGAGTTCAGACGCGCCCGCGATCGGTGCCCGTCACCCGGTGGCGCTGGCGAAGGCAGGTGTCGGCCGTTCCGAACCCGATCAGCGTGACTCGTCCCGCTGTCGGCACCTGGGGCGTCTTCACCATCGGGGTCGGTTCCGCTGACGGTCCAACAGACGGCCGGTTCGTCAACCTCGGGGCCAGCGGCAACATCCGCCCGCTTCAGCAGTGGCCGGCGAGCGGGGCGTTCATCGCCTTGACCGGCGCGGCGCCAGCAATGGTCGGCCTCAACGATTCGAGTGGTGGTGCCTACCTGGCGCTTTACGCTCCGCCGGACATTCAGGTGCGGCGAAGCACCGGAAGCCCACGCGCGTGCTCGACAGCGAGCACCATGACGATCTGCGCAAACAACTTCGGGTGGCTCAACCTCGAAGGCTTCCTGGGGCGCGCCGACTTCTTCTCAGGCTGTCCATCGCCCCCCACGGCAATCTCCGTCTACATCGAGGGCACGGTCCTCTTCGGCTCAGGAGAACAAATCTGCTTCATGGACATTCGCGGTCGGCCGCCAACGGCGCGACCCGTTTCCCTGACCCAGAATCTCTACCGTCCCCGATTCGCACGAGATGTTGGCGAAGATCCCCGGTACTTCGTCGCTGGTGCAGATGGTGGTGTGTGGCTCGTCGGGCGAGACGCAGGTGTCGTCGAATTCGAGCTCTGGGGAGGCGGCCTCGTCGATGGAATCTCGATCTGTGAACGCCGCGACGCAGCCCAACGTGGAACGAAGTGGTCCTACTGGGTGACGTCCGATCGACGAGTACATGGCGCAGCCGTCGACACCAGTGATGGGGGGATCTCGTTCGCTGCCCCGATCTCCTCGAGCCAGCTCCTCCCTGCCGAAAGCTCGACGACGCCCGTCATCGCGCAGCCGACGGCCCCATCGGGGCTGCAGGGAAGCCTGCTCGTCGTGAGCCGCACTGGCGCTGTCAGTTCGTTCGACCTCGCCACACTGCGTACCGACTGGACCCTCGCGGCTGGCGACGGCGGCATTCGCGGCGGCCGGGTCGATACCGAGCCAATCGGGTCGACGTACTGCGGCCACTTCGGGAGCCTCCTCGTTCCTTCGTCGGGCGACGGGAGTCTCTACAGTCTCATCCTCGACGGCACCTCGTTCGCCTGGGAGGACCAGCTCGAGCCGTGGGCCATGGAGGGCCGCACGCCGCAGCACAATGAGGTCAACAACGGCAACGTTCCCTGCACGGCCGACTGATGACTGTCGTGCGCGACCGGTGCATAGAGTGCCGCCATGTCGGGTGACGCAGCACGAGATCTCGAAGGGTGGATTCCAAGGCTCATCACGTTGTGGCGTGAGCAACGCGCCGCGCGGACGAAGGGGCCACGGCAACCGCCTGCGCGTGGTGGCCGTCACTTCGAAGAGCCGCCGTCGCCGAAGCTGACGCCGCAGGAGATCAAGGAGGTCGGCGCTGGCATCAAGCGGCTCTCGCACGGCCTGACGCGTGAACGAGAGCTCGCGGGCGCGAAGTACATGGACGATCCCGCGCTGCTCGGCGCGTACCTGCTCTTCTATTGGCCGGTCTCGTACGCGCAGTCGCGCTCGTTGTTGTCCGAGCTCCCGACGCGGCCACGCGCGCTGCTCGATCTCGGCTCTGGCCCCGGCCCGCTCGCGTTCGCTGGCATCGACGCTGGCGCGAGTGAGACCATCGCCGCCGATCGCAGCAAGCCGGCCCTCGAGCTCGCGCGTCAGCTCGCCATCGCGTCGTCGGAGTCGCTCGGAACACGCGAGTGGAGCCCGGAGCGCCCGCTCCCCGAGGGCAAGTTCGACGTCATCACCATGGGGCACGTGCTGAACGAGCTCTTCAACGGCGACATCCAGAAGCGCGCAGAGCTCGTCGAGAAGGTGCTCGAGCGCGTCAAGCCCGGCGGCTCGCTGGTGGTGATGGAGCCTGCGCTGCGCGACACCTCACGCGCGCTCTTGCAGGTGCGCGATGTGCTCGTCGCCAGGGGCTACGCCGTGCGCGCGCCGTGCATGTTCCGCGGCGCCTGCCCTGCCCTCGTGAAGCCCTCCGACTGGTGTCACGCCGAGCGGCAGTGGCGCATGCCGCCGTTGACCGAGGTGCTCGCGCGCACCGCCGGGCTCCACAAGGAGTCACTCAAGATGAGCTACCTGGTGCTCGCGCCGAAGGGTGAAGCGTGGGCCGAGCCGCCGCCTGGCCGCGTGTTGCGCATCGTCTCTGAGGCGCTCGAAGGTAAAGGCCGCCAACGCTTCATGGGCTGTGGACCCGAGGGGCGCATCGGCCTCGCGATGCAGGACAAGCACCGCAACGCCGGCAACGAGAAGTTCTTCCACCTCAACCGCGGCGAGGTGATTCGCATCGGCGGCGAGGTGGAGGCGAAGGGCGACGGCGCAGGGCTGAGCGATCACTCCACCGTCGAGATCGTCGCGCGCGCGGGGCAGGCGGTTCCCAGGCCGTGATGACCCACACGAAGTGGATCATCGAAGAGTCGGCGATGGGGCTGCGCGACTTCGCTGATTGGTACCGCTTCGGCGGCGAAGGACCCGCAGCGCTCATCCACTACACGGGCGGCAGCATCACCTGGCAGGCGCACCAGGAGCGCTTCGCCTCGGAGCCCACGCCGATCGTGAACGAGTTCAAAGGCGCGTGGGAGCGCAACGGCACGCCGCGCATCGATCTCGTCATCTCGTCTGCGCCGCCCCCGGGAAAGGAACCGCGCCCCGAGCCGCTCGAGTCGTACCTCGAGTACGTGATGGATCAGCTGGTGCCGAAGCTGCCTGCGAAGCCGCTCGGCTATGGCTTCATGGGCTACTCGCTCGGTGGCTCGTTCGCGACCTACCTCGCCGGCGTGTCGGTGCGAGCGCGTGGCCTTGCCGTCTTCGGTGGCGCTGGCGTCGTCGAGGCCGCGCGGCAGATCAGGCCCGTGCTCGCGCGCGATCTCTCGACGGCGCTGTTCCGAAACGCGGAAGACCCACTGCAGGATCCCGCGACCGCCGCGCCGCAGCTCCCGCGTGGCTACAACCCTCGGGCGATGGCGCCGCGTGCCGGGGCGCACCCGTTCACCGACTACGCCGACAACGGCACGGTGGCCGACGCGTTCGCGTTCGTGATGGGTCGGCTGCGGTAAACCAGACTGGGCCGACGGTTGCGGCGGAGAAAGTGCGCATGCCCGGCCTGCCAAGGTAGGGAGCGTCCACCATGTCCTCCACCTTCCGGCTGTCGACGTTGCTCGTCGTCGTTGCGTGCCTCGGCTTCGCGCTTGGCTTGTCCAACTGCGGCCCCCAGCCGTGCTCCTCGGCGACCTGTCCGACAGGGTGCTGCGGCTCGACGGGCCGGTGCGAGACGGGAAGCTCGAGCGCTGCGTGTGGCCGGTTGGGCGAGGCCTGTCTGTCGTGCTCCATCAGCCAGTCGTGCAGCGCAGGCACGTGCATGAACCAGGGCTTCGGCGCTGGCGGTACCGGTGGCTCCGGTACGGTGGGCGGCGGATCGGCTGGCGGCGGATCGGCTGGAGGTGGTTCGGCTGGCGGTGGTTCGGCTGGAGGCGGTTCGGTTGTCGGCGGTGGCTCGACCGCAGGTGGCGCTGCAGGCGGCTCAGCGACCGGCGGTGGCTCCGGGGGTGGTGCAAGCCAGAGCTGCACCGTCAGCGGGACCTGCCCGGTCAACACCTGCATCTGCGGTGACAACGCGGTTCTGACCTCTCAGTTCTGCAACAACAACGTCTGCCAGACCGGGGCGTCGGAGTGCTCCCGCGCGTGCATCGCGGCCGGTCACCCACCTCCGGGAGGATCGGGTGGTGGCTCGGCGGGCGGCGGCAGCGCGGGTGGCGGCTCGGCAGGCGGCGCGGCGTGCAACGGCGCCTTCGCGCTCGGCAGCAACTTCACGACGGGCAGCGAGCTCTACGTGCAGTGCAACGCCTTCCCCAGCCCGACCAACTGCCTCACCGGCAAGTACATCAACTTCGAGGGCGTCTCCGGGCGGCTGGCGGCGTGCTTCTGCTACGCGGTCTGCCCGAACGGTGTGACGGCGGGCCAGGTCTGCAGCGCCAGCACTCCCGACCTGATCTGCACGCGCGTTCGCAACACTGCGGGGACGTCGAGCGCGCTGATGTGCATGCCGCCCGGTGCTGCCTGGCAGAACCTCTGCCGCGGCTAACGTGACTCCTGGCCGAGCGCGGCGCGCGCCTCGCCTGCGAAGCGGCCCTTCGGGAACGCCTCGAGGTACTTCACGTACTCGCTCATCGCCTGGCGGGGCCGCAGCTGAACGTCGAAGCAGCGGGCCCGGAGCACTCTCGCGAGCTGCGCGGCGTCCTGACCTTCGATGACGATGTCTTCGAGGCCGGGCAGGTAGCGATCGCAGCCGCCCTTCTCGAGGCTCGTTTCGGCCTTCTCGAGGAAGAGCTGCTCCAGCGACTTCGAGCTCGTCCGGACAGGAGCGGGCTGCGGCGCTGGCGCGACTGGCGCAGGCACCGGCTCGAGTGACGGGACGATCAACATCGCAGGCAACGGCGCGGACGCAGGCGGCACCACCGCTGCGGGCGCTGGCTTCGGCAGCGTCGACCACTCGGACTCGTCACTCGCCGGACCACGGCCCGACTCCGCCGGCGCCGACGGTTTCGGAGCTGGCGCTTCGATGGCGAGCTCTTCACGCTTGAACGGAACGCCACGCGTGTACCCGCCCGCCAGCGACGGAAACACGGTGCCCGGCCCATCGATCCGCTCGACCTCGACCTGCGTCTCCGGCTCGAGCGAGACGAACGCAGGCGCCTCGGGAGCCGCCACCACAGCTGGAGCCTGCACCGGAGCCACCATCGCCTCGGGCTCGACGACGCGCGCCTTCGACTCTTCCGGCGTCAGCCGGGGCAAAGGACCAGGCGCCGTGCGCGGAGCGGCGAACTGCCCACCCTTCGCCGCGACCACCACGCCCGGCGGCTGCTCCGCCCGCGTCACGGCTTCGGCGAGGCCCTGCACTTCACTGAGCTCGCGCTCGAGCGCTGGCGTCAACGTGCGCACCTTCACCTTGCCGCGTGGGTCGATGAGCATGCGTTGACCTGCGAGCACGCTCGACTGGCCCGACTCGCCCGACGCCACCCTCACTTCACCCTCCGCGACGGCGACCTCGACTCCATCGGCACCGTTGGAGACCGAGAAGACCGTGCCGACGACGGAGACCGACACGTCACCTGCGTGCACCACGAAAGACTTCCGCGCCTCGTGCGACGCCCGTACCGCCACGCGACCGCGAGTCACGGTCAACACCACGTCATCGGGATCGGCGCGCGTCAGCGCCACCTGCGTCGACGCCGAGACCCGAACGTGGCTCGAGTCAGAGAGATGAACGAACGCGCGGCCCGCGATGCCGGTGCGCAGCACGTCTCCGCTCTTCAGCGTCTCGCCAGCGAGCACCGGCTCCGACTCGGCCGATACGCGCGTGAGGCTGCGGGCCAGCTCGACCCGAATCGGCTTCGGCGCGACGAGCTGCACCAGCGGCGGTTCCGTCGGCGGTGGCTCGACGATGAGCTCCTGCGACGGCCAGAACACCACCGTCACGGCCGCAGCGGTGGCCACCAGCGCGCCCGCGACCGCGAAGGGAAACCACCCCGGCCGCGACATCGAGCGCATGCGCTTCTCGACCAGCGCACCGACCCGTTCATCGGTGTGCACCCAGTCGATCGCCGGCGCCGCGTGACGTGCTGACGCCAGGGCGCGACGGGCGATCCGCACGGCCTCGAGCGAGTCCGTACACTCCGGGCAGTCAGACAGGTGCAGCTCGACGTAACGCCGGTCGTCCAGCTCGAGCTCGTCAGCCGCCAGGGCCCACAACCGATCCGTCTCGTGACGCGTCATGACGTCACCTCCGCGTCCTGCACCAGGGTCTTCATGGCCTTCGTGAAGTCGAGTCGGGCGCTGTGCAGGCGGGAGCGCACGGTGTTGTACGAGATGCCCACGGCCTGCGCGATCTCCTCCGGGCCCATGCCGCAGAGCTCGTGGTAGACGAACACGACTCTCTTCTTTGCCGACAGGGTCTCCAGCGCGCGGTGCACCAGCTTCGTCGCCTGCGCCTGCTGAGCTGCCCGTTCAGGGTCGGCGCCCGTGAAGATCTGCTCGGGCACTTCGTCGCTGAGGTCTTCACGACGCCGGCGCCACCAGCGCAGGTGCATCAACGCGACGTTGCCGCACACCCGATAGAGGAAGGTGCGGAACTGCGACTCGCCGCGGAACGACGGCACCGCGCGGAGCAGCCGCACGTAGGTCTCCTGCACGAGATCGTCGAGGTCGTTCTGCCGGCCCGTGAGGTGGAAGAGCGTGCGCGCGACGTCGTCACGCGTGAGGCGGTACAGCTCCTCGAAGGCGAGCGCGTCGTCGGCCTTGATGCGGTCGACCAGCCGCAACAGCCTGGCCTCCACCTGTCCAGTCGGGGGAGGCGTCGGCACCAGCCTCGGCATCGGGAGCGCTTCTGCAGTCATCTGGGGCCTCCGGGCGAACACTCCTCTTCTGTTGCCGGTGCGCCACGAAGCGATCGTCCGCGTGAGCGGTCTGCGACAAAGAGAACGGAGTGAATGCGCCGCCCCGTTCGCGGGCACGAAACGCAGCGGCGATCACTTCCGGAAGGCGCGGCAACCAAGTCAATGCGTGCGCCGATGAGCGCGCCATTGACCGGGAAAGATCGCCATGAACGCGCTGAAACTTCGAAGCCTGCTGCTCCTCGCTGTGCCGCTGCTCGCGCTGACCGGCGGGTGCACCATCATCGACTACGACGACCTCGATGAGGACTGCACCTTCGGGTGTCCAGGCTCGAGCTGCTCCGGGAACAGTGACTGCAACTCGTCATGTTCGTGCACCTCGGGGCGCTGTACGCCGAACCCGAAGTGCTCCAACAACGCCCAGTGCTCGAACGGCACCTCGTGCGTCACCGGCCGCTGCGTCGCTGCGTGCACGGCGAACGCCGACTGCTCCACCGGGAACTTCTGCCTCGCTGGAACGTGCCGCGCGGTTCCGCCTGGCGCTCGCACCTGCACCTCGAACGCGCAGTGCGGCCTCGACCCCTGCATCAACGGCTACTGCGTCAGGCCCTGCACCAGCGCGATGGACTGTGGCGGCGACTTGACCTGCTCCAACGGCTTCTGCGCGAACCCGCCCCGCACTGACGGCGGCACGGCAGGCGGAGCGGCGGGCACTGGCGGCGGCGCGGCGGGCGGCTCCTCGAGCCACGCTGGCGGCACCTCTGGCACCGGCGGCGGCACGGCTGGCACTGGCGGCGGCTCCTCCGGCACCGGCGGCGGTTCGGCTGGCACTGGCGGCGGCTCCTCTGGCACCGGTGGCGGCACGTCTGGCACCGGCGGCGGCGCGGGCGGCGGCGCTCCGAGCACCTGCACCTTCAACGCGGACTGCGGCGTCGGCGCGTGGTGCGTGAACGCGACCTGCTTCTTCGGCTGCACGGCCGACAGCGACTGCAGCGGCACCAACTCTTGCCAGGGTGGGCTCTGCAAGCCGCGCCCGGCCGGCACCTGCAGCACCTCGGCCCAGTGCACCACCGGTCAGGACTGCGTCAACGGCGCCTGCGCGAACAGCTGCACCTCGCAGTCGACCTGCACCGGCACCACGGTCTGCCGCATCGGCTACTGCCTGCCGCCGGCGACCAACGTCTGCACCACCAACTGTGATTGCCCCACCAGCCAGCGCTGCGTGATGGGCAGCTGCCAGCCGTAATCACGGTTTTCTCTCCCAACGACGTCAGGGGCTTTGTCCGACGCGGGCCGACCCCTCCCCCAGCCCGCATTGGTTCGAGCCGCTTGTCGGAGATGTTCTCCGGCAGGCGGTTCGTCTTTTTCGGGTCAGGGCACCGGGTGAATCGGAGGCGCGGTCACTTCTTCGACAAAGCCGCAGCGAGCTCTTCGTAGAGATAGATCGCGCTCTTCACCGATTTGTCGAAGTCGCCCAGGTGCAGGCTCTCGTTCTCGCTGTGCGCGTTGGTGTACGGGTCCTCGACGCCGATGAGGAGCGCAGGCACGCCACCGAGCTCGAGGCTGAACGGCTCGACGAAGGGAATCGAGCCACCGCAGCCGATCGACACCGACTTCGTGCCGTAGCCCTTCTCGAGCGCGCGGAACGCCGCCTGAAACGCGGCTCCCGACGAATCGGTGTACCACCACTTCGCGCCTGGCTCGGCGTCGACGTGCACCTCGACGCCCCACGGCGCCGCCTTCTTGAGCGCGTCGATGAGCTTCTGCTGCACCTCGTTCGGATCGAGATCGGGCACCAGCCGAATGCCCACGCGAGCCCAGGCCGACTCACACACGATGTTCCGCGCGTCCTTCTTCGAGCTCGCCTGCATCGCGTTGACGGTGAGGGAGGGCTGGCGCCAGTTCGTCTCCCACACGTGCCGCTCGCCGCCCATCACCTGCACGCCGGGGAGCAGCCCCGACTGTTTGCGGAAGGTCTCGCGATCGCCAGGCAGTGACTGAATCGACGCGCGCTCGGCGGCCGTCAGCGGCTTCACCTTCTCGAGAATGCCGGGGATGGCGATGGTGCCGTCGGCGTTGGTGAGCGACGCGAGCATCTTGCAGAGCGCCATCGTCGCGTCAGGCACCGGGCCACCCCACATGCCCGAGTGGAGCGACTGCTTGAGGGCGCGCACCTCGACATCCACCGTCACCAGTCCGCGCAAAGCAGTCGTGATGCTGGGCAGGCCGGTGTCGAAGTTGCTGGTGTCGGTGAGGACGATGGCGTCGGCCGAGAGCAACGCGCGGTGCGTGCGCAAGAAGGTCGAGAGGTGGTTCGAGCCGATCTCCTCTTCGCCTTCGATGATGACCTTGACGTTGAGCGGCATCGCGCCCGAGGCGAGCCACGACGCCACCGCGCTGGAGTGCACCACGATGCCGGCCTTGTCGTCGGCGGCGCCGCGGCCCCACAACCGTCCGTCACGCTCGACGGGCTCGAAGGGCGGCGACTTCCACGCGCTGGCTTCTCCGGCTGGCTGCACGTCGTGGTGCGCGTAGAGCAGGAGCGTCGGCTTGCCCGGCGCCTTCAGCAGCTCGCCGAACACGTACGGGTGCGCGCCTTCGACCTCGAGCAGCTGCACGTTCTCGAAGCCGCGCTTCTTCAGCAGCGTCGCCGTCGCTTCGGCGCTCTCACGCACGTGCTTCGGGTCGAAGCCGTCGAAGCTGACCGAGGGGATGCGGACGAGCGCCTTCAGATCGTCGAGGAAGGCGGTGCGGTGCTGCTCGTAGTGGGCGAGGGCCTTGGTGACGGACATGCGACGGCGTGTACTGAACCTGGCGCGGCGAATCCACGGGCCTCACGGCGCAGAAACTGCGGCGAGCGCGCCAACGCCCATCCCAGCGAGCAGGCAGACCGCGAAGAGCCCCGCAGAGATGAGGAATCGCCGGTGCGTCGGCTTCCCTGCCTCGGTAAACGTCTGGGCCGAGAAGAACCGGTAGCCTCCGAACACGAGCTGCCCGACGGTGACGTCTTGCCGACGGTGCTGCACCAACATGATGGCGTGCACGGCCGCGCTCACCCAGGCGAGGCCTGCGACCGACGTGATGAGAACCAAGAGAACAGACATGGGACCCCGGTTTCGGTGGAGAGGCTACGGAACTCGGCCGGTGACGACCTGACACCAGATGCCGCCGTTTTTCACGGGCGTCTTCGCCTCGATGGCGAGCCCGAGGGCGTCTTCGCCTTCAGCCAGGAGAAAGCCAAAGCGCCAGCCCGACAGCGTTCGGCGCAGCGCGGCACCCACGCCTTGATAGAGCCCGTGCAGCTCGAAGCGTTGCCCGACGCGTTTGCCGTACGGGAGATTGGCGATGACGAGGCCGGGCGCGCCAGACGGGCGAACGAGCTTGGTGGCGTCGAGCCGGTCCAGCTCGATCGTCTCGAAGACGCCAGCGCGCTTCGCGTTGCGGCGAGCCACTCCGAGCGCGCCTGCGTTGAGATCGGAGCCTCGAACCCACGTCGAGACCGGCGTCGCGGGCGTCAGCGCCTCGGCGAACGACTTCGAATCGAACGACGCGAACGACTGAAACGCGAACGGACGCGCGCGACCGGGCTGAAGACCCATCGCCTGCTCGGCCGCTTCGATGACGAAGGTGCCGCTGCCGCACATCACGTCCCACAACGGCTCGCCGGGCTTCCAGCCGCACAGCCGCAGCACGCCTGAGGCGAGCGTCTCACGCAGCGGCGCTTTCCCCGTCTCCTGCCGAGCGCCGCGCATGTGGAGCAGCTCACCCGACGTATCGACGCTCACCGTGCAACCCGCGCGGCTCAACCGAAACGAGAGCTCCGGGCCTTCACCGAGCGCGCCCCACGCCTTCACCGCCGCGTTGCGCCAGACCTCGGCAGGCACCGCAGAGCGCGCACCGGGCTCCTCCGAGATGCCGAGCTGAAACGGGCCGGGCCCGAGGAGCTGACGCACCGGCAACCGGACGATCGCCGCGGGGCTGTCGAGCTGACCCAGCCGCCACGACACGCGACTGGCGAGCCGACTCTGCACGTTGACGCGAATGACGCTGCCCGCCGGCGCCGCGTTCACCTCGCACCCACCGGTGACGACGCGCGCCTCGAGCCCCAGGCCTGCGAGTTCTTGCGACAACGGCGCCTCGAGGCCGGGTGTACAGCTGACGAAGAGCGACTCGGTCACGAGACGGCCTGGTCTTCGCCCCACAACACGCGCACGGCCTTCGGACGGACGCCCGTCGCGAGCAAGAGCTGCTCGAGGCGGAGCCGGGCCTCACGGTTCTCTTTGTGCACCCGGCGCGCGAGGATCAGCTCGTTCTTGAGCGAGTGCTCCCAGCCGGCGAGCTCGGTCACGGTGACCTGATAGCCAAAGCTCTCGAGCAGCAGCGCGCGTACGACGTTGGTGAGGTGCGAGCCGAACTCGCGACGGTGCCAGGCGTGCGCGAAGAGCGAGAGCATCTCGGGCTTCACGGCGCGGCGTGACTCCTTCAACTGCTGCGCGACCTCGGCCTGACAACACGGCACCAGCGCAACGTGGTCAGCCTTGTGCCGCACGGCCTGGACGATGGCGTCGTCGGTCGCGGTGTCACACGCATGAAGCGCGGTCAGCACGTGCACGCGCTCGGGCAACACGCTCGCCTCGATGCTGGCCTCGTCGAACGTCATGCGCCCGTAGCCGAGCTGGGCGGCGCGCTCCCGGGAGCGCTTCACGAGATCGGCGCGCGACTCGACGTTCTTGAGCTCGCCCACGTCCTTCTTCGCGAAGAACAGCTCGTACAAGACGAAGCCCAGGTACGAGTTGCCGCTGCCGACGTCGACCACGAGCGGCGATGGGTAGCGCGCGAACACGTCATCGAGCGCTGGCTGCACGAGCCCGACGAGGTGGTTGACCTGCTTGAGCTTGCGGCGCGTGTCGGCGTTGAGATCGCCTTCCCGCGTGAGCAGGTGCAGCGTCTTGAGCAGCTCGGCAGACTGCTCCGGCAACAGCTCGGCGCGAACGTTCCGCGCGTCGATCTTCTCTCGGGCCTTCACGATCAGACCGCGATGACCTCGACGATCTCGGGGATCGCCTCGCGCAGGCGGGTCTCGATGCCCATACGCAGGGTCGCCGTCGACGACGGGCAGCCCGCGCAGCTGCCCTGCATGTGCAGGTACACGGAACCGTTCTCGATGCGATCGAGCGTGATGTCGCCACCGTCCTGCGCGACCGCCGGCCGGATCTCGGCGTCGAGGATCTCGCGAACGCGCTGCTCCATCTCGGTGCCGCCGGTGATCACCTTCGCGGCCATCTCGGCCAGCACCTCGGGCTTCACCACGGTCTCGTTCGCCGAGAGGTGCTGATCGAGCGTCAGCATCACGCCGTCGTTCATCTCGTCCCACTCGCCCTCGTCTCCTTTGGTGACGGTGACGAAGTTGGTGCCGAGCATCACGGCGGTGACGCCCTTGATGTCGAACAGCCGCAGCGCCAGCGGAGAACGATCGACCGCCACCTCACGCGTGGTGAAGTTCATTGCGCCACGCGGCAGCAGCTGGGTGTCGACGACGTACTTCAGCGTGCTGGGGTTCGGGGTCCACTCGAGCTGGATGTTGACGGACACGGTGCGGCTCCTTGCAAGTGCAACTGCTGTAAGGACGAACGGGGCTTAAATCAACCCCCGCCCTGCCCAAGCAGGCTTCCTTCCGACTCGAAGTCGCCGAGATCGAGCTCCAGCTCGAGCGGCAACGCCTGTTCGATCTCGAGCTCCGGCTTCTCCATGAGATCGAGATCGGCGGGCTCGGGCGCGGTCGGGAGCATCTGCTCGACGGGCTTTGCGCTGCGCGCAGGGCCGGCGGCTTTCCCCGGCAGCGGCAACATCTGGTTGGCCTCGCGCACGTGCGAGACGAGCTGGCGCGCGACGAGATCGACCATCTGGTAGGCGAACCGATGGCCCGAGGCGAAGAGCGTGTCGAACTGCCGCTCGTGCATGCGGTACAGCTTCGCGGGGCCCGTCGTCACGCAGCTGGCAGAGCGCACGCCGTTGTCGATGCAGGCCACCACGCCGAACATCGTGCCTGACGGCAGGTTCGCGAGCGTCTTGCCGTTGCGGCCGACCGACACCTCGCCCTCGACGAGAAAGTAGGCGCCGTCGTTGGGCTCGCCCTCGGCGAACAGCGGCGTGAGCTCGTTGAACTCGTAGACGTCGAGCTTCTGCGCGAGCGCCAGCTTCACGACGGCCGGGAGCGCCTTGAACGCAGGGAACGCGTCGAGCTCGCTGACCTCGGGCCGCCGGCCGGGCGGGAGCGCGGGCGTCTGAACGATCTTCTTCCCCGACGGAACGATTCGCTCGTTGGTGGCGCGCAGCCGCCGGCACAGATCCATGCAGATCTTCCGCAGAATCTTGAACGCAGCGGGCACGAAGGTGCTGCGCATCGCGTGGAACTCCTGCGCGTCGATCTCGTGGGCCAGCCCGTCCTGGGTGACGACGGCGGTGGCGGAGCGTGGGCCGTCGTCGACGAGCGCCATCTCTCCGACGACGTCACCCTTGCGTGCGTAGGCGACGGCGACCGGCCGCTTCTGGCCCTGCGTCGTGCTGATCGACACCTCGGCGCCTTCACCCAGCACCCACATCGCGCGACCCGGCTCGCCTTCGCGGAACAGCACGTCACCGGCGGTGAGCTGCACGGGCCGCAGCACCCGCAGCACCTCGGTCATGTCTTCGGGCGCGACGAGCGTGAACAGCGGAATGCCGCGAATGAACTGCTCGAGAGCAGACGGAGCGGTGGTCACAATTGCTTCCTTAGCACGGCTGGAGGACTACACTCCGTTCCCTGCATGCGAGCTCTTCTGTGGGTCGCGCTCCTCGCTTCGGCTCCGGCCCTCGCGCAGCGCATCGGGGTCGTTCCTTTTGGTGGGCCCAACGGCGCGGTCGTTCGCAACCAGCTCATCAGCGCGGTCTGCGACACCGCTGACTGCGTCAACAGCGGCAAGGTCACGACGGGGAACAAGCCCGACTGGAAGAAGGCGAAGAAAGAGGCGCTCCAGTTCTTCGTCACCGGCACCATCGTGAAGAAGGGCAAGGCGCAGACGCTCACCCTCGAGGTGCTCTCGAAGCCCGGCGCGCCGAAGATGAAGAAGACGTTCCCGGTCGCGGCCGATGGGCTCGCGGCGAAGACCCTGCAGTCGGCCATCGACGCGCTCAAGGGCGCGTTCGGTTCGGCGCAGGCGCCTGACCCTGCGCCCGTCGACACGACCCCGGCCGTGAAGACCACGCCGACCGAGCCTTCGAAGACGGGCGGCAGCGAGCCTGCGCGGGTGGAGCCGACGAAGACCGACCCCGCTCCAGCGCCAGACCCCGAGCCCGCGCGTCCCAGCACGGCCGCGCGCCGAATTCCCTTCGTCGCCGTCGAGGCCGGCGTCGACCTGCTCAACCGCAGCTTCAGCTACGTGCAGCCCGTCACCAACCTGCGCCGGTATGGCGTGCCGATCTTCCCGCTCGCGATGGCGAAGGTGGAGTTCTACCCGCTCGCGCTCTCGCGCCAGGACCTCCTCGGCGGCATCGGGCTCGAAGCGTCGTTCTCATTCGCGCCGTGGCTGCGCTCGCGACGTGAGAGCACGATGGACGATCTCTACCCGACCTCGACGATGCGTATCGACGCGGGGCTCTCGTGGCGGATCATGCCGGTGAAGTCGCTCAACTTCTCGCTGATCCCCCTCCTCGGCATCCGCTCGCACTCGTTCACCGTGGCGCCGAACGCGATGGGCACCCGGCTCGATCTGCTGCCGAACCTCTCGTACCTGGGCCTGAAGGCCGGCCTCGGCTTCGAGGTGGGCCTGGCCGACGACTTCTTCTTCATCTTCGGCCGCTTCGCCGTCATCCCCGTGTTCAGCAGCGGAGAGATCATCTCGGCGGCCTACTTCCCCAACGGCTCGAACCTGGGCCTCGATGGCTCGCTCGGCGTCGGCGTCGCGCTGCTCAAGAACCTGCAGGTTCGCGCGGCCTTCGACTTCAACCGCTACGGGCTGACCTTCAAGACCGAGCCGACCGACGCGTTCGTCGCGCAGGGCGCGGTCGATCAATACGTCGGCGGAACCGTGTCGCTGCGCTTCCAGTACTGAAGCGTCAGCCGATGACCTTGTTCCGGCCGCCCTTCTTGGCCTTGTAGAGGTTCTGGTCGGCCAGCTTGATGAACTGGAGCGGCTCGGTCATCTCACCCGTGAGATCGGCCACGCCCAGCGAGATGGTGACGCTGATGTCCTTGTTCTCGAAGCTGAAGCGGTGGTCTTCGACCATCTTGCGAATCTTCTCGCCGAACTTGCGCGCGTTCTCGGAGCCGGCCTCGGGCATCACGATGGCGAACTCCTCGCCGCCGTAGCGCGCGAAGCACTCTTCCCGGCGAATGCGGGGCTTGAGCGTCTGCGCCAGCTCGCGCAGCACGTAGTCGCCAGCGAGGTGGCCGTTGGTGTCGTTGATCACCTTGAAGTGATCGATGTCGAACATGATCAGCGAGAGGGAGCGGTTGTACCGGTGACAGCGGCCCATCTCGCGCTCGAGGTACTCGAGGAAGTAGCGCTTGTTGTTGATCTGGGTGAGGCCGTCCGAGATCGTGAGCTGGTAGATCTCCTCGTGGTACAGCGTCTCGATGTTCCCGCCCTGCAGGAACTTGAAGATCGCGCCGCCGACCTTCACCAGATCGCCTGAGCGCAGCGGCTGCTCCTCGTGGATCTCGTCGTCGTTGAGGTAGGTGCCGTTCGTCGAGCCGAGATCGTTCACGAAGAACTTGCCCTCGCGCACCGAGACGAGCGCGTGCCGGCGAGAGACGTTGTCGAGATCGATGACGATGGTGTTCTTCTCGTCGCGGCCGATGCTGAGCTCGTCACCTTCGATGACGAACTTCTTCCCGAGCTCCGGGCCGTGAATCTCGACCAGGCAGCTTTCTCCGCTGACCTTGATCTGATCTTTCAGCCTTCGGATGGTGGTGACGCGTGTCTCGTGACCCGCCATGAGGAGTCGATTTCTATCACAGCCCCGCCGGGCCTCTGAGCGCAGAGTCGATGTCGCACCTGTTGCTACCTGCGGCACACCGCGGCGGTGGCCGAAACGGCGGCTGCGAGGTCATGCGTGCCTGCTAGCGTCCCCCCGCCATGAACGTCGCCCGTCTCGTTGCCCTCTGTGTGCTGGCCCTCTCGAGCGCGTGTGTGAAGCGCGTCGTCACTGCACCGCCCGAGGCCTTCGTCACGCTCGGCGGCACCCGCGCCACCTATCGGGATTGGTCGCGCGTCAGCGACCTGTGCGCGATCGACCCGAAGATCGTGCAACAGGACTTCGACTCGATGAACGCGCTGCTCGCGAACTTCCTCGGTCAGACCTCGGCGGGCCCCGAAGGCATCTGGGCCGACGAGCACGTGGCGCTGCTCGAAGAGGCCCAGCGGGTGTTGCCCGTCGCGCTCGACCTGCAGAAGCGGGGCCTCAACCAGGCCAGCAAGGCGGGCTGCCGCTTCGAGGGCCTCATTCGCACCCAGGAGCTGACCGACATGGGTCGCAAACGCCTGGCCGAGGCGCCAGAGCTGCTCGTCATCGTCAAGGCGAAGAAGGCGCTCGCCGCCTGGAAAGACAGCCGGCCCACAGCGCAGCAGGCCGCGAGCGAGAAGTCGTGCGCGCCGCCAGCGAAGGGGCAACGCCCTCCCGCCGGCCCGGTGCTGTTCGCGGCCTTCGAAGACGAGAAGGGCCACACCGAGTGGCTGTTCTGCGACGGGAGCAAGGTTGCTGCGTCACCGGGAAATCTGCCGGCGTTCGAACCACCAGCACCTGACGCTGCCGCGAAGAAGCCGAAGAAAGCGGCCGAGCCGAAGGCCTACCTCGAGGCCCAGTCGAAGTTTCCTTCGGCCGAAGTGAGCCGTGCGCCGAGGCTCCCGACGAAGAAGGCCGTCAAAGCCGACGACGCGCCCGAGCCGGACTGAGTCAGCTCGAAGCGTCGTGACCGCAAGGCGGTCTTCGACGCCGCACGTGCAGCGAGACGGTGGCGCTCGTTCGCGGGGCGGCACACCACAACGCGCCCTTCGGACCTCTCACATGATGCAGCCGCAGCAGACCGTGCGCGCGAAGACGCGAAGCGTGTCGACCAGCTCGGCCGTATTGGTCGCCGTGTAGAACAGCGCGTCGGCACCACCAGCGTCAGGCACGCGGGCACGCAGCCGCCCCTGCGCGTCGGCCACGCACGGCGCGGGGAAGTTCTTCGCGGTTCGACCCGCGCAGGCGAGATCGTTCAAGAACGCGGTGCCGACGCCATTGCGTACCTCGGCCTCGGCGCTGAAGCCGATCACCAGCGTCGAGATGCCCGCGTCGGCGAGGCCATCGACCGCGTTGAGCGGGTTGGGAGCAGGACAGCTGAAGTCCCAGTCCGCGCCGTCGGTCACGAGCGCGACGAATTGCTCGCGGCCCTCGACGCGCCGCACTTCGAGGTGACGCTGCGCGCCGATGAGCGCATCGCCTGTCGGCGTCGAGGTGCAGATGAGCGTCGTCTCGGGGTCGAGTAAAGACGAGATGGCCGCGCCGTTCGACAGCCCGGGCGACAGCGGGACTTCGGGGCCTTCGCACGACGGGTTGGTGGCGCCGTCGCCGCGAATTCGCTGCCCGAGGGTAATGCAGCCCGGCGACTGTCGTGGCCACAGCTCGAGCCCGAACCGAATGGTGCCGTCGAGTGGCGCGGCGGTGAACTGCTCGATCGCGGTGATGGCCATCGCCCACTTCGAGCTCGCGTGGCCTGCGTCGGTGTCAGCTGGAGTGGCGCCAGCGGCCGTGCGGTGCATGGTCAACGTGCGGTCGAGGGCGATCAACACGTCGGGCGCGAGGCACTCACCGGCGTCCACCGGACCGCTGTCTGGAACACCCGCGTCACGCGAGCCCGCGTCGGTTCCGCCGTCGAGGCCCGTCGCGCTGCCACCGTCGAGCCCTCCGTCGAGACGCGGCTCCGTCACGATGACCGAGCTGCCCGGCCCGCACTGACACCCGAGCCCGATGCCCAGCGCAGCGAGAACGCCGACGAGCCGCCTCATGAGACGGCTTGACCGATGTGCGTCGCCGCCCACCGCGCGATGCCGAAGATCGTCTCTTGTGGGTTCACGCCGAGCGACGTCGGCAGCACCGAGCCATCGACGACGAAGAGGTTGTCGAGCGAGTGGTACTTGAGGTGCGGGTCGACGACCGAGCTCGAGGGGTCCTTGCCCATGCGGCAGCCGCCCATCTGATGCGCCGTCGCCACGCGCAGCTGCATCGCTTCCCACTTCGCGTCGTCGAGCTTGCCCAGGTCGGCCACCGAGTTGAGCGTCACCGGTGACACGTGGAGCGAGCGCACCTGCTTCGCGCCCGCCGCGAACTGAATCTTCGCCATCTCTTTGCACGACGCCCGAAACGCTTCCCAATGGGCCGGCGTGAACGCGTACTTGATGGAGTAGCGCGAGTGCGCGCCGTCTCGCAGCCGCACCGTCGCCCCCTCTTCGTCGGGGAGCAGCCCATCGACGTGAATCGCCAACATCACGTTCAGGTGTTTGAGCTTCGTCATCAGCTCGATCGTCTCGGCGCCAGAGCCCGTGAGCACCGTCGAGGCGAGCATCGGCTGCACCGGCGGCACCTCGAGGAAGTAGCCAACCTTTCCGGGGCCGCGCTCGAGGAAGTGGTGCGAGTACACGCTCTGCGGCGCGCCGTGGAAGGCGTTCACCTCGTGCTCGAACTCCGCCATCATGATCAGCACCGGGTGGAACCACGTCTTCTCGCCCACGCGACCTTCCGACAGCAACTGCGAGCGCATCAAGAGGCCCGGTGAGTTGATGGCGCCGCCGCTGACGACGGTGACCTTCGGCTTCACGACGACCTTCACGCCCGTAGGCTTTCGCGTGGTGCCATCGAGCACCTCGGCCCGCACTGCGGTCACCTTGCGGCCGTCCCAGTCGAGCACACGCGCCGAGGTGTTCGCGTAGAGCGTCAGCCCCTTCTCGACCGCGTCAGGCAGCACCGTCACCAGCATCGACTGCTTCGCGTCGACCGGGCAGCCGAGGCCGCAGTAGCCGAGGTTGAGGCAGTTGTTCACGTTGCGCCGAATGAGCCCGCGCTCGTAGCCAAGCGCGCCAAGGCCGTCCCACAGCACCTTGTTGTTGGCGTTCATCATCTCTTGCGGCCACTGCGCGATGTGCAGCCGCTGTTCGATGGCCTCCCAGTGCGGCGTGAGCGCGGCGGTCGACAGCGTCTCGATGCCGTGGCGCTCCTTCCAGATCTTCAGGATCCGGTCGGGCGTGCGAAAGCTGCTGCACCAGTTCACCGTGGTGCCACCGCCGACGCTGCGGCCCTGCAGAATGGTGATGGAGAGATCGTCAGCCGCGCGATTGCCGAGCTCCTGGTACAGGTTCTGGAACGCGCGCGGCTCGTTCATGTCGAACTCGCGGCGCGTGTGGTACCCGCCCTCTTCGAGCATCACGACCGACTTGCCCTGCTTGACGAGCTCGTGCGCCGTCCACGCGCCGCCCGACCCCGAGCCGATGACGCAGACGTCGCACTCGACGGTGACGTCCTGGGTGAGCTCGTCGCCCGTGATGATCCGGCCCGTCATCGCGTGCCTCCGTCGACCGCAGGCGCTGCCTCGCGAAAGGTGCCGTTGCCGATGGGGCGTTCGACGCCGCTGCCCTTCCACACCGGCGCGTTGGGATCGTGAATGCCCGGCAGCGGGCCCGGGTAGCCGATGGCCGGCCACGTCGTCGGAGACGAGAAGTACGCAGCCATCACCAACCCGCGCAGCGCCGTGTAGCCCGTGCGACGCAGTGTGATGCGGCTGGTCTGCCACTCGCTCAACACCGCGTCTTGATCATCGCTCGACATGGTCGAGAACGTGCGCGCGCGGCGGCCGAAGAGGAAGTTGGGCAGCGCGTTCTCGAGCAACATGAGCAGCTGCTTCGTCTCGGTGAGCGCGGTGTCGTCGACGAGCGTGAGAATACGATCGCAACCGCGCGCGACCTGCACGGCGTCGACGGTGGGAAAGCCGTCGCGGTGCGGAATCACGCGGTACGAGAGAGCCGTGACGATCGCGAACTCTCGTGCCGTGAGCGATTGAAGCCCATCGGCTGGCGGGTCGACCTCGACGGACTTGCGAGTGAAGAGAAAGCCACCACCACCCAGCGCGAGGAGCGCGCCTCCGATGAGGCCCTTCTTGAGCACTGAGCGCCGCGCCGGCTTGGCCCCCGGAGGGGGCAGGTACATCTTCATGGTCGCGCACCCTAGCCCAGCGAAAGAAGTGCGCGACCGCCGGCGTTGAGAGAACGGACGGGTCGAGGGTCGAGTGTTACGCTCAGTTCATGCTCGGTCGAACGATGGCGATGGTCATGGCGGGCGGTGCGGGAACCCGGCTGGAACCTCTGACTCGGGAGCGCGCGAAGCCTGCGGTGCCGTTCGCCGGCCGTTACCGAATCATCGACTTCTGTCTCTCGAACTTCGTCAACTCGAACGTCTTCAAGATCAAGGTCCTGACCCAATACAAGTCGGACTCACTCAACAACCACCTCTCGCGAGCGTGGCGCATGACGGCCTTCGTGGGCCACTACTGCGAGGCCGTGCCCGCCCAGATGCGCACTGGCGGTGACTGGTACAAGGGCAGCGCCGACGCGATCTACCAGAACCTCAACCTCATCACCGACGAGGAGCCCGACCACGTCTTCGTCTTCGGCGCCGACAATGTCTACGTGATGGACGTGCGGCAGATGCTCGACTTCCACGTCTCGCGAAAGTCGGACTGCACCGTGGGCGTGCTGCCGGTGCCCATCGAAGAGGGCAACCAGTTCGGCATTCTCGACGTCGCCGCCGATGGGCGCGTGAAGGCCTTCCTCGAGAAGCCGAAGAACCCGCCGCCGATGCCGAACGACCCGACCAAGTGCCTCGCGTCGATGGGCAACTACATCTTCCGCACCGACTCGCTGGTGACCGAGGTGACGAACGACGCGAAGCTCGAGGGCTCGGCCCACGACTTCGGCAAGTCGATCCTCTCGTCGATGCACAACCGCGCCAACGTCTTCGCCTACGACTTCTTCTCGAACGTGGTGCCCGGGCAGGGTCAGCGGGAGCGCGGCTACTGGCGCGACGTCGGAACGCTCGACACGTACTTCCAATGCAACATGGACCTCGTCGGCGTCGAGCCGATCTTCAACCTCTACAACGGCGAGTGGCCCATCCACACCGCCAACTCGACGCTGCCGCCCGCGAAGTTCGTCTTCAACGACGCCGCCAACAAGCGCATCGGCCGCGCCACCGACTCGCTGGTGAGCGAAGGCTGCATCATCTCGGGCAGCTCGGTGCATCGCTCGGTGCTGTCGCCGCGTGTGCGCGTCAACTCCTGGGCCGAGGTGACTGACAGCGTGTTGATGGAGGGCGTGGAGATCGGCCGTCACGCCATCATTCGCCGCGCCATCATCGACAAGAACGTCACCATTCCGCCCGGCACGCAGATCGGCGTCGACCCGGAAGAAGACAAGAAGCGCTTCACCCTCACCGAGTCGGGCATCGTGGTGATTCCCAAGGGCGCGCGGGTCGGCTGAGCACTGCCACCTGCAGGCGACACTCCGATGGAGCGCAAGGGCTCCACCCCTGGTCCAGATGCCCGTGAATGTTGTCTGATTCCGACCTGATGCACAGACACCGAGGCGGCATGAACGCTGCTGTGAAGCTGCCAATGCGTCACCTGTTGATCTCAGCCCTGCTCTTGAGCGCCTGTGAAGGTGCGCTCGTGGGCGGCGCCATCACGCCCACCAACCCGCCGGCGAGCCTGCCTCCGGTCGTCGTGCCAGGGCCTGTTGGTGGCGGCTCCGGCGGCGGCACGGCAGGCCCCATCGAGCCGGTGTTTCCGCCCTTCGCTCCGGGTGTGCTGCGCCCGCGCGTGATGCTCGGGCAGTGGTACCGCAACACCGTGCGCGACCTGCTCGGCACCAACGCGATGAACGCCGTCACGGTCACGCCCGATCTCACCGAAGGCGGCCTCGTCACCATCGGCGCGAGCAGCAAGAGCGTCACGCCCACCGACGTCACCCGCTCCGAAGACAACGCCTTCCTCGCCGCGCAGGCCGCGCTGGCCGATGCGAACGGACGCAGCCGCGTGATTCCGTGCACCCCGGCCAACACGATGGACTCGGCCTGCATGGAGCAGGTGGTCACCACGCTCGGCCGCCGCGTGTTCCGCCGACCGCTCACCACCGACGAGGTGACGCGCTGGCGCACGATTGGCCTCTCGGCTGCGGCGGCGTACCGCGACTTCACCCGCGGCGTGGAGTTCGTCATCGCCGGCCTGCTCCAGTCGCCCAACTTCATCTACCTCGACGAGCGTGGCGTGGCCGACGCAGCGACGGGCTGGCGCAAGCTCGAGACGTACGAGCTCGCGAGCCGGCTCTCGTTCTTCCTCGTGCAGTCGACGCCCGACGATCTGCTGCTCGACGCGGCGGCCAGTGGTGCGCTCGCGACGCCCGCGGGGCTTCGAACTCAGGCGGAGCGGCTGCTCCGTCGCACCGAAGCGCGTGACGCCGTGTCGGCGCTCTTCGACGAGGTGTTCGAGCTCGAGGGCCTGATGTCGTCACAGAAGAGCGACCCGGCCTTCAACCGCGACGTCGCGACCTCGATGCGCCAGGAGATGCGCTACCTCTTCGCCCACGTCGCGCTCGACGGCGAACAGGACTTCCGCGACCTGCTCACCACCCGCGTCGGCTTCGTCGACCGCCGCATCGCGCCCCTCTACGGCGTCACCGGGCCGATGACCGGCTTTCAACCCGTCGAGCTGCCAGCGACCCGCGCCGGCGTGCTGACGCGCCTCGGCTACCTCGCCAACAAAGCCCACGACGCCGACACGTCACCCACCCACCGCGGCAAGCTCATTCGCCAACGCCTGTTGTGCATGGCCGTCGCGATGGCACCGCCCGACGTCGTCGCGGTCGTGCCTCCGCCCGACATGATGAACCGCCGCACCTTCCGTCAGCGTCTCGAGGAGCGCACCGCCGAGTCGCGCTGCCAGGGCTGCCACCAGCTGATGGATCCGTTCGGCTTCCCGTTCGAGGGCTTCGATTCGCTCGGCCGCCCGCGCACCATGGACAACGGGCTGACCATCGACTCCACCGGCACCTTCGACCCCGTCTTCAACCGCATGGAGCGCTACACCGGCGCGCAGGACTTCACCGCCCTGCTCCACGCCGACCCCCGCTTCACGCAGTGCATGACGACCACCGTGTTCCGCCAGGCGACGGGCCGCTTCGAGGCCGAGTCCGAGGAGCGCGCCATCTACGACCTTCACAACGGCTGGAAACAGAACGGCTTCCGCTACACCGACCTCGTGTTGGCCGTCGTGACGAGCGACGCCTTCCGCTTCGGCACGGTGGAGTGAGGAACGACCATGGCCTTCCGACTCTCACGACGATGGACGCTGAAAGGTGCTGGCGCGGCGATCGCGCTGCCGACCCTCGAGGCGATGCTCAACAGCCACGGCACGGCGTACGCGCAGGGCCAGCAATTCCCGAAGCGGTACGTGATGTGGTTCTTCGGCAACGGCGTCAACCTTCCACGGTGGCGTCCCGCGGCGCAGGGCCAGGGCAACGCGTGGCAGCTCTCCGAGCAGCTCCAGCCGCTCGCTGCGCTGAAGGATCAGCTGATCGTCGTCGGCGGCTGCAACATTCGCATCGCTGGCAAACGCGGGCATCACGACGGCGTCGCGGCGATGGTGTCGGGCGCCGAGATCTTCCCGCTCCCGGCTGGCAACGCGCCGTACGCGTCGCGCCTGACGCAGCGGTCGATCGATCAGGATCTCGCCGACGTCATCGGCACCCAGACGCGTTTCAAGTCGATGCAGCTGCGCGTGTCGAAGCGCATCGTGCGTGGTGAAGGGCCGACGCTCGCGTTCCTCTCGCACGCGTCGCCGACGGCGCCGCTCGAGGCCACCGAGAACCCCGTCACGCTCTTCAACCAGCTCTTCACCGGCGTGATGAACTCTCCGAACGACCCCCGGAACACGCTGCGCACCAGCGTGCTCGACGCGGTTCGAGACGAGACCCGTACGCTGCAGACGAAGCTGGGTGCAGCCGACAAGGCGCGGCTCGATCAACATCTCACCGGCATCAGCGAACTTCGGCAGCGCGTGCAGTTGCTGCCCGTGGCGCCGACGGGCGCGTGCCGGGTGCCGGGCGCAGCGACCCAGACCAACGTCGACGTGAACGGCCAGGAGCAGATCGAAGCGGTCAACGGCGTGATGAGCGACTTGATGGCGATGGCGCTCGCGTGCGATCTGACTCGTGTCGTCACCTACCAATTCTCGGGCTCCGTCGGCTTCCACACCTTCAACTGGCTCGGCACCGGCCCGCGCGCCTCGGAGCACTCGCTCACGCACGATCAGAACGAGCAGGGCAAGGTAAGCGACTCCGTCGTGTTCTCGATGCGCTGCTTCGCCAGAACCCTGACCGCGATGAAGAACATCACCGAAGGGCCTTCCACGGTGCTGGGGAACAGCGCGGTGATGTGCACCTCGGACGTGTCGGAGGGCTTCACGCACTCGGGGCAGGACTACCCGATTCTGGTGGCCGGCTCGGCGGGCGGCGCGTTGCGCACCAACATGCACTACCGCGCGACCGGTGGGCGCAACACGAGCGACCTGCTGCTGTCGCTGATGCAGGCCGTGGGTGGGCCGACGTTCACCGGAGTCGGCGCCGGGAGTGGCCGCAGCACGACGCCGATGCGCGAGATCATGACGACGTGATGGGGCGCTGCAGGCATCATGCGCTCTCGGCATGATGCCCGGCCTCGTCACCCTGTTGGCCCTCTCGGCGCTCGACGTGCGCTGGCTCGCGCCTGACACCTGCACCGCGCCCGATCTCTCGCTGCTCGCGTCGACATCGAACGGCACGGCCGAGGTTCGCATCACGACGCCCACGCCGGCGACGTGGGTGCTGGAGCTGAAGTTCCTCGAGCCGTTTCAGGCGACGCGCCGATTGGAGCTGGGCTCGTGTCTCGACGCCCGCCGAGCCGCACGCGCGCTGTTGGTGCTGGGGCTGAAGGGCGCCGACGCGTTCGAGAAGACCGAGCTGCCCCTGGCCGCGCCGCCGCTGACGACGAGCGACCCCAGCCCGCCGATGGCCCCTTCCGAAGTCCCACCCACGCCGCTGGTCATCTCCGTTCGCCTCGGCGCGCTCGCGAACGTCTTCACCGCGCCCGCGCCGACGCCACGGTTCACGCTGGGGGCCGCGCTGCGTCTTGGCGTCCTCGAGGTCGAACTCACCGCCCGCGCCGGCGTCCCAGCCGTCTTTGCTGGAGGACCCACCAGCGCGTCAGCGATCTCCGTCTGGCCAGCGCTGGGTGGAGAGCTCGCCGGGTGTTTCAGCCCGACCTTCGGCCGCGTTCGATTCGGCGCCTGCGGAACGGTGGTCGGGGAGTGGTGGCGACTCGAGGGCCAGGGCGTCTCGAACCCCTCGGCGGGGAATGCAGCGCTCGTCGCGATCGGCGGTCAGGGTCGCGTCGCCTTCGTCCTCGGCGCCGGGTTCGAAGCCGGCGTCACGGTGGCGCTCCGGGGCAACGCGCGTCGACCAGTGGGACGGTTTGGTGACGTCGATGCGCTGCTGGCGGGGCCCCTCGGTCTCGAAGGCGCAGGCTGGGTGGGCTGGAGCCGCTGAAAGCCACCGGAATCAGGCCCGCAACGGAATCGGAGCGCACCGGCCACTCAGCCTCGTGATGACGGTATGGGTCTCCAGCGTGGTGCGTCAGACTGTGCCCGCTCTGGTGCTCCCTGACTTCGAGACGCTGTACCACGCGCACGTCGATGCGCTCTGGCGCTTCCTCGAGCGGCTCGGCGTGCCCGAGCGTCACGTCGACGACGCCACCCAGGACACGTTCCTCATCGCCCACCGGCAGCTCGCGTCGTTTCGAGGGGCCTCGAGCTTGAACACGTGGCTGCACGGAATCGCGCTGCGGGTGGCGAAGGACTATCGGCGGCGCGAATCACGAAAAGGTGGCTGGCAGCCGCTGTCGCCGAGACTTCTCGACGAAGGAAGCGCTCCGGATGAGTCGGCAGCGCAGCGGCAACAGCTGGCCCAGGTGGTGCGGTTGCTGGAACAACTCGACGAAGCGCAGCGCACGACCTTCGTGCTCGTCGAGTTCCAGGGGCTGACGGCGCCCGAGGTCGCAGAGA
Organism: Myxococcales bacterium; assembly: GCA_030681895.1. Lineage (GTDB taxonomy): Bacteria > Myxococcota > Myxococcia > Myxococcales > Myxococcaceae > Xiheimicrobium. The sequence goes on along the minus strand of JAUXRI010000183.1, from coordinate 19,357 downwards.
TCACGGAGTCCAACGTGAACACGGTGTCGACACGCCTTCGCGCGGCACGGCTTCGCTTCAACGAGTTGGTCGCAGCGATGGGAGAAGGCCGATGAACGACGAGCTCTCGAAGAACGCACGCGCGCTGCTCGACGCCGCGCGACCTCAGGGAGGGCCGACGAGGGCACAAAAGGCGAAGCTGACCGTCGCAGTGATGACAGCGACCGCGAGCACGGCTGCAGCGATGACGACCGGCGCCGCAGCGACGGGAACCTCCGTGTTGAAGCTCCTTGGCGCCGGGCTGATCGCCACGATCGTCGGCGTGTCGAGCACGGTGCTGGTGAAGAAGGCGAGCGAGCCACCTCGAGCCCCCGCCCCCACGGTCGTCGCCCGGAGCGTGCCCAACCCCGTCGCGGCTCCCCCACCCGTCTCGCCCGAACCGCCGAGCGTCGAGCCGCAATCGATCGTCGTGGAAGAGGCCCCCGAAGTGGCGGCCCCAGCGCCGACGGTTCAGCCAGCAGCCATCGGCCCTCCGCGTCCTCCCCAGGCCGCGCCAGCCGAGCCCACGACGCCAGAGGTGCCAGAGGTCCCAGCAGCCGTTCCAGCGAGACACGCCACGCCGTCCGACACGACCGCGGCAGAGGTCACCGCGCTCGGCGCCGCGCTCGAAGCGCTGGAAGAAGGCCGCCCACTCGAGGCCCTCCAGACCGCCCGCACGGCGCGACGAGCCGCTCCACACGGCGCGCTGCGCCCGGAGCTGACCGTCATCGAGATCGAGGCGCTCTGCGCGCTCCAACGGCAACCAGAAGCGTCGGAGCTGGCGGCTTCCATGCCCGAGAGCGATCGCACGCCCCTCGTCGTTCAGCGGCTGCGGCGAACGTGCGCCGCGCGTTGACCCGCAACGGTTTCTGAAGGCACCGGCCACTCAGACCCACATGAACCGCTCACTGCTCGTCACCGCGCTCTTCCTCACTGCCTGCTTCGAACCCGTCGACGTCGGCACGCACGACGCTGGTCACGATGGAGGCGTCGCGCCCTGCGTCGTCGGAATGGACCAGAGCTGCAACGAGCTCGCGACGATGTCGGCGCTCGCCGGCACCTGTGCCGCGACGGGTTGCACCTGCTCGACAGGCTTCGAGCGTGGGCCCACGGGGAAGTGCCGCCCGGTGAATGCGTGCCCTTCGACGCCACAGCAGCCGGGAGGCGCGTGCACCACGGCCGGGCTCACCTGCCGGTACGGGTACGATCCGCTCGAGTGTGGTGGCCGGACGGTTCGCTGCGACACCGCCGCCTGGGTCGAGGTCGAGCACACCGACCCGCAACTGAGCTGCTCACGCGACGCCGGCACCTGCACGGGCGCGCCGCTTCAGTGCGTGATGGGAACGGCAGGCGGGCTCTGCGGTGATGGGTTCGTCATGGCGGCCTGTCAGTCGAATGGGTGGGTGTGTCCCCAGGGCACCATCTCGTCGACCCTCTGCGCGTGCTCCGGCAATCGCCCTGGCTGCACCTGCTCTTCGCAGGGCTGGACCTGTACCGACGCCGGAACGATGAGCTGCACGCCCGGCATTGCGATGTCGTGCAACGACGGACCGGTCGACGGCGGCATCGGCGGCGTCGCGGGCTCTTGCTCGAACACCGGCGTCTGCACCTGTCTGTCCGGCTTCGAGCTCAACCCTGCGAACGGCCGCTGCCGGCAGGTCGTAGCGGCGATCTGCACCGGCACGGGCAATGATCAGGCCTGCAACGAGATCCAGGTGATGGCTTCGTTTGCGGGCCGATGCATGAGCGGACAGTGCGTGTGCAACGCCGGGTTCGAGCTCGCGCCGAGTGGGCGCTGCCAACCGATCGGAGCCATCTGCACCGATCGGATCGCGATGTCGTGCAACGACGGTCCGGTCGATGGCGGCATCGGTGGTCTCGCGGGCTCGTGCGTCGTGGGCACCTGCGCCTGCAACGCGGGCTTCGAGCTGAACCCTGTCACCGGCCGCTGCCGCGCGTCATCCACACCTGTCACGTGCACGGTCGGCATGGATCAGACGTGCAACGCGAACGCGGCGATGTCGGGGCTCGCGGGCACCTGCGTCGCGGGCCGATGTGAATGCAACCCGGGCTTCGCGCTCACCAGCGCCGGCACCTGCACGCCCTCATCGAGCGGCTACTGCGTGGTGAGCACGGGCATGGGGCAGTGCTCCATCGTCTCGCCCGACGGCGGCGTCGCCGGGAGTGGCCTGTGCGGGAGCCAGGGCATCACGGCCGGCTGCAGCTGCGAAGGCTCGCCGCCGATGCCACGCTGTCTGGGCCTGTGCCCGCCCACCGTGGGGAGGACGTGCGTCTCGACCAACTGCGGCTCCATCAACTGCCTCCCGCCGCTTCGATGCACCGGAACGAACATCTGCACGCAGTGAGCTGACAGCGGACGCACCGGTCGACCCGCGCCGCCCTGCGCGCTAGACGCACCGCGTGTTCGCCGCCCTGCCCCGCTGGAGCCGCCTGGCGCTGATGCTCCTCGGCTCGCGCCTGCTCGCGCTCGTCGCGATGGTCGCCGGCAGCTACCGCCCCCGCCCAGACGACGACCTCCACTGGGTCGGCAACGACGGCACGTTCTTCTGGGACCAGGTGCCCATTCGCGTGCTCGACGTCTGGGGCCGGTGGGACACGATGTTCTATTGGCACATCGCGCGCGAAGGGTACCCGGCGCTCCACGCGGACGGCGGCTGGGTCTACCACGCGGCGTTCTTCCCCCTCTTCCCGTCGATGATGCGCGGGCTGTCAGAGGTCCTCTTCGACGCCGAGCCGTACCTGTGCGGCGTGTTCCTCGCGCAGCTCTTCCTGGTCGGCGCCGTCGTCTATCTCGACAAGCTGGTGCGCCTCGATCACGACGAGCGCTTCTCGGAGCTCGTCATCCTCTGCGTCATGGCCTACCCGGGCACGCACTTCCTCTCGTGCGTGTACCCCGAGTCGCTCGCGCTCTTCCTCGCGGTCTTCGGCGTGTACTGCGTGCGCACCGGCAAGTGGTTCGTCGCAGGGCTGGCGTGCATGTTGGCGGCGCTCACCCGCTCGTCCGGGGTGATCATGTGCGTGCCTGTCTTGTACGAGCTCGTGCGCGGCGTGCCCGGCCGGTGGAAGCTCTTCACGCCCAAGCTGCTCATCTTCGCGCTGCCGCTCGCGGCCATCGGCTTCTGGATCGCGATGAACCAGGTGATGTTCGCCGATCCGCTCTACTTCGTGCACGTGCAGGCGGGCTGGGGCCGAAAGCCGAGCTTCTTCCTCGAGCCGCTGCTCTCGACCACGCTCTCGCTCGACTACCACCTCTTCACGCTCGCCTCGGTCGTCGGCGTCATCTTCGCGATCCGCAAGAAGGAGCGCCCCGGCTACATCGGCATGGCCGCGGTGAACGTGATGCTGCCCCTGAGCACGGGCATGCTGCGCGGCATTCACCGCTACATGGCGTCGAACTTTCCCCTCTTCGTCTTCCTGGCGCGCGCGCTCGAGCACCGGCCGCGATGGAAGGCCGCGTACGTCACCATCGGGCTGCTGTTGATGATGGGCTTCGCCTACAAGTGGGGCCAGGGACACCAGCCCAATTGAGCGCCCCCGACGCCACCTCCAGCCGGCTCGACACGCTGCTCGCGCTCTCGCTCGGCCTCTTCGCGGTCGGCGTGCAGGTGCATGAGCTGTTCGCGACGGTGGGCGGCTGGTTGACGGCGGTCTTCTCGGTGCTGGTGCTGCTTCGAACGTCATCGTGGAAGGCCGAGCTGCGCAGTTGGTGGCCGCTCGGCGCGTACCTGGCGTGGAGCCTCGTGGGTCCGCTCGTCATCACCGGCACCCCGTCGGGCTCGGGCGTCGCGCGGTTGATGGATGTGGTGTTTCTCCCGAGCGTCGCGTGGGCGGTGCAGGTGATGCCCGAGCGCCCCCTCCACCGCCTCGCGATCGCCGCCAGCGGAGTCCTCGTGCTCTCGTGTGTCGTCGCGGGAGCGCAGTTCTTCGGTGTCTGGCCAGCGCTGGAGTCGTTCTCGCGCTTCGAGGCGCTGCACCTCTCGTTCGAACGCGTCTACGAACTGGTGCCTGGCAGCACCGATCGTTTCATGGGCGGAGGCCTGCTGCTCCACCGCTTGCGCTTCGCGAACGTCACCGCTGCACTGACGGTGCTGGCCGCGGCCGGTGCGTTCAGGCTGCCACGGCATCGGTGGTGGCTGTCGATGGTGACCGTCATCGGACTGGTCTCGGTCTCACTCTTCCCGCACGCGCGCGCGGCGACCGTGTCACTCGTCCTGGCGCTGCTCGTCGTCGCGGGAGTCGGAGCGTCGCGACGCAGCCTCGCGCTCGCGGCGGGCGCGGCGATCGTCCTCCTCGCGGGCCTCGTCGTCGCGCTGGTCCCATCGGTGCGAATGCGGTTCGGCTCAGCGCTCGAGGCTGATGGCACGAGCGATCGGAACTTCCTGCTGCAGGCCGGTGTGCGCGCAGTGCAACACGAGCCAGTCGGCGGCGTGGGCCTCGGCCGATTCAAGCCGGGCCTCTGGGCCGCGCCGGAAGCGCCTGAGAGCGTCAGCACGCATCAGGGCAAGTCGCACAACCAGTTCCTCACCATCGCGGCCGAGGGAGGAATCCCCGCGCTGCTCCTGTTCCTCTCGGTGCTCGCGCTCCTCGCCGCCGCCGCCATCAAGCTGCTCCCCGACTCGACCGGCGCGGTGGGCCTGCTCGTCTTCTTCGTGAGCTTGAGCGCGCTGCACGATCCGCTCTTTCATCCCGAGTCGTCGATGGCGTTGTTCGGAGCCCTCGGCGCAGGCCTTGGCCTGGCGCGACGCACGAAGGAGCCGGAGTGATCCTCGCTTTCGCGCTGACGCTGGCCACGGCGCAGTTCAGCCCCACGGCCCCTCCTGTCGGGCTGCGGCTGATCGACGCGAGCGACTCGCTCCTGGTGCGCATCATGGCGCTCGATCACCAACTGCGCGCGCCGGCGCCGACCTGGGCCGCACCGCTCTCGGGTGCCGGGCTGGGCGTCGCGGCGCTGACGTTCGGGCTCACCGCGCTCGGCGTCAGCACCGGCGCCACGGGCATCGTGGTGCTCTTCATGGTGCTCGGCACGATGCTCGGCATCGTCGGCCTCATCGGAGGCGTGGTGGCCGGCGTGTACGGGTTCGCCGAAGCCGCCAGACGCGCCGAGCTCGAAGAACGACGCGAGCGCCTGCTCGACGAGCTCGACCGCCGGCGCGCTACTTTCGCTGCTGTGCCTCGAAGCGCTTGAGCGTCGAGTCGATCTCGGCGTTCACCGCCTTCAACATGTCCTGCTTCTCGCGAAACGGCAGGAACGCGCTCTTGAAGCCCGAGACGATCACCGTGGTGAGATCCTCGAGCGACATGCCCAGCTCTGTGTGGGCGACCCAGTACTCATCGGTCACCGTGGTGTCTGTGATGAGCCGGTTGTCGGTGTTGATCGTCACCCGCAGGCCGTAGTCGAAATAGAACTTCAGCGGATGCTCCTTCATCTCGGCCACCGCGCGCGTCTGCACGTTCGATGACGGGCAACACTCGAGTGGGATGCGGTGGTCGTTCAGGTAGTTGAGCAGGTCGCCGTCTTCGCGCAGGCGCACGCCGTGGCCGATGCGATGCGCGCCGAGATAGTGCAGCGCCTGACCGATCGACTCTGGCCCGTAGGCCTCACCTGCGTGCGCGGTGCAATTCACGTTGTTCTTCAAGATCAGCTGAAACGCCTCGCGGTGCTCCTTCGCGGGGAAGTTGGCCTCGGCGCCGGCGAGATCGAACCCGACGACGCCGCGGTTCTTGTACGCGACACACAGCTCGGCGAGCCGCACGCTCGTCTGCGGGTTCATGTGGCGAATGCCGCACAAGATGACGCCGTACTTGATGCGCGTCTCACGCTTCGCCGTGCGCAGGCCCTCGAGCACCGCGTCGACGATGGCCGTCAGCTTGAGGCCTCGTTGTTGATGCAGCACGGGCGCGTACCGCACCTCGAGGTAGCGCACGTTCTCGGCCGCCGCGTCGACCGCCAGCTCGTACGCCGCGCGGAACAGGGCCTCTTCGGTCTGCAGGACGGAGCAGGTGACGTCGAACGCCACGAGGTAGTCCTCGAGGTCCTTGCAGAGCTCGCCTTTGTGAATCGCCTTCCCCAGCGCCTCCTCATTGTCCGCCGGTAGCTTCACGCCCTGCTGCTTCGCGAGCTCGAGAATCGTCGACAGCCGCATCGAGCCGTCGAGGTGGCAGTGCAGGTCGGTCTTGGGCAACGCGCGGAGCAGCTCCTTCGTCACCTCGACCTTCGGGACCGCCAGCGTCGGCGGCGGTGGTGGGTGCCAGTGGGTCGACGAGATTCCGGCCTTCTCTGGCGCGGGAACGTTGAAGTCATCGTCCTGAACGGAGGGCATGCCGAAGATCTAGCCCCACCGTCGCCCCACGGCGAATTCCGCGCGGCTACGGGAGCAGGGCCTCGAGCGCCCGGGCGCGTTCGTCAGCCGTCAACACGGTTGAGAAGGCCGGCGGCATCTGGAGCGGGTCCCCCTCGGGCAGGCGCATGCGGTCGGCCGCGAGCTGGCGCGCCTCGGGAGACATCGCGTCGAGGCGCAACGCGTCGAAACGAGCGCGGGTGAGCTGCTGGTTGCGTCGAGGCTGGTGACACTGCCCACAGGCCTGCACCAGCACCTCCCGGCCGGTCGCGTTCGAGATCGGCCTGATGCCCGTCGCGCGCTCGACCTCTTCGGTGTGGAGCGCTCTGAGCTCTGGCACATCGGTCCGACGGCCGTCGCGAACCGCGCGCTGAAACTGCGAGGCGACGGCGGTCTGGTTCTCGAGGTCCGTCACCCGCAGGCCCCACCACGGCACGGGAATCGCCTCGCCGCTCGCGGCCTTCGCTGCCAGCGCCTCCCACGTCGCGCTCTGCCCCGAGGACTCACGCTCCAGTGCGATGGTGAAGCCGGGGAACTCGTTGGGTTGGGCTGAAGAGTCCTCCTGGGTGATCAGCTGGCTGAGCGCGTTGGGGTCGCTCGCGTGGAGCACCACGTCGCCCGGCACCCCGCCGTAGCGCTCGGTCGTCAAATGCGCGGTGAAGAAGTCGAGCAGCGCCTCGAAGCCCGTCACCGACTGCGTCTTCGGCGCGAAGAAGTGCGTCCACCGGAAGCGGAGCTCCTGCATTCGCAAGATGCGCGGCGTGCCGGGGCCCTCGGGTTGGTGGCAGCGCAGGCAGTCGAGCGCGGTGTTCTCGAGATCCAGGTCTTCGTAGAGGGTCGTCGACGTCCACCCCGACTCGGCCTCCTCCGTCAGACGGTCGGCCAGAACGCAGCTCGCGGTCTCGTCGCAGGGTTGCGTCGCGGCGACGACGAAGAAACGAAGCTGCTGGGTCGTCTCGTCGCGGGTGACGAGCTCGACGATCGGCTCACCACGCGTGAAGCCGCCAGCGACGAAGCGGCGTCGACTCAGACGATCCCGAGGCAGGCCGTCGAACACCAGCGCGCGCGGGTTGAGCGGGTTGACGCTCCGAATGCCCAGCGCGGTGGAGTGTGCGGTCAGCGCCACGAAGCTCCCCGGAGTTCCCGGGTCGAGCCCAAGGCCCCGGTAGAGCTCGAGCAGGCTCGTCGGCGACGGCGGCGGAGACTGGCAGAAGTACCGCGACACCCGATCGTCGTTGCCTCGCGCGCACAGCGCCGGTCCGGGAGCCCTGGGAAGGAATCGAGCCATCACGCTCGGCGCGGGAAGGCCGGTGGATGAAGGCGCGATCACGGGAGGCGGCGAACACGCCGTCGCCACCATGATGAGCGAGACCAGACGCACCCGGTCATCCTGCGCGCGCGGCGAATGCCGCTCAAGCAGAGGGACGACTACTTCACGATGCGCAGGTGGCCACGCTTGGGCGGCGTCGGCTCGACGGGCGGCTCGTCACCGGTCGCCGTTGGATCGTCGAGCACGACTTCACGCAACATCGCGCGGGCAGGCGGCGCACCGTCTTCAGGCTTCGGCAGCCCTGCGGCGACCTCGGCCAGCATCGCTGCCACGTCGGAACGCGCGTTCGGAGGCACCGCCGACTGCCGCTCCACCGCGCCCTGCAGCAGCTCTTCGGGCATGTCCTCGGGGAACATGAAGAAGTCGTGCGAGACGTGGCTGGCGATCGCGTACAGCGCCGACCAGGGCACGCCGATGGTGAAACGATCTCCACCGAACGACAGCGTCTCGCGCACACCCCACTCGTTCACGGTGAGGTCGGCCGGATCGAACCGGTAGGACACGTTCAGCACGAGGTGGTGATCACCCGCGAACTTCTTCGGCACCAGCACGCCAGGCCGGCGCGCGTCGAGGTGGATCTGCGTCATGCCCTGTTCGAGGGCCTTCAGCAGCCGGGACTTCTTGTCGTCGTTGCGCTTGTCCATGACCAAAGGCGAGAGGGGAAACGTAAGCGGTTCGAGGCCGGCGCGCACCTCGGAATCCGTCAGCGGCGGCGCATCGCCCTGTCCATCTCGCGCTGGCTCTCGCGCTCCTTGATGGTGTCGCGGCGATCGATGTCTTTCTTGCCCTTCCCCAGGCCCAGCTTCACCTTGGCCCAGCTGCCCTTGAAGTAGAGCGACAGCGGCACGATGGAGTACCCACGCTCGCGCACCTTGGTCGACCACTTGTCGAGCTGGCTCGCGTTCACCAGCAGCGGCCGGGGGCGGGTCGGCATGTGGCCGAGCCCCGAGGCCGGCTTGTACTGCCCGATGTGCGCGTTGAAGAGCACCAGCCCCGTCTTCTCGGGCATCGCGTAGGCGTCGTTGAGGCTCGCCTCGCCGTTGCGCAGCGCCTTCACCTCGCTGCCCGTCAGCACCAGCCCGGCCTCGAGGGTCTCGTCGATGATGTAGTCGAACTTCGCGCGGCGGTGTTCGCAGACCATGCGCTCGGTGGTGTCCTTCGGCTTCGACATGTCAGCTCACCGTCAGGGCCAGGTTGTCGATGAGCCGCGTCGTGCCGAGGAACGCGGCGACCAACACCCGGGCGGAGCGCTCCTTCGTCAACGTCGTGAGCGGCTCGAGCGTCTGCGCATCTCGCACCTCGAGGTAGTCGACCTTCACGTTCGCGTGAGCCAACGGCGCCAGCCCGAGAGCGACCAGCTTCGCCACGTCGGCTTCTCCGGCCTTCGCCGCCGCCTGCATCGCGAAGAGCCCCTTCGAGAGCGACAACGCACGGGCGCGATCGTCAGCCGACAGGTACGTGTTGCGCGACGACATCGCCAGCCCGTCGCTCTCACGAATGGTGGGCATGCCGACGATCTCGACGCCCAGCTCGAGATCGCGCGCGAGCGTCTTGATCACCTGCAGCTGCTGGTAGTCCTTCTCACCGAACAGGGCGACGTTCGGCCGGAACAGCGCGAGCAACTTGGTGACGACGGTCGCGACGCCTCGGAAATGGCCCGGACGACGATCGCCGCACAACCCCTGGCTCACCTGCTCGACGTTCACGTACGTCTGGTAACCAGGCGGGTACACGGTCGCTGGCTGGGGTGAATAGACGACGGTCGCGCCAGCGCTGCCGCACTTCGCGAGATCGCCGACGGGATCGCGGGGGTAGCGCGAGAGATCCTCGGTCGGGCCGAACTGCGTCGGGTTGACGAAGATGGTGGCGGCGACGACGTCACACCGCGCTCTGCCTTCGCGCATGAGCGACAGGTGCCCGTCGTGGAGAAACCCCATGGTGGGCACCAGCGCGAGCGTCTGGCCCCGGCGGCGCAGATCGTTCACGAACCACCGCACCTCGTCTGGCGTCTCGAGCACCCTGGGGGTCGTCACGCGGGCTCCATCGCACCCGTGGGCGTACCGTCGCAAGCGATCCTGACCGGCGCGAAGCTGGCGGATCGGCTGGCGTGGGCGACAGGAGGGTCAAGGCGGCTGACAGAACGCTGTCATTTCCACTCATTTCCGGCGCCGATATCTCTTCATGGTCGCTCCAATCTCCAACCGCCCCCGTCCGTCCGTCCCCACTGCCAGCACCGAAGTCGGCGCTGGCCTGCGTGCTGCTGCCGATGGCGAATTCCTGAGGCGAGGCTCGAGCGGCGAAGGCGTGATGGAGCTCCAGAAGGCCCTCAACGCACGCGGCTGGACGCTGGAAGAAGACGGCAAGTTCGGGCCAGCGACCGAGGCGGCGCTCCGCGAGTTCCAGCAGCGCACGGGCGCGAACGTCGACGGCGTCGTCGGGCCCGAGACGGTCGGCAAGCTGACCGGCACTGCAGGCACCCAGGTCAATCAACCCGACGCGGTGCCACCAACCGGCGCTGACGGAACTTCCGACTACCAGCCAAACGCGCCCACGCCCGTCGACTTGAGCCCGCCATCTGGTGACGAGCGCGCGCGGTATGACGCCTACGCCGCGATGGTTCGGCGCGCCGGTGGCGAGGTGTGCCCCAACGGTCAGCCGACGGTGCTCGCGATTCGTGCGGGTGAAGGCGGCGCCGCGCGGGAGTATCGCGATCGTTTCGTCGTGCTGACTCCGAACGGCCGCGTGCAGGAGTTCACCGGAGCCACCTACCCCGGCCAGTCGAGCTCGAGCGCGTCACCAGACGTGACCGGCGACGGGCGCGGCGACGTCGGAATGATCCGACCTGGCAACTACGCCGTGGTGCCCAATGGCAACCACGCGGGCGCGGCCTCGTACCACGTGCGTACGCTCGGCGGCTCCGGCTCGATCCCCGGGTGGCGCGACTCGAATCAAGACGGCACGTACTCGGGCACCGAGCGCGGCGCCTCGGAGCGTCGCGGCGACCGTTTGACCGGGGTGCTCTTTCATCAGGGGAACTCGTCGGCGCCCTCGTCGATAGGCTGCCAGACGATGTCGCCGTCCGAATACCGCCGCTTCATCGATGCCGTCGGCGGCCCGCGCGCAAGCTTCTCCTTCACGCTCGTCGCCTCGCGGTAGAACGCTGCATGGCTGAGGACCGTCTGGCTGAAATCAGGCTCAAGCTCGTTCGCCCTGCCGTCTTGCGGACCTGGCGGGCGTTGCCGGCCGAGACGAAACGGCAGGTCCTTTCGCTTCTCGAGGAAGAAGCTCGCGTGCTGCGTGAGAGCGACCCGGCGATTGCTTCGGCGCTGGTCTCCGCGCTCGACGTCCTTGACGTGATGGCGAGCGACGAAACCGCACTTCGCTCCACGACGGACGACGACGCGGAGTGGCTGTTGAGAGAGCTCAGCCGTCGACGCTGATCGGCGCACCATGATCCTCTCGCAGCGAGAACCCGCTCAGCGCCGCGTCGGTCTCCCGAACGGATACGGATCGTAGGTAAGGCCGAACAAAATGCCCCCGGCGATTCCGGCCAGGGTGCCGATGCGCAGGTTCCCGATCCAGCAGGCGCACCAGAAGCCGGTCGTCGCGGTGATGAGCTTGCCGATGACGACGGCCAGAACGGCGAAGACTCCCCCGAAGAACACGGCCCGCACGGCAGGTGACTTCGTCCAGAGCCAGTCCAGCATCGCGACCTCGTTTCCCGCCCAGCCTACGCGCTTCGAAGCCTCGTGGTTACTCGCCGCTCGTGCGCGATCGCATGGCAAAGCGAACGTCGCGTCACCATCATGCGGTGGTGCTCCGCCCTGCGTTGGCTGGCCTGTCGATCGCGAGCGGGGCGGCGATGTTCTACGTGGGCGCGTACCAGACCCGACAGATCGACCGGCTCGAGTGCCCTGCGTTCGGGCATGGCTGCGAGGCCGTGGCTGACGCGCCCTTCGCCAGGCCGTTTGGAATTCCCGACGGGTACCTGGGCGCGGCGCTGTACGTCGGCATTCTCGTCTCGTTGACGCGTACGTCTCGCCGCGCTCGAGGCGTCACCTTCGCGCTCACGATTGCCGTCGCCGCGAGCAACGCCGTGGGCGTGCTCGACATGGCCCGGTTTGGAGCGTGGTGTTTCTGGTGCCTGGTCACGACGGTGATGGCATTGCCGCTGCTCTTCGGCGGGCTGCGCTGGTTCGCGACGCCGAGCCGTCCCGCTGAGGCCTCACGTGCCGATGGCGTCGAGACGGCTCGTCATCAACTCCCGGAGTTGGCGTTCCCGCTTCGTCTCGAGCCCGAGCGTCTTCACGTCATCGATGAAGGGGCGAGCGCGGTCGGTCAGTCGATCGAGGCGCGCGTCGATCGCCTTCACTGCGACACCAAATCGCTGACCGAACTCGAGCAGGTGCTTGCGCGTGAGCTTGTCGTTCCTGCCGTCGAGCATCAGCGCGAGCTGCCGATCACCGTACGGCCGGGTCGAGAGCAGATCGTACGCCGGGCTCAGCTGGAGCGCTCCGTCACCGCCGAGCAGGCTGATGTTCTTCGCGTGCAGATCGCCATTCCCGATGACGAAGCTGAACGCGACCAGCTCGACCAGCCGCAGCACCTCGACGGTGGGCGCCGCAGCGAAGCGCGAGAACGCCTTCGCGATGTCGTTGATGCTCAGCCGGTATTTGTCCGCCGGGTAACGGTCGAGCAGCTGACACGCGTCTTCCTGATGCACGCCGACCCATCGACGGTGCTCGCGCCGGCGATCGAAGCGCTCGACCAGCAAACCGGGCGCTCCCATTCGATCGGCCACCAGCTTCGTCCGCGCGACATCGAGCCCGCAGGCATGCGCCATCCCCATGAAGAACGATTCGTTCCGCACGAGTCCGGGTTTGTCAGGCGGGTCGAGCTTGAGGATCCACCGCTTGCCGCGCGTGCCGAACGGAAACGAGATGACGCTGGGCGAGAGCTTCGCCTGCACGCCAGGCACCGCAGGCTCCGTCGCGGTCTCGAGGCTTTGCTCGAACAGCTCCTGAAACGAGACCTCGGCCAGATCGAGCTCGGCCCCACCGTCATCGAACTGAGGCGTATGGCCGGGCAACACCGCAAACAGGTCGCCGATCGTGTCCGAGCCCGACGCGACGAGCAGCGAGAACAGATCGTCCCCTGACGTCTTCACGCGCTGCAGCAGCATCTTGAGCCGCAACCCCTCAGGCAGGAGCCCCGCGAAGTAGGTCGGGAGATTGACGCCCGTCGTTTCGATCGATCGTTTCGCGTACGGAAGCGACGTCGCCACGCCTCCCGGCAGGTGACGATGCGCCTCGAAGAACGCGGCCTCGTACTCGAACGCGGCCCCATGCGAGGTGCGCCGGAGCACGCCGATGCGCTCGGCGTTCCGGAAGATGTCGAGCTGGTCGACGCTCGTGGGATCAGCTGGTCGACGTGGAGGCACGCGCACCGACCTTCAGCTCGAGGCCAAGGACCTCGAGCACGGGGATGAGCTTGTCGAGCCGAATGGTCGGCTTCCCCCGCTCGAGATCGTAGAGAAAGTCGGGGCCGCAGCCCGCGAGCGCCGACAGCTCCGCCTGCGTCAGCCGCAACACCTTCCGACGCGCACGGAGCTCTTCACCGAGCCGGATCGCCCACGACTGTGCAGGAGAGCCTGCCGATCGGCTGGATTTTCGCGCCATGACGACGTCATAGCGCGTTTGAGCTCGATTTTCCATGCGACCGGCTGGATTTCAGGCTCGAAACGGAAGCCTTACTTGCCTCAGGGCCCGAATTCCAGCCGATCAGCAGGACACGTCAGACCGGAACGCCGTACACGCCGCTCTTCTCTTCCCGCTCGGTCGGCTGCACGTCGGGGTTCGACGCCACCAGCCGCATCGTCGTCGAGCGGAACGAGTGGTCTTCATCGGGGAACGAGCCTGCGCGCACCTCGGTGAAGAACGTCTGCGCGGCCTGGCTCACCGTCGCGTGGCCATCGGCGTAGCGCTTGACGAACTTCGGCTTGAAGTGCGGGTTGAGGCCGAGCAGGTCGTAACAGACCAGCACCTGGCCATCGCAGTGCTTGCCGGCGCCGATGCCGATGGTGGGAATCGAGAGGCGGCTGGTGATCGTCTTGGCCAGCTCGAGCGGCACGCCTTCGAGCACGAGCGCGTAGCAACCGGCCTGTTCGAGCGCGACGGCGTCTTCCACGAGCTTGCGCGCGGTGTCTTCGTCGCGGCCCTGCACGATGTAGCCGCCCATCTTGTGCACCGACTGCGGCGTCAGGCCGATGTGGCCCATGACGGGAATCGACGCGCGCACGATGCGCGAGATGACCTCGGCGAACTCGGTACCGCCTTCGAGCTTCACCGAGCCCACGTTGCCCTCGGCGATGAGCCGGCCCGCGTTGCGCACGGCCTCGTCCACCGAGTTCTGGTAGCTCATGAAGGGCATGTCGCCGACGACGTGCGCGCGCTGCGCTCCGCGGGTGACGGCCTTCGAGTGGTACAGCATCTGGTCCATGGTGACCGGCAACGTCGAATCGTTGCCCTGCACCACCATGCCCAGCGAATCGCCCACCAGCAGCACATCGGCGCCAGCCTCATCGAGGATGCGCGCGAAGGTCGCGTCGTAAGCGGTGACCATGCAGATCTTCTGACCTGCAAGTTTCTGCTTCTTCAGTGTGTGGATGGTGACCTTGTTCACGGTTCACCTCCAAGTCGCCTCTGGTTGGGCGCTGTCTGTGCGGCGAACTCCAAAGAGGGGCGCCGCGCTGCCCCGTTGTGTTGCGAGATCCCGGTCCAGGTGGATCCAGGTCTTGTTCCGCTCCGTGCTTCGCCGCCTGTCACCAGGTCGCCGTCACGAGCTGAACGTCTTCACCATGACTGCCTACTTCCTGCTTGGCAACGGCTGGTAATGCACCGTTCCTTTGCGGGTCTGGCGGACGACCGACAACAGGTCCTCCAGGTCCGCGGGGTTGTTGACGAAGTCGATGTCCGAGGTGTTGACCACCAGCAGCGGAGTGTCGACGTAGTGGAAGAAGAAGTCGTTGTAGGCCTTGCACAGGCCTTCCAGGTAGGTCGGGTCGAACTTGCGCTCGAACTCGCGGCCGCGCTTCTTGATGCGCGCGAGCAACACGTCGATGCGGGCCTGCAGGTAGATGACGAGGTCGGGCTTGGTGACGCGCGGCTGGAGCGCCTCGAAGACCCGCTCGTACAGCCCCAGCTCGTCGGACTGCAGCGTGAGGTTCGCGAAGATGCGGTCTTTCGCGAAGAGGTAGTCGCTGACGGTGACGGCGCTGAAGAGATCTTGCTGGAAGAGGTCTTGCTGCTGCTTGAAGCGCGAGAGCAGGAAGAACATCTGCGTCTGGAACGCGTACTTGGCGCGATCGCCGTAGAAGCTCGCGAGGAAGGGGTTCTCTTCGACGACCTCCATCACGCGACGCGCGGCGAAGCGTTCCGCGACGATGTTCGTCAGCGACGACTTGCCGACGCCGATCGGGCCCTCGACCACGATGTAGCGGTGCTCCAACTTCATGGGTCGAATCGGGCTCCCGAGACTGCCTTCAAGGCCGGTTTCCCGCCTCGAAACGTGACGCGGCACACAACCACAAGCGATGAGGCGTCGCAACGAATGGCGTGATGCGCGAAGTTCGCAGGACGATGACCGATGAACGCAAGCTGATCCGCGCGCTGCCGGCACGCAGCCTCGAAGACCTCATCGCCGAGCTCGCCGCCGCCCAGGTTCGCGCGGCCCGTGGAGAGCCGTTGAGCCCGCCGGTCGTGTCGGTGCACCTCGCGAACGGGTTTCAGGCGACGGGCGAGATCATCGACATTCTGTTCGATCAGCGGCGCGGCACGACGCTGTTGCTGCACCTGGTGGGCACCAGCCGTCACGATCGTTCGAGCGACGTCATCTACGTGCGCGCCGACGCGGTGGCCGCGCTGACGGTGCACTCGGCGGGAGGCCACGTGGCGCTGCTGTCGGCCGGGCAGGTGACGGCGCCGGCTGGCCCTCCACCGACCAAGCTCGAGGCGCGTCGGCTGCTCGATCGTCTTCGGCAACAGCTGCAGGAGAAGCTCGGCGCCGATGTTGGGATCAACGCCGCGCTCGATGACGTGCCGGCGGAGCACCTGGGTGGACTCGTCGAACTCGGGAACGTCATCTGCAGCGCGCTCCAGTCGGTGCTCCGCGATGAGCTCGGGCAGGAAGCGGTGAAGTCACAGGTGAAGCAGGTGTCGCTCGCGGCCGGGCCCACGTTCTCGCTCGCGCTGGTCGGCGGTTCGCTGAACGCCTCGGCGCCGCTGGCCGAGCACCCGAAGCGCTGGCTCGAGCAGGCCGAGCTCGTCACCCGCCTCGAAGCGCTGCTCTAACCGCGCGCACTTCGGACTACACGATCGGGCGGGCCGATAAATCGGCTTGAGCGCGATTTTCGTGTGATCTCAAGCACTTCATTGACGGTACCTCACCCTACACGTATGGTCACGCGCATGCCCAAGGGGATGGGACGTTCCGCGAAAGTCGTCGAGCTCGAGCAGCAGACGGTGCCTGCGGCGCTCGAGGCGAGCCCGTTGTTCGGCGTGGCGATGCTGAAGATCGCGATGGAGCTGAAGAAGGCCGACCCGCGACCGCTCGACGAGCTGGTGACGGGCGTGCTCGCGCGTATGGGGCTGCCTGAAGCCGAGTTCCGCGCGTTCCTCGAGTCGAACGGTGGCCTGCTGCGAAGCATCGCGACGAAGCGGGGCTACTGATGGCGACGAAGTCGAAGGTGCCCGTGGCGGTGTTGGTGCGCGCGCGGGCGGCGGCGACGGCGAGCGCTGCGAAGAAGCCCGCGCCTCCCGAGCCGGTGAAGGCGAAGAAGCTGCTGCCGCGTGAGAAGGTGATTCGCGCGCTGCAGAAGCTGCATCCGATGGACTGAGTTGGCAGGCTGGGCTTCGTGCCCCTGCCCCGACTGCAGTTGTTCGAGTTCAACGACGCGCCCTTCGTGCCGAAGGTGCTGCAGCGAACGATCATCTCGACGTTGAGTCGCACGTTGCGCTGGGGCCGCATGCTCGATGGCCTGGTGCAGCCGTTCGTGGACTTCCTGCACGCGAGTGAAACGCGTGAGGTGCTCGAGATCGCGGCCGGTGCGGGAGAGCCTGCAGCCGTGCTCGTCGAGGCGTTGATGGCGCGTGGGGAGCAGCCTCCGACGTTCACGCTGACCGATCTGCAGCCGCACCCCGAGGCGTGGAGCGAGCTCTCGTCCCGCTATCCCGCGCGCATCACGTTCATTCCGGAGCCGGTCGACGCGACGAACATCGAGCCGTCGCTGGGGCGCGGGCGCGCGAGGGTGATCATCAACGCGTTTCATCATTTTCCGCCGGCGCTCGCGCAGCAGGTGCTGGTCGGCATGGCGAAGGATGCTCCGGGGGTGTTCATCTCGGAGGGGCTGGTACGGAACCCGCTCTCGTTTCTCGCGATGACGGCGTGGGGAATTCCGGCGCTGATGGCGGAGCCAGTGCTGGCGCATGAGTCACGGCTGTCGCGCGCGGCGTTGACGTGGCTGTCGCCGATCGCGCTGCTCGCCTCGGGGTGGGATGGAACGGTGAGTACGTTCCGTTGCTACACGCGGGAGGAGTTGATGGCCTTCACCGCGCCGCTTGGTGATTCGTGGCGGTGGGAGTTCGGGACGTATCGCGTCGGCTCGTTCGGTGAGGGGAGCTGGTTCTGGGGCGTGCCGAAGAAGTGACGCAGTTGAAGAAGGTTGATGGCTGACGGAGCATCGCCGTACGTGACGAAACGGGTCGCCCTCATCGTGGTGTTCGTCGCCGGGTGTCTGGAACCGGTGGTCGAGCCGTTGCCGGATGGCGGCGTGTCGGTCGATGGCGGCGTCTCGGCCGATGCAGGCAATTCGCTCGATGCAGGCAATTCGCTCGATGCAGGCGTGTCGTCGGATGCAGGCGTGCCGTCCGATGCAGGCGTGCCGTCCGATGCAGGAGTGTCGTCGGATGCAGGCGTGTCGGTCGACGCAGGCGTGCCGTCCGATGCAGGCCTGTCGCCCGATGCAAGCGTGTCAGTCGATGCAGGCGTGTCGATCGACGCAGGCGTGTCGTCCGATGCAGGCGTGTCGTCCGATGCAGGCGTGTCGTCCGACGCAGGCGTGTCGTCCGACGCAGGCGTGTCGATCGATGCGGGCGTGTCGGTCGATGCAGGCGTGTCGTCCGATGCAGGCGTGTCATCCGATGCAGGGGTGCCCGACGCGGGCCTCTCCTGCTGGCCAAGTCCTGCGCGTTCGGTCACGTCTGTTCCGTGGCTCGGCACCGGGCTCGCAACTGCCAGCTCTGGCGCCAGCAACCTTTGGACAATCGACGGCGTGCTGCGTAGCGAAGCCGAGTTTGAGGGCTGGAGCCACGTGATGTCTTGCAGTTGGGATTCCAACGTCTTCTCGGGTTCGAACTACAGATCCGCGGACTCATCCGCTTGGGCTCTGAGCGGAGGTGTCCTTCATCGAGGCCTGATCTCGAGCGGATCGGCGAACCTCGAGTATCGGATCTTCCAGGTTCAATCGATTCTGGGTGACGGTGGCGATGCGTTCCGCAACCAACCCTGCACTGCTCTAACGCAAATGCGACTCGATGCGGGGCCGGGGGCTTTCCTCGGGAGTGTTGAAGGGCCGCTCTCGACAAGCGACTCGCTGACGTTCTGGGGCTCATGGCGCGAGAACGACTTTTTCATCCGTTCGGGTCTTCGCGTGGCACCAGATCTTGGCCAGGTCTTCTGGTGGGACTCCGTGACCCGCGACGCGGGCTTCAGTCCTTTCATCCCTGCGGTGATGCATGTCATCGCTACGCACGGAAACGCTGCCCACACCTTGACCGTGACGGATGCAGGAGCGTTCGCATCCCTGGTCACCAACGACGGCGGAATTGCTCTGATTCACAGGTGGCCTGGAGCGTTCGCCGAGTGTCGATTCCGCGTTCCACCCGATCGGCTGTGGTGCACTTCGAGCGACCGCGACACGCTTCTTGCCATCGAGGCAGACGGTGGAGCGCGATCAGTTCACGACGGCGGAATCGATCGTCTCTACCTCGTCCGAACCGTTGGCGAGACCGACCTCGTCTTGTTCTTTGCGAACGGTTCCCCCCTCCTCTTCGACTGGCGGCAGCCCGACGCGGGCGCGCGAGTGTTCGCGACGCGCGCGGAGTGGCCTCGGGCCGTGCTCATGATTGCTTCGCCTGCTGCCCGTCAGTTCGCTTTGGGCGACCTCGGTGGAGGCCGAGTGCGAGTCGGCGAATGGCTCGGTACCTCAGGCTTCCCGAATCAACTGTCGTGGGCCGACTACTGCTTCCCTGCTTCTGGCCCGTGACGACTCACCGGCCCCTTCGGCGAAGCCACGGCGGAATCAGCGCGGCCTCCAGCCAGGCGCCGTTGATATCGCCGGATGCGCGACTGAGTTGATGAGAATCTGGAACTGGCCGAGCATCGACCGCGTGAGGAAACGAGTCGCCCTCATCGTACTGTTCGTCGCCGGATGTCTGGAGCCGGTGGTGGTGCCCGATGCCGGCGTGTCGGTCGATGCAGGCGTGTCGTCCGATGCAGGCGTGTCGTCCGATGCAGGCGTGTCGTCCGATGCAGGCGTGTCGTCCGATGCAGGCGTGTCGTCCGATGCAGGCGTGTCGGACGATGCAGGCGTGTC
>JAUXRI010000179.1 GCA_030681895.1 Myxococcales bacterium | reverse complement strand
AGATCGTGCGCGGCGAGGTGAATGGGGCGGCCGTTCTCGAAGTGGTCGCCGCGCTCTCGCAGCGACTTGCGCTCGAGCGGTTGCCCATGGCCGGTGATGACGCAGGTGCGGCCCTCTTCGCTCGAGACCCACGCCAGCGCTTCCCGGGCGCCCGCGGAGTACGGCGTGACACGCATGCGCGCAGGCTCGAACAACGCGATGGCGACCTCGAGCCGATGCGTGAACGGACCAGCGCACAGCGCGTCGAGCGCGAGGTTGGCCGCGAGCCCCGGGTCTCCATCGTTCTGAAGCGACGAGGTGAGCGCGTCGAACGCAGGCTGGAGCGAGACGGCCACGGGTGCGCCTTCCGCATCGACGATCCGCAGCGAGACGAACGCGAACCGGTCGTCGGGCAGCTCGAGCCCGGCGAACACCTCGGGCACCGCGCCGGGAATCGGCTGCTCGATGAGCGAGACCTCGAAGCGCGGCACGGCCCAGTTGCGCAGCGTGGCCTCAGGCTCGGGGAACGGCGGCGCCTTCGCTTTCTCGGGCGCAGGTCGCGGCAGCGCACCACGGGTCGAGACGGCGTGGGCTTCGACGACGAGCGAGGTCTGACAGAAGGCACAGACGACGCGCTCGGCGCCCGGCGGGACGGCGACGGGAGCTCCACACGACGGGCAATGCGGGGCCTGCAATCTCATGAGGCAAACGCTCCGTCACTCTCGCCTCGAGCGCCAGCGGTTCTCGCGCCCGGCGCGTTCGACTATGGAGCGGCTCCCCGCCTTCGAAGGAGAAAGACATGGCACAGGTCGCGCTCATCACTGGAGCCTCCAGCGGCCTCGGAGAGCAGTTCGCCCACCGCTTCGCGCGTGACGGGCACGACGTCATCCTCGTCGCGCGCAACGAGGCGCGGCTCAACGCCCTCGCGGAGCGCCTGCGCATCTCGAAGGTACGCACCTTCACCCTGCCCTTCGATCTCGCCGACCCCACCACGCCCGAGAAGCTCTTCGCTGCAGTGAAGGCGCTCGGCCTCGAGGTCGACTTCCTGGTGAACAACGCCGGCTTCGGCTCGAACGGGCCGTTCCTCGAGCTCGACGTGAAGCGGGAGGTCGAGATGGTGCAGGTGAACTGCACGGCGATCCTCGAGCTGTGCCATCGCTTCGTTGTGCCGATGAAGGCACGGGGCCGCGGGCGGGTGCTGAACATCGCCTCGACGGCGGGCTTTCAACCCGGCCCATACATGGCGACGTATTACGCGACGAAGGCGTTCGTCCTGAGCTTCAGCGAGGCGCTCTCGCACGAACTGGCTGGTACTGGAGTGACCGTGACGGCGAGCTGCCCGGGCGCGACGTCGACCGAGTTCGCGAAGGTGGCGGGCAACGACACGTCAAGGTTGTTCCAGCGGCCCGGCGTCGCGAAGGCGGAGGACGTCGTGCACGACGCGTACGAAGCGATGATGCAGGGCGAAGCCCTCACGGTGCACGGGTGGCTGAACTACCTCGCGTTCCAATCGCTGCGGTTCTCGCCTCGCGCGGTGGCACGCTCGATCGCCGCGTCGCTCAACAAGCCGCCGGGAGCCTGAAGCGATGCCACGACTCCTGCTCTTCACGCTCATCGCGTCGTGCGGAACGCCGGGCCCGATGGTGGATGCCGGGACAGCCTCCGACGCCGGTGCATCAGCAGACTCCGGGACCTTCGACGCGGGCGTCATTGATTCCGGGACGGTTGACGCCGGCTCCATCGACGCCGGCTCGAGAGACGCAGGCCCGGCCGATGCCGGTTTTTTCGACGCTGGAGTCGCGCGTGACGCAGGTGCACTCGGGCTCTCGCTCGTTCAGTGTCGAACCGTCAACGGCTGCCGCGGCACCTCGACGTGCACCGTCACGGCACCGGGAGGCATCTGCAACGGCTGTGGCTCCGACGCTGACTGTCCCTCGAGCACCACGTGCGGAATGTTCGGCGCGTGCGTTCGGGACTGCCAACGTGACGCTGACTGCGGCGGCGCGTTGCGATGTACGACGCAGGGCCTGTGCGCGATCCGCAGCTGCTCCGCGGGCTCACCATGCCCTGCGCCTTACGTGTGTGGCGGGTCGGGGCTGTGCCAGCGCCCGTCGTGTGACGGCGGGTGCGCGACACCGTTGACGTGCACCGGGAACGTCTGCGTCGAGCCGTGATGTCAGAGCAGTACTGTCAGCCACGCCACCACCGCGAAGAGCAGCAACAGCGCGAAGCCCAGGTCGGCGATGACGTGACTGAGGCCAGTCGGGAGTCCATGCCTCATGGGAGTCCTCGTCAGTCGATGGGCAGCACCCAGCCGACGAGCAGCGTGGCTCCGTAGCGGGGCGCACCGACCAGGCCGTACTCCGCTGCCAGTCCGACCGACAGGTAACGATCGATGCGCAGCCGCGCGCCCGCCCTC
>JAUXRI010000241.1 GCA_030681895.1 Myxococcales bacterium | reverse complement strand
ATCGGGGAGCTGACGAAGCGCTTCCCTGCCCTGTCGCCGTGGCTGACCTGCACGCTCGGGACTCCAGCGATTCGAGCGCTCACGCCGTGGTGGCGGTGCACGCCGTCGCGACTTCCGAACGCGTGGTACCTGAACCTGTTGATGGTGGGGCCCGGCGCCGAGGTGGCGCGTCACATCGACGGCACCTTGATGGGGCCCGCGGGCGTCACCGAGCACCCGCCTGAGTGCGTCTCGGTGCTCTACCTTTCGGTGCCAGCGGCGACGGGCGGCATGCTTCAGCTGTGGAACGGCTCGATCCCCGTCGGACTCATCACGCCGAAGACGGGAGAGGCCGTTCACTTTCGCGGCGATCTCGCGCACGCCGTCCGCTCCTTCGAGGGGCCGGTCGAGGCGCGACGCGCGTCACTGGTGATCGAGCAGTACCACTTCGAGCCCGACGCGCTCGCGCGGCTGCCGGCATTTCAACTCGACTCACGGGCAGGCTTCGGCGCGTATTTGAAGGATCACGCGGCCAGGCCACCGAAGCCGTTCGAGCTCGAGCCGTAGTCAGCCGAGCCGCTTCTTCAGCCGCGCTCGGTACTCGACGATCGGGAAGAGCTCGACCTCGGCGCCGCCCTGCTGCTTCTCATCGGGCGCGTAGTCGAACGGATCGTCGACGTCGCGAATCAGCCGCAGCATGTAGACGTAGATGAGCGTCAGCACCGGCACGAGCACGAACTCGGCGAGCATCGACTTGTACTTCGCCGCGAGGATGAGGCCGACCACCAGCGCCAGCACCGTCTCGAGCAGCGCATACGCGGGGGGCAGGAAGCTGGTGCGCTTGATCACGTCGGCGCGGCTCATGTTGAGGCGCAGGTTCGCCAGCTGCGGCACGCCGCGCGAGGCATACGGCCCGGCTCCGTTCTTCTCGAGCGACTGGAGCACCAGGTTGAACTCGCCCAGCGCCTCGAACATCACGGCGCTCGGCTTCCGCGTGTAGAACCAGTCGATGATGGTGTCGGTGACGGTCATCAGGCTCTTACGCAGCTCGGTCAGATCGAGCGCCGGGCGGTTCGACGAGGCCAGCACGAGGATCTCTTCCATCACCTCGAGCGTCGTCGCGATCTGCCCGGGAATCTTCTCGGCCTCTTTGTAGTCAGAGATGGTGCCTGCGAGCAGAAACCCGGTGAGGAACACGCCAGCGGTGACGACGATGCCGACGTCGGAGAACTCGACCGCGCCGCTCCAGCCCGCCCAGAACTCGAGCCCGGCCTTGACGAGGGTGACGGCAAGGACGACCGGCAACGTCGTCAACATCAGCTTCCATTTGAGCAAAGGTCCCTCCCCGGGAGCGCGGCCAAACTGTACTCCCAGCCCGGTGCAAGTCCCTGCATGAAACCGGCGTGGGGGCTGGTTACGCTCCGCGCCATGCGCTTCAAGGGAACCGAGTCGTACCTCACCAGTGAGAGCCTCCGCTCGGCGGTCGACTGTGCCGTCGCGCTCCAACGCCCGCTGCTCGTCAAGGGAGAGCCCGGCACCGGCAAGACGCTGCTCGCCGAGGCCATCGCCGCGGCGCTGGGCCTGAAGCTGCTGACCTGGAACGTGAAGTCGACCACGAAGGCGCAAGACGGCCTGTACGTCTACGACGCCGTCCAGCGACTGCACGACAGCCGCTTCAACGACAAAGACGTGCGCGACATCCGCGCCTACATCCGCATGGGGCCGCTCGGAGAGTCCTTCGCCGCGCCCGAGCGCCGGGTGCTGCTCATCGACGAGATCGACAAGGCCGATCTCGAGTTCCCCAACGATCTGCTCCACGAGATCGATCGCATGCGCTTCCGGGTGATCGAGACCGACGAAGAGGTCGTCGCGAAGCAGCGGCCGGTGGTGGTGATCACCTCGAACAACGAGAAGGACTTGCCCGACGCGTTCCTTCGCCGCTGCGTCTTCCACTTCATCGAGTTCCCCGAGCGCGACTTGATGCAGCGGATCGTTCACGTGCATCACCCGGATCTGGCGGACCGCATGGTCGACCAGGCGCTGGGCGTCTTCTACGAGCTGCGCGCGTTCTCCCGGCTGCGCAAGCGCCCCTCGACGAGCGAGCTGATCGACTGGCTGGCCGCGCTCAAGTCGGCTGGCATCTCGAGCGTGAAGCTCGACGAGCAGCTGCCCTTCATCGGAGCACTCCTCAAACGCGAGCAGGACCTGATGGCCTTCGCCGATCAATTCGGCGGGAAGATGCCCAAGAGGGCCTGATGTTCATTCCGTTCCTCTACGAGCTGCGCAGTCGCAAGGTGCCGGTCGGCGCGACCGAGGCCGTGGCGCTGGGCCAGGCGCTCGTTCAGGGCCTGCACGACAGCTCGCTCGAGGGGTTCTACTTCGTCTCCCGCGCGCTCCTGGTGCACGACGAGAAACACCTCGACGCGTTCGATCAGGCGTTCGCGAAGCACTTCCAGGGCATCGAGTCGTCGTCGATGGAGATCACCCAGCAACTGCTCGAGTGGGTTCGCGACGCGAAGCAGCCCGATCGACGCCTGACGCCCGAAGAGAAGGCCCTGCTCGAGCAGCTCGACCTCGAGACGCTCCAGAAGCTCTTCGAGCAGCGCATGCGGGAGCAGAAGGAACGCCACGATCGCGGCAACAAGTGGATCGGCACGGCAGGCACGTCTCCCTTCGGCAACACCGGCAAGGCCGAGCGCGAGGGCGTGAAGGTCGGCGACGCCGCGGGCATGAAGAGCGCGGTGCAGAAGGCCGGCGAGCGCGCGTACAAGGAGTACCGCGACGATCTCGTGCTCGACGTTCGGCAGATGCAGCTGGCGCTCCGAAAGCTCCGGGCGTTCGCCCGTGAAGGCGCGCACGACGAGCTCGATCTCGACAAGACGATCAGCGAGACGGCGCGCAACTTAGGGGAGCTCGAGGTCGTCACCCGGCCTCCACGCAAGTCGAACACTCGCGTCATTCTGTTGATGGACGTGGGCGGCTCGATGGACCCCTTCGCCCACCTCGTCTCGCGGCTCTTCACCGCGGCGAAGAAAGCGACGCACTTTCGCGAGCTGCGCACCTATTATTTCCACAACTGCGTCTACGGCCGCATCTACAAGCAGGCCAACTTCCGCGAGCCGATCACCCTGCCCCAGCTGTTCGCCGAGACCGACCGCCGCTACAAGTTGGTCGTCGTCGGTGACGCGCTGATGGCGCCGTGGGAGCTGATGAGCGTCTCGGGCTGGAGCGACGACGAGGGCCTCGAAGGCCTGGTGCACCTGATGCGGCTGCGAGAGCACTTCCCGGCGAGCGCCTGGCTCAACCCCGAGCCGCCCTCGAGCTGGTGGCAGACGACGGTCGACGTCATCCGAAAGGTGTTTCCGATGTACCCTCTGACGCTCGAAGGGCTCGGCGACGCGGTGGGGTCGGTCACGAAGGCGAGGTAACCGTCGATGGCGAAGGAAACGAACGACCTCCGCACGTGGCTGCCGACCATCGCCCTCTTCGGCGGCCTCGAAGACGCCAGCCTCAAGCGCGTGATCGGCATGCTCGGTGAGCACCACTTCGAGCCCGGCGCCGAGGTCTGCAAGCAGGGCGAAGCCGGCCGCGCGATGTTCCTGGTGCGCCATGGAGAGGTGGTTGTGTGCCGGGACGACGAGGCGGGCGCGCGCCGCAAGCTGATTCGCATGAGCACCGGCGAGTTCTTCGGCGAGATGACGCTCATCGACATCCAGAAGCGCAGCGCGAGCGTGGTGGTCGAGAAGCCCTCGCTCATCTTCTCGCTCGGCAACCGCGATCTCTACCGGCTCTACCAGGAGGATCCGAACTGCTACGTGATGATCCTCCAGAACCTGTGCCGGGAGCTGTCGCGGCGCCTGCGCGTCACCAACAACCGGCTGCAGACGCTGGCGGCCGAGAGCGACGACAACGAGAGCACGCTCATTCGGCCAGCGGTCAAGCCGGCACGCTGACGCGAACGAGCACCTCGGGTTTGATCTTCAAGGTACCCAGCATCGCGGAGTACGGCTTGATGCCGAAGTCGCGCTGATCGAAGCGGAACTCTGCGATCCGTTGCCCACCGGCATCTCTGCGCGTGCCTCGAACGTCCTTCGTCACGCCGTGGATCGTGAGGCGTCCCTCGACCCGGTCTGCCGTCACCGTCGTCGTCTCGAACCGCGCCGTCGGGTGTCTCCGCGAGTCGAGCACGTCGTGAACGATGTTCTTCTCGATGTCGGCCTTCATCGACGCCGACAACGCGCCGGAGTGCTCACGCCCGTCCTTCATGGCGTCGACCACCCGCACCGACGCCGTGTCGAACTCACCGACGAACCGCTCACCCTCGGCGTCGATGGTGAACCGGCCGACCTGCAGCTTCAGATCGTGCGCGACCGCCGAGAGCAGCCCTTCCTTGAACGTCAGCACCACCACTTCGGCCTTCGTCGAGTCGAGTCGCGCCATGAGTGGAGTATAGGAGCGGCATGCTCAAGCGGGTGGCGCTCCTTCTGATGGTGGTCGTGATCGTCCTCGGCGTCATCGGCCTGTTGCTGCCGCGCACGTGGCACGTCGAGCGCTCGGTGCGCATCGACGCCACGCCCGACCGGGTGCTCCCCTTCGTCGCGAACCTCAAGCGCTGGCAGGACTGGGCGGTGTGGACGAAGGCGATGGACCCGAAGGTCGTCAACACGTGGGGTGGGCCCGATGAAGGCGTCGGCGCGCGCTGGCAGTGGCTGGGGCCGGAGATGGGCCGTGGCGCGATGACGGTGACCGCGGCCGACCTCACGGGTGTGTCGATCGACGAGGCCATCGAGGCCGACGAGGTCAACGCACACGGCAGGTTCGCGTTCACGGCTGATGGCACGGGCACGAAGGTCACGTGGTCCGACGACGGCACCTTGCCGATCATGGGCGGCTACTTCCGTGGCTCGATCGAGACGATGCTGGGCAAGAACTTCGAGAAGGGGCTCGAGGGGCTCAAGGCGCTGGTGGAGCGCCAACCCTTGCCGCAGCCGCTGCCGCCGCCCTCGTCGCTCGAGAACCTCGCCGTTCCCGACGCGGGCTGAGCTTCCGATTCAAACGCCACCGGGGCTGCGTCCCCGATTCAAACGCCACCAGGGCTGTTAGACGCGGGTGCGGAAGTACGCGACCGTCTTCGCGAGGCCTTCAGTCAACGGGACCTTCGCGTCCCAGCCGAGCAGGGTCTTCGCGCGGGTGATGTCGGGCTTGCGCTGCTTCGGGTCGCCCTCAGGCAGCGGCTTGAAGATGAGCTTCCCGCCGCTCCCGGCTGCCGCGCGCACGGCCTCGGCGAACTCGATCATCGTGCGCTCGTCGGGGTTGCCGATGTTCACGGGATCGGAGACGTCGGAGGCGCCCAGCCGCGCGAGGCCCTCGACCATGTCGTCGACGTAACAGAACGAGCGCGTCTGGGTTCCATCGCCGAAGATGGTGAAGTCTTCGCCTCGCAGCGCCTGCCCGACGAACGCGGGCACCACCCGGCCGTCGTTGAGCCGCATTCGCGGCCCGTAGGTGTTGAAGATACGAACGATGCGCGTCGACAGACCGCGGGAGCGACGAAACGCGCTGACGAGGGCTTCTCCGTACCGCTTGGCCTCGTCGTACACGCTGCGCGGCCGGGTCGGGTCGACGTTGCCGGAGTACGACTCAGGCTGCGGGTGCACGAGCGGATCGCCGTAGACCTCTGACGTCGAGGCCTGCAGGAAGATGGCCTTCTTCTGCTGCGCCAGCTCGAGGCCGCGCAACGTGCCTTCGGAGCCGGTGCGCATCGTCTCGAGCCACAGCACCAGGTAGTCGGCCGGAGACGCCGGCGAGGCGAGGTTGAAGACGAAGTCGACCGGGCCCGCGATGGTGATGGGCTGGCAGATGTCGTGCTTGAGCAGATCGAACCGCGCGTCGGCCTTCGCGTCGCCGACGTTCCGCTCGTCACCCGTCACCAGGTTGTCGACGGCCACCACGGCCTCGGCGCCCAACGACAGCAGGCGCTCGCACAGGTGGGAGCCCACGAAGCCGGCGCCGCCGAGCACCACCACCCGCTTGCCGCGATACGTGTTCACCGCGCGCCCCATAGCGCGCGCACAGGTCGCGATGAACCACATTCGGGGAACGGCTACAGTCCAGGCAGACGCGACTGGCCGGGCAGCTGGTCCTTGTACCGCTCGAGGACGAGGTCGATCCCCTGGCGGATGTACTCAGCCACGGGGACCTTGGTCTTCTGGTTCAAGAGCTTGAGGAGCTCGTTCTGCTCAGGCGTGATGTAGATCGTGGTGCTGATCTTCTTGCGCGCCATAGGCATCTATGACGCTATGTCGGCTCGCGTGGAGGGCAACAAAATGACCTCGATGAACCTCATGAAGTCGCTCGTGGTGGTGCTCTGCGTGACGGCGCTGGGGTGTGCGTCGGGCAAGGGCGCTGAAAAAGGTGACGGCAAGACCGCCGACGGCGACGCCACGGTCGTGTCCGAGAACATTCGCCAGAAGAAGTCGGGCGACGAGCTCCAGACCGAGACCGACCTCAACGGCGACAAGAAGCCCGACGTGTTCACGTACACGATTAAGGCCAAGAGCGCCGACGGCAAGGACATCGATCGCCTCGTCCGCAAAGAGCTCGACATCAACGCCGACGGGAAGATCGACATCAGCCGCACCTATGACGAGCGCGAGCAGATCTCGCGCGAGGCGCTCGATCTCGACTTCGACGGCAAGGTCGACCAGGTGAACTTCTACGAGAAGGGCGTCATCGTTCGCAAAGAGCGCGACCTCTCGTCGGCCGGTAAGCCGTCGCTGTGGCTCTTCTTCGAGAAGGGCAAGCTGGTGCGCAAGGAGCGCGACACCAACGGTGACGGCCGCGTCGACTACTGGGAGTACTGGGAGAACGAGATGGTCGATCGCATCGGCGAAGATCTCGACGGCGACGGCAACGTCGACAAGTGGACGAAGAACCCCGACTCCGACAACGGCTAGTTCGCGTTGGTGACGATGCCCGCGATCGACGTCTCTCGTTTGAAGTCCGAGAGGTAGGTCGACGCCGCGTCCTTCGAGCCGAAGCGGCCCATGCGCACGCGGAACCAGGTGCCCTTGCCCGCGATGGCCGCCTCGACGATGTACGGCGCGTAGCCCTTGTCGCGCAGGCCAGCCGCGAACCGCTCGGCCTCGCTCTTGTCCTGGTACGCCGAGAGCTGCAGCGTCCACGAGCCGTCGGCCGCGCCTTCAGGGGCCTTCTGGACTTTCCCGAACGCCTCCTTGAGGCCGCCCGCGTCGTTGGTGCGGGTCGCGACGGGCTCCGACTTCGGCGTCTCGGGCAGCACGGTCGGCTCGAGCTCGACGACCTTCACCGGCGCCACCTCGGCGACCTTCACGGGCTCGGGCTTCACAGGCGCCACCTCGGCCACCTTCACCGGCTCGGGCACCTTGACGACGATGACGTTCTTCGGCGGCTCGGGCGGCGGCGTGGGCTCGGCCTGCTTCTTCGTGAGCTCTTCCTGGAAGGTCAGCGCGGGCGGCGCCTTCTCGGCCTGGGCGAGCGCCTCGGTCTTCTGATCGGCGGCCGAAAGAATGTCGGCCGGCTGATCGATCTTCAGCGTCTCGTTCGCCAGCTTCTTGCCGACGACGACGCCGAGCACGAAGACGCCACCGAGGACGACGAGGGTGGTGACGGTGAGGGTGACGATCTGACGGCTATCGAGAGACAGCTCGTACTTCTCTTTGAGTCGGTGTGAGTCGCGCATGCGTGTTGCGAACGGTAGCGCGATGCAGCAGGCCGTCAATTTCGGCGCACCACCCTGCCCCGCCTGATCAGGCGCTCAGTTGTTGAGCGCGCCTTGCAGAATCCACCGCTCGATGAGCGCGGTCGCGGCGGGATCATCGACCGAGAGTTGCCCGCCCAGCGGCATCGGAGAGCCGACCGTCTGCGTCCCGGTGATCTTCTGGAAGATGGTGCTCGCCAACGGGCTGCCCGGCACGACACGCGCGCGCGCGTTCGAATAGGTGGCCCGGTCGGTGTGGCAGCTGACGCAGTACATGGTGAAGATCGGCACGATGTTGGTGGCGAACGAGACCGGCGGCCCTGCGTCCACCGTCATGCCGGCGTCGGTCCTGCCCGCATCGGAAGCGCCAGCATCGGGGCGGCCTGCGTCGGCGACACCGGCGTCCACGCGACCGGCATCGACCCCTGCGTCGATCGGCATGGGCCCACCATCGAAGAGGCCCGCGTCGTAGTTGATCGACGCATCACGCGGCCCGGGGAAGTTCGCGTCGTACTCGCCACCCTCGAACACCTCACAGACGCCCGAGCGGCACAGCTCGTTGACCTGACACGCGCCACACATCGCGCCACCGCTCCCACACTCGAAGACAGCCGAGCCCGCCAGGCACTCGCCGTTCTGATCGCAGCACCCGTTGCAGGTCGACGGACCGCACGCCTTTGGCGCCGCGCCGCACGAGGCGAGCGACACGGCGAACCCACATACCACTCCCAGAGCCAAAGCTGACGCAGCGCGCATGAGCGGCGCACTCTACCCCGGGTCCGTCCGGCTAGCGCAGCCTCACGTCCATCGGGCCTTCGAGTTCGACCTTCTGCCCCTCGTCGACGAGCGTGGCCTCGGCGCCATCGGGGAGCACCAGGCGCACCGTTCGGCCCAGATCGTAGAACTCATCTTCGAGGAGCACGGCCGTCGCGAGATCGTCGGTCTCGGCAAAGATGAAGTCGTCGTCCACCTCGAGCCGGCGAAGGCTGGAGCCCAGCGGCCCGGCGTGAACGTGAGGAACGGGAACGCGCAGGTGCGGCGGCGGGAGCGTCGAAGGCCCGTCGAGCTTCGGCCCCGAGCCCAGCTTCGCGAGCCCATCGGGCGTGAAGAAGGCGCGCAGGTAATCACCGCTGGTCGGCTCGCTCGAGGCGACGGCGCTGGCCGGGGTGAAGCGGGTGTCGGTGTAGCGGGCCTGCACGGCGGCGGGCGGCGCGTTCTCGAGCTTCTCCAGCTTCAGGTTCTTCAACACGTACCGAGGCAACAGCACGGCCTCGATCTTCGCCTCGGTCATCTCTCCGATGACGACCGAGTCACCCTTCTCGAGCACCCGAATCGCGCCGCCGAAACACTCCAGCAGCGTCGGCCCCTGGGCCTTCACCTTGTCGAGCGGCGAGAGCTTCGAGCCGACCGCGATCATCCGGTCCGACTCGCCACGCATCAGCAACGGCGCCGCCGCCGAATGGAGCCCACACACCGGCACGTTCGACGGCTTGGTGCACGAGGGCCCCGCGATGAGCAGCATCGCGAGGCACCACCTCACAGAATCCACCCGCCGCCGACGACCGTGTCGCCTTCGTAGAAGACGGCGGCCTGCCCTGGCGTGACGGCCTTCGCAGGCGTCTCGAGGTGCACGGCCACGTGGCCATCACCGTCGATGGACACGCGACCCGCCGTGCCGAGATGTCGATGCCGAATCCGAATCTGGAGCGCGCGATCGACCGGCGCCGCGCCGTCGACCCACCGGGGCCGCAGCAGATGAAACGACTGGCGGGCGATGACGTCGGCGGGTCCGACGACGACCTTCCGAGTCTCGGCCTCGATGCGCTGCACGTACATCGGCTCGCCCTGCGCAGGCACCGGCAACCCGCGTCGCTGACCGATGGTGAAGCGATGAATGCCGTCGTGCGTGCCCAACACCTCGCCGTCGGTCGAGACGACGTCGCCTTTCGGCTGAGCGCCCGCCACCTTCTCGACGAACTGCGCGTAGTCCCCGTTGGGCACGAAGCAGATCTCCATGCTCTCGGGCTTCGCACTGGTGATCAGCCCGTGCCGCTCGGCGATCGCGCGCACCTCGGGCTTCGCGAGGTGACCGATGGGAAACAGCACGTCCTTCAGCTCGTCCTGGCCCAGCGTGAACAAGAAGTACGACTGATCCTTCGCGGCGTCGACGCCCCGGCGCAGCACGTACCGGCCATCGTCCCGCGTCTCGACGCGCGCGTAGTGCCCCGTGGCCAGCTTCGCGCCGAGCGACCGGGCCCGCTTCAACAGGAAGCCGAACTTCACGTCCTCGTTGCACGACACGCAGGGAATCGGCGTCTTGCCGTTGAGGTAGCTCTGCACGAAGGGCGTGACGACGCGCTCCTTGAAGAGGTCTTCGACGTTGGCGACGTAGAAGGGAATGTCGAGCTTCTCGGCGACGCGGCGGGCGTCATCGATGTCGTCGGGGCTGCAGCAGCTCCCGCACTGCGCCTTCGACTCGTAGCTCCACACGCGCAGGGTGATGCCGATCACCTCGTGGCCCTGCTCCTTGAGCAGCGCCGCCGCCGCTGAAGAATCGACCCCGCCCGACATGGCCACCACGACTCGCATGGGAGCCCCGATGCCACAGCCGTCTGGTTCCTGAAAGGGCCTCCCCCACCCCGGTTTTCCACAGCGCGCCCATCAGGACCTACATCGGCCCTCCGAGAGGCGGCACCGGACTGTCACGTGGTTTCAAACAGGCCAACCGGCTGAATTCAAAGGCTTTGTTTGGAAGTCGGCGGGGCTTTCCACAGTTTCGGCGCCCTGCCTGAGAACCGAGCCCGAAAACGCCGTGACCAGATGTGGGAAACCCTGTGGAGACGCTTGATCGCCCTCAGACAGGCGGTTTCCAGCTGGACAAAAGGCTCGTGAGACCCTCGGGCGTGTTGAGGCCCGGCTCATCGAGGACCTGCTGCAGCAGGTGCTGCGTCGCCTGCCCGATGACGGGAGACGGACCCACGCCGAGCGCCGTCATGATCTGCGAGCCGTTGAGGGCGAGCGCTTTCGTGGTGAGCGGCGGGTTGGTGGCGAGCACGTCTCGAACACGGCCCTCGAGGGCAGCGACGTCGAGCCCTCGGGCCTTTGCGAGCTCGAAGATGGGCGCTGCGAACTCGGGCTTCACCGCCGCCAACCACCGGCGAAGGCCGGCCGCGGGCGCATCGCCCGGCGGGAGTTCCTGGTGGGCCACCACGTGCCCGACGTCGGTCGCGGTCTTCACCGGGTACTTCAGGCGCAGAACGACGTCTCTGGCCGTGGGACACGCGTGGAGGAGCACCGCGAGGCGAACGACGAGCTCGACCGGTGCGCGGCCGATGCAGATCGGATCGACGGCCAACGCCTCGGGCAGGAACTCACCCAACAGGCCCGTACGGCGGGTGAGCTCGAAGCCTTCAGGCGCCAACGGCGCGAGCAAGAGCTTGGTGAACTCCTGGTTGATGCGCTCGGTGGCGACCTTGCGAAAGACATGGAGCGTCTTCGGAATCGCTTCCTCGGTCTGCGCCTCGATGGAGTACCCGAGCACCGTCGCGAAGCGCACCGCCCGCATCGCGCGCAGCCCGTCTTCCAGAAAACGCTCCATGGCGCTGCGCACGCACCGGATCGTCCTGGCTGCCAGATCGGCCTGACCTCCGAAGGGATCGACGAGGCGCCGCGACACCGGGTCGAACGCCATCGCGTTGATCGTGAAGTCGCGCCGCGAGAGATCGGCTTCGATGTCGGTGTGGAACTCGACCTTCGAGGGCCGCCGCCCGTCGAGGTACTCGGCCTCGACGCGGAAGGTGGTGACCTCGACGTGCACGCCGCGAACGACGACGGTGACGGTGCCGTGCTCGATGCCCGTGGGAATCACGCGCGCGAAGGCCTGCTGCACCTGCACGGGCGTGGCGCTGGTCGCGAGATCGAAGTCCTTCGGCTTCTCGCCGCGCAAGATGTCGCGCACGCACCCGCCCACGAGGAACGCCTGGTGGCCCGCGGTCGACAGCCCCCGGACGACCTCGAGCACCGCGGGCGGAATGACGGCTCGCTCGAGGAGCGCAGCGTTGCTGTCCGTCACCGGGGCCTGCCTTCCAAATCGAGTGATCCCAGCAAGAATCGAACTTGCGACCTGCGGTTTAGGAAACCGCCGCTCTATCCAGCTGAGCTATGGGACCGGTTGCTGTCGAGGCGTCTCTATCAACGACGCCACTCGCGGGGAACCGCTTCGAAGCCAGCGCGCCTGTCGAGATCGGCCAGCTCGCTCTTCGCCCGCGTCAGGGCTTTTCGGTTCAGCTCGAGCCGCTCTTTGGCGCGCTCGAACTCGGGGTTCAGCACGAAGACACACGGCGTCGTCATCACGCCCGAGTTCGCGACGACGACCTGGTTGGTCTGCGTGACGCCCACGCCGACCCCGACGGAGAACCCGGGAATGCCCTGACTGGTGCCGCCGATCGAGACGCTCGTGCCGCCGCCCTGAACCACGCCGACGCCCGGCGCGCCCCAGCCGAAGCCGTAGCCATTGAGGCACTGGTACCGCGCGCCCACGGGCAGGCCGTTGACGTCTTCGACCTTCTTCCGGTCGGCTTCGATCTCGTCTTCGAGCCGCGCGATGCGCTCGTTGACGTCGCGGAAAGCGGCTCTCCACTCGCGTTCGGCACGGTTCGGGTCTTCGACGACGACGGGCGCGGGCGCCCCTGCGATTGGAGGCGCGACCACGACACCCACGGGCTTCGTCGCAGCGAGGGTGACCGTGCTGATGTCGTCACCCGTCGTCACCTTCGCTTTCACGTGCGCGGGCACCGAGCTGGGGTTGTCGGTGAAGTGGGCGACGCCGTCTTTGTCGGTCCACGTGTAGACCTGCGCGCTCGCGAGCGAAGCGACCGCCACCAGAAGGAACACGAGCCGAGTCATGGAGGAACGGTACTCCACGGGCCACAAACGCGAAAACCCCCCGGTTTCCCGAGAGGTTTTCGTTGTGGGCACACCAGGTTTCGAACCTGGGACCCCCGCCGTGTGAAGGCGGTGCTCTACCGCTGAGCTATGTGCCCGTCCTGAAGGGTGGCGCTACGTGCCACGCTGCGTTTTTGCTGTCAACGAGAGATGCCGACGGCGCGCCGACGAGCGGCCTGACGCCTCAGGCCCGGTTGAGCTTCTCGTCGAGCGCCTTGATGCGCTTCTTGAGCGACGACAACGAGCGGCCGATGTCTTTGAAGTCGGCACGGGTCGCGAAGTTGAGCTGGTGCATCACCACCGTCTGCGTCTTGTCGGCGGCGGCCTTGCCGCGCTGCACGGAGCCGATCACCTCGGCGATGCGCTGCGCGCGTTTCTCATCGGAAAACAGGCGCTCCATGGCCCTGGCCGAAAAGCCCATCGCCTTGTCCGTCAGCTGCTTACGAAACCCCATGGTCAGCCCCCCGCGCGGAGCTGCTCGAGCCAGCGCTCGGCCAGTCCGCGGTGATTGAGGCGCGCGATGATCGGCTGCAGATTGCCGCGCACCCACAGGCGCTTCTGCACGATGGCCGCGATGGGATCCAGCCCCCCCTCGATCAACCCGCGAAACGTCGCCTCGTCACCCCGCGCTTCGTAGGCCACGTTGGCGAGTGCCAGCTGCGCGGCGGTGACGAACGTTGGCGCAGGAAACCGCCCAGCGACGGGCGCCTTCAGGTGCACGCACAACGGGCCGGACGAGCGCTCGATGGTGATGCCGAAGTCGCCGTCCCACCCCTGCGCGGCGGCGGCGAGCCCCGCGTCGGCGTTGAGCAGCTCGATCGCGTGGACGATCGTCGCCTCGGTCAGGAGCAACGGCATCAGCCGCCGCCCAGCAGGCGCTTGATGCTCGAGAACAGCCCGCCCTTCTCTGCGGCCTCGCGCTCGTCCTGCTGCGAGCGCTTCTCCATCGCCTCAGCCAACGCCTTCTTGAGGATCTCGGGCGTGTCGCGCGTGGCGAGCTTCACCTCGGTCGGGTCTCCAGCGCCCTCGAGGAAGACGTGGAGCAGGCACTCCTGATCGACGCGGAAGTCGATGCGTTTGCCGGTCGACGCGGCGGGCAGCTTCACGGTGCCGAGGTACTCGTTGTCGACGATGAACTCGCTGTCGCCCTGGAAGATGTCGATCTCGATGAAGGGCGCGCCGGGCTTCTGGGGTGGCGGCACGCGGAAGCTCTTCACCATCGGCACGATGTGGTTCTTCTCGATGATCTTCCGGAAGCGGCCGGTCGGCAGGCCGTAGCCGATGGGCATCGAGACGGCGTCGATGAGCGTGACGGAGTCGACCGTATCCATCGACTCGCCGAGCAACGCAGCGCCCAGCGCGACGCACTCATCGGGGTGCACTCCCTTGCGCGCGGGCTTGCCGAAGTGCTCCTGAATGCGCTGCTGCACGAGCGGCATGCGGCTCTGCCCGCCGACGAGGATCACCTCGTCGATCGAGGAGCGCGTGATGCCCTTCTCGGTCAAGACGTCGTCACAGATCTCGAACGTTCGATCGACGAGGTCGCGGGTCAACGAGTTGAGCTGCTCGCGGGAGAGCTGCACGCGCAGATCGAGCGGCTTGCCCTTGCGCTCCTCGACGTACGGCAGCTCGATCAGCACGTTCTGCATCAGCGACAGATCGATCTTCGCCGCCTCGGAGGCGTTCTTCACGCGCTGCATCGCGATAGGGCTCTTGGTGAGATCGACCTTCGTCTCCTTGAGGAACGCCTCGACCACGAAATCGATGATGCGGTTGTCGAAGTCGATGCCACCGAGGAACGTGTCGCCGCCGGTCGCCACCACCTCGAAGACGTTGCTCTTCACGTCGAGCACCGAGACGTCGAAGGTGCCGCCGCCGAGATCGTAGACGAGGATGCGCTGGTCGAGCCCGCGGTTGAAGCCGTACGCCAGCGCCGCGGCGGTGGGCTCGTTGACGATGCGTTTGACGACCAGCCCCGCGAGCTGCCCGGCTTCCTTCACGGCCTGCCGCTGGTTGTCCGTGTAGTAGGCCGGCACGGTGATCACGGCTTCCGAGATCGGCCCCTGCAGGAACTGCTCGGCGATGATCTTCACCTGCCCGAGCACCATCGCGGAGATCTCAGGGAGCGAATAGACGCGTCCGCCGAGCGACACCGCGGCTTCACCGTTCTCGCCGGGGACGATCTCGTACGAGTAGTAGCTCTTGAGCGCCTGCACGACCTTGCTGTCGTACTTGCGGCCGATGAGGCGCTTGGCGCCGTAGACGGTGTTCTTCGGGTTGGTGACGATCTGATCGCGCGCGACACCGCCGACCACGAGATCGCCGCGAGGCGAGAGCGCGACCACCGAGGGAAGAATGAGCGTGCCCTTGTCCGTCGGAACGATGCGGGGCACACGATTCTTCACCGACGCGACGAGCGTGTTGGTGGTGCCGAGATCGATGCCGACGATGCGGCCCTTCTCCGCCATGAGGGGCGCAGTCGTAGCACGGCACCACGATCAGGCTGGGCGAATTTCCCGCGGCGATCAGACTCACACTCGTCGGCCAATGCAGTAGACGCACGACCCGAGGGGCAGACCCATGAACGTCGTCTTCTACGGACTGGTGCTGGTGGCGTGCCTGTCGGCGGTGTTCTTCGGAACGCCAGCCGAGGTCGGCAAGGGCGCGATCACCAGCGCCACCGACGCCGTGCAGGTCGCCATCGGCCTCGTCGGCGCGATCACCTTGTTCCTCGGGCTGATGAAGATCGTCGAAGAGGCTGGTGGCCTGAAGGTGATGGCGAAGCTGATTCGGCCGATCATGGTCCGGCTGTTCCCCGACGTGCCGCCCGATCACCCCGCCATGGGCGCGATGGTGATGAATATCGCCGCGAACGCGCTCGGGCTGGGAAACGCAGCGACCCCGTTCGGCCTCAAGGCCATGAAGGAGCTCGACACCCTCAACGCCGAGAAGGGCACGGCCACCAACGCGATGGTGCTGTTCCTCGCGATCAACACGAGCGGCGTGTCGCTGTTGCCGACAGGGGTCATCGGGTTGCGGGCGCTCAAAGGCTCTGTCGACCCTGCCGCAATTCTGCCCACCACGCTCTTTGCGACGAGCTGCTCGACCATCACCGCGGTGATCGTCACGATCTTCTTGTCGCGCCTGCCGATGTTCCGGTCTCCGCAGGTGCAGGTGGTCGCCGACGAGGCGGCGCGCCTGGCCCGTCCGAAGAGCACCGTGGCCGAGTTCGTGCCGCTCCTCGGCTTCTTCGCCGCCCTCGCGGGCCTCGTCTACGTCGTGTACCGGTTCGGTGAGAAGGCCAGCGCGTGGATTCTGCCGGCGCTGATCCTCGCGATGTTGACGGTCGGCGTGGTTCGGCGCGTGAAGATCTACGAGGTCTTCGTCGCCGGAGCGCGTGAAGGCTTCACGCTCGCGGTCGGCATCATTCCTTCGCTGGTCGCGATCCTCACGGCCGTGGGCATGCTCCGCAAGAGCGGAGGGCTCGAGGCCATCACCGGCTTCCTGGGCGCATACACGGCGCCGCTGGGGATGCCGGCCGAGGTGCTGCCGCTCGCGTTCATTCGCCCGCTGTCGGGCTCAGGCGCGTTCGCCCTGACGAGCGATCTGATCACCACGCATGGGCCCGACACGTACATCGGGCAGCTCGCCAGCACGCTCAACGGCTCGATGGAGACGACCTTCTACGTGCTGGCCGTCTACTTCGGGAGCATCGGCATCAGCCGGGCACGCCACGCCGTCCCCGCCGGGCTCGCCGCCGACTTCATGGGCATCGTCGGCAGCATCCTCGCGGTGAAGTGGCTGCTGGGGCACTGAGCTGCGTCACGGCGCGATGCTGATCTCGCCCATCACCATCGGCATCGGCGAGAAGCGGTTGATGATC
Organism: Myxococcales bacterium; assembly: GCA_030681895.1. Lineage (GTDB taxonomy): Bacteria > Myxococcota > Myxococcia > Myxococcales > Myxococcaceae > Xiheimicrobium. The sequence goes on along the minus strand of JAUXRI010000241.1, from coordinate 7,994 downwards.
GGCCCGAACAACGCCGTCGACCGCAGGTACTCGCGGGCTTCGACGTAGCGCTCGCGAAACGTCATCGAGACGGCTCCATCATCGTCCTCATGCGCCGCGGGAGCCGCTCCCGAGATGAGCCCGGCGCAGGCGACGAAGACCGCCGCAACCGCGACCATCGACATCACCATGCGGCGACGCAGGGTCGCGACCCCGACGGGACAGTCCTTCGTCAGCACCGTGCCGTCGGCGCGCTGAAAGACCCGCCCGCACACCCGGCCCGTCGCGCCTCGCAGCAGCTCGGTCGTCTCTTCGTCGCTCAGCGAGCTCAGGTTGTGGACGTGCAGCTTGCACTTCGCGCAGAAGCGCCGGCGCTCATCACCCGCCATCGACTCCCACTTCTCGGAACACGGGCTCGCGAGGCTAATCTGGAGGGCCATGCGACCTTCAAACGGCCCGACGCCGGCTTCGATCTATCGGGCCGCAGCCGCGCGCACACGCTCGCTGGGGTCGCGCAGACGGATCAACTGGAGCAACAACGTCAGCTCTTTCGGTGGCTTGGAGCGCAGCGCCTCGAGTGATGCGAGCCGCTCCGTTTCGCCGGCCACCACGCGCTCGGTGACGTCGACGCTCCCACACACCCTCGCCCGGCCATCGGCCTCAAGCATCACCAGCTCGGCGTCGCGCAGCTTCGCCTGGGCCAGCTTGACCGCCTCGAGCGCCCGCACCTCGAAGCCTTCGAGATCGTCGGGGAACTCCACGCGCTGTTTCTTCGCGGCTCGAATCGTCTCGAGGGCCGCGGTGGCGTTCTGCGAGGCAGCACAGAGTTCCCGCGCCGTGGGGACCGCCGTCGGGGGCGTCGGGACGTCGGTCTGCGCTGCGGCGTCTTTGGCCCACACCGCGAGCTGCCTTGCCGTCACCGCCCCCGCGAAGAACTGCCGCCGCTCTTCACGAATCGCCATCCACCGGCGCAGGACCATCGGGTCGGGGTTCTGTGGATCCCACGCGCGCTGGTACTCGAGGGCGGCCTTGTCGAGCTGCCCGCTCACGTCGAGCAGCACCGCGCGGGTGAGGAACAGCTGCGCATCGGAAGCCGTCTTCGAGAGCGCGTCGAGGCGCACGGCAACCTCGTACTCCGCGACCTGCCGCGGCAGCGCGCGCAAGATCTGTCGCAGGCTCGAGAACGCCGCCTGGCGGATGTTCGCGTTGCGCGCCATGCGCAGCTGCTCGATCAACGGATCGATCGCGCGCACCGAGACGAACTGCCCCAGCTCCTCGGCGGCCTGCCAGCGATCCATCGGGTCAGGCGCCAGGAGCGACTTGAGCACGTCGGCCATCGCGCGCCGCGTCCACCCCGGCAGGGCCTTGCGGAGCCGATCGTCCTTCGTCGCCTCGAGCGCGTTCATCGCTTTCGCGGCCGCCAGGCGCTGTGGCCAATCGCTCACCGAGGCGAGCAGCGGGCTCTTCTTCGCCAGCGCCTCGGCGTCTTCGATGAGCCCCGACACCAGCAACCCTTCGAGCTGAACCGACAGCACCCGCGCGCGCGCTTCGTCGCGGTGGGCGCCCGCGGGAAACTCGGCCAGGTACGCGAGCCACCCGGCCGGCGCCGTCGCGCGCCCGACGGCCACCTCGTCGAGCCGGCTCGACACCTCCGCCGCGCGGGGATCCTCCGGGTTCTGCGCCGCGATGCGCGCCAGGGTCGCAGGCTCGTCGAGCGTGGCGACCTCCCGGAGCTCGAGCGCCTTCAGCAACCCGTCGGCCTCGTCGCGGTGCGCGCCCTCGGGGTGCTCCCGAACGAACTGCCTCAGGGCCTGCGCGGTGCCCTTCTCTTTCGCCGCGTTGAAGCGGAGCGCCTCGAGCAGCGCCGCCGCCGCCCTCGCCTGCCCCGAGTCCGGGTGGTGCTCGAGGAAGCGCTTGTAGGCGATCAGCGTGTGGGCCTTGCGGGCCTCGGCGAACTCGAGCTCGGCGAGCCGCGCCTTTGCCGCGTCGAGGTTCTCGTCGGTCGGGTGCTGGGCGATGAACGCCTTCCACTCGCTGATCGTGTCTCCCTTCGCCGCGGCCCGGTACGCCGAGTCGCGGCACCCGAGGGTCGTCAGCAGCACCACGATGATCAACCGGACGCGCGCCGGCACCAGAGTTTCGAACATGCCCGACGCGCTCGTACTCCGATTCCTTGCATCGCGCGGCGACGAAGTTCGAGGCGTTGCAGCGAGGCAGCACCAGCGTGCCCTCACCGGGCAGGCTCCGCTTCTTGACGGCGCCGCTGCGCGGGCGAGCATCAGGTCCATGCGGCTCGTCTTCACCCTCGCCAGCGGTGCTCTGTTGTGTGCCTGCGCGACAGGGCGGCCGCTCGGGGCCAACCGCATCGACGACGGGTACCGGCCCTTCGCGGCGGCACCGGCGGCGGTCGTCGTCCCTCGCGTGACGGGAGACGTCGTGCCGCTCGAGCTCGGCCCGGGCTCGCGCGATCGCGTCATCGAGGCGGCTCGGGGGCTCGTGGGCACCACGCGCGTCGAGGTCGGCGGCAAGCGCTTTGGCGACGACTGCACGGGCCTGGTTCGCGCCGCCTACGCCTCCCTCGGCGTCGATCTCATGGCGGCTGGCGAGCCGCAGGACAATGGCGTCACCGCCATCTGGCGCTTCACCGCGAAGCATGGGCGGCTCTACGACGGAGGCAGGCCGGTCGCTGGCGATCTCGTCTTCTTCAGAGAGACCTACGATCTGAACCGCGACGGCGCGGTCAACGACGGCCTCACCCACATCGGGCTGGTGGACGACGTCGAACCCGATGGCACCGTGCTGGTGATTCACCGCGTGGCCCGCGGCGTCGTCCGCTACCGCATGAACCTGACGAACCCTTCGCTCGCCCGCGACGGCAGCGGCAAGGTGCTCAACGATGGTCTGCGTTTGCCTGGCGCAGGGTCGGCCAGGAAGCTGACGGGCGAGCTCTTCGTCTCGTTCGGCACCCTGCTCCCGAACGACGGGCGGCTCGCCGCAAGGTCAGCACGAGTCACTTCTCTTCGAGGGCCTTCTTCGTCTCGACCGCAGCCTTGAAGTTGGGGGCGCGCGCCACGGCGAGCTCGAGCTCGGGGAGCGCCTTCTCGGTGTCACCGAGCGCCACGTACAGCCGCGCCGCGACGAAGTGGGGCCTGGGCAGCTCGGCGAAGCCGTCTTTCTTCATCGCCTCGACCTGCGCGAGCGCCACCTTGAGCTCAGCGGGGTTCTGCTTCGGAGCGTTCAAGGCAGCGAGCGGGACCGCCAGACGGAGCCAGTAATCGGTGGCGTGCTCCGGGCTGCTGTCGTCGACCACCTGGCCCTGCTGGGCAGCCGCGAAGACGCGGGCGCGCTGGCTCTGTGAGGCTGGGGCGCCTTCCGCCACGGCCGCCTCCATCACCTTCAGCGCCGAGTCGAGCTGAGTCCACGACTCCTGGATTCTGGCCTTGAGCGTCTCGGCGCGATCGACGACCGCGTTGATGCGGCGACCGACGGCCTGCGTCGCCGCGTCCTTCTTCGGGTCGCTCTTCAGCGCCTCGTGTTGGCTCGAAAGGCGGGCGTGGGTATTCACCAGCGCCGCGTGTTGCGCACGCAGGTCGTCGATCTGCAACGTGAGGCCCAGCACCAGGGCCGCGTGGCCTTCGGTGAACGTGGCGTTCGTCTTCACGAGGGTCTGCAGCCGGACGATGTCTGCCTCTCGAACGCCGAGGTCTTCCTGCTGGAAGTGCTGCAGCGCCTGCACGACGGTCTGCTGACTCTCGGGGTCGACCTTGCTCGAGGAGAGCAGCTGCTTGCCGAACAGCTGCCAGGCGACCGCGAGCCCGACGACGAGCACGATCAACAGCACCACGATGATCGCGACGACGTTGCGACGACGGCCTTGCGCAGCGAGGGCTTCGACCGCCGCACCGTCGGCCGGCACGTCCATCTGCAGCATCGGCCGCTCAGGCAGCGTGCCGACGGAGTCGAGATCGGAGTTGGAGACGAGCTCGAGCCGCAACCCGCCACGGTGCGCAGCGTTCGTCGCGTCGTGCCCGATGGGGCTCAAGTTCGGCATCGTCGACGAGATCGGCCCGTCGTTCCGAATGGTGCCGTGCATGCTGATGTCGCCGGGCTCCATGAGGGTCGAGACCCCGGGTGGATCGGCGTGGGGGTCGAGCCCCATCAGGCTCCCGATGTCGGCGTTGGGCGGCAGCGTGCTGTACCCGTCGGGCGGGAGCGTCTGCGCGCCATCGACCGAAACCGATTGCTCCCGTACGCCCTTCAAGTCGGGGGCGGTGCTCGTCGGGCTCTTGGCGTCGGGCTTCGTCGTCTCCTGCAGGGTCGACATCGCGAAGAGCGCCGTTCGGTTGTGACGATCCTGCACGCTCTCTGAGCCGTCACCGGGCACCACCGCGGCCTCGATCGGCTGCTCTTCGCTCATTGCAAAGCGCTGGGTGCGATCGTGCCGTTGCTCGATCGACTCGCCATCGTCTGCGCTGCCTTCGCCACCCTCGCCGTGCTCGCGCATCATGCGCTCGAGATCGACACGAACGGTGCTCTCGGCGCGCGGCTCGGAGTCGCCATCGCTGTCGTCGCCGCCCGCCGTGACCTTGGGGAGCGGCCGCTTCGGGGGCACGGCGACCGGCGTCCCGAACGCCATCGTCTTGGTCGCGGCCGGCGCGGTGATTTCGGGAGGCTTCCCGAACATCATCGTCTGGTTGACGGGGCGATTGGCTCCGGAGGGAGGCGGCTGCACGGCCTGGGCACCGAACACCATCGTCGCTGTCGGCCCCTTCGCGGGCACCTGGGGCGAGGCCCCGAAGACGAGCGTCTGATTCGCGGCGGGCGCTGGCGGCTGAGACGCGCCCGTCGCGAGCTGCTGCCCGGCAGGCGTCCCGAAGGCCATCGTCTGATTGAGTGCCTGGGCCGACGGCGGCTTGGTACCGAAGACGAGGGTCTGGTTGGCAGCGGGCGGCGGGGCACGGGGCGGCGGCTCACGCGCGGCGGCCTGCTGACCTGCAGCGGTACCGAACGACACTGGCGCGTTTGCGGCGGGTGGCGCGACGGGCGAGGCGCCAAAGACGAGCGTCTGGTTGGCAGCGCTGCTCGGAGCCGCCGGCTGTGCGGCCTGCTGCTGCCCCGCCGCGGTCCCGAAGACCATCGTCTGGTTGGCAGGGCGCTGCGCAGGCGGAGCGGGCACGGGCTGCGCTCCGAAGACCATCGTCTGGTTGGGCTTCGCCGCAGCTGGTGGAGGCTGGGCCGGCCCCGTCCCGAACACCATCGTCTGGTTCGCCGGTCGTTGGGCCGGTGGCGCGGGTGGTTCAGCGGCCGCGCCGGTTCCGAACACCATCGTCTGATTGGCGGGCCGACCCTGGGGAATGCCCGAGGTCGCCGCTTTTCGTTTGGTGGTGGTTGGCTCTTCGTCGAGCAGCGGCGCCGCGCTCGCCCCGGGAGGGAACGCGGTGAAGACGTGACTGCACCGGGTACACTGAACGGCAGCCCCCGCTGCAGGAATCAACGTCTCATCGAGCACGTAGGTCGTCGAGCACTTCTCGCACGAGATCAGCACCGCGCTCTTCTATCACAGGCCCGCATCGCAATCAGGAATCTCGGCCAGTTGACGGAGCGCCTCCAGGCGAGCCGGACCCACCCCGTCGAGCGCGTCGACCTCGTCCCACGAGCAGAAGCCGTGACGCGCGTCGCGGGCCCCGATGATCTCGGCGGCGAGCTGCGGCCCGATGCCCGGCAGAACGGCGAGGTCGGCGGCGCTGAGCTTCGCGAAGGGCACCTTCTGGCCAACGGTGAGCGCCTGCCCAGCCGGGAGCGGCGTGGAGGGCGAAGGGCCACACCGGGCGACGCCGGCGTCGTCGAGGAAGACGAGCTCGCTCGCGCAGTTCAGCGACGGCGCCTGCGAGGGCCATCGCCACCACGACACGACGCCCACCACGAAGAGGATGAGCCCCGCGACGACGAGCCAGCCATCACGCGTCATCGGCTCGTCACTTCGCTTTTCGCGCCGGCTTCTTCGCGGTCGCGTCGAGCCCGAACTCGGTGTGCAGAGAGCGCACGGCGAGCTCGGCGTACTTGGACGAGATCACGCATGAGACGCGAATCTCGCTGGTCGAGATGGCCATGATGTTGATGCGCTCGTCCGACAGCGTGCGGAACATGCGCGCCGCGACGCCCGAGTGGTTGCGCATGCCGACGCCGACGATCGAAACCTTGGCGATGTCCTGATCGGTCGAGATCTCGCCGCTGCCGATGGTCTTCGACAGCTTCTTCACCACCTCGGTGGCCTTCGCGAGATCGGTCTTGCCGACGGTGAAGGTGAGATCGCTCTTCCCGTCGATGGGCGGGTTCTGGACGATCAGGTCGACGACGATCGCCTTCTCGTCGAGGGCGCCGAAGATCTGCGCGGCGATGCCGGGCTGATCGGGCACGTTGCGAATCGAGATGCGCGCCTCGTTGCGATCGAGCGCGATACCACTGACGACCAGGTCCTCCATCGATGCATCCTCCTCACAGACGAGCGTGCCGGGATCGTCCGTGAAGGACGACTTCACCCACAGGGGTACCCGGTACTTCATGGCGAACTCGACGCTGCGAATCTGCAGCACCTTGGCGCCGAGGCTGGCGAGCTCGAGCATCTCTTCGTAGCTGATTCGATCGAGCTTTCGCGCGGCGGGCGCGACGTTCGGGTCGGTCGTGTAGACGCCGTCGACGTCGGTGTAGATCTCACACGCGTCGGCCTCGAGCGCGGCGGCGACGGCGGTGGTGTCAGAGCCTCCGCGGCCCAGCGTGGTGATGTTGCCGTGCTCGTCGACGCCCTGGAACCCGGCCACCACGGCGATGTGCCCCTGCTTCATCGCGTCGATCAGCCTGGTGCCATCGATCTGCTGAATGCGCGCCTTGGAGTGCGTGCTGTCGGTGAGGATCCGGCACTGGTGCCCGAGCACGCTGGTGGCCTTGCCGCCCGCCGCCTGAATCGCGATCGCGACCAGCCCGACCGAGACCTGCTCGCCCGTCGCCAACACCACGTCTTGCTCGCGCTCGCTGGCGCCCGGGGTGATGTCGTTGATCAGCTTGAGCAGCCGGTTGGTCTCGCCCGACATGGCCGAGACGACCAGCACCACGTCGTTGCCTGCTCGCTGCGCCGCGAGCGCTCGCCGCGCCACGTTCTGCATTCGCGAGATGTCACCGACCGACGTGCCGCCATACTTCTGCACGATCAGCTTCCGCTTCCGTCCACCTGACGCCATGCGTCAGCGCTTACCGTATGGGGAGAGCAGGCCCAATCGAAAACCACTGCGGGTGATCGCTGGAGTATGTCGCGCGCCATGACGCTCCCGACGCTCATGCTGAACGGCGACACGCTGACCCTCGATCAGATCGAAGAAGTCTCGCTGCACGGCCGGAAGGTCGGGCTCGCGCCTGAGGCCCGGGTGAAGGTCGAGGCCGCGCGCGCGCTCGTCGATCGCGTCGCGGCGGGCGACGAGCCTGCGTACGGCATCAACACCGGGTTCGGCACGCTCGCCGAGGTGCGCATCGAGAAGAAGGACCTGCAGCAGCTGCAGCGCAACCTCATCTTGAGTCACGCGGTCGGGGTCGGAGCGCCCTTGCCGGTGCACGAGGCGCGGGCGTTGTTGCTGTTGCGCTGCAACGTCCTCGCGAAGGGGTTCTCGGGCATCCGACCCACCACGATCGAGCTGGGCCTCGAGCTGCTCAACCGTGGCGTGACGCCCGCGATCCCCGCGCGAGTGAGCGTCGGCGCGTCAGGCGACCTCGCGCCGCGCGCCCACCTGGCGCTGGTGTTCATCGGTGAAGGTGAAGCGTTCGTCGAGGGCCAGCGCATGGCGGGCCGGGCGGCGCTCCAGCAGGTCGGGCTGTCACCCATCGTGCTCGAGGCGAAAGAGGGCCTCACGCTGGTCAACGGCACCCAGGCGATGTGCGCGGTTGGCGTGCACGCGCTGCTCAAGGCCGAAGAGCTCGCGGAGCTGTTCGACGTGGCGGGCGCGATGACGATCGAGGGGATGCTCGGC
>JAUXRI010000165.1 GCA_030681895.1 Myxococcales bacterium | reverse complement strand
CGATCTTGAGGAACAGCGGCTTCGTCGGCACCGTCTGGCGCACGGCTGAGAGAATCGCGGCGAGCGCCTCGGGCTCCTGGAGCGCGCGAAGGCCGGGCGTGTTGGGTGACGACAGGTTCACCACCACGTAGTCGCCCAGGGGCCCCACCGTCTCAGCGCACGCGACGTAGTCTTCGACGGCGCGCTCGTTCGGCGTGTCTTTGTTCTTCCCGATGTTCACGCCGACGGGGCAGGGGCGCCAGGTGAGCCGCTCGAGGCGGTGCTTCATCTCGGCGGTGCCTTCGTTGTTGAAGCCGAGGCGGTTGATCAGTGCGGTGTGTTCGGGAATGCGGAACATGCGCGGCGCCGGGTTGCCGGGCTGGGCCTTCGGCGTCACCGTGCCCACCTCGACGAACCCGAAGCCGAGGCCGAAGAGCCCGGTGAGCGCCTCGGCGTTCTTGTCGAGCCCGGCCGCCAGCCCGACGGGGTTGGGGAAGTGGAGCCCGGCGACGGTCATCGCGAGCGCAGGCCGCTCGGCGTGCGCGTTGTTCCTCCACGCCTTCGCCATCGCGACCGGCATCGCCTTCAGGCCGGCCATGCCGACGTGGTGCGCCTTCTCGGCGTCGAGGCTGAAGAGCAGCGGCCGGAGCAGAGACTGGTACACGGCGGCGCCCTGGGTCAGCTCTTCGGAATGAAGGAGTACTCGCGGGCCCAGGCGAGCGTCTGGTCGATCTGCTCGGGCGTGAGGATGCGGTTGGTCTCGACCATGTCGATCTCGCGCCGCATGTCGGTGTTGAGCAGGTACGGGCCGTCGGTGTTGATGGTGAGCTTCACGCCGCGGTCCCAGAACGTGCGGATGATGTGCTCGAGCTCCTTGATGCCCTCGACCGCCTTCGTCTGCAGGTTCGAGGTGGGGCAGATCTCGAGCACCACGTCGCGCTCCTTGAGCAGCTTCATCGCCTGCTCGTCGTAGGCGGCGCGAATGCCGTGGCCGATACGATCGGGCTTGAGCTTCTCGAGCACGGCGATGACGCCCTCGGCGCCCGTGCCTCGCGTCTCACCGGTGTGAACGGTCGACTTGAGCCCGGCCTTGCGTGCCTTCTCGAACAGATCTTCGTACTGCGCGACGACCTCGGGCTTGAGCTCGATCGCGTGGGCCTCGGTGCCGGCGAGATCGATGCCGCGCACGCCGCGGTGCCGGTACTTGATCGCCTTGTCGACGATGATCGCGTTGAGCTTGTGGTCGAACTCGCGGGCCAGGCAGAAGATCAGGCAGGCCTTCACGTTGTACTCGAGCATCGCCTTCTCCATGCCGCGAATGGCGGCGTGGATGATGTGGTCGAGGTCGAGCTCGGAGTGCAGGTTGCGCTTCATCGGGTTGAAGCGCAGCTCGATCTGCGTCACCCGCGAGGAGCGGTACTCCTTGCCGATCACCTCGTAGACCGAGCGCTCGATCGCCATCGGCGAGCTCTGAATCTTCTCGGTCCAGGTGTGCATGATCTTCAAGTACTCGTCGAGGCTGCCCACCTTGTCGGGGCTCGCGGTGATGAGGTCGACGAACTCGAAGTAACTTTTGACGGGGAGCTTGAAACCACCCTGGTGCGCGATCGCCCAGAGGATGTGAGGTGCGACGGCGCCGCCAACGTGAATGTGAAGGTCGATGAGCTCTCTCGTCATGTCTTTCTGTGCCATAGACGGAGCGCAGTGTGAAGAACTGACCCGGAGGCGTCGTGGCTGCGAAGAAGACGAAGCAGAAGCCCGTGAAGACCCGGAAGCCCGTCGTGAAGGCGAAGAAGGCGGCTCCGAAGAAGGTGGCCCCGAAGCGGGCGGCCGCGAAGAAGCCTGCGCCGAAGCCCACGAAGAAGAAGGGCACGCCGCGCAACCCTCCGATGCACGCGCGCGTCAACCACCCGGAGCTCGACGACGACGATCACGAAGAGGTCTTCGAGATCTTCAAGGTCTACGATCGTGATGGCTCGGGGAGCATCGACCGCAGCGAGTTCGCCCGCCTGCTCGAGGCGCTCGGCATGGCTCCCGGCGAAGAGGAGCTGAACATCGCCCTCGACGTCGTCGACGCGAACCACTCGGGGAAGATCTCGTGGGACGAGTTCAAGACGTGGTGGACGAACCGCTGAACGGTTTCGTCACAGCCCGCGCAGCTGGCGGAGCGCTTCCCACGCGTCTTTGATCACCCGGAAGCGCTCGGCCGCCGCCTCGGCTTCTTTCGGGCCGAGCGAGGCGACGCGATCGGGGTGATTCTCACTGGCGAGGCGCCGGAACGCAGCGCGGATCTCGTCGTCCGTCGCGCCCTCGGTGAGCCCGAGCACCTCGAAGTGCTCCTTGCCCGTGCCGAAGAAGTCCTTCGTCACCTGGAGCAGCTGCTCGTCCGAGAGGTTGAAGTGCTGCACCACGCGCTTGAGCGTGTCCTGCTCGGCGCGCTTCATCGGCCCGTCCGACAAGACGACCTCGTACATCGCCCGCAGCACCTCGACCCTCAGCGCGGGCTTCACGCCGCCCCGGTTGGCTTTGACGAGCGCCTCGATGTCTCCGGGCGGCACGGCCAGCGCCTCTTTGAGGGTGACACGAACCGCCTCGAGTCCCGGCTCGTCGAAGTCGAGCTGGCGCTGAAAGAACTCGCGCACCACCCGCACCTCGTCGCTGACGACGTCTCCGTCGGCGCGCGCGACCTCGATGAAGATGGGGCAAAGCGCGTTCACCAGGCTGAGCTGTTCGGCCGTGGCCTGTTTGACGGGAACCGGCTTCGCGCGGGCCTTCTCGCGGGCGCGACGTTCACGGCCCTCGGCGAGGAGCTCGTCGGTCGACTTCGGAAGCTCGATCTTCGGCGGCGTGCGCTCGTGATCGAACAAGAAGTGGCCGAGCATCGCGCCAGCCACGACGCAGGCGAAGACGACGAGCGCATCCCAGCCGAGCAGCATCGCGACACAGCCACCGATTCCCGCGCCGAGCACCTTCCCGTACACGGCCCGGAGCGTAGCCCGCAGGCGTGGCACGCGGCCTGCTCTTCGAGCGGCTCGTGAAGGTGTGACGTGGGGTGATGGCCGCAGGCGTGGCACGCGGCCTTTTCTGCGAGCGGCTCGTGAGCGTGCGTCGTGGCGTGATGCGCGCAGGCATGGCACGCGGCCTGCTCTTCGAGCGGCTCGTGCGCGTGAGACGTGGGGTGATGGCCGCGGTCGTGGTGGGTCTGGCCACGTGGGCTTGCGCGGCGTGGTGCGTCGATAGGGTCGGGGTGACGAGCGGAAGCGCGCTGGAGCCCGGCTGCGCGGTGGTCGTCCTGGGCGCGCGCGTCGATGAGGGCGGCGTGGCGTCGACCACGCTCGCGGCGCGAGTCCGAGAAGGCGTCGAGGCGAGCCGGAGTGGGGCGTTGTTGGTGATCTCGGGCGGCGTCGGCGACTTCGCTCCGGCTGAGGCAGTGGTGGGGCGCGCGCTCGCGGTCGACGCTGGAATCGCTCCGAACCGCATTCGGGCGGAGACGACGAGCCACTCGACGCGAGAGAACGCTCGTGAGTCAGCGAAGGTGCTGCGTCAGGAAGGCGTGGCGTGCGTGCAGCTCGTGTCGGACCCGTACCATCTCGCCCGCGCGCGCTGGGCGTTCGAGCGGGAAGGGCTGGCCGTGACGTTGCGCCCGGTGTTCGCGGCGCCGAGACATCAGTCGATCGGCTCGCGGATCTGGTGGACGGCGCGTGAGGTGCCGGCGTTCGTGAGAATGGTCGTCAGCGAATGAGCCGGCTGGCGCGAGGCGACGACAGTCCCTTGTGCGACGTCGGAGCGCCCACGGGGTCGCATCGCGGGTCTGGGTGGACGCGCGTGACGCACCCGCGTTCGTGAGAGTGACCGTCCGTGGGTGAGTCGGCTGGACCTGAGGCCAGGACAGTCCGCTGCGGCTGGGGGCTGGACCACCTCGACGCTGTCGACTTCAGGTTCGAGCCACGCATCGCTCGACGCCTGCTCCGCGCGCGGCGAACCACGCCCGACCTTCAAGCAACGGACGACAGCCGATTCGGAGCCGCCGTCTCCGCCTCCGAGTGTGCCGTCCGGTCCACGCCAACGGGACCTCTGGTGCTGGCACGGGGCGTCGTTGCTGGCTCGACCGCCTCGCGTTCAGAATCGTCGGATGAAGTTGGTCCACGTGATCGCGGCTCGGGACCAGCTTGTCCGTCGGTGCTCGCGCGTTGGGACCAACGCACTGGCTGACGCACGTCCGCACGCTCGGTCCCGGTCCCATGTCGCAGCGCGTCGGCGCGAACGTGGTCCGGTACCTTCGCGCCTCAGGACCACTTCGGTCTCGTGCCAACCGGCTCTGGACCCTCTTCGCGCGTCTGCCGCAGCGCGTCGGCGTGAAGCTGGTCCCGATCGGCGCGGACCGTGGACCGCCTTCGTCCCGACCTCAGATCGCCGAGACCACTCTGGTCCGCTCCGATTTCGTCGCTCGCCAAAGCTCGCCGCTACTGATTTCAGCCGCTTCCCGATAGAGACCGAGCCCATGACGGCACAGCTCATCGACGGCAAGGCGCTCGCGGCGAAGGTTCGCGACGAGGTGAAGGCTCAAGCAGCGGCGCTGACGTCGAAGCATGGCCGCCCTCCCGGCATCGCGGTGGTCCGCGTCGGCGACGATCCCGCCTCTCAGGTCTACGTGACGTCGAAAGAGAAGACGGCGCGTGAGCTCGGCTTTGGCTCGTGGCACCACCACTTCCCCGCGACGATGGCGCAGGGAGAATTGCTGGCCGTCGTGCAGTCGCTCAACGCCGACCCGCTCGTCGACGGCATTCTCGTGCAGCTGCCGTTGCCAAAGCACATCGACACCAACCTCATTCTCGCCACCGTCGATCCGTCCAAAGACGTCGACGGGTTTCACGCCCACAACGCGGGGCTGCTCTCGCAAGGGCGGCCGGGGCTGACGCCGTGCACGCCGTCGGGCTGCATGCGCATGCTGAAGGAGATCAACTTCGACGTGACGGGGAAGAACTGCGTCGTGATCGGGCGCTCCAACATCGTCGGCCGGCCGATGGCGATGCTGCTGCTCAACGCGAGCGCGACCGTGACGATCTGTCACTCGAAGAGCGACGTCGCCGCAGAGGTTCGCCGCGCTGATGTCGTGGTCGCTGCGGTCGGCGTCTCGAAGCTGGTCAAGGGCGAGTGGGTGAAACCCGGAGCCATCGTCATCGACGTCGGCATGAACCGCGGCGCCGACGGCAAGCTGTCAGGCGACGTCGAGTTCGAGGCCGCGAAGGAGCGCGCCGCGTGGATCACGCCCGTGCCCGGCGGTGTCGGCCCGATGACGATCGCGATGCTGATGCAGAACACGGTGACGGCCGCGCAGGCCCGCCTCGCGCGCTGAAGCTCAGGGAATCGTCGGCAACCCGAGCTGGCCGAGCAGGCCGTTGACGACCTTGTTCGCCATGCGCCGCGGAATCACCATCACGAAGCCGCTGGTGCCGATGTTCGTCTCTGCGGGGATGAGGAAGAGGGCGAAGAGCCGCGCGAGGAACGTCGGCGCGACCCAGCCCTGAATCGTCAGGTTCGAGCCTTCGAGCGACGCGATCAGCATCATCGGGGCGACGAGAAAGCCGCTGCCCTTCTGGTACGTGCGCGTCGGCGTTCCCGCGCCCGCGATCAGCTTGTAGCCAGCGCCCGGCGCCCACGCGTCGATGGTGCCCCACGGATCACCCGACACGGTACCGCTCACGGTCGAACGCTTCTTCGGATCGGCAACGACGAGGCTCATGACGTCTGGCTCCTGGCGCGCAGCGCGGTGACGATCATTCGAGACGCTGGGCTGCGGTTCAGCGTGTAGAAGTGGATGCCGGGCACGCCGCGCTGCAACAGCTCGAGGCACTGCACGGTGGCGTGTGCGACGCCGAGCTGCATGACGGCGGTCGGGTCGTCCTTCACCTTCTCGAGCTCGAGCTGCAGCCGCATCGGCACGGTCGTGCCGCACATGCGGACGAAGCGGGTCACCTGCTCGAAGTTGGTGATCGGCATGATGCCCGGCACGATCGGCACGTTGATGCCGGCCCGTCGCGCCCGCTCGACGAAGTCGAAATAGAACGCGTTGTCGAAGAAGAGCTGGGTGATCAAGAAGTCACAGCCCGCGTCGACCTTCGCCTTGAGGTGCTGCAGGTCGGCCTCGCGCGAGGCGGTCTCGAGGTGACCTTCCGGGTACGCCGCCGCGCCGACGCAGAAGCCCAGACCCTGCTGGCTGATGAAGTCCACCAGCTCGCTGGCGTTGCCCATGCCGCCTTCGGTCTTCTGGAACGCCGTCTGCCCCTTCGGCGGATCGCCCCGGAGCGCGAGCACGTTCTCGATGCGGTACTTCGCCAGGCGCGCGAGCACGTCGGCGATCTCCTCCTTCGTGTGGCCGACGCAGGTGAGGTGCGCCATCGCCTCGATGCCGGTGCGCTCCTTGATGTGCGAGACGAGCTCGATGGTGCGATCGCGCGTCGAGCCGCCCGCGCCGTAGGTCACCGAGACGAAGCCGGGCTCGAGCGAGCGCAGATCGTCGAGCGTCTCCCAGAGCTGCTTCTCGCCTTCGGGCGTCTTCGGCGGAAAGAACTCGAAGCTGAAGCACGGCTTGGACGGGTTGAGGCGGGAGCGGATCTTCACGTCGCCTGTCTGCCAGATGCCGACGGGTTCTGCACGCGCGGTGCACTCCGGGGAATGGCAGCGGTGATGGCTGCTGATGGGCCCGATCGTCGTCGTTGACACCACGCGTTTCGAAGGCTCAAACCGCGAGCCATGTCACCACGCCTGACGCCGCTGAACGCCGCCCACAAGAAGCTCGGAGGCCGCCTCGTCGACTTCGCCGGCTGGGAGCTCCCGGTGCAGTACGCCGGCCTCGTCGCCGAGCACGAAGCAGTTCGAACGAAGGCGGGCCTGTTCGACGTCAGCCACATGGGCGAGGTCGAGTTCAAGGGCAAGGGCGCGCTCGAAGCGGCGAACCGGCTCATCACCAACGACCTCGCGCGCATCACCGATGGTCAGGCGATCTACTCCGGCCTGCTCAACCCGAACGGGGGCTTCGTCGACGACATCGTCGCGTACCGCTTCTCGCCCGAGCACATCTTCATCTGCGTCAACGCGGCGAATCGCGAGAAGGACTTCGCGTGGATGCACGAGCACGCGACGGGCGTGAAGCCGGTCGATCGTTCAGAGGAGTTCGCGCAGATCGCCGTGCAGGGCCCGAAGGCCTTCGGCATCGTGCAGCGCCTGTGTCCGAAGCCGCTCGAGGGTGTGGGCACGTACCGGTTCACCACTGGCTCGGTCGCTGGCGTCGACTGCATCATCTCGCGCACCGGCTACACCGGCGAAGACGGGTTCGAGCTGTACTGCCCTCCCGCTCAAGCCGAGAAGCTGTGGTTCGCGATCCTCGAAGAAGGGAAGGGCGACGGCATCGTGCCCGCCGGCCTCGGCTGCCGTGACTCGCTGCGCACCGAGATGAAGTACGCGCTCTACGGCAACGACATCGACGACGTGCACACGCCGCTCGAGGCGGGCCTCGGGTGGATCGTCAAGTTGGACAAGGCCGAGTTCATCGGGAAGGACGCGCTGGTGAAGCAGAAGGCCGCCGGCATCACGCGCAAGTTGATCGGCTTCGAGCTGACCGAGGCTGGCGTTCCCCGCGCGCATTACCCGATCCTCAAAGACGGCCAGAAGGTCGGTGAGGTCACCAGCGGCACCATGGGCCCGACCGTGAAGAAGGCCATCGGCATCGGCTACGTGCCGACTGCGCTGGCGGCTGAAGGCAGCACGTTCCACGTCGAGATCCGCGGCCGGCCCGTCGCGGCGAAGGTCGTGAAGACCCCTTTCCACACCCGCGGCTGAACCCTTTCCACTCTCCCCACCCTCAAGGAGCCCATCATGGCGAACGGCGAATACCCGAAGGACCTGAAGTACACGAAGGATCACGAGTGGGCGAAGAAGAGCGGCGCCGCGGTGCAGATCGGCGTCACGTTCCACGCGCAGGACGCGCTGGGTTCGGTCGTCTACGTCGAGCTCCCCAAGGTCGGCACTGCGGTGACGGCTGGCGCGCAGTTCGGCGTCATCGAGTCGACCAAGGCCGTCAGCGAGCTGTACTCGCCGCTGACCGGCAAGGTCTCGAAGGTGAATGACGCCGTCGTCGGGAATCCGTCGCTGGTGAACGAAGCGCCGTATGCGGCCGGCTGGCTCATCGAGATCGAGTCGTCGAATGCTGGCGAGTGGGACGCGCTGATGGACGCCGACACGTACACCAAGCTGCTCGGCTGAGCCGGAGCGCTCCGGCCAGCGCCATTCCACCGCGCGTTCGATCAGCCCGGGCCGCGCCTTGTAGGTCGTCGTCGCCGATCGCGAAGTACGACCGTTCCTGGTCTCGGCTGGGAGCATCGAGGCGACGTAGGCCTGGGCGCGCGCGACCGTCTCCGCGAGCGACGCGACGGTGAAGAAGAAGAGCCAGTGCGGGTGAACGCTCGTCTGGCGGCGCGAGCGGGCCAGGGCTGGCGTCGTGCCGAACGTCTGCGTGTCCAGCTCGGGGGCGCGTGGCGAGTCGGCTCAGCGCGCGTCACTGCGGCAAACGAAACGGCGCGTCTTCCAGCACGAACTCGACGGTTCGGAGCAGCTCGAGCGTCGGTTGATCGGTCGCGCCTTTCGCCGTTGCGCGCCTCAACAGAATCGACGCGCCCACCAGTCCGCCTGCCTGGTGCATCTCGCTCGCCACCGCGAACAACAACTTCGGGTCGTCAGGGCTCTTGAGCAGCGCGTCGAGCTTCGAGGGTCGTGATTCGGTCGGCTCGACCCACAACGGACAGGCCTCGGGGTGTGCGGTGACGCCCTTCGCGTACGCGCCCTTGAGACTGCGTTGAATCAACGCAGCCAGCCCATTCCCATGACTGGTCTGTGCGGCCGTTTCGTCGGCACAGGCTCCGAGCACGACGAGAAAGAAGCCCGGGTTGAGGCCTGCGACCGTCTTCGACTCGATCAGCTTCGGGTACCCAGCCGTCAGCCGAAGCTCAGTCGGCACCACCAGCGCCGCCTTCTGCTTCTCGGCCTCGGCCTTCGTCTTCGCGCCGCTCGCGATGAAGATCCGGCTCGCCGGAGTCGCCGCGACGATCACGCCCACTGCCAGTTCGAGCATCATTCGGTCGGCTCGTCGTTGCCTGCGCCCACGCCACGAATCACGAACTCCACGCGCCGATTATTCGAGCGGCCCGCGTCGGTCTTGTTGGTGTCAGCAGGACGATCGGGCCCGAAGCCCTTGGCCTGAAGCCGAATGCCATCGACGCCCTGGTGAATGAGGTAGTCCTTCACCGAGTTCGCGCGGCGCTGCGAGAGGCTGACGTTGTAGTCGTGGCCTCCCTGCGAGTCGGTGTGGCCCTCGACCCGGATGAGCTGAATCTCGGGGTGGTCGCGCAACACGGTCGCCACGTTGTTCAGCAGCGGGAAGGAGCGCGGGAGGATCGTCGCCTTCGCCGTCGCGAAGAAGACCTTCTCTTTGATGATCAGCTTCTCGCTGGTGATGATGACGAGCTGGCGCTGCTTCTCGGGGCAGCCCTGGTTCGACGGCGGGCCCTTCACCTCGGGGCAGTTGTCGAACTTGTCCTCGACCGTGTCGCCGTCCTTGTCCTTGAGCGGGCAGCCCTTGCGCTCCTTCGGGCCGGGCTCGTCGGGGCATTCGTCGTCGACGTCGAGCACGCCGTCAGCGTCTCTGTCTTTCAGCGGGCAGCCATTGCGCTCGATCGGCCCCGGCTCGGTCGGGCACTCGTCCTTCGCGTCGGTGAGGCCATCGCCGTCGGTGTCGACCTCGACGACCTTCACCACCGGGCAGCCGTTGTTCGCCAGCGGGCCCTTCTTGAGCGGGCACTTGTCCGATCCGTCGGGCACGCCGTCGGCGTCGTTGTCGGGGTCGGGGCAGCCGTCGGCGTCCTGGAAGCCGTCTTTGTCTTCCGGCTCGAGCGGGCAGCGATCGACCGCGTTGAGGATGAGATCGTTGTCGTCGTCGAGCTCGGGGCACTGCTGTGGCGTGTGTTTGCGGCCCTGCGAGCAGGGGTCGTTGTCGTCAGGTCGAATGCCGACGCCGCCGAGCACGCGCACCGTCGGCGTCCCGGGCAGGCTGCCGAAGCCCGGGCCTGCGAGGAGGAAGAGCTCCACGGGGCCAATCGGAACGCGCACGCCGCCGAGCAACTCGAAGCCTGCCGGCGTCTCGCCACCGCCGAGCGGCAGCAGGGTGTGGAACGAGCCCTCGAAGCGCGCGCCGTCTCCGGTGCTCGACACCAGGGCGCGAAGGCCCAGCTGGCTGCCGACCTGATCACGCGCGAACGCGCCGCTGGTGAGGTTCACTGAACTCGGGCGAATGAGCCCGACGATCTCTCCGCCGAAGCGCACCGGCCCGAAGTCACGGCCCGCCGACAGCTGGGGAAACACGTTCCACCCGCTTTCGACGGCGAGCGCGTTGCCGACGCCGAACGGGAACGCCGTGCCGAGCTGAAACGCGAGATCGACAGGCGCGTCAGCAAGCAAGCCACCTTTGCGCTGCGAGAGAATGCCGAGCCGCACCGAGAGCCGCGGCGACGCGAGGCCTGCGCTGTCGGGCGAGATGACCCGGGCGATCTGCGAGAGATCGTCGCCGCCCTGGTACAGCACGATGGGCACTTCGAGCGTGGCGGTCAGCCACGAGGTGATGCCGTAGCCGACGCCGAGGTGCAGGCCGAGCCGGTTGCCGACGAGCGCTCCCTGTCGCTGGTTGTCACGGAAGAGCACCAGCGGGTTGTTCTCGTAGTGAAAGGCTCCCCACGCCCGGAACTTCTTGTGCGGGAGCATGTCGCCCGTCGCCGCGCCGAGGCCTCCCAGTGGAGCGTCGTTCGGCGAGAAGCGCGTCAGCGAGAACGGGGGCAGGGGCGCTGCCTCTTGCGCAAGCGCTGGGACTGCCAGGAGGACACCAGCGAAGAAGACTCGAATGATGCGGTTCATGAATGGCTCCGCGCGCGGCGGCGGGTGGCGAGGGCGACGAGAGCGAGCAGCAGCGGCACGGCGTCGAACGAGACGGCGTTGCAGCTGATGAGGCCCTGGCCGGCGTAGCGCAGGCTGGGAATACGAATGAAGAACGGAACGTCGGCGGCGCGCAGGCCCTGGTTCCCCGCAGGGTCGAGCGCTTCGGCTGACACCACGTGGTTGCCTTCGGTGAGCGAGTTCGCAGGCACAGGCGTCGTCCATCGACCCTGCGCGTCGGCCACCACGAAGAAGCTGGGCTTGCCGTCGAGGTAGATGGTGACGCGGGCTCCCGGCTCTGAGGTGCCAGAGATCTCGAACGGGCGATCGATGTCGAGCGCGGCGTTCTTCGCGGGCGAGACGATGACGGGCGGGTTCGGCGCGGTGGAGTCGACTGAGAAGGCCACCTGCGCCGTCTCGGGCCCGGTGTTGCCGGCGACGTCGGTCGCGTGCGCCTTCACCTCGTAGCGACCGTCGGCCAGTTGGGTGGGCGGCGTGAACGTCCAATCGCCGTTGGCGTCGGTCTGCGTCGTGCCGGCGATCTGGCCGTTGATGAAGACGGTCACGGTGCTGTTGGGCTCAGCGGTGCCCGACATCATCGGGCGGCCCGTGGTGGCGACGCTCTCGAGCGTGGGGAGCGTGATGACGGGCGCGGGCGGCGGCATCGTGTCTTTGAGCACGCCGCGCGTGTCCATGCCGGTGCCGCCTGCCGTGGTCTGCGCCGCTCTCACCGAGACCATCGCCGCGTCGGGCACGGTGGTGACGTCGAGGGTGGCGGAGAACAGCCCGTTCACGCACATCGCGGTGCCCATCACGGTGCCGACCGAGATCGTCACCTGGCCGGCGCTCGTCGTGCAGAAGCCGCTGACCTCGTACCTCGCCGCGCGCATGCGGTTGATCACCTGCAGCGGCCCCAGGATGACGGTGGGAACGTTCTCGACGGTGAAGGTGCGCGCCATCGAAGCGGGGCTCTGGTTGCCCGAACGATCGGTCTGCCGCGCGGTGACGGCGTGCGGCCCGGCGCCGAGCGTCGTGGGACAGGTCCAGGTGCCCGTCATGGTGGCGGTCGTCTGGCAGACCAGCGAGGCGCCTTCGTTCACCACCACCGTGGCGAGGGGCTCGGCGGTACCTGAGATCATCGGAGAGAGCCCGGTGCGGCCGTTCTCGATCGGCGTCGCGATCGACGGCGCGACCGGCGCCATGGTGTCGATCACGAACGTGCGCGGCGGCGAGCTGGCCGAGACGTTCCCTGCAGGGTCGGTCGCCGTCGCCGTGAGCACGATCTGCCCATCGGGGAGTGTCGAGGCCACGCAGCTCCACAGCCCGTTCGCTGGCGTGATCGTGGTGCAGACGGTCATTCCGCCGCGAACCACTCGCACGGTGCTGCCGGGCTCCGCGGAGCCGGTCAACGTCGGCGTGACGTCGTTGGTGATCGCCATGTCGGCAGGCCGCGTGAAGGTCGGTGCCGTGGGGACCACCGTGTCCTTCAGCGTGCTGCGCGTGTCAGTGCCCGTGCCCGACGGGTTGGTCTGCGCCGCGACGATGGACACGGCCGGGTCATCGGGTACCGCGACGACGTTGATCGTGGTGGTGAAGGTCCCGCTCGGGCAGGCGGCGGTCGCGTTGGCGGCTCCGACGGTGATGGTGACGGTGCCAGCCGACGAGGTGCACGTACCTGCGATCGGCCAGGCCGACGCGTTCATGCCGTTGATGGGGCCCGGCGTGTCGAGCGTGACGGTGGGAACGGCCGCGACGGTGAACTGCCGCGGTGCCGAGGGGGCCGAGCCGTTGCCGCTGACGTCGCGCTGCGTGGCGGTGATGGTGCGCGTGCCTGGCTGATACGTCGTGGGGCAGCTCCACTGGCCGGTCGCGTTGGCGGTGACGCTGCACACCAGCACGGCGCCTTCGGTGACGCTGACGGTGGCGTTCGCCTCGGCCGTGCCGGCGACGGTGGGGTTGATGCCGACGGTCGCGTTCTGCGCCGGGTTGGTGATCGTCGGCGCACCAGGGGCCGCCGTGTCGACCGTGAAGTTGCGAGCCGGAGAGGCCACCGACGCGTTGCCGACCGGGTCCGTCGCCGTCGCGGTGATCGTCACCGCACCCTCGGGAATGGTCGCCGCGACGCAGCTCCACACGCCGTTGGCCGGCACGATGACGGTGCACACGGTGGTGGCGCCGCGTCGCACGACGAGGCTCGAGAGCGCTTCTCCGGTGCCGGTGATCGTCGGCGTCGATGTGTTGATGCGGGCGGCCTCGGTGGGCGTGGTGATCGAGGGAGCCGACGGCGCGACCGTGTCCTTCTGGGTGGTGCGGGTGTCGCTGCCCGTGCCCGTGACGTTGGTCTGCGAGGCGGAGACCGCGACGCTGGGCCCATCCATCAGGCTGCTCGCGTTGAGCGTCGTGGAGAACAGGCCCGCGCTGCACGCGGTCATGGCCGTCTGCGTGCCGACCCGAACCGTGACCGTGCCCGCGGCCGTCGTGCAGGTGCCGCTGACGGGGTAGGCGTTGGCGTTCATCGACGTGATGGCGGGCGGCGTCGCGAGATCCACCGTCGGCACGTTCGCGATGGTGAAGGTCCGCGCAGGAGCGGCCGGGCCCGGGTTGTTGGCGCGGTCGCGCTGCGTCGCCGAGATCGTTCGCATCGACGGCCCGAAGGTCGTCGCGCAGCTCCACTGGCCGAGGTTGTTGGCGACCACGGTGCAGACCGTGCCGGCGCCTTCGGTGACGGTCACCGTGGCGAACGGCTCCGCGGTGCCCGAGATCGTCGGGTTGGGGCCGACGGTCGCGCTCATCGCGGGGCTGTTGATGAGCGGTGCCGCGGGCGGCGTGGTGTCGATGGTGATGGTGCGCGGCGGCGAGACGAGCGACGTGTTACCGGCCGGGTCGGTGGCCGTCGTCGTCAGCGTGCGGGCGCCGTCGGCCAGTGCCGAGGTCGTGCAGGTCCACACGCCGTTGCCCTGCGTGAGCGCGGTGCAGACCGTGACGCCAGCCACGATGACGCGAACGGTGCTGCCGGGCTCCGAGGTGCCAGAGATCGTCGGCGTCGACGTGCCCGCGAACGAGCCATCGGCCGGCGTGACGAAGGCCGGAGTCCCCGGCGCCGTGGTGTCTTTCGAGGTCTGCCGCGAGGTGGTGCCGGTGCCTGCGAAGTTGGTCTGCGAGGCGCTCACGGTGATCGACGCCGCGTCGGCGAGCGCGGCGACGTTCACCGACGTCGCGAAGGTACCCAGGGTGCACGGCGTGCCCACGACGACGGAGCCGACCGCGACCGTCACCTGCCCGGCGATCGACTGGCACGAGCCCGACACCGGGTACGCCGTCGCGTTCGAGAGATTGATGATGCCCGGCGCATCCAGCGTGACGACCGGCGCGCTCTGGACCACTGAGAGCGTCTGATCGCTCACCTGGTTCTCGACGACCGACAGGTTCGAGATGTTGGTGCGGCCGTTGACGTACGCGCCCGGCACGGTCGCCGTGACGTTGACGGTGACGGTGCAGCGCTGGGTGAGCGGCGCCAGGGCTCCGGTCTGCAGGCGCACGGTGTTCGGCGAGCCCGCGGTGTTGAGTGTCACCGTGCCTCCGCAGGTGTTGGTGAAGACCGTGTTCGCCAGCAGCAGGTTGCTCGGCAGGTTGTCCTGGAAGCCGAGGTTGCCCTGCGCAGGCGCGCCGGGGACGTTGTCGATGGTGAAGGTCAGCGTGGTGGCCGAGCCCGCCGACATCGCGGTGGTGCCGAACGCCTTGGTGAGCGTGGGCTGGTAGGAGAAGAAGGTGAGATCGTTCGCGACGATCTGCGTGCCCGGCGCCGAGCCGAAGTTCCACATGATCGCGAAGCCGTTGTCCTTGACGGTGTTGTCGACCCAGTTGTTGAACGTGTTCGCGCCGAAGACGTTGTTGCCGCCGCCCGAGCCCATGGGGCACAGCGCGTCGCGGAACATGCACTCGTAGAACCCGCCGTAGTACCCGGTCCACGGAACGCCGCCGCGGTAGCGCCAGGCGAGCACGATGTTCGACAGCTGCCGGAACCCGCCCACCACCGTCGGAGGCCCTTGCACGAAGAAGCTCGGCCCGTTGTCGTCGCCACCCAGGTACGCGTCGAGCGCGTGGTACAGCCGCACCGGCACCGTGTTCCCCGAGGGGATGGTCAGCGTGTGGGTGACGGTGACGAAGTCGTTGGGGAAGACGTAGTCGTAACGAACCGAGACGTCGTAGTTCCGCCCGCCCACCGTCGCACGCAGCACCGTCGTGGCCGAACCCGAGCCGCTCGGCTGCGGCGTCAGCGTGTTGCTGATGGGCGTGAACTCGGCTGCGGTGATGCCAGTGACGGGCGCTGCGGCGAAGTGCAGGGGGCCGAAGACGTTGGTGGTGCCGACCGCGAGGTACACGCCGTTCGACAGGCCGGTGATGACCCCGGGGTTCGTCGTCGCGCCCGGTGTCGCCGTCTGCGAGTAGAACTGGCCGGTGCCGTTGCGAATGACCTGCACCTGACCCGTGGGCCCGATGTGGACCCGAACGCCGGTGCCTGGCCCGGTTCCTCCGCCCGGGTTGATGGTGACCTGCGCGAACGCGATCGTGGGCAGCAGCAGAACCAAGGCACTCTTGAATGACCGCATGAACGCTCCCCGGGCTTCGACGCGCTGCGGCGCTACGTCAGGGGAGGGCTGAGCGTCAAGCAGCGCGTGGGCGCGTCACGTCGCGGCGTCAGGGAGCAGCCGGCACTCGCAGTACAGGAACTCCTGCGACGAACCCGAGGGCGTGTGGTGCGTCTCGCGAACGCAACCGATCGGGTCGAAGTCAGCCCCGAACACCGCGTGAATCGCGCCTTCGGAGTACTGGGTCACGTCCAGCCCGCTGCACCGGGTCGGCCCGTCTGGGCTGAAGGTCGCCACGACGATGCGGCCGCCGGGCTTGAGGCTCTTGCGCACGAGCTCGACGTAGCGGGCCCGCTGGAGCGGGTCGGTGAGGAAGTGGAAGACGGCGCGGTCGTGCCAGAAGTCGTACCGGTGCTCCGGCAGTTCGAGCGTGGTGATGTCGCCGACCAACCACTCCACCGACGCGCCGCGGTCTCCGAGCCGTGACCGGGCGATCTCCAGCGCACGGGCTGACAGGTCGACCACCGTCAGGGCCGAGAAGCCACGGGTGATCAAATCGTCGACGAAGGTCGATGCGCCGCCGCCCACGTCGATGATGGCCGCGTCTGCGGGGAGCTTCGCCTGATCGACGAACTGCAGCGACCGCTCGAGGTGCGGTTGAAACCAGCTCACCTGGTCGGCGGCCTTGCGTGAATAGACGTCTTCCCAGTGGCGTTGGTTCATCGCGGTCAGGAGCCTACCGGCCGGCGAGAGGGTTCTGTGCGTTGCAGCTTTCCTGCTATGCAGCGCCGCGGTCAATTCCGTATGAGGAGCAGCATGAGGACTGTGTGGATGTCGGTGGTGTTGGTGGCGGCCGTGTCGGCGGCGGGCCCCTCGCCGGAAGCGGCAGCGAAGGCCGAACTGAAGAAGGTTCAGGCGAAGAAGGGTGACGTGGTTCGCGGGAAGGATCGGTACCAGGCCGCGTGTGCGTCGTGTCACCTCGAGAACGGCGCGGGTCAACCTGACGGCACGTTCCCTCAGCTCGCAGGTCAACACCCGGTCGTGGTCCTCAAGCAACTCACCGACATTCGCTCGGGCGCTCGTGAGAACCCGGTGATGCTCCCGGCGACGACGGCGCTCACCGAGCAGGACATGGCGGACATCGCGGCGTTCCTCAAAATCCTTCCGATCCCCCGCGACAACGGCCGCGGCGAAGGCGACCTGCTCGACGATGGGCTCGTGCTCTACAAGCGCGACTGCGGGTCGTGCCACGGGCGCAGCGGAGAGGGCAACGCGAAGGACTCGACCCCCGTGCTCGCCGGGCAGCACTACAAGTACCTGCTGCGTCAGGCGACCGAGATTCGTGATGGCAAGCGCAAGAACGCGAACGCGAAGATGATGGAGGTCGTCAAGGGCTACACCGACACGCAGCTCGTGGCGGTCACCGACTTCATGTCACGCCTGGTGATGCCCGAGCTTCCCAAGGCCGGGAAGAAGTAGTCACGCCGCGCGCCTGCGCGTCGACTGCAGAAGCACCTCGCGGAGCTCGTCGAGCAGCTCGTCTGGCCGCTCGTCGAGCGCAGCCCACGTCCACCGGAGCACCCGGTACCCTCTCGCGGTGAGCGCGTTGATGCGACGCCGGTCTGCCTCGAAGGCCTCGACGGTCGAATGCCACGCGTAGCCATCAGCCTCGATCACCACCGGCACCCCTTCGAACCGGAAGTCGAGCCGGTACCGCCGGCCGTGCGCACGCACCTTCTGTTGGAGCGACGGTCTGGGCAGTCCGCTCTCGTCCAGGAGCGCCAGGACCCGTGCCTCGAGCTCACTCTCGGGAACGCCCCCTCGGCCCGCCCGCTCCGTGACGACCCTGCGCAGCGCGGGCACGCCCCGGGAGCCACCGCGACGCTCGATGAAGGTCTCGAGCCGCTCCACGGTGGTGAGCTTCATCCGGAGCGCGTCGTCGACTGAGGTCTCGAGCGTGACATCCGACTCTTCGGCCGCGAGGTCGAGCAGCGTGCGTTCGATGGAGGTGACGCGGAAGCCACTCCTGAACGTCACCTCACGTGGGAGGAGCGCGCGCACCCGGACCACCCGAACCCCACCCGCTACTGGCCGGTGGCAGGTCGCGGAGATCACGGCCGGACCTTCTTCGCTCTCGAAGCGCGACAGCCCCCACAGCGCGGCGGCGGTTCGATGCGAGAAGACACAGCGTGGGCCGAACCAGAGCGCCGCGGCCTTGAGCCTGCGCCGCCACGACTCGGGTGCGCCTTCGACCGCGTACACGCTCGGGAGCACGCGGCTCCATCGCCCCGCGCGAAGCCTGCGCTTCACCTGATTCAAGGTCATGCCGCGCGCTCGTGCCTGCGCAAGGGTGAAGACCCCGAGCTGGCACGAGGCCAGGCCCATCACGCTCTTCTCCTCCGCTCGCATCGCTGTGCCCCCCCCCCAACGAGCGTCTAGCAGCCCGGGCTGACACGACCGTGCGTCGCTCCAGGGTCGGTTTTCGACCCTCTCGCGGCGCATGGCGTTCAGGAATGGCGGCTTCGTCGGGATCGTGAGACGAGCGTGGCCATGTCTTTCGACACCATCACCGTGCACTGTCGGCGGCTCGTCGATGCCGCCGACCTCGAGCTCGACCGGCCCGAGGAGCAGGGCGCGCGGAACAACTTCATGTTCGAGATCGACGGGCTGGCGTTCGATGTGTTCTCGCCCTCGACGATGTCGGCCGAGGCCCTGAATGAACTCAAAGAAGACCTCGGAGAAGAGTTCGACGCGCTCTGCACGCTTCCTGAGTCGGTAGTCTCATCGATCGAGATCCAGCTGGTCGGTGAGCGGCATGCCCCGGACGTGACGGCGTACGACTGGGCCGCGCACCTCGCGGTCGCGTTCGAAGGCACGTGGGCCTCAGAGGCTGGCGACGCCGGTGACGAACGTTCGAGTCCTGACGCTGAGCGCGCCGAGGCGCTCGAGCTGCTCCGCGCGCACGTCGTCGCCCTCGACTGACCGTGGACGCGTGGCGCACCCCCGACGGCCGGGTGCTGGTCGCGTGGAAGCCATGGCCCTCCACGCGCCTGCCCGACGGGAGTGAGGTCTCGACCTTCACGTTTCTCCTGCTCGACCGTGGCGCGCTGGTGCGCGAGTACGACTGCAGTCAATCGAGCCTCGAAGACTGGCTCTACACGACGGCGTACTTCGTCTCCGACGGCGCGCTGAAGTGCAGCTTCTTCGGAGAGCGGTACGGCGGCCGCGAGACGAACGAGGTGTCGGTCGAACTCCATGGGCTGGTGCCTGTGCCGGCACCTGCATTCGAGGTTCTTCGCTCCCTGGTCGAGGCTCGGGATTCGATGGCTCGAGAGGCGAACGAGGGCGCTCGACGGGAGCGCGACGCCATGCTCGACGGGTTCAGGCGCGCGCTCCGTGAAGTGCCGGGCGCCGAGGAATTCACGCTCTCCTTCGCGCTCGATGGCCCCGACTGGGTCGTGCGGCACGGGAACGACGTCTGGTGGCGTGATGGATCCTGGCCGTGGCTCGGCTCGGAGCTGCACCGCCTGCTGGTGCCGGTCGTGACTGCCCGGTACGCCCCACGGCCGGCTCGCCTCGAGGTCGATGCCGCCACCTGGCAATCGCTCGCCTACTCCAACGACTGAACGACTCCTCGAAGCCATGAGGCGGGCCCATCCTTCCGGGCGCAATCCGTTGCGATCACTGCCTCTCGTTCTGTAAGCCGCCCTCCATGCTCTCGTTCCTCGATACTTTCGCCCGTCGCCACGTCGGCCCCTCCTCTCGCGAGATGGAGGAGATGCTCGCTGCCGTGAAGGCCCCGACGCTCGACGCGCTGATCGATCAGACCGTGCCGAAGCAGATCCGGGCGAAGAAGCCGCTCGCGCTCCCAGCGGCGAAGGGTGAGGCCGAGCTGCTCGCTGAGCTCAAGACGATCGCCTCGAAGAACCAGGTGTTCACCTCGTTCATCGGTCAGGGCTACTCGGGCACCTTCACCCCAGGCGTCGTGCTGCGCAACGTGCTCCTGAACCCGGGCTGGTACACGGCCTACACGCCGTACCAGGCCGAGATCGCGCAGGGCCGGCTCGAGGCGCTGCTCAACTTCCAGACGATGGTGGGCGATCTCACCGGCCTGCCGATCTCGAACGCCTCGCTCCTCGATGAGGGCACCGCGGCGGCCGAGGCGATGCACCTGACGCACTCGGTGTCGAAGGACGCCTCGGCGAACACCATGTTCGTCTCGTCGCGCTGCCACCCGCAGACCATTGACGTCGTCAAGACTCGCGCGAAGCCGCTGGGCATCGAGATCGTCGTCGGCGATCACCGCACGTTCGACTTCTCGAAGAAGTGCTTTGCCGTGCTCGTGCAGTACCCCGCGACCGACGGCGCCATCGTCGACTACCGGGCGTTCAACGAGAAGGCGCACGCCCACGGCGCGATGGTGGTGATGGCGGCCGATCTGCTCTCGTTGTGTCTCCTCACGCCGCCTGGAGAACTCGGCGCCGACGTGGCGAT
The DNA here is from genome assembly GCA_030681895.1 of Myxococcales bacterium. Taxonomy (GTDB): domain Bacteria; phylum Myxococcota; class Myxococcia; order Myxococcales; family Myxococcaceae; genus Xiheimicrobium. The sequence continues at coordinate 27,699 of JAUXRI010000165.1, read as the reverse complement.
CGGCTCGGCCCAGCGCTTCGGTGTGCCGATGGGCTTCGGCGGCCCGCACGCAGCCTTCCTCTCGACGAAGACCGAGTTCGCGCGCTCGATGCCCGGCCGCATCATCGGCGTGTCGGAAGACGCGAACGGCCACATGGCGCTGCGCATGGCACTGCAGACCCGCGAGCAACACATCAGGCGTGAGAAGGCGACCTCGAACATCTGCACCGCGCAGGTGCTGCTCGCCGTGATGTCGTCGATGTACGGCGTGTACCACGGCCCTCAAGGTCTCCGCGGCATCGCCACCCGCGTGCACGCGCTGGCCCGCACCTTCGCCGCTGGCGTCGCGAAGCTCGGCTTCCACCTCGAGCACGACGTGTTCTTCGACACCGTGTCCGTGAAGGTCGACGCGAAGCAGGGCGCTGCGCTCGTGAAGGCCGCCGAGGCTGCGCGCATGAATGTGCGCCGTATCGACGAGACCCACCTCGGCGTGTCGATGGACGAAACGATCTCGGCCGAGCAACTCGACGGGCTCCTGGCCGTCTTCGCCGGGAAGAAGCCCGACTTCACCGCCACCGCGCTGGCGCCGTCGGCCAACGCGTCGCCCGTGCTGCCCGAGGCGCTGCGCCGCACGTCCGCATACCTCACGCACCCGGTCTTCAACTCGCACCACACCGAGCACCAGATGCTCCGGTACATCCGCTCGCTCGAGGCGAAGGATCTCTCGCTCTGCCACAGCATGATCCCGCTCGGGTCGTGCACCATGAAGCTGAACGCCACCAGCGAGATGGACCCGGTGACCTGGCCCGAGTTCAACGGCCTGCACCCGTTCGCGCCCGAAGCGCAGTGGCCCGGCTACCGGCAGATCTTCAGCGACCTCGAGACCTGGCTTGCCGAGATCACCGGCTTCGCGGGCACGTCGCTCCAGCCGAACGCGGGCTCACAGGGCGAGTACGCCGGGCTCCTCACCATTCGCGCGTACCAGGAGGCCCGAGGCCAGGGGCACCGGAACATCTGCCTCATTCCCGCGTCGGCGCACGGCACGAACCCCGCGACCGCCGTCATGGCCGGCTACCAGGTCGTCGTGGTGAAGACCGACGACGCCGGCAACGTCGACGTGCCCGATCTCAAGGCGAAGATCGCCGCGAACACCGGCAAGGTCGGCGCGCTCATGGTGACGTACCCCTCGACCCACGGCGTCTTCGAGGCGGCCATCACCGAGATCTGCGAGCTCGTTCACGCCGAGGGCGGGCAGGTCTACATGGACGGCGCGAACATGAACGCGCAGGTCGGCCTCTGCCGCCCCGGAGACTTCGGCCCCGACGTCTGCCACCTGAACCTGCACAAGACCTTCTGCATCCCCCACGGTGGTGGTGGCCCGGGAATGGGTCCCATCTGCGCGGCGAAGCACCTCGTCGAGTTCCTCCCCGGCCATCAGAGCGCGAAGACGGGCGGCTCCAGTGGCCCTGTCTCGGCCGCGCCGTTCGGGAGCGCGAGCATTCTCCTCATCTCGTGGATGTATATTCGCATGATGGGGCCCGACGGCCTCGCCGCGGCGACGAAGGCCGCGATCCTCACCGCGAACTACGTGGCCGAGAAGCTCGAGGCGTCGTACCCGGTGCTGTACCGGGGCGCGCAGGGCAGGGTGGCGCACGAGTGCATTCTCGACATGCGCAAGCTGAAGACGACCAGCGGGGTCGAGGTCGAAGACATCGCCAAGCGCCTGATGGACTACGGCTTCCACGCTCCCACGGTGTCCTTCCCCGTCGCCAGCACCATGATGGTCGAGCCCACCGAGTCGGAGTCGAAGGCCGAGCTCGATCGTTTCGTCGACGCGATGATGGCCATTCGCGCCGAGATCGCCGAGGTCGAGGCGGGCACGATGCCGAAGGACAACAACCCGCTCAAGCACGCTCCGCACACGGCTGACGTCGCGACCGCGAACGAGTGGACGCGTCCGTACTCCCGCCAGCGCGCCGTGTACCCGCTCGCCTGGGTGAAGCGGCACAAGTTCTGGCCGTCGGTCGGCCGCATCAACAACGTGCTCGGCGATCGCAAGCTGGTGTGCAGCTGCCCGCCGATCGAGAGCTACGTTTGAGCCGTCAGCGCCTCGCTGGTGGGGCGCTGCTGGTGGTCCTCGCGTTGGTCTACGCAGGAAACTGCGTGAAGAACGTCACGGCGGGCGCACGGGTCAGGAAGATCTGCCCTGCGCTCCTGGCGTCGACGACCGAGCGCTACGAGAACATTCGCCCGTTCCTGGGCCGCATGTTCGAAGACGACGCGCCGAGATTTCAGCAGATGCCCGACATCATCGTCGGCCAGACCTGTGCCCGGCTCGAGACCGAGCTCGTCTGGTACCGATGGAACCTGCTGCGCAAGGTCCAGATGGACGAGACGCAGGGCCAGCGCACCGAGCTGGTCGGCATCATCGATCGCGCGATCCCCGTCTGCGTCGAGCGCATGACGCGCGGCATCGACGGGAGCGACGTGTTCCACCTCGAACTCGCCGCCGCGAGCTGCCCGATGCTGAAGACCATGCGCGCGGCCCTCGACGTTCGCGCCCACGATGTCTCACCGTGGGTCGTCGCCACCCAGCTCGAACGGCTCATCCCGAACGGAGGCCAGGTCGCGGAACGGCGCGGGCAATGATGGATCGTGCAGGTTCGACCCGACGCGTCGACCCTCGACGGTCCACGCGTCCCAGGGGCCCGTCAGGCCTCCGTCGGGCAGGGCGCACCAGCGCGCAGAGATGTCGCAGCACCTGGCGACGCAGCGGGTCTTCGCGCGAGTTCCAGCGGGGCACGAACGAATCGGCCCTTCGCGCCCATTGACCCACTCTCTGGTGATGAGTGCACCATCGCGACCGCGTTCGACCCATGGGCCCTGCTTCACCCCTCGCTCGAAACGCCCGGCTTCGATGACGCCGCCATCGTGTTGCGTTCGAGCCATCGGCCCGTTGGCGCCGTCGTCGTCGACGCAACCGACCCAGATCTCGTCGGCTGTCGAATGGCGCTCGAGCCGGGTTCCGGTCGGACAGGTGAACGGGGGGGCCGTCTGGGTGAGGCAGAGCAGGGTGATTCGCCAGAGCACGAACGCCTGACGCCGACGCGCGCCCTCTCGTTCCATCGCACGCGTGTCAGCCTGTACGACTGGAACCCTGCTGGTAAGGTGCGCCCGCGCGATGGCTCAAGGCGACTCGAAGCGAAACATCCGATTCGGCAAGTACACCCTCATCGATCGCATCGCGGTCGGAGGTATGGCCGAGATTTTTCTCGCTCGGCAGGCGGGCATCGAGAACTTCGAGAAGACGATCGTCATCAAGCGCATTCGACCGCATCTGTCGAAGCAGCCGAACTTCGTGAAGATGTTCCTCAACGAAGCCAAGCTCGCCGCGCAGCTCAATCACCCCAACATCGTTCAGATCTACGATCTGGGCCGCATCGGCGAGTCGTACTTCATCGCCATGGAATACGTCTTCGGGCGCGACATGCGTCGCATCATTCCGAAGGCCGACTCGCTCGGCATTCCGTTCCCGATGGTCTACGCGCTCAAGATCGCCTCGAGCGTGTGTGAGGGCCTCTATTACGCGCACCAGAAGACCGACACGTACGGGGTGGCGCTGAACATCGTCCACCGCGACGTCACGCCCGAGAACATCTTCGTCTCGTTCGACGGCACGGTGAAGGTGCTCGACTTCGGCATCGCCAAGGCCGCCAACCAGATCGAGCAGACGCGCGCGGGAGAGATCAAAGGCAAGCTCTCGTACATGTCGCCCGAGCAGTGCATGGGCAAGCACCTCGACAACCGGTCCGACCTCTTCTCGCTCGGCACGGTGCTCTACGAGTGGCTCACCGGCTTCAAGCTCTTCACCGGAGACTCCGAGGTCGCGATCCTCAAGAGCATCACCGAAGGGAAGATCTACGCGCCGTCGTACTTCAAGGCCGACATCCCCGAGGGCGTCGAAGCGATCCTGATGAAGGCGCTCGAGAAGGACCGTGAGCGCCGGTACCAGACCGCGTGGGACATGCAGTACGACATCGATCAGTTCCTGTCCCAGTACGAGTTCACGCCGTCGAACATCCACCTCGCGAACTTCCTCAAGCAGCTCTTCAACGACGAGCTCGAGGAAGAGAAGCAGCGATTGTCGAGCCTCGCGGCGCCAGGCGCGACGCCCGAAGAGGTGATCGAAGAGGGCGACGACATCATCTCGACGATCGAGCCGATCTCCGAGTCGCAGCAGCTGGACGATGGGCAGGGCAAGTCGTTGACGATCGAGCTGCACGACTCCGAGTTCGATTCGCTCGCGGTGATCGCGCGGCGGCATGGCATGTCGGTCAGCGCCCTCGTGCGCGACCTCGTCGGCGGGTTCCTCAAGTACCGATGAGCCGGTGGGTCGTCGTGCTGCTGCTGCTGGTCGGCGGCGTGGCGAACGCGCAGATCGTTCGGCCGATGGGCGAGACCCCCGGCGATCTCGGCCCGTCGACGCCAACCACCGAAGAGCCTCGAGCAGTCGCGCCGACCGCCGCGAACCGGGAGCGCTTCTCCCGCTTCTCCGCGGGGCGCGGCGGGCCGTTGTTTGCGTTCTCGCAGGTCGTCGACGGCCTCGTCGTCGTCGGCCTCATCGGCGCAGGTCTGTCGACGCCGTCGACCGGTCCACTCGCCGTTCCCGGAGGCGCCTACCTCGGTGCGTTGGCCGGGGGCGTCGGCCTCGGGGCGGTCGGCGTGCTCCTGCAGTACTTCCAGCCGATCGGGCTTGTCGCTGCAGGCGCGGCCGCCCTGGGCCTCGGCGTCGGCGTGCTCGCTGGCCTCGGACTCGCGACAGGCCTCAGCTCGTTCGTCACCGGACTCCCGGAGGTCTTGCCGGGGCTCCTCGCGTTGGTCGGCTCCCAGGTTGGCGCGTTGGTGCCACTGGCCCTGTTGTGGAGCGCGGATGATCTCGACCCGTCGGATCTCGCGATGCTGGGCGCCGGAGCGCTCGACGCCTTCGCCCTCGCCGCGTTCTTCAACGTGGCGCTCGGCAGGCCGTTGCTCGCGCCAGCGCTGCTCCTGGCTCCCGCGGTCGGCATGGCAGTGGGCGGGCTCGTCGCCGCGCTCACCCGGCTCCCACTCTCGACGGTCGTTCGCTACGGCGCCCTCCCTGTGGGAATCGGCCTCGCGCTCTTCTATCTCGGTGGCGTCGTCTTTCAGGCTCCGCAGCTCGCGGCGATCGCGGCGCTGGGCGGCATGGCGTTGACGGTTGGCATCACCGCGCTCGTCGGATTTGCCCAGGGCCCGTCGGCGTCCGACGCGGTCACCGTCGTCCCCTCGATCACGATGCTGCCCGCGTCGCGGCGCGCCGAGCAGCTGGTGTTGGGGCCGGGCTTCGTCGGGACGTTCTAGAAGACGCGGTAGCCCACGCCGAGCCGAAGACCCCACGCGAGCCGGGCGATGGGCGTGCCGAGCGGTTCCTTGATCACGTCGACGCCGATCAGGCCGACCGCCACCAGTGACAGCTTCGGGTTGAGCTGAAACTCGGCGCCGCCTCCGACCGTCGGCGTGATCTGATAGCCGGTCACGTTGAGCGCGATGGCCCAGGGGACCTCGGCTGTGGCGATCACCTGCGCGACCTCCGACACCCTCAGAGACAGCACGACCCCGAGCCGGGGCCTCAGCGCGACGTAGGCGAAGTTGTACGGATCGAACGCGCGGCTGCCCGAGTTGACCTTGAGGCCCAGCGAGAACGTCGGGGCGAGCATGGCCCGGTCAGCCTTCCACGCGAGGAATCGAACTCCGGCCTCGGCCACCGCAGAGAGCTCCAGGTAGTGGAACCGCGCCTGCGCCTCGAACTCGAGCAGCGAGAAGCCCTGGCGGTAACCGATCGCGACGTCCGGCGCGCCCAACGTTCCCCAGAAGCCGATCGAGCCCGCGCCGAGCGCCGCCGGGGCGACCGCCGCACCCGCGACAGGAGGCGGTGGGGCAGGCTGGGCGGGGTCAGCCGCGAGCGGGAGCGTCACCAGCAGGGCAAGTGCGAGCATGGCGTGAGAAATAGGCCGGTTTTTTGACCCTCGATAGTTTCCGCTACAGCCTTGCAGCATGCGCACGACCTCGACGCGGTTCGATGGCGGTGGGCGACGTCGCTGGCCCCGGTTTTTTCTCGACCTCGATTGGTTCGTCGAGTCCGACGGATGCTCCGCCATGGGCCGCGGCCTGGAGCTGACGGTTCGCGGCGCCATGCTGCCGGCCACCTGTCGCTCGCCCTTCACCGATCACGTCGTCCTGCACGTGTCGTTTCCCGCCCGGGAGCGCCTGTTCAAGGCGAAGTGCAGCGCGGTTGGCGGCGGTCGTGGTTGGCGACTGACGTTCGAAGAGGTGTCTCCAGAGGATCTGCAGCTCCTCGGGCACACGCTGATCGGTGAATTCGGGCTGCTGGCGCTTCCACAACCGGCCAGATCCAGAAGCCGCAGCACCGCCGCGCATGTGAATTCAATGCGTTAGTCGGAGTGGGGCATTTGCAGAGGGAGTGGGTCTCCGGGGTAGGGTGTCAGTATCTGTCTCCGGAGGTCGCATGCTTCGGTCGTCCCCATCCTCGACTCATCCCGCTCGCCTTCAGCCCAGCACCATCGAGCGCCCGCTCGTGCTGGTGGTCGACCCCGATCGTTCGGCGAGGGCGGTGCTCGAGGTCGCGCTGTCGCGTGACGGCTTCGACGTGTGGAGCGTGGAAACTGCTGAGCAGGGCCTTGGGGTGCTGCGCCGTGGCCGAACGCCCGATGTGATCGTCCTGGAGTCCGACTTGCGCGGCGGCGACGGCTTCTCGTTCTGCGCGGAGCTGCGGGGCAACCAGAAGACCGCGCGGGTTCCGGTGGTGCTCCTCGCCAAAGCCGAAGACGGCAACGTGGCCAACCTCGCCGAGGTCGTCGGCGTCGATGAGTACGTGTTGAAGCCCGCGTTCGCCCGAGACGTCGCCTCGCTCGTGCGGTTCGAGCTGGTTCGTCACCGCGGCGTGACCGGTCAGCCCCTGCGCTTTCACAGCAAGACGTTGCCGGCCGCGCACCTGCTCCGCGCGCTGCTCACCTCGTCGCGTTCGGGCACGTTTTCGCTGGTCGACGGTGCCGCGGCGATCTCGTTCCGCGACGGCGCGATCGTGCAGGCTCGCTGCGGTGAGCGTTGGGGGCTCGACGCGGTGGTGCGCGCGCTCGCGCTCACGTCGCAGGACTACACCGTGTCGCTCGACCCGGTCTCGGTGTCGACGGGCTTTCACTGTTCGCTGCGCGACTTCGTCGCCCAGGTGCTCCCCCGACTCTCTCGCTGGAGCATGCTCACGATGCGCTCGTTGCCACTGGATGCCGTGCTCGCCGTCGACTTCGCGCGGCTCGCGCAGGCCCTCCCGTCGATGCCTGACGACGTCAACCGCATCGTTCAGCTCTTCGACGGTCGCCGACGCGTGCATCAGGTGCTCGTCGACAGCGCCTTCGACGAAGTGTTGACGCTCGAGGTCGGCACCCGGCTGTACCTCATGGGCGTCATCGGCCCAGTGACCGCGCAGAGCGCTCCGTCCGAGGCCCCGCGCCAGGCGCCGCGGTTGTTCGAGCCCAGGTCTGCCGAGGCCGAGCACCTCATGCGCCAGCTCTTCGAGGGCGTCGTCGAGATTCGCGCCGATCAGGTCGAGCCTGCGCAGGTCGACGACGCCGACTGGGCGATGGTCGGTGCCCCGTCTGACCTCGACGTCGAAGACCCTGCCGGCGGGTGGACCGCGGCCGCGCTCCCCGACGCGCACCTGCTCGAAGGGCTCGAAGACGATCTCGCGAAGACGCTCAGCGCCTTCAACGTGCCCACGATCGTCGAGCCGCAGGAATCGCCCCCGGCCCACGCCCCCGTGGTGGGGTTTGCTCACGGAGAGGTCGAGGCCGAGAGCGAGAGCCTCGAAGGTGCCCTTCGCAACGCGACCGGCGACGACACTGCTGCGCTGACGGCGTTCAATGCCGACCAGCAAGACCCGACTCCCAGCTCGGCGCAGGCCAGTGGGTTCGTCGATCAGGACCCAACGCCCCCGTCGGCGAACCGACGTTTCAGCGCCGAGGAGCGCCAGGAGCGGATCATCACGCCCGTGCTGACGCGTGCCGTGTCGGTCGATCCGCTGCCGCTTGCCGAGGCAACGCACGCACTGTCGGTCGATGGGGTCGTGGTGTCGACCGCCGCAGCCCAGGTCGCGACGATCGCGGCGCCGGTCACCATCGGCGCGGTGAAGCTCACGGCTGCCGCGCCGCTGCCGGTCAAGGTCGTGAAGGATGACCCCGAGGCGCTCTTCTTCGCGGGGGACTCCACCGAGGCCGACGCCACGGCGTTCGAAGACACGCTCCCCGCGCACGCCTCGCCTCGTCAGTCGGGGCGAGTGGGGCTGTTGATTGGCCTGGCGTTCGCCGCGGTCGTCATCGCCGTGGGCTTCGAGTGGCTTCTCCACAGGTCGACGTCGCTGGCGGAGGTGCCCGTGGCTGCGTCGCTGACCGCCGCCGCCCCGGTGCCCGTCGAGGTCGCGCCGACCGTCGCGGCCCTCGAGCCGGTGGTTGTCGACGAGACGGAGGAGACCGCCGCGCCAGAAGCCGTCGACGTGAGCGAGCCTCTGGCCGACGGCGTGCGCGCCTACCAGCGTGGCGAGTACCAGAAGGCTGTCTCGGTCCTGGAGCAGGTCGTCGCCGACGAGCCCACCTCGTTGCAGGGCTGGTTGGTGCTGGGCCAGGCCCGGTACGATCTGGGGAATGCGGCTGGCGCGCGTGATGCCACCGTTCGTGTGCTCGAGCTCGACCCGAAGAACGCCAAGGTGCACGTCCTGCTCGCGACCATCGCCCACGACGCGAACGACAAGCCGGCGATGCGCGCCGAGCTCGAGAAGTACCTCGAGCTCGACCCGACTGGAGAGCACGCAGCCGAGGCGAAGGCCCTGCTCGCCGGACGTTGATTTCGACAGCTGCGCAGACGTGAGCTACACGTCAGTTCCGTATCATGCGCGTTCTGGGCGTCGACCCTGGTAGCCGGTTTCTCGGGTACGGCCTCGTCGAGGTCGAGCGCGGTCGGCCGCGCTACGTGGGCCATGGTGTCGTTCGAGCAGGCACCGACGTTCCCCTCGAGCTGCGGCTCGAGACGATCTTCCTCGAGCTCGGGCGCGTGATCGACGTCTTCGCGCCCCAGGCCGTCGCGGTCGAGGGCGTGTTCACCCACAAGAACGCTCGCAGCGCGCTGATTCTCGGTCACGCTCGCGGTGTCGTGTTGCTGCTTGCGGCCCGCGCCCGGGTCCCCCTCTTCGAGTACGCCCCTGCGAGGGTGAAGCGCGCCATCGGGAGCGGCGGCAACGACAGCAAGGACTCGGTCGCGCGCATGGTGACCCGCGTCCTGTCCCTGAAGGAACCGCTGGAGCGCTCCGACGCCTACGACGCGCTCGCCGTGGCGTGCTGCCACGCCCATCAGGTTCCGTTTGCCACTGCGGCCGCCACGACGCGCCGAGGCTCAGCAACGCAGGCGACCTTCGCCGATCGGCTCAGTCCCAACGTCGTACGCCCGGGCCGCGCGGCTGCCGTCTCGGCCAAGGAAGGCTCGACGTGATCGCCGGACTCAAGGGTGTGTTGGTCGAGAAGGGGCCCACGGAGGCCATCGTCGACGTTCAAGGAGTGGCCTACCGCGTGGCGGTGTCCTCGATGGCGTCGGGGCGGCTGCCCGCGATCGGCCAACCAGTCTCGCTCCGCATCAGGACCATCGTGCGTGAAGACGCGCTCGATCTCTTCGGCTTCCTGACGCGAACCGAAGAGGAGCTCTTCCTCTTGCTGACCTCGGTGAGTCAGGTCGGGCCGAAGATGGCGCTGAACGTGCTGTCGGGCCTCGACACCCCCGAGCTGGTGACGGCCCTCTCGAAAGGCGAGGTCGTGCGGCTCACCAAGATCCACGGCGTCGGCAAGAAGACCGCTGAGCGCCTGGTGCTCGAGCTGAAGGACAAGGTGCGGTTGCTCAGCTCCGACGCGACGACCGCCGATGGTGTTGCTCGCGCAACGCCACCGGCCTCGAGTGATCTCGTGTCTGCACTCCTGAACCTTGGCTATCGGGCGGCGCAGGCAGAGAACGCGGCGACCATCGCCGTCGAGCGCGCGGGCGAGGGCGCTCCCTTCGAGACGCAGCTGCGTGAGGCCCTCAAGGCGCTCCGCACCAGCTGAACGCGCGCCAGCGGCGTCGGTGACGCACTCAAAGCGCTGACCCAGAGCCCCTCGGTCGCGAGGGATCACCTGATCGCTGGATCAGGTCTTCGTTCGTGCCCCTGACACCCCGATCGTGAATGTGGCGCTGAGCCCGGTCGCTTGCGTCCGATTTCCGGACGGCGAGTTCTTTCGATCGGAGCGGAATCGGTCGTCTCCCTGAGCCTCGTCCTGCGCCAGGACACCACCACGATCGAAAAGTCGCTGATCGTCGTTGACACCTCCTTTCAATGTCTGCTATTCATACGCCGCCACTCAATATTGACCATTGAGTGGAACCCGCAATGACGACCGAACTCCTGCGTCCCGACGAGATCGATCGGATCGAGCGCGAGTACCCGCAGGGAGTTCCTGCGCGCGTGATCGTGGAGATCTTCAAGCCCAGGGGCGTCGCGCTCTCAGAGGCGACCTTCCGGAAGTACGTTCAGTCAGGGTTGTTGCCGCGGAGCCGGCGGGTCGGCCGGAAGGGAAAACACCAGGGCAGTCAGGGGCTGTACCCGGTCGAGTCCGTCAGGCGAATCAACGCGATCAAGAAGATGATGGCCGAGGGCCACACCCTCGAGGACATTCGTCGTTCGTACGTCTTCGTTCGCAGTCACATGGACGTGGTCGAGCGCGAGTTCGGGGCGGTCTTCGCGGGGTTGTCGGTCGAGCTGGCCGAGAAGACGTCGCAGAATCCTCAAGGGCAGTTGACCGATCAGCTCGCGCAGCTTCGTTCGCGGGCGGCGGCGCTGGTGCGTGACGTGGCGCGGTTCGGGAGCGTGGTGACGTCGCGCCCGGCCCCCGAGGCGCCGAGAGACTTCTGGTAGTGCGAGCCAGGCGAGCTTCCACTCGCCATTCGAAGGAGGGGACATGTCAGCTGCGGTGAATGAAGAGCAGGTACCGATCCTGAAGTCGGATGATGACTCCGCTGATCGCAAGCGGTCGAAGACCATGTCGCGCAAGGAGATGGCGCGAGATCTGCGGCGACGGCGCCAGCTGGGGCTCATCGACCCTGAAGAGGCCGAGCTCTTCAGCGAGCTCAATCAGACGCGCCCTCGAACCCGCGCCGACTGCGTGAACAGCCCGCGCCCCTGCGTGTTCGTGAGCTGCAAGTACAACCTCTACCTCGACGTGAACCCCGAGACGGGCTCGATCAAGCTCAACTTCCCCGACAAAGAGATCTGGGAGCTCGACTACACCTGCGCGCTCGACGTCTCAGAGAAGGGCGGCATCACGCTCGAAGAGGTCGGCGAGATCATGAACCTCACCCGCGAGCGCATTCGGCAGGTCGAGACTCGCGGCCTCGAGAAGGTCCGCCACGCGACCGAAGCAGAGCCGAAGCGCCCTCGCTGACCAGCCTGGCGAGGCGTTTTTCGCCCGAAAACCGACTCGTTGACCCCTCCAGAGTCGATTGCTAGGTGCCAACCGTGCTCGCCCTCCTCAGTGTGTCCGACAAGCGTGGGCTGGTGCCCTTCGCTCAGGGACTGGTTCGTCGTGGCTTCACGATTCTCTCGACGGGTGGAACCCTTGCGGCGCTCGAAGCGGCGCAGGTGCCGGCGACGAAAGTGAGTCAACACACGGGCTTCCCTGAGATCCTCGGCGGCCGGGTGAAGACGCTGCACCCGAAGATCCACGGTGGGCTGCTCGGGCGCCCCTCGTTGGCCTCCGACAAGACCGAGATGGACGCCCATGGCATCACGGCGATCTCGATCGTCGCGGTGAACTTGTACCCGTTCCGCGAGACGGTCGCCAAAGGCGCCACCAGGGACGAGGCGATCGAGCAGATCGACATCGGTGGCCCGGCGATGGTTCGCGCGTCTGCCAAGAACGCCGATCACGTCTCGATCGTCGTCGACCCAGACGACTACCCGGCAGTGCTCGCGGAGCTCGAGCGCGATGGTCAGGTCTCGGCTGCGACGCGGCGCACGCTCCAGCGAAAGGCCTTCGGGCATACCGCCAGCTACGACGCCGCCATCGCGGCCTGGCTCTCGGAGCAGGAGACCGTCGCCTTCCCCGACGCGCTGACCCTTCCGTTCGAGAAGGTGCAGGAGCTGCGCTACGGCGAGAACCCGCACCAGCGCGGAGCGTTCTACCGGACGCCACGTCGACCCGCGGGACCGACGGTCGCGTTCTCGTCGGTGCTCCAGGGCAAGGAGCTCTCGTACAACAACCTGCTCGATCTGGACGCCGCGCTGGGCCTGGTGCTCGAGTTCCCGGAGCGGCCGACAGCGGTGATCATCAAGCACAACACGCCGTGTGGTGTTGCCTGCGACGACTCCCTTCTGACGGCCTACCGGCGAGCCCGGGCGATCGACGAAGTCTCGGCGTTCGGCGGCATCGTCGCCTTGAACCGCGCCGTCGACGAAGTGACCGCTGCCGCGCTCGCGGAGACGTTCCTCGAGGCGGTGATCGCGCCATCGTACGATGCGGGGGCCCGGCAGCTCCTGGCGACGAAGAAGAACCTGCGGTTGCTCGAGGCAGGCGAAGGGCTCGCCTCGGTGGTCGCGCGACCCACTGACCAGCTCGACGCGCGAAGCATCTCGGGTGGCCTGCTTCTGATGGACCGTGACGCCGTCGAGCCTGTGAGCGAGTGGAAACAGGTGAGCCGGCGTACGCCCAGTCCTGACGAACTGGCTGCGCTGCGCTTTGCGTGGCGCGTCTGCAAGCACGTCAAGAGCAACGCGATCGTCTTTTCGGACGGCTCCCACCTGCTCGCCGTCGGAGGAGGGCAGACAAGCCGGGTCGATTCAGTGAAGATTGCCGCCGGACGGGGTGGGAACCTGCTGAAAGGAAGCGCTGTGGCGTCTGACGCATTCTTCCCGTTCCGCGATGGCCTCGATGCAGTCGCCGCCGCCGGCGCGAGCTGCGTGGTTCAGCCGGGCGGCTCGGTGCGTGACGCCGAGTTGATCGCGGCCGCCGACGAGCACGGTCTGGCGATGCTGTTCACCGGCGTTCGCCACTTCCGGCACTGATCTCCATGCGCATCGTCTGTCAGAAGTGCTCCGCCGCGTACGCCATCGACGACAAGTTCGTCACCGAGAAGGGCGTGCGCGCACAGTGCCCGCGGTGTCGGCATCTCCAGATGGTGAAGAAGGGCGATGACGCGGCCGCGGCTGCCGTCGCACCCGTCGCCGCTGCACCTGCCCCCAGCGCCTCGCCGTTCTTGTTCGATCTGCCGACCGGCGCCGCTCCGGCCGCGGCTCCCGCACCGGCGTCAGGCTCGCCGTTCGACTTCAACTTCGCGCCGCCGCCAGCCAGACCGCCTGCGCCGCCGCCGCCTCCTCCTCCCGCCGCGCCGCTCTCGGCGCCGAGCACACGGAGCCCCTTCGACTTCGATCTCGTGGCGCCGCCGCCGCCGCCGGCTCCTGCGGCTCTTGCAGCGCCGCCGCCCGTTGCCGAGAGCAAGCCGGCGCTCCCTGACTTCCCGATGCCCGCCCCGCCGTCGCCGTTCGAGCCGCCTGGCTTCGAGTTCGGAGCCCCGCCGCCTGGTGCACCGAGCGCCGCGGCCGAGCTCGATGCATTGAGCGGCGGCACCGCTGCGAAGTGCAAGAGCTGCGGGAAGTCGATCACCGATCCGTTCGACATCGCGCTGGGGACTTGTGACGACTGCCGCTCCAAGCAGCAGGAGCGGGTCGACGGCCCCACCCCGGATACCAACGCTGGAAAGTCGGAGCGGGTCGACACCGCAGCCATCGCGTCGAGCGTCGCCAACTCGAGGAGCGCAGGCAGCCTGCAGCCCGTGCCTGCTCAGCCGAACTTCTCGAGCCCGCCGCCGATGTCGGTCGCCCAGACCACGGCGGTGCGCAGCGCGATGCGCGACACGGAGTCGTCGAACAGCGCTCGCACGATCCTCGGCGTGGTCGCGGTGCTCGTCGTGCTCGGCTCGATCGGCGGGTTGTTGGCGTGGAAGAAGCCGTGGCAGCGCAAGCCGCCCAAGGTGACGGTCGCGTCCCCGGCGTCGTCGAAGTCCATCGAGGCCATCGTGCAGCGGTGGAAGGTGAACTACCCGGAGCTCGCCGACGAGGAATCGGATCAGGCCCGGGTGCACATCGAGAATGGCGAGAGCGCCCTCGCGAAGGACACCACCAGCGGCTACCGCGACGCCGAAGAGGAGTTCGAGAAGGCGCTGGTGCTCGACAGCTCGAGCGATCGTGCGATCGCTGGTTGGGTGCTGGCGGTGGCGTTCGGCCGCGGTGGCGACATCGACGATCTCACGTCGAAGGCTGCGGACTCGATGTTGACCGCGGCCGAGCAGCGCAGCGGCGCTCCGATGCTCTACGTGGCGCACGCGCACCTCGACATCGCGCGAGGCGTCAACGCGAACGACGTGCAGCACCGGGCCGAGATCGGCAAGAACAGCAAGGAGCCTCACGACAAGGCGCTCGCGATGCTCGCCCTCGGCAACGCGCAGCTGCAGAAGAACGCGCAGACGTCGGAGCAGTACTTCAAGGAGGCCCTGGCGCTCGACCCCAAGCTCAAGCGGGCGTACCTGTTTCAGGCGCACCTGGCGATCTCGCTCGGGAAGTACAAGGAGGCGTCGGATGCGCTCGAGAAGCGGCTCTCGCTCGACCCCGATCAATGGGAAGCCGCGGAGTCGCTGGCGCGCCTGGACGTCGAGGTCGGCGAGCTCTCGAAGGCCAAGAAGGTGCTCGAGGACGCGCGAACGGCAGCGCCCAAGAGCGGGCGGCCGCGCATCGCGCTGGCGATGCTCGCGTACCAGCACCAGGGCGATCTCGCCTCGGCGATGGAGCTGCTCAAGGCGGTCGCTGCCGATGGCGACGTCTCGAAGAAAGACCAGGCTGACGCGCTGACCCACCTCTCCGCCGTGCACCGCATCGGAGGAGACCTGGAGAAGGCGAGTGAGAGCGCGGAGAAGGCGCTCGAGCTCCAGCCAGATCACGTTCCGGCGAGGGTTCAGCAGATCGTGGTCCTCACCGAGAAGGGCGTCGCCTCGCAAGCCCGGCTGACGATGGACTCGCTCAAGGGCAAGCTCCCGCCTTCGCTCGAGACGCTCCTCGAGGGGCGCCTGCTGGTGCTGGAGAACCGCCTGCCCGAGGCGATCACCGTGTTGACGGAGTTGTCGGAGAGGGATCCCTCGCAGACGGGCGCCCTGCTGCTCGCTGGCGCGGCCGCTGCCAAGTCGCGCAAGGACGGCAAGGCCTGGGAGTTCTGTCTGAAGCGCGGCTTGAAGGCCGACCCGCTCTCGAACCCGCTGCCGGCCATGACGCATCTGTTCGTTCGTCAGGCCGACGTGCTCAAGCCGGCAGTCGGTGCATGGGCGGGCCTCGGCGGCTCGGGAGGAGACGAAGACCCGAACCCGTTCCTGTGTGAAGGCCTGATCGCCTGGTTCTCCGACGATCTCGCGACGGCCGACAAGAACTTCGCGCGTGTCACCAACATCGACCCCCGGAGCGCAGACGGCTTCGCGTTCCGTTCTCTCGTGGCGCTCAAGCGTCGGGACATCGGGACGGCGGTGACGCAGGGGAGCAGGGGCGTGGCAGCGAACAAGACCCACGGGCTTTCGCGTGCCGCGCTGGCGCTGGCGCTGATGGCCGCCAACAAGGTCGACACCGCGAAGATCGCGGCCGTCGAGGCGAACAAGCTCGCCGCGTCGCTCCTCGCGCCTCGGGTGGTGATGGGAGACGCCGAGGCCCGACAGAAGAACCCCGACGCCGCGCGCAGGCTCCTGACGGGCGTGTTGCTGGCCGACCCCCAATACCGCGAAGCCAAGCGCGCGCTGTTCAAGCAGGCGCTGTGACGATGGTGGGGGCCCTGCCGTGAGAGTGCTGGTGCTCGGCAGCGGCGCGCGAGAGCACGCGCTGGCCTGGAAGCTGAAACAGAGCCCTGCGTTGAACGCGCTCTTCATCGCCCCGGGAAACCCGGGCACCGAAGACCTCGGCACGACGGTCGCGGTCGATCAGAACGATCCATCGGCGGTGGTCGCGCTGGTGAAGGCGCATCGCATCGAGCTGCTCGTCGTCGGCCCAGAGGCTCCGCTCGTCGCAGGAGTCGCCGACGCCGTGCGTCGCGCTGGCGTTCCGGTCTTCGGGCCTGACGCTGCGGCTGCGCGGGTCGAGGGCTCCAAGGCGTTCGCGAAGGAGATCATGCTCGCCGCCGGTGTGCCGACGGCGATGACGCGGGTCTTCACCGATCGTGACGACGCGGCGAAGGCTGCTGCAGCTGGTGGGCCGATCGTCGTGAAGGCCGACGGCCTCGCCGCGGGCAAAGGCGTCGTCGTCGCGGACTCGGGCGCCGAAGCAGCGGAGGCGGTGCGCGCGCTCGGCCGGCTGCCTGCCGGTCAGACGGTGCTGCTCGAGGAGCGCCTGACGGGGCCAGAGCTGTCGGTGATGGCGTTGTGTGACGGAGCGCGCGCCGTGTTGTTGCCGCCGTCGCAGGATCACAAGCGGCTGCTCGATGGAGATCGTGGCCCGAACACCGGTGGCATGGGGGCGTACGCGCCAGCGCGGCTGCTCGACGACGACCAACTCGAGCACCTTCGCCTCACGGTGATGCTCCCGACGCTGCGGGTGCTGGCGGAGCGCGGGGCGCCTTTTCGTGGCGCGCTCTACGCAGGCCTGATGCTGACGCCAGAGGGCCCGAAGGTGTTGGAGTTCAACGCCCGGCTCGGTGACCCGGAGACGCAGGTGTTGATGATGCAGACCGCCGACGATCTGCTGCCCCTGCTCCACGCGGCAGCGGTCGGCGCGTTGCCGGAGCGAAGGCTGCGGCTCGAGCCCGGGTACGCGGTGGGCATCGTGTTGGCGGCGCCCGGGTACCCAGACGCACCGCGAGCCGGGCTGCCGATCTCAGGGCTCGACCTGGCCACCCCCTCGGACGTCGTGGTGTTTCACGCCGGCACGAAGCGCGACGCGAGCGGCCGGGTCATCACCGCAGGCGGCCGCGTATTGACCGTCTGCGCGCGCGGCGCCACGGTCTCTGCCGCGAGAGATCAGGCGCTGCAGCACGCGCTGCGCATCGAGTTCGAAGGCCGCCAGCTGCGCCAGGACATCGCCAGCGGCGCTCCGGCGCTCTGACAATGCTCCGCCGCTATCTCTTTCAGGAGATCGTCGCGCCGTTCGCCGCCTGGACCGGGTTTCTGAGCGTGCTGTTCTTCGTGATGGCCTTTCTGCGGGGCATGGATTTCCTGCTCGGCAGCGCGGTGACGGCGTGGGACTTCGTGCGCTTCACCGCGTCGCTGGCGCCTCAGTTCCTCGTGCAGGCCATCCCCATCGCGATGTTGTTGGCGACGCTGCTCGGGCTCGGGCGGCTCGCGGATGACAGGGAGCTGGTCGCGATGCAGGCGCTCGGCGTGAAGCCACGGGTCTTCTTCGGCGGCCCGCTGGTGCTGGGCCTCGTCCTGACGCTCGTGCTCGCGGGGCTGTCCTTCACGCTCCAGCCGTGGGGCATGCGCTCGCTGCGGCTCATCGCGCACGAGATCATCCGGCGCAACCTCGTGTCCGACATTCGCAGCGGCGTCTTCCACGAAGAGGTGCCCGACTTCACGCTGTACGCCGAGAAGGTCGACCCGGGGAACCGGTGGACGAACGTGCTGCTCTTCGACGGCCGCGATCGCGAGACGCCATTGCTGGCGCTGGGCGCGAGAGGCGCGGTGCAGCCCGACGAGCGGCTCGAGAACGTCGTCTTCGTCCTCGAAGACGGGAGCGTTCACCGCGCGCGTGGTTTCAGCGAGGACTACTCGACGGTCGGCTTCTCTCGCGCCGAGTTCAAGGCTGACGTCGGCGGCGCCTTCTTCCAGAAGAACAACTTCCGCTCGGTGCGCGAGGAGTCGTCTCCGCTCGAACTCCTCGAGGCGCGCCGGGCAGCGTTCGAGAAGGGGGAGCCCACGCTGCCGATCGAGGTCACGCTCCATTGGCGGCTGGGGCAGGCGCTGATGCCGCTGGCGTTCGCGTTTCTCGGCACGCCCCTGGCGCTCTCGAGGCGAGGGGGCGGGCGCGCGTTCGGCGTGATGTTCTCGTTGATGAGCTACGTCGGCTACTACCTGATTGCGCGCGCCGCGGTGCAGGTCGCCGAGAAGGGCGAACTCTCGCCAGCGCTGGCGGGCCAGGTTCCGAACCTGCTCTTCCTCGTCGTGGGCCTTCTGTTGATGTTCCGGGTCGAGCGGCGAGGCGCTGCGTGAGCCCGACGCTCTTCAAGTTCGTCGCGAAGCTGTACCTGAGCCTGTTCGTGGTGGCCTTGCTGGGCGTGGTGCTGGTGTTCCTGGTCGCGGACTTCGGCGATCGCCTGAGCGTCTTCCTGAACCACCGCGTGATCGATGTCGCCGAGCTCTACTGGCACAAGTCGCTGATGACGCTGCACCAGCTCTCGCCTGCGGCGATGTTGCTGGCGGCCGGCGCGACGATCTCGGTGCTGCGCAAGCGCGCGGAGTGGACGGCGATGCAGGCGCTCGGGGCCTCTCGGTGGACGGTGGTGGCGCCGGTGCTGGTGAGCGCCTCGCTCGTGGCCATGGGGTTGATGGCGTTCGACGAGCTGGTGGTGACGCGTTCGGGTGAACGGGTCGACGGGTTGATGGCGAACCGCTTCGGCCGCTGGGGCGACTACGGGTTCTTCTACTTCCCAAAGCAGTGGTTCCGCGTGGGCAGCGACATCGTGCACGTGCGTGGCGAGAGCGAGGCGCAAGGCCGGCTGCGCGACGTGACGGTGTACCGGCTGCGCGAGGGTTTTCAGCTGGCGGCGCGCATCGACGCCGACGCGATCGAGCCGCGGGGCGGCGAGCAGTGGGCGCTGTTCGACGCCGTGGAGCGTCGCTTCGAAGCAGACGGCACTTCGACGCTCGAGCGGTTCGCCGAGACCGAGGTGACGCTGGGCGGCTCCGATCCCCAGACGTTTCGGATCCGCCAGGGGCGCCCCGAGCAGATGCCGCTGGCCGACCTGCGCACCCAGCAGGTGATTCGCGCGAAGGTGGGGTTGCCGGTCGAGCGCTTCCTGCTGGCGATGCACAACCGCTTCGCCTACCCGCTCACCGGCGTAGCGGCGGCGTTGCTTGCGATGTCGCTCGCGCTCAGGCCATCACGGCGTGGCCACCTCACCCTGGCGTTGATCGAGGGGCTCCTCGTCTCGCTCGCGTTGTTCGCCTTCATGTTGATGGGCAAGGCGCTGGTGCTCGGCGAGCACGTGTCTCCCGGCTTTGCCGCGTGGGCGCCGGTGGTGGGCCTGGTGCTGATGGGAAGCGGCTTGTGGTTGTACAGCGAAGGTCAGCTCATACCGAGGGCGCGGCGGTAGACCTGCAACGTCTTCTGCGCGCAGTCGTCCCACGAGAAGCGCGCGGCCCGCGCGACGCCTGCCGACGAGAGCGAAGCCCGCAGATCATCGTCGCGGAACAGGCGCTGAGCCGCGGTCTTCCACGCTTGAGGATCGTGCGCAGGCACCAGGAGGCCCGCGGCGCCCACAACCTCGGGGTGTGCGCCGGCGTCGGCCGCGACGACTGGGCCTCCACAGGCCATCGCCTCGAGCGCAGGGAGGCCGAAGCCCTCGTAGTACGAAGGCACCAGCACGCCGACGGCGCCCGCATAGAAGCGCACGAGATCGGCGTCGGGCAGGGGAGAGAGCTCGATGATCGACTCGTCGAACCCGAGGGCACGCCGCGCGCCACGCCCGGCCAACAACGCGAGCGGCGCTGGCAGTGACGCCGCGATCGACTGCAGCACCCCGAGGTTCTTGTGCGACTTGATGCTGCCGATGGCGCCGAAGTACCGAGCAGGGAGGCCGCGCCGCGCGCGAAAGTCCTCGAGCTCCGACTCGGGCGGAACGCGAAATGACGAGTCGACGCCGTTGGCGATCACCTGCAGGCGCTCGGGCGCGATGGAGAGGTGCCGCGACACTTCGCCGCGAGAGAACTCAGAGACCGTGATGAGCGCCTTCGCCCTGCGCGCGCGAGGGCCGACGACGAGCTGGTAGTAGGCGGTGCGGGTGCGCGAGCGGCTCTCGTTCAGCGCGAGGTGGTTGGCGTCGTGAATGGTGGCGACGAGCGGGCCCGACCACAGCGCCGGCACCGAGAACGAGGTCGCGTGGAACAGCTCGGGCCGTTGTTTCAGGAGCGCGGCGGCCAGCGCGGGCTGCTCCAGCGGCGAGAGGAACTCGGCTGAACAGCGAACCAGGGGAATGCGAGGGGCGAGGTCACCGAGATCGTCGGGCACGCCATCGGGGCCGACGAGGCCGACGAACTGCCACCCGGGCTCGAGGGGAGGAATGCGCCGCGCGAGCTCGAGCGCGTAGCGAGCGATTCCATGAAGCGGACCGCGCACCATGCGCAGATCGATGACGACTTTCACCACCAGGCCACTGTACCCGCGCGGTCGAGCCGGGTGACGACTTTCGCGGGGTGGTGCGGTATCGGTTGCCCGGTGCGGGTGGCCCTCGTTCACGACTGGCTGGTGACGTGGCGCGGCGGCGAGAAGGTGCTGGCGGCGCTGGCCGAGCTGTACCCGCAAGCGCCGATCTACACGCTCTTCCACGACGCAGCCGCGATGCCGCCCAGCCTCGAGGAGCACCCGATCGTCTCGTCGTTCCTCGATCGATTTCCCGTCGCGCGCAGCCGGCATCGTCAGTTCCTGCCGCTGATGCCCGCGGCGATTCGTTCACTGGAGCTGGGGCCCGTCGATCTCGTGATCTCGTCGAGTCACTGCGTCGCGAAGGGTGTGCGGATTCCGGAAGGAGCCCGGCACCTGAGCTACGTGCATGCGCCGCTGCGCTACATGTGGGATCGGTTCGACGACTACTTCGGGCCGGGCAAGGCGTCTCCGCTGGTCAGGCTCTCGGCCCGCGCGCTTCGGCCCGCCTTCCAGGCGTGGGACGTGGCGACGGCAGCGAGCGTCGATCGGTTCGTCGCCAACAGCGCGCACGTCGCTGCGCAGATCGCCGAGCGGTACCAGCGCTTCGCCACGGTGTTGCACCCACCGGTCGAGCTGGAGCGCTTCACCGCTTCGTCGGTCGACGCGTCGGGTGGGGGTGGCTACTTCCTCTGTCTGGGAGCGCTCGCGCCGTACAAGCGCATCGATCTCGCGATCGACGCCTTCCGGAAGCTCGGGTGGCCGTTGTGGATTGGAGGGTCGGGGCAGTCCGAGGCGTGGCTGCGCTCGCTCCCGCCGAACGTGAAGGTGCTCGGGCAGGTGTCCGACGCCGAGCTGCCAGCGCTCTACACGAACGCGCGCGCGCTCATCTTTCCCGGCCTCGAAGACTTCGGCATCACGCCGCTGGAGGCCCAGGCCTGCGGTCGGCCAGTCATTGCCTACCGAGGCGGTGGCGCGCTCGAGACGGTCACCGATCGCACGGGCCTGTTCTTCGACGAGCAGACGGTCGACTCGCTGCTCCGCGCGCTCGTGGCGTTCGAGACGTTCGAGGCGACGTTCGACCCGGCGGCGGCGCGCGCGCAGGCACAGCGCTTCACGAAGCAGGCGTTCCAGGCCGGAATTCAGAAGGAAGTCGAGGCTCTGGGCAGGGGGGGTTGAGGCGAGTTCACAGGGCTGTGCTAAGGCTTTTCCCGTCGTGTTCACCCGCTTTCAGCGCTTCTACAACTCGATCAAGTTGCTCGCCGACATGGGCGCGCTGGCGGCGGCGTTCGGCCTCGCGTACCTGACGCGGTTCTCGGGGCTGCTCGCGTACGAGTCGCAGCCGCCGCTCGAAGACACCTTCGTCATCCTCACCGTGGTGTTGGTGGTGTTCCCGCTGACGTTCCGGCAGGCAAACCTCTACACGACGAACCGCGCCCGCAGTCACATGAGCGAGGTGTTCGAGGTCTTCAAATCGACGATCCTCGCCACCACGTTGCTCGTCGCGCTCACGTTCTTCTTCTACGAGCGCTACTCGCGCGCGACGATCGGGCTCTTCACCGTCTACGCGTTCTTCGGTGTCAGCACGGTACGGCTCGTCTTCCGCGCGGCCTTCAACGAGCTGCGGCGGCGGGGGTTCAACGAGAAGCGCATTCTCGTCGTCGGCGCAGGCTCTCTTGGCCAGCGCGTCGTCGAGACGATCGACGAGCACAAGGAGCTGGGGTTCGCGGTGAAAGGGCTGCTGACCCGCCGTGAAGAGAAGGTGGGCACGATCATCAAGGGCAAGCCGGTGCTGGGCATGATGCTCGAACTCGGTGCGGTGCTCGATCGCGAGCCCATCGATCAGGTGATCCTCGCGCTGCCGCTGGAGGATCAGCCGCTCCTCAAGGAGTTGATGGAGCAGCTCGCCCTGCGCACGGTCGACGTGAAGATGGTGCCCGACCTCTTCAACTACGTGACGCTCCGCGGTGGGCTCGAGGAGTTCGGAGGGCTGCCGATCATCAGCCTGCAGGGCGCTCCGCTCGAGGGCTGGAACTTGATCGCGAAGCGCGTGTTCGACGTTCTGTGCTCCCTGATGCTGATGATCGTGGGCTCGCCGGTGATGTTGGTGCTCGCGCTTGCCGTGCGGCTCACCAGCAAGGGCCCGATCTTCTTCCGGCAGGAGCGCATGGGCATGGATGGGCATCTGTTCCAGATGCTCAAGTTCCGCACGATGCGGACCGACGCCGAAGAAGAGGGCGCCCAGTTCGCGCGGGCCGACGATCCCCGTCGCACGTCCATCGGTACGTTCCTGCGCAAGTACTCTCTCGATGAATTGCCGCAGTTCTACAACGTCCTCGTGGGCGACATGAGTCTGGTCGGCCCGAGGCCCGAGCGGCCCGTCTTCATCGAGGAGTTCAAGAAGCAGATCCCCCGCTACCACCTGCGGCACATGGTGAAGTCCGGGGTGACGGGGTGGGCGCAGATCAACGGCCTGCGCGGCAACACCTCCATCAAGGAGCGCATCGACTACGATCTCTATTACATCGAGAACTGGTCGCTGCTCTTCGACTTGAAGATCCTCCTGCGCACCGCCTTTGGCGGGTTCCTCTCGAAGAACGCCTACTGATGATCAGCGCGCTCCTGATGGTGGTGTTGTCGCAGCCCATGCCGATGCCTGGTGTCGGGAGCGCTGACAAAGCCCTCGCGCCGACCGCCATCGAGACCGCGCGGCTCTACTTCGTCGCCGGCAACATTCCGTCGGCGCGCGAGTGGGGGCAGCGGGGCCTCAAGAAGGAAGCGAAGGTCTGCAAGCCGCTCCTGAAGGATCTCGCCGAGTACTCGTTCCTGCTGTCGAAGTACGAGGCCCTGACGCTCGAGGAGGCGAAGCTGATGATCGTCCTCGATCGCCGCATCTCGCCGAAGTCGGTCGGGAAGCTGACGACGCCGGTCATCGAGCGCTACGTCACGGGGCCGATGGCGCGCGCGCGGTTGTGGGCCGAGCAGGGCGCCGCCGGAGAGGCCGTGAAGTTCGTCGATGACGCGCTGACGGTCGACCCCACGAACGCCGATGCCAAAGCGCTTCGCGCCCGGTTGCTGGCGGTCGCCGATGGTGGCGTCGCGTGGGACGCGGGCCGCTGATCGTCTGCACGAGATCTGCACCAACACTGCGCTGAGATTTCCCCGGGCCTGCGCGCCAGCGTGACCGTCACCAACGTTGATGGCGGCATGAACGAGCCCACGCCACCACCGCCGCCGCCTGCCGCGCCACGCCCGCCCCGACGCCGCTCCAGAGTTCTGCCAGTCCTCGGAGGGTTGGTCATCGTCCTCGGCTTGACGATGGTGATCTCGGTGCAGGTCGAGTCACGCGACGACTTCGCGAACTCCGAGCTCGCGGCTGGCGTGGAGGAGCGGTGGGGGGCGCCGGTCGATCAGCCTGCGCCGTCGGTGCGTGCAGTGCCGAGCGGAACGGTCTTCACCGCCCTCGAGGCGATGCCGCTGTCGCGCCAGCACGTCACCGTCGACGCGACGATGAACTACCGCAAGCGGGGGCTGCGCTACTTCTCGGGCTTCGACTTCGACTTCACGGGCAACTACTCGGTCGCGAACACCCGGCCGCACGACATCGACGTGGCCTTCGTCTTCCCCATCGAGATGGACAAGGCGCAGGTGCTGCTGAGCGATCTGCAGTTCCTCGTCGACGGCCAGCCCGCGCCGCTCGAGATGGGTGATCAGCGCAATCGCCTGGTGTGGACGGGGCGCATCGACAAGGGGGCCGAGCGGCAGTTCACGATTCGATATCGCGCGCGCGGGCTCGACTCGTTCCTGTACCGGCTCGACCCGTCGCTGCCGGCGAACGACGTCAAGCTGCACGTGGGCGTCGTCGGTGGCGACAACTTCGACTACCCGGCGGGCGCGCTCTCGGCCTCGTCGGTCGCGCAGTCGGGTGACGGCATCGGCCTCGACTGGACGTTCTCGACGCTCGAGTCCGGCGTCGCGCTCGGGGTTCGACTGCCCTCGCTCAAGACGTGGGACGTGATCATCGCGACGATGGCCCGGCGCGCCTGGTTTCCGTTCCTGGCGCTGATGGCGATGTTGATGGCGCTGGGCGTGAAGCACGGCCGCCCACTCGCGTTCTACGAGACGCCCCTCGTCGCGACGTTGTTCGGCTTCACCTTCGTGGTGATCGCGTACCTCTCTGCGTTCCTCACGTTCGAGGCGGCGTGGCCCATCTCGGTGCTCGGCCTCGGTGCAGCGTTCGTGCTGTGGCTCTCTCGGCTGATGCCCGACGAGCCGAAGAAGACGTTCGTGATGCTGTGGGTGGCGACGATGGCGGTGCCGACGCTCGCGGTGGTCGCGCAGGGCTACACGGGGCTCATCTACACGGTCGAGTTGCTCGTGGGCCTCATCGGCGCGCTGGCGTTGTCGACGCGGCGCTCGGTGCGGGGCTGGTTGGACGACTCGGCGACGCGCTCGGCGGGGGTGACGTCATGAACGCGCTCCTGCTGTCGGTGCTGGCCGCGACACCTTCGGGGACGGCGACTGTGCCGCTGAACGAGCTGGTCGGGCTGCTGGAGCCGAAGGGCGCCGAGGCCACGAAGTCGGTCGCTGCCGTCACGAGCCTCTCGTTGGCGGGGCGGCCGGGTGAGGTGGGGCTCTGGGTCGACGTCGAGGCGAACATCCGCGTGGTGTCAGGCACGGCGGTGTCGGTGCCGTTGCTGAAGGTGACGACCGACACCGTGGTCGAGTCGCTCCCCGACATGGTGGAAGCCGTCGTGGTGTTGCGCGACGGCGCGGTGACCGCGATCTGCAACGGTCCCGGAGCACATCGGCTGACGTTCAAGCTGCTGGTGCGGGCGAGCCGTGACGGGCGCCGATCGACCGCGCGCTTCGAGACGACACCGCAGGCGCCGCCCACGCCGCTCAAGCTCGACGTCGACGATGGGCTCTTCGAGGTGCCGGGCGCGTCGGTGGTTCGGGAGTGGGGTGGCTACGTGGTGTTTCCCGAGCGAGGGGCCTACCAGGTGGTGTGGGCCTCTCGAGGTGAGGTGACGCAGAAGGCGCAGGTGACGCAGCGGGCTCCGGTGGATCCTCTCGTGAAGGACGCGTCGAGCCGGTGGGTGACGACGCTCGAAGGCCGCGCGACGCACGAGGTGAAGCTGACGTTGCAGCTCGATCGCCCCGGGACGCTCAGGGTCGAAGCGCCGGCCGGGCAACGAGTCCTCCGTGCGCGGGTCAACGGCGTACCGCTCGTGGTCGAAGCGCAGGCGAGCGCGCTGATCCTCGAGGTCGCGCCCGCGTCATTGGGATCGGCCGAGGCGATCGTCGAGCTGGCGCTGGCGCAGGATCTTGGCGTCTTCCACCTCTCGGGGCGGCTCGAGCTCGAGTCGCCGCAGGTCTCGTGGCCGGTGTCGCGGTGGACGACCGAGACGGTGCTGCCGAAGGTGTTCACCTGGGTCCGTCGCGGTGGCTCGATGGAGCAGATGGGCGTCGAGGGCGAGGCGCGCGGCGAGGTGCCCGGCAAGGCGCTCTTCTTCACGCAGCACCTGATCACCGCGAGCGCGCCGGTGGTGTCGCTGGGGTACTCCGTCGACATTCGCGAGAGCTACTTCCGCTGACTTGCCGCGCGCGGCGCAGGCGCCGATGCTCGTGCCGTGGACGTCTGGCCCTCGGTGCTCGCTGGTTCGGCGTGGGGCGCGTGGGCCTTCTTCCTCGCGGTCGGCCGGCAGTGGTGGCCGAGGCTGGTTCGCTGGGTCTCGTTCCTCGGAGCGCTGGCGCAGTTCGGCGGGCTGCTGGTGCTCATCATTCTCAACGTGCCGATGGCTGGGTTGGCCCACCAGCTCGACGTCATTCGCATCGTCCTCTCGGCGGTGCTGACAGTGGGGGTGCTCTGCGTGGTGACGGAGCTCACCGTCGGCATGCCGTGAGCGTCACGGCGGGTGGAGCACGCTCCAGATGAAGGCGTCGTTGCCCTGGTTGCCGATGATGACGACTCGGTGCTCTGGGACGATTCCGTCGTTGAGCGAGTGAGCGAAGCCCACGGCGCGCTGATCTCCCGGCAGATCCCACGTCGTCACGGTGAGGGGCTGCATGCCGTCGTCGATGCGCAGCAACACGACGTTGCCCTGCGTGGCTGGGTTGTTCGTATAGGCGATTGATTGGTTCGCGATCGTGACGCCGGGCCCACTGACAGTCGCGAGCACGAGCACGGTGTCGTCGAAAGGCGAGCGAATCGCGTCGACCAGCGTGAGCTGGCCTGTGGAGGTGAAGGAGGTGGTGAACGCGAAGTTCGACCGCGAGCGTCGTTCGATGTGCAGCACTCCAAGGGGCTTCTGGCCGACGGTGTAGAGGAAGGCGTTTCCGTCAGTCACCAGACGGGTCGGAGCGTTGCCATCGAACGTGGGCACGCCGAAGAAGGCGATCGACTCGAACGAGGTTGGTGGCTGGAGCCCGGCTCCCATCGGGTCGAAAGGAATCGCTCCAAGCCGATGCGTCGGCCCGACCGCAACCGGGTTGCTGATGCTGCCCCCAAGCGTGCAGACGTTTTCGCAGCGCCCAGAGAGGGCGAGTTGCGATCCGGGGAGTTCGACGACGTCGTCAGCCCTCGCGGTTCCTGTCATCGCACTCGAGAAGAGAACGCCGAGGCTCGGCGGCGTCGAGGCTCGGCGCAGGATGGCCTGGTTGGGCAGTGTGCCGTCGACCAGACCGACGATCGGGTTCACCAGATTGCGACTCGTCGGGGCGAGCACCCGCAACCGAACGAGCCGGGTGGTGGGGCCCGGAGCTTCGAGCAGACGATCGGCTCCCACGGCGTTGAAGGCGATGGCTGCGTCGACCTGCCGCGCCATGAGGCCCATGGGGGTGCGGCCACCGATGACGGTGACGCCGAGGCTGTCGCTGGCGATGTGCTCGGCGCGCATGTCGCTCGCCCAGTTCATGACGCGTGTGCTGAGGGGGGGGCCGAGCGCGGGCTCCCAGGCCTCGAGCACCGTCGTGGCCGTCGACGTCGGCTCTCGCACCGTCGCGATCGATGGCAATCCGGCCGCCGGGGAAGTCTCGAACGCGGCAATCGCAACGAAACGACTGTTCTGGACCACCCGCGAGTTCGTCGGCGGTGTGGAGCCACCCGCGGAGCCGCCAGCCGAACCACCCGCGGAGCCGCCAGCCGAACCACCCGCGGAGCCGCCAGCCGAACCACCCGCGGAGCCGCCAGCCGAACCACCCGCGGAGCCGCCAGCCGACCCACCCGCGGAGCCGCC
>JAUXRI010000239.1 GCA_030681895.1 Myxococcales bacterium | reverse complement strand
GGCCGGTGGCTCCGCAGCAGGTGGTTCTGCAGCAGGTGGCTCCGCGGCCGGTGGCTCCGCAGCCGGTGGTTCTGCAGCAGGTGGCTCCGCGGCCGGTGGCTCCGCAGCAGGTGGTTCGGCAGCCGGTGGCTCCGCAGCCGGGGGCTCCGCAGCCGGTGGCTCCGCGGCCGGTGGCTCCGCAGCAGGTGGCTCCGCAGCAGGTGGCTCCGCAGCCGGTGGTTCTGCAGCAGGTGGCTCCGCGGCCGGTGGCTCCGCGGCCGGTGGCTCCGCAGCAGGTGGCTTCGCAGCTGGTGGCTCCGCAGCCGGTGGCTCCGCAGCCGGTGGCTCCGCTGTCTGCCCAACGAACCCGACGCCGCGCTACTTCACGATCGGCTCGGACACCTGGAACGACCTCACCCCGTACGGCGACGACTTCATTCTCGCGGGTGAGAACGGCTCCATCTCGCGCTTCGACCCGATTGACGGAGGTGTCACTGTTCTCGGCGGAGGGACCTGCGCTGGTCGCAACTACTTCGGGGTCTCGGTGCGACCCATCGATCAGGCCGTCTTCCTCACGACAGGAACCGGCTCGTTGATCCGCTGGTTGGGTCCGGGCAACTGCGTCGGCGTGAACGCTCTCACGACCGGCATCGGCACGTCCCTTCGCGCCTACGACGACTTCATCTTCGTCGGCTCGTTCGACGCACCAGACATCCAGACTGCAGGCATCAGCATCGTCAGCCGAGTCCGGGCAGACGGTGGAGCCCCTTCTTCTCAGACCGTGACCGGCGCGGGGCAGATCTGGGAGATCAGCGGGCCCTCGCCGAGCGTGACCTTCGCGGCAGGTTGGGACCACGCGACCCAATTCCGGAACCGGGTGTGGGCCTACGATCTCGGCGCAGGTTCGTGGATGCCGGTCGTGTCGAACAACACCAACATGACCCCGCTCTACGCCATCGATGTGCCGACCCCCACGCTCGGCTTCGCGGCCGGTGACGTCTTCTACGAGTGGAACGGCTCGCAATGGAGCCCGCGCAGTTCGCCTCCGTTGTCCGTCTACGGGGTCAAGGTGTTCAGCTCGACCGAGGTCTACGCCGTCGGCACCGACACCCAGAGCCGTGCAGCCGTGGCGCTGTGGGACGGAAACACCTGGACGCTCATCGGACCGACCGTTCGCCCGTCGGGATCGATCGCCCGCGTTCGTGGTGGCTCTCGCTGCACGCTCCTCGGCGTGGGCACTGGTGGCAACGCGATGACGACGCTCCCCTGACGTCGCGGTTGCGTTGGCGGGGCGCGGGGCCTACCTCTCTGCGTCATGCCCTTCACCATCTCCGAGAAGAGCGAGCGCGCCCTGCTGAGCCTCTTTCCCCGGGTTCAAGGCCGCGCCGATGCGCCGACGTGGCTGGTCGATCAGGTCGTCGACGCCGAGCTGCACCGCGCAGGCCACGCTGACCCGACCGGCGCGCTCCACGCCCTCGCGCTGAACCAGGGCACGTTGATGAAGGAGGAGTACGATCTCTCCACCCACGGCCACGCCGACGGCTGGGTCATCGAAGCGCTCGTCGTCGACCCGCGAGAGCTCACCGTCTTCAACATGCGGCACGGCTTCCCGGCCGGTGACGCGGCGCTGCGCGCGATGGTCGCGACGATGAAGGAGCTCGCGCCTCGCGCGAAGGTCGTTCGCACGCACACCGATGGCTTCGCGATTCTGCTGGGGCCGACCGCTGACTCGAAGCTCCAGCCATCGCTCCTGGTGGCCCTGAAGAGCGCGTTGCCGAAGGCGGTGACCGCGGTGACGCCGGTCGCCGAGGCGCCGATGGTCTTCACCTTCGGTCAGCTGCGGCTCACCATCGTCGACCCGCCGAACTGGCAAGTCCTTGGGCCGCTCGTCTGGGCCGAGTGCGAACGCGCGCACATCATCGCCAGGCGTGCGCCCACTGACGCCGTGCTCGAGCGCCGGCTC
>JAUXRI010000162.1 GCA_030681895.1 Myxococcales bacterium | reverse complement strand
CGACCACCACTTCTGAGTTGCGTGTCGTTCTTACTTTCTGGAAAGCCTCTGCAGAAGTGCCCCAATCTTCTCCTTGAGGGGGTCTTCGGGCTGGACGAACTGAGCTGCACGACGAAGGTCGTCGACCGCTCCCGACCGCTGGCCTTGCGACACCTTCACCTCGGCCCGGCCGACGTAAGCGGCTGAATCCTGAGGCGAAAGCTTGAGACAAACGTCGTAGGCAGCCATCGCTCCCGCGGGGTTTCCCGCGGCCATCTCGACAACGCCAAGCGCCTTTGCAAAATACGAGTCGAGCGGATTGACGGCGTAGAGGCCCTGGAAGATGGTTCGCGCTTCTTCGAGCTTGCCCTGGTAGAAGAAGAAGTAGCCCATTCGCGCGATCGAATAGAGTTCTTCGTTGCTGTAGCCGCGCACGTCCTTGAGGGTGGCTTTCCCATCGGCCCACTTCTGGAGGCGGCTGGCGAGGGCGGCGTCGGTGTCAGCCATGTCAGAAGGCCTCTTCTGCCTGCTCTTCGCGGCGGCGGCGTTCGACCTCGCTCATGGCCTCACCGACGGTGCCGACGAGGTTGAGCATCTGCGCCTCACGCTGAAGCAGCGAACGGAGACGATCGACGCGCTCCGGAGCCGCGCGCACGGCGGTCATTCCACGCTCGAGCTCGGCCTGGCGGTACTCGCTCATGCGCTCGGCGGCCGTCGAGACGTGAGGCCGGTCCAGGAACCCCTCGAGGTCGCCACCGTGCCCCGCCGGCGTTGGAGGCATCGGGAGGCGGAGCTCCTCGGCGGAGTGCGCCGGCGCGATGAAGTCGAGCAAAGCCGCCGAGGCGAGCGCGGGGTTCTTGGGGTCGCCCTTCTTTTTGACCTTGCTGGTGACCTGCGCCTGCCCGACGAGCTTGTCGCGGACGCTTCGCGGGCCGCCCCACGGCCACAACGGTGCTTTGGGCTGTTGTCCGACCTTCGCCATCGTTCAGGCTCCTGCGAGAGTTACTTCTTCTTTTGTTCCTGCTGCAGCGCGTACACGAAGTTCAACACCTCGGCGACCGCGTCATAGAGCTCTTCGGGGACCTCCTGGCCGACATCGACGCGGTAGAGCGCCGCAGCCAGGGTGGTGTTCTTCATGAAAGGAACGCCGGCCGCCTTCGCGATCTCTCTGATCTTCTCGGCCTTGAGTCGCATGCCCTTCGCGATGACACGCGGGGCGCCGTCCTTCTCGCGATCGTATTTGATCGCGATCGCCATGTCGGGGTCTTCAGCCACGGCGACAGGCTAACACCGGGTCGGCCCGGGATTTAAGCGCGCGCCGCCGAAGGAGCGGGGTTCTTGAGCTGGTAGACGAAGTTCAAGACCTCGGCGACCGCGTCGTAGAGCTCCTCGGGCACCTCCTGGCCGACCTCGGTTCGCAGCAGCGCGTGGGCGAGCGGCACGTTGCGCAGCATCGGCACCTCGCACTCGCGGGCGATCGCCTTGATCTTCTCGGCCTTGAAGTCGAGCCCCTTCGCGATCAGGCGCGGCGCGCCGTCTCGATCGCGGTCGTACTTGAGCGCGATGGCCACGTGGTCGGGGTTCGTGACGATCACGTCGGCACCCTGGACGGCCTCCATCTGAGCGCCCTCCATGATCTCCTGGTGCATCTGCTTTCGATGCGCCTTGTGGTGCGGGTCGCCTTCGCTCTGCTTGTACTCCTTCTTGACGTCGTCCTTCGACATCATCTGATCCTTCATGTACGACTTGTGCTGCCACCACACGTCGAAGATCGCGAAGCCGATGAAGAGCATCGTGACCTTGGTGACGACCCGCGACACCAACTCTCCCAGCACGGTCATCGTCATGGCCGCGTCGCCATCGATGGTCGCGACCACCAGCGCCATCGCGTCGCGAACGACGCCCCACACCACCCAGCCCGTCACGCCCAGCTTCGCCATCGACTTCACGAGCTCGATGATCTGCTTCTTGCCGATCAGGTTCTTCAGCCCGCTGATGGGGTTGAGCTTGTCGAGCTTTGGCATCAGCGCGTTGAGCGCGAGCAAAGGCCCGACCTGGAGGAACTCGACGAGTCCGCCGGCGATCGCCGCTGAGAACGCGATGGGAATGCACAGCAGCAGCAGGGTCGTGAGCGCGAGTGACAGCAAATGCGCGATCGCCATGTTCAGGGCGACCGGGTGCGCGATGTGATCGAAGACGAAGTTGAAGAGCATCGTGATGCGCTCTTCGACGGTGCTCCAGGTCGACTTCACGACGCCCATCGCGATCGCGAAGGCGAAGACGCCTGACAGGTCCTTCGACTTCCAGACGCTGCCCTCTTTGCGCGCGTCGTCGAGCTTCTTTTGAGACGGCTCCTCGGTCTTGTCACCACCTTCGGACATGGCGGTTCTCCGTCACGCGAGGAGGTGCATGGCGAGCCTGAGCCAGCGGAACATGACGCTGAACTCTTCGACCGACCGGTTCAAGATGAGGTGCATCGCCGTCAGCATGATGATGATCGTCACCGCCGGCTTGATCTGCATGGCGACGAAGAAGACCTGCACCTGTGGCGCGACGCGGTTGATCATGCCGAGCGCCAGGTCCGTGAGGAAGGTGGCCAGGAGCACCGGTGACGCGATGGCGAGCGCGATGCGCAACATGTCGCCGGCGATGCGAATGATGGTGTCGAAGAACGGCCAGAAGCCCGAGCTGAACCTCGGCAGCTGATCGAGCGGAATCATCGAGAGGCTGTCGGCGAAGGCCGAAATCACCAGGTGATGGCCGTTGAGGGTGAGGAACGTCACCGTCGTCAGCTGCAGGTTCAGGTTGGCGAACAGCGTCACCTGCTGACCCAGCTGCGGAACGAAGAGCTGCGCCTGGTTCGTGCCCGACATCACGTCGATGAGCCCGCCCGCCACGTTGGCGGCGTCGAAGATGATGTTCACCACCATCGTCAGCGCCAGCCCGATGAACAGCTCCTTGAACATCAGCCCGATGAAGATGAGCGGCGACACCGGCACGTTCTGCGCCTGGACGATGAGCAGTGGGTAGAGGACCAGACCGAGCACCACGCCAAGGCCGAGCTTGACCTCTGACGGCACGCTCTCGCCGCCGAGGAACGGGGTCAGCATGATCACCGGCAGGATGCGCCCCATCAACAGAGCAAACCCGAGCATGACCTGAGTGAGGTCCGTCTGGATGCCCAGCTGGTTGCGGACTTCGGCGAGGATGCCCGTCAGATCCATGAGTCGTCAGTGCGCGATGAGCGCGGGGAAACGATCGAAGATGTTGAAGGTGAAG
The DNA here is from genome assembly GCA_030681895.1 of Myxococcales bacterium. Classification (GTDB taxonomy): domain Bacteria; phylum Myxococcota; class Myxococcia; order Myxococcales; family Myxococcaceae; genus Xiheimicrobium. The sequence continues at coordinate 44,980 of JAUXRI010000162.1, read as the reverse complement.
CGCAGCAGCTGCGACCCGATCCACGGGCCGGCCAGCCCGAGCACCCCGAAGACGATGACGAGCTTGGGAGCGAACGACAGCGTCTGTTCCTGAATCTGCGTCGCGGCCTGGAAGACCGAGACCGCGAACCCGACGATGAGGCTCATGATGATCGGAGGCCCGGAGGCGACCAGCACGAGAATCAGGGCCTGCTGTGTGACGTAGGTGAGTTGGTGCATGAGCCCTCAGAGGTATCCGACGACGAGACCCTTCGCGATCAGGTACCACCCGTCGACGAGCACGAAGAGTAAGAGCTTGAACGGCATCGAGATCGTCGTCGGAGACAACATCTGCATGCCGAGCGCGAGCAGGATGTTGGCGACGACCATGTCGATGACGAGGAACGGCACGAATAACAAGAAGCCGATCTGGAACGCCTCCTTGAGCTCCGAGACGACGAACGCGGGCACGAGAATCAGGAAATCGTTCTCGGTGATCGACTTGCGATCGTCGGGTTTGCGGAGCTTGAGCGCGAGTCCGTAGAAGAGCGTGCGGTCTTTCCGCGTGACCTTCTTGTTCAGGAAGTTCCGCAGCGGCTCCTTGCTGCGGTTCGCGGCGCTGAGCAGGGTGTCGACGTTCTTGGCGTCGAGCACGCTGCGGCCCTCTGCCACCTCTCCATCGTCGGCGGCCTTGAACATCTCCTGGCCCACGGGCGCCATGATGTAGACGGTGAGGATGATGGCGAGCCCGGTGATCACCTGCGTCGGCGGAATCTGCTGAGTGCCGAGGGCCGAGCGCACGACCGAGAGCACGACCGAGATCTTCACGAAGCTCGTCACCATCATGAGCACGAAGGGCGCAAAGCCGAGCGCTCCCAGCGCGATCATCAGCACCAGCGGGCGATTCGCGAACGACACGTCTCCGCCGACAGCCGGCTCGGCGTCTGCGCCGCCCTTCTTGGCGAACGCGAGCGCCGGCGCGAGCAGCACCGAGGCAAAGAGGAACCAGTGAGCCAGGCGTCGCGTCATGCGAAGAATCCAGTCATGTGGCTGGAGGAGGAGGCGGAGCATCCTTCTTCCCCAGCAGTTTCTGCAAGAACGGGCTGAGTGAGACCTGCCCAGTTGATTTCGGAGCGCTCTCTTCGATCACCTTCGCGTCGAGCTTGGTGAGGAACGTGACTGAGAGGTCGCTGCCACCGAGCAGCAACACTTCGTCTCCTGCGCGCACGACGTACAGCGTGCGCTTCTGATCGAGGGGCACCCGCTCGACGACGGTGACGATGCCGCGCCGTCCCGTCGCGGGCCCCAGGCCCATCAGGCGGCGCAGGCCGACGTTCAACGTGAGCCAGGCCAGGCCGATCACCAGGCCGAGCACCACGAAGGTTCGAACGAGCGACCACCCGAGATCCGTCTCGGACTCGCGCAGCAGCTCGGGCGGCTCCGACACGGGAATTTCGGGCTCGGCCACCAGGGGTTGCGAGGCCTCGACGGCCGTCGTGGTGACGTCGGGCCGACCCGCGTCGAGACCCGCGTCGGCCTCGGCAACGGCGAGAGCCGACAGGAGCAGCACGCTCAGCAACAGCCAGCGCTCCATGTCAGCCCGCGAGCGAGACGATGCGAATGCCGAGGTTGCCTTCGATCTCGACCAGCTCACCGCGGGCGACGATCTTCCCGTTCACCGAGAGATCGAGCGGCTCACCGACCTGGCGATTGAGATCGAACACGTGGCCGACCTTGATGCTCACCACCTCTTCGGCGGTGATGGGCAAGCGCCCGATCTCGACTGCAATTTGCAGCGGCACGTCGTTCAGCAGGTCCGCGCCTTCTGCCTGGCCTTCTTCCATGTCTGCCCTCTCGGCTCCGGGGTTGGTGGACTCGTCTGGACCATCGCCCAGAGCCCGTTGTTCGTCTTCAGCGCCTTCGCCTTCGGCCTGCGCCTCGACGGGCGCTTCGCCTTCGATCGGCCCACCCGGAGGCGGCGGCTCACCGATCTGGATCGCCGTGACGGTGGCAAGGAATCTGTCGGACTCGATCGCGATGTCGGCGGCGAGGTACCCCGTTCGGGCGAGCCCGAGCTTGAGCTTCGCCGTGCCGCCCTGACCTTGATCAGGCCTCGCGGACAACCCGTCGACCAGCACCACGTCGCGTTCACGCAGCTGAGACAGATCGCCTGCCGAGATCTCGACCTGGGCAATCTCGGCCCGCAGCCAGACCTTCACGTTCGAGAGCCGCGAGGCGTGCTCGGCGGCGTCGACGGCTCGGCGCTGCCTGCGCACCAGTGCGTCGGGTGGTGGCTCGGCGACGGCGAGCACGCTCTCGGGAACGAAGAGCCGGACATACCCGGTGTGCCCGCCGAAGATGGCCTTGAGCTGAACCACCGCCAGCGTCTCTTCTTCGTTCAGCACCGTCATCGCCTCTTCGAGCGATGGCGCGATCGTCTCGAGCCGGAGCTTCGGCAGCGAGCTATCGAGGCTCGGCGCGAGTGCCTTGAGGGTCTCGAGCACCACGAACGTCATCACGCCTTCTTCGATGTCGGTCAGCGGCCGAAGCCCTACGGCCTCACCGGTGCCACCGAGCAACGTGTCGATCGCCCAGTGGGCAAGCCCGATCTCGACCTCGAGGAGCCCGCGCGCCTTGTTCGGGATCGGGGCCAGCACGCCGAGAAACGTCGGATCGCCCACGTAGCGCTTGAGCTTCGAGGGGTGAATGAAGTGCACGTACTCGGCGCGCAGCGAGATCTTCTCGTCGAGCATCTCGCCGAGGCGCTTCTTCACCGACTCGCTCACCTCGCCGGTGGAGCGAACGTTCGGCAACATCCACTCGAGGTTGCGCACGAGCCGGCTGTGCGTCTTCGAGACGCGCTCGAGGTTGCTGAAGGTGAACGGCTTCCACTCGCGGCCGACGGGAGCGGGCGGCGGCGCGGCCGGCGGGCGGCGCGTCTGCGTGCCCGAAGCCGGCGCCTTGGGCCGGATCTTCGAGACGTCGATCATCATCGTCCGCTCGCCCTTGTCACTCACGGGCGCCCTTCGATCTTGAAGTCTTCGAGGGTCAAGCCGCGCGCCGCGAGGGCCTTGGTGAGCGACTCCTTCTGCTCCTCGATCAGCTTCATCACGTCGCGATCAGAGCCCTGAAAGACCGCCTTGATCTTCCCGTTGTGGCTCGACACCTTCACCGAGAGGCCCTTGAGCACGTCGCTGCGCAGATCAATCTGGAACTCGACCTTGCCGGCGGCGTTGGTGCCGATGCGCACCTTCTCGACGATCTTCTGAGCGAGCTCGTTGGCCACCTGGCGGAGACGCTCGGAGCCCGACACATCCTTCTGTTTGGCGACGGGCACCGGCGCCATGAGCGCTGGGTTGAAGCGGAACCCCGGCTGCATGGCTGGCGAGTCCTTGCTCTCCTTCTGACCACCGCCGCCCTGCCCGCCTCCGCCCTTGTCGGCGTCGGCCTTCAGATCGCCCTTCTCTCCGCGCGCGCCACCCGCTGCGCTCGCGCCACCGGTCGACGACAGCTCCGACGACTCATGCGCCTCTTCGAGCGCGGCGCGGCCGTGTGCTGCGTCGGACTTGCGGCCTTCGAGCGCGCGCGACGTGTTGCCCTTGTCGGTCTGCGCGGTCTGCGTGCTTTGTTGATCGACCTGCCGCCCGCCTTCACCGACGGCCTGCTGATGTTCACCGTCGTTTCGCGTCGCCTTGTTCAAGTTCTCGCTGGCGTTCGACCCCTTGAGCCGCGACGTGAACGTCTGCTGGCCCTCGCGGGTGCCCTTGGTCTCGTCCTTGGCGTGCGCTTCGGAGCCTTCGAGCAGCGAGGCGATCGCGCTCTTGCCGAGCTCGTGCTGCTTTTCGGCCGACTGGCGCTGCTGCACCTGGCCCTGCGTCTGCTGCTGGCCGACGAGCTTCTTGAAGGTGGTGCTCTCGGCGGCCTTCTTGCCCTTTTGGAGCTCTTCGTTGCGGCGCGCCTCCATCTGGCGTTCGGCCGCGCGGGCTGCCTGGCGATCGTCGTCGACTCGACTCATGACTTCTTCTCCGCGGCACGACGGCGAGCGAGGTGGAGCACGCCGCCGATCTCTTCCTGGTTCATTTCTTCCTTCTGCTGCCGCTCGAAGCGCACCTGCTTGGCCCAGGTCTCTTTGTGTTTCTCGATGGCTTTGCGCTCCGTCGCTGCCTCGGCCATCTCCTGTCGGCGTTGTTCGACGAGCTTCTCTGCCTCGGTGACGGACTCTTTCTGGCGCTCGATCTCCAGAGACAGCTGCGCCTCTTCGTCTTTCAGGCGCTGCTCGAAGCGGTTCATCTGCTGAAACCCCGAGATGCCACCGCCCTTCTTGGTGACCTCAGTCAGGAATGCCGCCACCTTGGCCTTGCGGCCGACCTTCCGGTCCTCGAGATCCTTCTGCATGCCGACCAGCTTCTTCTTCTCGACATCGAGCGCTTTGACGGACGCAGAGAAGGCCTCTTTGGCCTCGTCTTCCGCTTTCATGCGGATGTCGAGCAGCACCTGGAGTCGATACGGGGGCATAAGGCTTCGAAAAGCCTAGCACTGCTCACGTTCAGATGGTGGGCGCGTCAGCAAACATGTCGACCAGCCGCTGCACGGTCTCGTCGAACGGGGTGCTGTCGTGGGTGTCCTGTTTCAAGTACCCGATGATCTGATCGTACTTGTCGATGGCGTAGTCGGTGCGCGGGTCGGTGCCGTACTGGTAGGCGCCGAGCAAGATGAGGTCGCGCTGCTTCTCGTACGTCGACAGCGTCTGTCGCAGCAGGCCAGCCGCCTTCTTGTGCTCGGGCGCGGCGATCTGGCTCATCACACGAGACAGTGAGGCCAGCACGTCCATCGCGGGCCACTGGTTTCGCTCACCGATGGCGCGGTTCAAGATGAAGTGACCGTCGAGAATACCGCGAACTTCGTCGGCGATCGGCTCCTCCATGTCACCGCCGGCCACGAGGCACGTGTAGATCGCGGTGCAGCGGCCCTTGTCGCTGTTGCCCGTCCGCTCGAGCATTCGGGGGAGCATCGAGAACACGCTCGGCGGGTAGCCTTGTCGAGCGGGCGGCTCGCCGATGGCCAGACCGATCTCGCGTTGCGCGCGGGCGAGACGAGTCACCGTGTCGAGCATGAACAGCACGTTGCCTCCGCGCTCACGGAAGTACTCGGCGATCGAGGTCGCGACGTAGCCTGCGCGAAGACGAACGAGCGACGGCTGGTCGGAGGTGGCGCAGACCACCACCGAGCGCTTCATGCCCTCGTGGCCGAGCGCGTCTTCGATGAATTCGAGCACCTCGCGACCACGCTCGCCGATGAGCGCGATGACCGACAGCTCGGCGGTCGTGTTGCGGGCGATCTGCCCCATCAAGGTCGACTTGCCGACGCCGGAGCCGGCGAAGAGCCCGATGCGCTGCCCTTCGCCAACGGTGAGCAGGCCATCGATGCACCGAACGCCGAGCGGCAGCGCGCGGGTGATCCGCATGCGCTTGAAGGGATCCGGGCAATCCCGATCGACCGCCCAGTCCGACATGCCCTCCATCGGCAACGGCTTGCCGTCGATCGGCTCGCCGAGGCCGTTGAGCACGCGCCCGAGCAGCCCATCGCCCGCACGAATGGTGAGCGGCCTCCCCGTCGGAATGACCTCGCTGTCGGGCCCGATGCCAGAGAGCTCGCCGAGCGGCATCAGCATCACCTGCTCGCCCTGGAAGCCGACCACCTCGGCTCGAACCGACTGGTGGCCACGCTTGATGATGCAGACCTCTCCGATACGAACGTTGGGGACGGCGGCCTTGATGACGAGACCCGTCAGCTCGGTGACGCGCCCACGCACGCGGACCATCTGCGCGGTCTTGAGGATCTCGTGGTACCGGCGCAGATCCATGACTACTTCGACTCCTTCTTCTGGCCGTCCGGCATCAGCACGTTCTTGAGCATCTCGAACTGGGTGCGGATCTGCCCGTCGATGACGCCGTACTCGGTCTGAATCACGCACCCACCGCGTTCGATCTCTGCGTCGTCGCGAATGGCGATGTCGACCGCGCGGCCGATCAGCTCCATCAGCCGTGGGCGCTTCTCACGGAGCACCTTGCCGTCCTCAGGGTGCACCTTGAGCACCATCGCCTTCGAGCCTCGCGCCGCTTCGATCGCGGTCGCGCAGATCTCGAGCACCACCTGTGGATCGCGCTCGAGATCCCGCCCGATGATCTTGGCCGACATCTTCAGCGCCAGCTCGAGTACGTCCTTCTCGGCGTCGGCGACGATCTGCCCGGCCTGCATCTTGGCTCTGGCCAGCTCTTCGGCTGCACGGGCCTGCACGTCGGCTTTGGCCTCGTCACGCGCCTTCGAGAAGACCTCTTCCTTGAAGCGCAGGGCCTCGGTCTTGATCTCTTCGGCCTTCCGCTGCGCCTCGGCGACGATCTGCTTTGCGGTCGTCATGGCCTCGTACTCCTCGGCGTTGACGACCCCGCCTCGCCGCGGAGGCGGGAGCATGGGCTTTTCAGCGACGGGACCGTGCTCGCCACTGTCGCTCTTGATGACCTTGCCCAACACTCGCGACGGCGGCCGACGTTCGTCTTCCATTCACGAATGACTCTAGCCCGAACGTCCGCCCGGTCCACGCCCTGAGGGCCCCTTCACCAGCGGGCTGCCATCAGGCGCGCGTTCACGTCGCTTCGGCACTTCCTGAACCGCGGGCGACGTCATGGCCCGTCGGGGCGCCTTCGGGGGCAACACCGTCTCGGAGGGGTCGCGAGACAGGGGCTTGCCGTCGCGCATGATGCGTCGGAGCCCCGATGAAGAAGGGTCGTTCGAGCTTCGGCTCTGCTCCGGGCTCTGGCCGGAGTTCGAGGCAGGCGGAGGGCGTGACGAGGCGACGCCGGCCCTTCGCGCGTTCCGCTCGGCGATCGGGTCGCGGCGCGCACCAGCGGGGCTCTGGCCTTCGGGCCGGCGAGGGGCTCTCGGTTCGGGCGCGGGCTCGGGCGGCTTCACCGGGGGCAGCGGACTCGAGCTGCTTCGCCTGACTGGCGGCGCGCTCGTGGGCTGCACGGTCTGCAACACCGGCGGCCCAGGCATCCCCGGCGGTTTCATCGGCGGCGGCAGGCGGAGCGGGCGATCGATCACGCCCTTCTGCGCGAGCCGCTCGATCTGCTCGACGATGTCGAGGCGACCACCGTCGCCTTTGACGGGTTTGTTCTTCTCTTCGCGCAGCCACCGCTGCATCACCTTGCCCAACTCGCCGCCGAGGTGTCGCTCGACGAGGCGCTGCGCAAACTCGGGCGACTGCGCGACGGCGGCCCGCATCACGCGCTGCGCACCAGCCGAGCGCATGCCAGTCGAGGGGGTCTCGATGGCGGAGTGGATCTCGAGCACCGTCTTCGCGTCGGCTTCCGACAGTCTCCGGGCACGACCAGCTTCGGCGGCCTTGGCTGCCAGGGCTCGCTGATCAGGTGGCAGCTTCGCGAAGAGCGCGTCACGATCGGCGTCGTTCAGGCCCGCGACCGCCGTGGCCAGCACACGGGCTCCCATCCGATCGCAGATCGAGATGACCTCGCGCTGCGGCATCATCAGCAGATCGGTGAAGCGGAACGTGCCGACCTGGGGCGCGCCCTGCTTGAGGCCCTCTTCCAGCTTCCAGCGAACGATCGAGAGGATGTCGGGCCGAACGTCGCGTCCGAGCTTGACCGTTGGCCGCGGCCCCAGCTCTGCGCGACAGGCATCGGCCAGCTCCGACGGCAACGCGCGCAGCACCACCTCGACGAGCGACGTCCGCTCCTTCGACAGGAGCGCGGCCAGCCGCTTGGGGTCGGCGTTCGCGAGCTGACGCCGGCGCATCGTGACGATGCGTTTGATCTCCTGGATCACCAGGGGAATGCGTTTGTCGCGGGGAATCTGCAGCAGGTTCTGCGCGCGGTGTTTGAGCAGCTCTTCTTCTTCAGGCGCCAGGTGCCCAAAGGAGCCGATGGCGTCGGACCCGCCGAACGCGAGCGACGTGAGCAACAGCATCGTCTGCCGCTTCGAGAGTGACGCGAAGAACTGTTCCACTCGTCACCCGATCCGACCCTGCGGTCAGCCTTCCTGGGTCTTCGCGCGCGTCGGACGCCCGTTGCCACCGCCGCTCGGCTTCCGAATGACGAGGAAGGCGGCGACACCAGCCAGCGCGATGAACAGGAGCGCGTTGATCGCCACCATCACCTTGAACGTGTCGGCGCTGGCTTTCTCCATTCGTAGTCCCAGCACCGACTGAGGCTGCCGTGACGGATCGAAGTCGCCCGTCGAGACCGCCTTGGCCTCGACCATCAGCACCTTGACGTTCTCCTTCTTCATTTCGCTGACCGAGTTGGCGACGAACTCCTGCACCTCACTCGGCGTCACGGGCGCTTTCCCATCCTCGGGCGTGAACTTGATGAAGACCGAGGCCGACGGCTGGGGCCGCTTCTCGGGCTGGGTGAGATCGTTCACCTCGGGGATCATCACGATCGTCCTCGCTTCGAGGACGTTGGGAATGCGGTTGAGCGTGTTCGACACTTCGCCGGCGAGCGCTTCGATGAACATCGCGCGCTCCTCCGTCTGGGTGGGGATCATGCCCTTCATCTTCTTGAAGATCGCCAGGCCGTCGGCCTTGGGGCGCGGCAGCGAGTGATCCTTGAGCAGCTGGGCGGCAGCCGCGACGTCCTGCTTGGGCACGCTGATGATGTACCGGGGCTCGTTGCCGCCCTCCTCCTTCATCTTGGAGGCGCTGATGCCGTGGAACTGCAGCAGGACGTAGATCTCATTGGCATCGTCTTCGGGCAGGTCGTGCTGCAGTTCGACCGTGCAACCAGCGAGAGCGAGGCCTGCGAGAACCAGAACGACACGAAAGAAGGGCCGAGGCATGCGGCGCGAACCCTACTACGGCTGAAAAGGAAAAAGGGCAGCCACCGCGGGGTGACTGCCCTTCACACCTGCATGAGCGACTGGGACGAGGCTTAGACCTGCGTCTTGAGCGTGTCCTTCAGGCCGCTGGTGGCCTTCTCGACGACCTTGCCGACGAGCTCGAGCTCCTGCGTGTACTTGTACATGCCGGCCTGCATCGAGAGCATCTGGGTGTTCGAGAAGTTCGCGCCGTTGAGCCCGCCGTTGATGAGCTTGTCGATCGACGCCTGGCCCTTCTCCATGTTGGCGACGAGGCCCTTCAGGAGGCCAGTGCCCTTGTTGACCTCGGACTTCTGGGCGACAGGATCCATGCCCTTCGAGGTCATCTTGTCGGAGACCTTGTTCAGGCTCGACTTCTCGATCTTGCCGGCCTGCTCGACCTGCCGCGCCTTATCGGCGTGCTGGACCTGCTGAGTGGCCTGGACCTGTTGGGGTTTCTGCCCCTGGTCGACGCCCTGGCTCTTCATCGCCTTGTCGAACGAGCTTGGCCCCGCCTTGGCCTGCTGGGACACCTGCTGCTGGGGAAGCTTCTGCTGGGCGATTTGCGCCGCCGAGATTCCTGCCAGTGGACCCGCCATGGTGTTGCCTCCTCAGGACGTCTACAGGTTCGTTGTCGTCTTCATCTTCGAGAAGTTGCTTCAGTCGTTCAACCGCCCGTGCATGCAGGCGACTGGCCCAGCTCTTCGACTGGCCGATCTCAGCGCCAGCCTCTTCGAGGGTCTTGTTCTGAAAATAGTAGCCCTGGAGCAGTTTTCGCTCTTTTTCCGGGAGCTTCTCGATGGCTGAGCGCACGCGGCGCCGCATCTGCTCCAGCTGAATGCGCTCGTCGGCAGGGAGCACATCATCTGACATCTGCATCGCATCGGCGCCGTCGAGGCTGGTGCCGAACACCATGGCGAGACCAGTGACGGCGCTCGAGATGCGCTCCACCTCGTCCTCGAAGCCCCCGCCGCCGCCTTCGCGATCGGACAGGTTGCCGAGGTAGGCGTTCGCGCGCTCACCGCCGGCGGCCCCGCCCTTCAACACGCCCATCTTCCGCAGGCCGTCGTAGATCGCGCCCTTGATGCGGTAGTGGGCGAACGTCAGAAAGTTCGCGCCCACGCGGGCATCGAAGCGCTCCGCAGCCTCCAGCAGGCCGACCTGGCCCCACGCGACGAGCTCCTCCATCTCGAACTGGGAGTTGAACTGCTTGCGCACCTGGGCCGCCAGCGACCGAACGTAGGCGCCGTACTTCTCCAGGATCTGCGCCTTGGGTTCCGCGAGAGGCAAAGGCCGTTACTCCTCTTGCTCAGCCTTGGTCCACAGACGTTCGAGCGTCTGCGCCAGGCGGGGATCGTCTTTGAGCTGCTCGACGATCTTCTCAGTGAGGTGTTTTGACTGGGTGCGGACCTTGTCTCGCAAGATGTCCTGCACGAGCTTCTTGGTCGCCTCGTCGCGACTCTTGATCTGGCCGGTCTTCATCTGCCGGGCGATGTCGAGCGCCTGCGCGACGACGGGGTTGGTCGCGGCGGTCGCGCCGACGTTCGAGGAGCCGACCAGCCCGGACGGGCCGACCAGCGACTCGGTTCGATCGACCTTCGAGCCGAACGCGCCGCCAGCCTTGGCAGGTCCGCTCGCGCCGCCGGCAGCGCCCGCACGGCCTGCGCCACCTGCCTTGCCACCACGACCAACGCCACGAACGGACATGTGCTCCTCGATTCGAAGAAGCCTAACGCTTCTTCGGGGCTTCCTTCACCTTGCCGCCAGCGATCTCGAGCAGCTTGTCCGCGAGTGCCTTCTCTTCGTCACTCGGGGACAGCCTGAGACCTGCGTCGACCGCGGCCTTCGCCTCGGCGTTCTTCCCGGTCAGGACGTAGACCTCGCCCAGACGAATGCGGGGCTCTGCGCGATCGGGCTCGAACTTCGACGCGAGTTGATACGCCCTGATCGCCAGCTCGAATCGTTCAGCGCGCTTCTTGTCGTTGGTCTCTTTGAGCGCGCGCTCGACCTCGCCGATGCCCGCGAACACGGTGAGGCGATAGGCGAACTCGGGAACGCCGCCGTCATCTTCGAGATCGCGTGCGCTCTGCAGTTCCTTGAGGGCCTCGCCCGTCTTCGTCATGAAGATGAGGGCCTCGGCGCAGTGGGCACGCGCCAGCGCGCTCTTCGGGTCGAGCCGCTGCGCCGCACGGAACGCCTGGAGCGCCTTGTCGTACTTCTGCTGGTTGAACTCGATGGTGCCGAGTGCGAACTGCACCTGCTTGGTCTTCGGCATCAGCGCGGCCGCACCATTGGCGACCTCACGCGCGTGATCGAACTTGCCGAGGTCCATCCACAGGTACACCGACTCGAGCATGAGCATCGCCTGATGCTTGGAGACGGGGAGAATACTGCCGGCGATGTCTGACTTCGTCTCGGCCATGAGGGCGCTGTCCTTTCGGGTGAGGAACCGAGGCCCCTGAATAGCACAAAGGGCGACCGTTTCCGGTCGCCCTCGGTGAGCACTGCTTCAGAAAACGTGGCTTAGCGGGCGTTCTGAATGGTGTTCTTCACAGTGTCGTGCTTGCCCTTCATGACGTTCGAGATCGAGGTGTAGGTCATGTTCTCGCGCTGCATCTGGTACTGCAGCTTGAGCATGTTGCTCATCTCGCCGCTCATGCCCGAGATGGCCTGGTTGCCCATGCCGACGTCGTTCGACGAGACGCCAGCGCCGAAGTTCGGAGCCGACGCGCCGCCACCCGAGACGACCGAGCCGCCGCCACCACCGACGGTGGTGTTGATGCCCGTGCCGCCGCTGACGTTGACCATACCGGTCGAGGCGTAGGCGCCCGACGACGGGCCGCCGATGTGGTTCGAGACCGACGAGATGGCGGCCGAGACGATGCCGGCGCCGGGAACGGCGTTGCCGAGCAGACCGACACCTGAAGCGAGCGCGCCGCCAGCGTTGGCGAGACCAGCCTGCATGCGCTGGCCGAAATCGACGCCCTGCGACTGCTTCGAGACGGTGAAGTTGGTGGAGATACGAGCGGGAGTCGAGTCAATGCGGTTGACAGCCATGGGGAATCCTCCTGGGACTGCGTGATGTGTCAGGGTCTCGTTTCCGCCAGCACCTGCTAGCGCTGCCCTGTGCTCTCATTTTCGAACAATCGCATCGTGAGTTGCGAGCCCCTGCCCTTCAGCGCTTCCCCTTGCGGTCGGACGCAATCTTTTCGCGCACTTGGAGCAGGTGAGACATCAACTCCTCGGTGCGCTCGATGGCTTTGGAAACTTTCTTGGCCTGTTCCGCCTTCGGCCCTTTCAGCCCGGCGAGGCCTTCGCGGATGTCGCCAAACAGGGCTTCGACGTCGGCCGTCTGGGCTGCGTCGACGAAGGTGGCGATGACGGGGTACTCGGGCTGGGGCATCGGCTGACGGGCGGGCTCTTCGTTGCGGCGGGCGGCCATGGTGAGTCTCCGGGTTGAAATCAGGTGGCGAGGAGGTGGGTAAGCTGTTTCTTGCCGACGGGGTCTCCGAACCCTGCCAGCGCGAGCGCGGCGCAGAACCGGACCCGTTCATCGGCGTCTGCGGTGAGCTTGTGGAGCGAAGCGAGCGCCTGGTCCTTGAGGACGAAGTCGATGCTCCCTCCCTGAGCGAGGCGGCCGAGTGAGCGGGCTGCCGCGGCGCGAAGCGCAGGGAGCTCGTGACCGAGGGCATCGCAGAGAGGGCGAGTCGCGGCCGGGTCGCTCAGCTCTCCGAGCGCGGCGGCAGCTTCGACGGGCGCGAGGCCGGTCTTCATCGCGGTCACCAACCAGGGAACAGCCTGCCGATCGCCAAGCTGGCCAAGCGCGGTGGCGACGGCCGCAGCCACGCGCGGGTGCTCGGTGCGGTACGCCTTCAGGAGATATGGAACAGCCGCCTTGTAGCGAGAGAGCCCGAGCGCCGTCGCCGCGCCAGCGACGACCTTCGCGCTGGCGTCGAGGAGGTTCTTGACGAACTCCTTCGCGATCTCTTCGTTTCCAAGCGAGGCCAGCGCGATGGCGGCCGAGCGCCGCGCGTTCGGATCGGCGTCTTGAAGCATCGCCTTGAGCTTCGGAAGCGCGGAGAGCGACTTGAGCTGACCGAGCGCTTCCGCAGCGTCTCCACGAACGGCGGGCAGGCTGTCGCCGAGGCGAGCCGCGATCGACTCGACATCTTTCGCGGCGATCTCGCGGGTGAAGACGTTGGGCCGCCCAGCCCATGCAGGCTCGAGCTCAGCGAGCTTCTCAGCGATGGCTTCTTCATCCAGCGACATCAGTGCGCCCTCCCAAAGACGCGTGAACGCTAGAGGAATCGGAGGGGTCCATCAACGAGCGACTTTGCTTCGTGCTTCTTCGTTGGACTCTTCAGGTTTCTTCATGCGGCAGCCAACTGGCTGCGCTACGGAACGGCGCATGAACTCGATTGTCTCGATCCGCGACGTGGTGAAGGAGTACGAGCTGGGCACCACGGTCGTGCAAGCGCTGCGTGGAGTCTCGCTCGAGGTGATGAAGGGCGAGTTCCTGTCGATCGCCGGACCTTCAGGCTCCGGCAAGACGACGCTCCTCAACCTGATCGGCTGCGTCGACACGGCCACCCGCGGCGTCGTCGAGGTCGCGGGGAAGGACACCGCGAAGCTCACCGAGCGCGAGCTGACGGATCTGCGGCTCAACACCATCGGCTTCATCTTCCAGTCCTTCAACCTGGTGGCGGTCCTCAACGTGTTCCAGAACGTGGAGTTCCCCCTGCTGCTCCAGCGCAAGCTCGGCTCGAAGGAGCGGCGCGATCGCGTGATGAGCCTGCTCGAGCAGGTCGGGCTCCACACGCACGCCAAGCACCGGCCCAGTGAGCTGTCGGGCGGTCAGCGTCAGCGAGTGGCCGTCGCGCGCGCGCTCGTGACCGATCCCCTGCTGGTGCTCGCTGACGAGCCCACGGCCAATCTGGATTCGGCGACGGGCAACCAGATCATCGACCTGATGAAGGAGCTCAACCAGAAGAAGGGCACGACGTTCATCTTCTCGACGCACGACCACAAGGTCATGCAGCACGCGAACGCGGTGATCCGGCTGGCGGACGGCAAGGTGCTCGCGCGCGAGAGCGCGAAGGACGCGGTGGCGCACGCCCTCTCTCTCGGCGAGGCCGCTCCGGAAGAAGCGAGGGTCTGATGAGCCGTCTGGCGATGTTGATTCAGATCGCCTGGCGAAACCTGCTCGCCAGCCCGGTCAACCTGATCATCGGAGGGCTCATCCTCGCGGGGACGTTCCTCTTCGTCGTGGTCGGAGGGCTGCTCGACAGCCTCAACGACTCGATGGCCCGCTCGGTTATCGGCTCGGTGGCCGGGCACATTCAAATCTACTCGTCGAAGTCGAAGGACGAGCTGTCCCTCTTCGGTGGCATGGGCGGCGACCCCGATCTCTCTGCGGTGACCGAGTTCCCCCGCATCAAGGAAGCGGTCGAGCGGGTCGAGAACGTCAAAGAGGTCGTGCCGATGGGCTCTTCTGGCGCGCTGATCACGGCCGGCAACATCGTCGACATCACCCTCGAGCGGCTGCGCAACCTCTACAAGGCCCGAGACGGCCAGCTCGACGATCCACGCCTGAAGGGGCTCACGCGCGAAGAGCTCGACACCCGCATCACGTCGACGCGCCGGCACGTGCGCCAGATGATCAAGGTGCTCGAGGCCGATCAGAAGAAGGCGGTCGCGATTCTGAAAGACCAGGCGATCGACGCCGACGTCGTCGCCTCGCTCACGAAGGTCGCACAGGACGCGTTCTGGGACGACTTCGACAAGGACGCGATGGGGTCGCTCGAGTTCCTCGAGAACAAGATCGCGCCGCAGGTGACCGACGCGCAGCTGATGTTCCTGCGCTACCTGGGCACCGATCTCGACCGCTTCCAGAACTCGTTCGATCGCATGCAGATCGTCGACGGCACTCCGGTGCCGAAGGGCCAGCGCGGCTTCCTCGTCGCCAAGCTCTTCTACGAAGACCAGATGAAGCTGAAGAACGCGCGCCGGCTCGACAAGCTGCGCGACGCGAAGGCGATCGGCCGGCTCATCGCCGACGATGACGAGCTCAAGCGCTTCGTGAAAGAGAACCGCTCGCAGACGCGCGACATCGTGCTCCAGATGGACGACCTCAAGACGGCCGAGGCGACGAAGAAGCTCCAGGCCTTCCTCAGCAGCACCGAGCCCGATCTCACCACCCTGCTCTCGACCTTCTTCGACACCACGGACGAGAACCTCGAGGCCCGTCACCAGTACTTCTACAAAGAGCTCGCGCCGATGGTCGAACTCTACAAGGTGCGCGTCGGCGACACGCTCACCATCAAGGCCTTCACGCGCGGCGGAGCGATTCAAGCGGTGAACGTCAGGGTGTACGGCACGTTCTCGTTCACGGGCCTCGAGAAGTCACCGCTGGCAGGAAACACGAGCCTGATGGACCTGATGAGCTTTCGCGATCTCTACGGCTACCTCACGGCCGACAAGGCCGAGGAGCTCAAACAGCTTCAGCGGGACACGGGCGCGAAGACGGTCTCTCGCGAGAGCGCCGAAGACGCGCTGTTCGGCGAAGGCAACACCATCGTCGCCGAGGCGACCGCGGGCATCATCGACGAGGAGAAGTCGTTCACGGGCGTCGGCCGGCGGCTGCGTGAAGACGACCTGGTCAAGCGCGTCTACACGGACTCGGAGATCAACGGAGGCGTCATTCTCAACGCGGCGGTCATGGTGAAGGACCCGACGAAGCTCACCGAGACGATCGCGGCGATCAACCGCGTCTCGGAAGAGAAGAACCTCTCGATCAAAGCAGTCTCGTGGCAGCAGGCGTCGGGCATTCTCGGGCAGATCATCACGTTCTTCCGCGGCGTCCTCTTCCTCGCGGTGTTGTTCATCTTCGGCATCGCGATGGTCATCATCAACAACGCGATGATGATGGCGACCATGCAGCGCACCCAGACGATCGGCACCATGCGGGCGATCGGCGCGCAGCGATCGTTGATCCTCACGATGGTGCTCACCGAGTCCGTCGTGCTCGGGGTGCTCTTCGGTGGCGTCGGCATTCTGCTCGGCAGTGGCGTGATGGCCTGGCTGCACGAGCGCGGCATTCCGGCGCCGAACGACGTGGCCTACTTCTTCTTCTCGGGGCCGAAGCTGCTCCCGCAGCTCTCGAGCATGAACCTGGTCGTCGCGATGATCATCATTCTCCTCGTGACCCTCATCTCCACCCTCTTCCCGGCCATGATCGCGACCCGGGTCTCACCCTTGCGCGCGATGCAGTCGGACGAGTGAGCCCATGACGATCTTCGACCCCATGCTCTGGCTGATCGCGGTGCGCAGCCTCTTTCAGCACCGTATTCGCACCTCGCTGCTGGGCGCGGCGATCGCCGTGGTGACCGCCCTGCTCGTCTCGCTCGCCGGCATCTACGTCGGCATGAAGACGACGCTGCTCGTCTCGGCGACCACGCTCATGAGCGGGCACGTGAACGTCGCGGGCTTCTACAAGTCGACCGCGAGCTCGTCCGCGCCCGTCGTGACGCAGTACCAGAAGCTGCGCGACATCGTTCAGCGCGACGTGAAGGACCTCGACTACGTCGTCCAGCGCGGGCGTGGGTGGGCCAAGCTCATCAGCGACACGGGCTCGATGCAGGTCGGCATCGGAGGCATCGACATCGTCAACGAGCCCGGGTTCGTGAAGGTCGTTCAGCTGAAGGAAGGCTCGCTCGAGGGGCTCAAGCAGCCCGACGGGCTCCTCCTCTTCGAAGAGCAGGCCAAGAAGCTCGACGTGAAGGTGGGCGACAAGCTCACGTTCTCGGCGCCGACGTTCAAAGGCACCAACAACACCATCGACGTCACGGTCGTCGCCATCGCCGCCAACATCGGCATGCTCTCGAGCTGGAACACGTACATGAGCGACACGGGCTTGCGTCAGCTCTACCAGCTCAACGACGAGACGACGGGCGCGCTGCAGATCTACATCAAGGACATCTCGAAGGTGCGCGCGGTGCAGGAGAGTCTTCGCAAGGCGTTCGCGGCCGAGGGCTTCGAGATCATGGACAATGATCCACGGCCCTTCTTCACGAAGTTCGATGGCGTGAACCGAGAGTCGTGGACCGGGCAGAAGCTCGACATCACCAACTGGGAAGACGAGACCAGCTTCGTGCAGTGGTTCGTCACCATTCTCACCGTGGCCGCGACGACGGTGATCTTCGTGCTCACCGTGATCATCGGCGTCGGCATCATGAACGTGATGTGGATCTCGATTCGCGAGCGCACGCGTGAGATCGGCACGCTCCGCGCGGTCGGCATGCAGCGTCGAAGCGTGCTCGCCATGTTCGTCACCGAGGGTTTTCTGCTCGGCATCATGGGCACGACGGCAGGCGTCGTCATCGGCGGGCTCGCGTCCTTCTTGCTGAACAACGCGGCGATCAAGCTGCCCAAGGGCGCGCAGTTGGTGCTCATGAGCGAGAAGTTGATCGTCGCGCCGACCGCCGGGTGGATCGTCTTCGCCATCATCTTCATCACCAGCGTGATCACGTTGATCTCGCTGATTCCGTCATTCCTCGCGGCTCGGCTCAAGCCGATCTCTGCGATGTCTCACGTGGGGTAACCGATGCGTTCATTCCTCGTCTCACTCATCGTCCTGATCACGCTGTCGGTCGCGAAGCCGTCGCTCGCGATGGAGCAGTCCGAGCTCGTCAAGATCCTCACCGAGATCGACGATCGGCAGCGCAACGGCGGCGACTACAAGGCGCTGCTGTACCTGGAGCAGAAGGAGAAGGACAAAGCCGACGTCGTGCGCGAGATGGTCGTCTATCGCCGCGACGCCGACGACAAGCTGATGCTCCTGTTCGCCAAGCCCAAGAGCGAAGAGGGCAAGGGCATCTTGCGCCTCGACAAGAACCTGTGGACGTACGACCCCGGCACCGGGAAGTGGGATCGCACCACGGAGCGTGAGCGCGTCGGTGGCACCAACACCCGGCGCTCCGACTTCGACGAGTCACGCCTGGCCGACGAGTTCGACCCCTCGTTCGTCGCCGAAGAGAAGCTCGGCAAGTTCGAGACGATCGTGATCGATCTCAAGGTGAAGCCAAACATCGACGTCGCCTACCCGGTGCTCAAGCTGTGGGTCGACAAGACGACGCACAACATCCTCAAGCGGCAGGAGTTCGCGCTCTCGGGAAAGCTGGCGCGCACGTCCTACTATCCGAAGTGGCAGAAGCTCTTCTCAGAGACGAAGAAGGCCGAGCTGTGGTTCCCCGGTGAGATCCGCATCTTCGACGAGATCGAGAAGTCGAACTCGACGCTGGTGCTCTTCAAGACGGTCGACCTGCACGAGCTCGACCAGAACATGTTCACCAAGGCGTGGCTCGAGTCGAAGAGCCGCTGAGGGACTTCATCATGACGCCGTCGAGAATCGCATGGCTGGCGTGCTGGCTGACGCCGGCGCTGGCGCTCGCGCAGGACCGACCGAACGAAGCCGACCTGTTTGGATCCGACGCGCCCGCGAGCGCGGTGGACGCCGGGAGCGCGATGGAGGACGCGATGTTCGGAGGCGGCTCCGACGCGCCGACCCAGCCTTCGCTCACGCCAGACGGCGGCGACAGCCGCGACCTCACCGAGCTCAGCGGCACCAGCAAGAGCAAGTTCGACACCGACGAAGCGAAGTCTGACTCGCTCAAGCTCGGCGCCAACCTGAACATGTTCGGGCAGGTGCTCTTTCAAGAGGGCAAAGAGGCGGCGAAAGAACCCGTCAGCCTGCCGATGTTGCTCGAGGCGTACATGGACGGGCGGCCGACTGATCGGCTGCGCGCCTACGCGGTGGCACGGCTTCAGTACGATCCCTCCCGGCCTGCCGCGGCGTCGACCACCACCACCTCGACGATGACCGACATGACGATGGGCTCGGTCTCGCTCCCCGGCGTGAGCAGCATCGGCCTCACCAGCTCGACCGCGCAGAACCCGACCGTGGCGCTCGATCAGCTCTGGCTCAACTTCGACATCGCGCGCACGGTGTACCTGACCATCGGCCGCCAGAAGGTGCGCTGGGGCACGTCGCGCATCTGGTACCCGACTGACTTCCTGAACTCGCAGCCGCGCGACCCGTTCAACCCGTTCGACGTGCGGCTCGGCGTGAACATGGTGAAGGTGCACGTGCCGATCGAGAAGCTGGGCTGGAACTTCTACGGCTACGGGCTCTTCGACAACATCGGCACCGGCAACAACCAGCTCACGCTCGGCAACGTCGGTGGAGCCCTGCGCGCCCAGTTCGTGGTGTGGCAGGCCGAGCTGGGCATCGGCGCGGTGTGGCAGAACGGACGACGGCCCCGCTACGCCGCCGACGTGTCGTTGCCGATCGGCCCGTTCGACGTCTACGGCGAGGTGGCGCTGCGTGACGGGCGAGACTTCGTGATCACCCGCGCGCCGAAGGACACGAAGTTTCAGTCGTTCATCGACGCCGCGCAGACGGCCGGGCTCCGCAACGCCCTGGGAGGCGAAGACTTCATCGCGGCGTACGCGGACGAGCTCTCGAAGTTCGACGTCAACATCGGTCGCGGCACCGGGGTGTACGCGCAGGTCTCGGGCGGGCTGTCGTGGCAGTTCAACTACACCGACAAGAACTTCGGCGTGCTCGCGGCCGAGTACTTCTACAACCCGGCCGGCTACTCGAACCCGGTGGAGTACCAGGCCGGTTTGTTCATCGCGCAGGGCGTCTACCGGCTCACGCCAGATCCCGTGCAGCAGATCCCCCTCTACGCGGGCCGCCACTACCTCGCGCTGATCGCGTCGGCGCCTGGCATTCCCGAGTTCCCGTGGATCAGCATCAGCGCGACGAACCTGCTCAACCTCAACGACATCTCGGGACTGGTGCGGCTCGACGTCACGTTCCGGGTGCTGACGTACTTGAACGTGCAGGTGTTCGGCTCGCTGTTCTACGGACAGAAGGGCGGCGAGCTGCGGTTCCAGATTCCCGATGAGCTCAAGGCGCAGATTCCCTCGGCGGCGAGCTTCGCGGCGTCGATCGGTCAGGCCGGCGTGCTGCTGCGGTTGAGCATCTAGAGCCTCCCGATCGCCTCGAGTACGCGCGCGCCGCCGGGGTGCTCGCGAGGGCCGCTTCGAGCTGCTCCCGCGCGCGACCGGGCCTGCCGTCGAGCACGTAGGTTTCGGCGAGCACGAGCCTGAAACCCAGCATCGTCGGGAATCGCGCGAGGCCCATCTTCGCGACGACCATGGCTTCCATGAAGCGACGTTTCTCGAGGTACTCGCGCACCAGCCGCTGCGTTTGAACGTGGCCGGCCTCGAGCACGGGTCGAGCAAACCCCAGCCTGTTGCGCTGAGACAACCGGACGTCGTTCAACGAGACGAACGCTGCGTCTGCGGCGATGATTGGGCCGTGAAGGACCTGCTCGACAGCCTGCGCCAGGGCCAGACGACGACCTCGCCCTCGGGGCCACACCCGATGCCGGGAGACGAGGAGCGCGGCGCGTCGCTGCCCGTCGTTCGTGTCGAGAACGAGCCTTCGCCGTCGGCCGACTTCGAGCTGGGCGAGACCATCGGCGTCGGCGGCATGGGCCAGGTGATGAGTGCTCGGCAGACCGCGCTCGATCGGCCCGTCGCGGCGAAGTTCCTGCGTGATCCACACGGAGATCCGACGCCGCTGCTCCGCGAGGCGATCGTCACGGGGCGGCTGGAGCACCCCAACATCGTGCCGGTGCATCTGCTCGCCACCACCGCGACGGGAGCGCCCTTCTTCGCGATGAAGCGCGTCGAAGGCACGCCCTGGAGTGAGGCGATCGAAGCCGGCCGCACGCTCGTCGAGCACCTCGAGGTGCTGTCGCGGGTCTGTGACGCGGTGGCGTTCGCGCACGATCGCGGCGTGCTCCATCGCGACATCAAGCCGTCGAACGTGCTGCTCGGCCGCTTCGGAGAGGTCTACCTCGTCGACTGGGGCCTCGCGGTCTCGCTGGTGGAAGACCAGGTGCTCCCGCTCGCGAGCTCGGCGACCTTCGGTGGAACGCCCGCCTACATGGCGCCCGAGATGGCCGCAGACGAGCCCTCGAAGCTCGGCGTCACCACCGACGTCTACCTGCTCGGTGCGTCGCTCTACGAGATCCTCGAGGGCAAGCCGCCGCTGCTCGGACTGCAGCAGGCTGAACCAAGCCACCCGCGCGCCAACGATCCTCCGCTCTATTCTCGCCCCGTGCCGTCCGAGCTCGCCTCGATCTGTCAGCGGGCGATGGCGAGGCTGCCGCAGGCGCGCTTTCAGACGGTGTTCGACTTCAAAGAGGCGATCACCCGGTTCCTGCAGCACCGTGAAGCCCTCGAGCTCTTCGACCAGGCTCGGCAGCGGCTCGCGCAGCTGGAGCGCGCCGCAGTGATCGAGACGTCTCCGGCCACGGTGTCGCTGCTCGGCCTCGAGGCCCACTCGATCTTCACCGAGTGCCGGTTCGCCTTCGAGCAGGTGCGGCGGTTGTGGCCTGAGTTCGAGGGCGCGCGGGATGGGCTCCAGCGGGCGCTGGCGTTGATGGCGCGCCATGAGCTGGTGCGAGACGACCCACGCGCCGCGCGAATTCTGCTGTCGCAGATGAACGACAAGCCTGCGGAGCTCCTCGCCGCGGTGGAAGGCGCCGAGGCCCGTCAGCGGCAGCGCAACGCGAGGCTGAGCGAGCTCGAGCGGGATGCCCGAGATCGCGAGATCGACCTCGCGCTCACCGGAAAGCGCCGGTTCTCGATCGCGTTCGGACTCTTCGTGGGCCTTGGCTCGTTGGCGGCCCAGCTGGCGGCCAATGCAGGCCTCTTCGTTCCGACGACGGCGCTGGCGGCGGTGGTCTTCGGAGCCCCTCTGCTCTCGAGCGAGCTGTATTCGTTGATGATGAGCCGCTCGGTGCAGAACCGGGCACAGCGGCAGATCGCCATGGGCCTACGGGTCAGCGCGTGGAGCAGCATCAGCCTCTGGCTGTTTGCGTGGTGGCTCGAGATTCCAGTGCGCTCGGCGATGACGATCTACCTGGTGCTGACCGCGGCGAACTGGTCCATCTCGTCGGCGGTGTTCAACCGACAAGGCGTCTTCGTCGCCATCCCCATCGCGGTCGCCGCGGTGGGCTCTGCGCTGGCCCCATCGTGGGCTTTTGCGATCGCCGGGCTCGGCTCGGCGGTCGGCTTCTGCTCGCTCGGGTGGGCGATGCAGGAGCGGCGCGTCACTCCTCCATCTTGAAGAGATCTTCGACGTCGCGTTCGGTCAACGCCTTGCCCACGTCGGAGTCGGTGCCCAGCACGCCTGCCGCCAGCTCGCGCTTGCGCTGCTGCAGCGCGAGGATCTTCTCTTCGACGGTGTTGCGGGTGATCAGCTTGTAGCTGAACACCGAGCGCGTCTGGCCGATGCGGTGGGTGCGGTCGGTCGCCTGATCTTCGACGGCCGGGTTCCACCACGGATCGTAGTGAATGACGTAGTCGGCCGCGGTGAGGTTGAGACCCGTGCCGCCTGCTTTGAGCGAGATGAAGAAGATGGGCGGCCCGTCAGGCGCGTTGAACGCGTCGACCTTGCCCATGCGGTCCTTGGTGCGACCGTCGAGGTAGAGGTACCCGAGCTTCTTCGCGTCAGCCTGCTCCTTGAGCAGCTCGAGCATCTCGGTGAACTGGCTGAAGATCAGCGCGCGGTGGCCTTCACGAACGAGCTCGTCGACGAGCTCTCCGAAGCGCTCCAGCTTGGCCGACGGCGGCAGCTGAGTACCGGGCGGCAGCTTCAGCAGCCGGGGATCGCAGCAGACCTGCCGCAGCTTCATGAGGGCCGAGAGGATCGAGATGCGTGACTTGTTGAAGCCCTGCTTCTCGATCTGATCGTAGACCTTGCGCTTCGTCTCCTGCAGCACCTCGCGGTACAGCGCCTGCTGGCCCGGCTCCATGTCGACCCAGGTGACGACCTCGGTCTTGGGCGGCAGATCCTTGGCGACCTCGGTCTTGAGGCGGCGAAGAATGAACGGGTGAATGCGGCGCTTGAGGCGCTCGCGCGTCTCCATGTCGCCCTGCACCATGATCGGGTGCTCGAAACGCTCGTTGAAGGCGTCGGCGCTGCCGAGGAAGCCGGGCATCAGGAAGTCGAAGATGCTCCAGAGCTCAGACAGGCGGTTCTCGAGCGGGGTGCCGGTGAGGGCCACGCGGCTGTCGGCGTCGATCGTCTTGCACGCCTGCGCGGTGGCCGAGTCGGCGTTCTTGATGTTCTGCGCCTCGTCGAGAATGACGGTGCGGAACTTCACCAGCTTGAGCTGCTCGATGTCGCGGCGGATGAGCGAGTAGCTCGTCAGCACGACGTCGACCTTCTCCAGCATGCCGATGTTCTCTTTGCGATCGGCGCCGTGCCACGTGAAGCGGGACAACGAAGGCACGAAGCGCTCGATCTCACGCTCCCAGTTCGGCAGCACCGAGGTCGGCGCGACGACGAGCACCGGCTTGCTGCCGTGCTCCTGCTTCACCTTGAGCAACAGCGACAGGGCCTGCACCGTCTTGCCGAGGCCCATGTCGTCGGCGAGCACGCCCGAGAGGCCGTGACGGAAGAGGAACCAGAGCCACGAGAGCCCGGCCTCCTGGTAGTGGCGCAAGGTCGCGGTGAGCCCGTCAGGCGACTTCACCGGCGGAATGCCGTCGATCTCTTTGAGCTCGGCGATGGCGCGCTTGGCCTTCGCTTCGACCTCGACGTCGCCCAGGGTGGCGAGCAGATCGAGCGCGGTCGCGTGGAAGAGCGGCAGCTTCGTCGTCTTCTTGCCCGGCATGGCGCCGGCCTCTTCGAGCAGCGTCGCAGCGGCTTTGAGCTCGGCGAGATCGACCTCGGCGAACGAGCCGTCTTTGAGCGCAATGAACTTGCGCCCCGACTCGAGGAACATGCGCACGGCGCCAAGATCGACCGACTGATCTTCACTGACGAACTCGGCCTCGAGATCGAACCAGTTGACCGACGACATGTTCACGCGAATGCGCGGGCGCAGCTTGGCGCGCATGCGGAGCTTCGGGGGCGCCGCAGCGAAGACCTCCCAGGCCTTCGGCAGGCTGGTGCGTCCGTTGGTCCAGAAGTCGATCGCCTTGTCGCCCAGCGCCTCGTAGGAGCTGGTGGCGTCGTCGTAACGAAGGCCAGCGTCGACGAGGTGCTTGCCGGCGGTGCGCTCGAGTTCGTCGCGCCGCAGGAAGAGCTTGCGGGCATCACCAGCCCCGCCGCTCGCGTAGCCCAGGTACTTCGCCGACGGAGAGACCGGCACGGTGACGGCCTGCCCATACCGCGCGGCGAGCTGCGCCTTCACGTAGTCGGCGCGGCCCTCGAGGGTGACGATGAAGCCAGGCTCCGAGGTGTCGTCGACGTCGATGCCGTCGGCCTGCAGCGAGAGGCGGTACCGCGGCAGGTGGGCCGCGAAGAACGACAGCGTGCGATCGAGCTGCGACGGCGGGAACGACATCTGCGGCTCGAGCATCCACTTGCGCAGCATGCGCGGCGGGAAGTCGGGCTCGAGGACGTGTGCGTTCTGGCCCGCGATGACCCACGTACGGCGGCCGCAGAGCACGATGACCTCTTTGAGCTGCAGCGTGGTGCCATCGGGCAGCGCCACGTCGACGCGCGCGATCGCGCCATCGGGCTTGTTGCTCAACTTGATGACGGGGCGGGCCGGCTCGGAGCCGAAGACGAGCGCGGTGCCGCGATAGACGACGCGCCGGTTCTTCATCACCTCGAGCAGGTCGGCCATGTCGTCATCGCCGAGCACGATCTTGGAGTCGAAGCGGATCTCGTGACGACCGAGGTCCTGGAACACGCGCTCGTCGGCGGGCGTGATGCGCGCGCCAGCCGAGAGCAGACGTTTGACGTGAACGGGCCCTTTGGCCTGCTGATCGGAGCGCCGCGCCTCGACCACCCAGACCCTGCCGCCGGACTGCGCGTTGGTCGGCGTGATGCGGTAGACGAACTCGAGATCAGGCAGCGCCGAGAGGCCAAGCCAGTTCTCGAGCTTGGCGACGGTGGGCACGCCGACGGGCTCCGACGACTCAGGGGCCTGGCGCTCGTTGGCGAGCGGAGAGGCAGCCTCGCCACCTTCGTCTTCGTCGGTGGTCTGCGGCGTCTCGGACGCCGTCTCGAGCGGCGCGGCGTTCTGCGCGGCGCGAATGCGCGTGAGGTAGATGAGCGCGGCGGCGATGACGTGTTCGCAGTGCGGGCCCTCTTTGCCCCACACCTCGCACGTGCAGGTCGACTCGATCTTTCCGTCTTCAGCCGGAGCGACCTGCACCTCGTACTTCTGCCCTTCGGTGCCAGCGACACGCGCTGCAATTCCGGTCTCCGTGCGGGCCAGAGTCGAGACGCGACGCGCCTCGGCGCACTGCCGGCCCTTCTTGAAGATCGTGGGAACGACGTCGTCTCGGAGGCTCTTGAGCCAGAGGCCGTCGTCGGGTGGAAGCTTGGAGGTTGGTGCGTTCATTGTGACGAGCGGGCGAACGACGCAAGTAACAGGGCTCGAGGGGCGGTGCTACTGCTCGATACTGCTCGTGTGCACAACCGTTGCCCCCGCATCCAGCCGGGTGTAGGTGCCGCGGTCATGCGTTTCGCTCTGACTCTGGTGGTGTCCGTCGCGCTGCTTGGCTGCATCGACCCCGGCAACGTCGAGGCTGATGGTGGGCGAATTCGCGTCAACTGCGACACGTTCTCGACGACCTGGCCCGTCGAGGTGATCGATCTCAGCGGCATGGCGGTCGCTGGCGCCGACGTGACGGCGATCAACGACACCACGATGTCGAAGAAGTCGACCGGCAAGACGGACAACCGGGGCATCGCGCTGATCGACGGCAAGGTGGTTGGCGACGGCCCCGTGACGGTGACGGCGACCTTCAACGGCCTCACCTCGAACCCCGGCCGTTTCACCTTCACGCCGAGCGAGTGCTCCGGTTCGATCGTCGAGCCCCGCGATCTGCGCCTGCAGCTGCAGCGCTGACCGTTCATGTCGAAGAAGGCGTCGCTCGGCGAGCTGCGGCAGAAGTACTTGCGCGATGGCGCGGCGGTGCCGTCGTCGTTGCTGTCGACGCTCGAGGCCGATGGTCGTGCCGGAGCGCTCGCGCTGGCGAAGGCGATCAAGTCACGGCAGGCCGGCAATCGCTCCGAAGGCCAGCGGCTGCGGCACATGCTCAAGTTCGAGAACGAGCTGTGGGCGCAGGGCTTCAAGCTGATCGCAGGCGTCGACGAAGCGGGTGCCGGGCCGTGCGCGGGACCGGTCGTGGCAGGCGCCGCAATCCTCCCGCTTGGCTACAAGCTGCGCGGCCTCGACGACTCCAAGAAGATCCTCGAGGAGTCGACGCGGGACATGCTGGCCGAGGCCGTGAAGCGTGACGCGATCGCGTGGGCCACGGGCTGGGCGAGCCACGAAGAGATCGACACCATCAACATCTACCAGGCGGGCCTGCTGGCGATGCGCCGTGCGGTCGAAGGCCTGAAGGTCGTGCCCGACTACCTGCTCGTCGACGCGCGCCGGGTGCCCGGAGTCCCCCAGCCGCAGCAGGGCATCATCAAGGGCGACGCACAGAGCCTGTCGATCGCAGCCGGAGCGATTCTCGCCAAGACGACGCGCGATCGGCACATGAACGAACTTGCGAAGCAGCACCCCGAGTACGGCTTCGAAGCGCACAAGGGCTACCCGACGCCGGTGCACCTCGCGGCGCTCGAGAAGTACGGCGCCCTGCCCTTTCATCGCCGCAGCTACGCGCCGGTTCGCCGAGTGCTCGGGCTCGATCCGGAGCAGCAAGACCTGTTCGCCACTGCGACGTCAGCAGCGAAGCGTTAAGCGCCGAGGCGGGCTTTCAGCTCAGGCACCATCAGGCGAAACGCGTGGCCCCGATGAGAGAGGCCCGATTTCTGATCGTGCGTGAGCTCCGCGAGCGTGTGGCCGTCAGGGAGCTCGAAGATGGGATCGTACCCGAACCCATGCGCGCCCCGTGGAGCGTGGCCGATGCGGCCTTCGCAGGTGCCCCGCGTGAAGACGACCTCTCCTGTGGGGCTGCACAGGCACAAGGAGCAGACGAACCGCGCGGTCCGCTTCACGTCGTCCACGCCCCCGAGCTCGGCCAGCAGCTTCGCGATGCGCTCGGCGTCGGTCGGTGCATAGCGCGCCGAGTACACGCCCGGCCGTCCACTCAGCGCGTCCACCACCAGCCCCGAGTCGTCAGCCAGCGCCCATCGGCCTGTGGCCATCGCCACCGCGCGGGCCTTCAGCTCCGAGTTGCCTTCGAAGGTGTCAGCCGTCTCGGGGATCTCACCCAGCTGTGGATAGTCGGCCAGCGACGCGATCTTCACGCCCTCGCCGACGAGGCCCTGCAGCTCGACGAGCTTGCCCTTGTTCGAGGTGGCGAAGACGAGGTCCTTCATCCCAGGACGCGGCGCTGCGCCTCGATGAGCTTGTTGATGGCGGCGGTGCCTGCGTCGAGCATCGCGTCGAGCTTCGCGCGATCGAACGACCCGTTCTCTGCCGTGCCCTGCACCTCGACGAGCTTGCCGCCCTCGAGACCGACGATGTTGAGATCGACCTCGGCCGAGCTGTCTTCGACGTAGTCGAGATCGACCGAGACGGTGCCCTTGACGATGCCGACACTGATGGCCGCGACGGGCGAGACGACCGGCATCTTCGACAGCTTGCCCGACGCGTTGAGCTTCTTCATCGCCATGACGAGCGCGACGTAGGCGCCGGTGATCGACGCAGTGCGCGTGCCGCCGTCAGCCTGAATGACGTCGCAGTCGAGGGTGAAGGTGCGAACACCGAGCTGCTTGGGATCGACGCAGGCACGCAGCGAGCGGCCGATGAGGCGCTGAATCTCGAGCGTGCGGCCACCCTGCTTGCCCTTGGCGGCTTCACGCGGGCTGCGATCGTGCGTCGAGCGCGGGAGCATGCCGTACTCGGCCGTCACCCAGCCGGCGCCAGTGCCGAACACGTGCGGCGGCACGCGCTCTTCGACGGAACAGGTGACGAGGACCTTCGTGTCGCCGAACTCGACCTGGCAACTGCCCTCGGCGTGCTTGTTGACGCCTGGGCTGAGAGTGACGGGGCGGGTCTCGAGGGAGCCGCGGCTGTAGGAGCGCATGGCGCGCGCTCTACACGGTCTTCCGTCCCGATGCGACGCGCTACTTCCCTGCTTCTGGCGCGGGGACGACGCCTTCGCTCCGTTTACGCTCGCGAGCGTCGACCTGCGCGAGGAAGGCCTTGATGCCCGACGCGATGCTCTCGGCCACTTGCTCCTGGTACTTCGCCTCGCCCAGCCGCGCGCCCTCTTTCGGGTGCGACACGAAGCCGACCTCGATCAACACCGCCGGCGCCTCGAGGCCCATCAGCACGTAGAACGGCGCCTGCTGAACGCCGCGGTCCTGGGCTCCGGTGCCGGCGATCAACGACTCGTGCACCGAGTAGGCGAGGCGGGACGAGTCGTGGTGTGCCTCGGACTTCTGCAGGTCGGCGAGGATGAAAGCGAGCGTGTCGGACGACGGGCCTTTCGCCTGCTGCCGGGCCTCGGCGTTCTCGCGCGCCGCCACCTTCTTCGCGTCTTCACCGCTGGCCGCTGCCGACAGGAAATACGTCTCGATGCCCTCGTTGACGCGGCGCTGGGTCGCGGTCGGCATCGAGTTGGCGTGAATCGACACGAAGAGATCGGGCCGCTGCCGGTTGGCGACCATCACGCGCTCGTCGAGGTGGAGCCGCGCGTCGCCGTCTCGGGTCAGCTTCACCTTCGCTTCGAGATCGGCCTCGAGCTTCGCTTTGAGTTTCTTCGCGATGCTCAAAGCCAGGTTCTTCTCGAGCAGCCCGGCGGCTGACGAGGCGCCGTCCTGCGCGCCGCCATGGCCCGGGTCGATCACGATGACGGGCCCGGCCAGCGATGCCGTCGCGACGAGGCCCGACAGGAGCAGCGCTCTCACGGTGGCGAGTATGACGTGCCTTCGAGAGGCGCTCCAGTCGCCGACCGTCCTCGCCGAGCCACGGGCCGACTCCGCAGCGACACGTCGCAGTGAGGCCCGTCACCCTCGACGAACTCGCGGCCCGAGAGCGCAACTTCTGGCACCGGGCCTGCACTGGAGCGCCGCGCCGCACCAGGCGGCACCTCCCGGGAGCCTCGACACCATGACTCGCTTCGCCCTGCCCTTCGTCTTCATCGCCTCAGTCGCTGCTGCACAAGCTCCACTCGCCCGCTACCGCGCGGCCGCGTCGTCCCTGTCCGAAGCGAAGGCCGCCGTCTCGTCAGCGCAGTCGGAGTTCGCGACCTGCACGAATGGCCGCCTCCAGCTCGCCTTCGCGTCGTCGTTGCCAAAGCTCGAAGGTGCGCGCCGGGGCTTCGAGAAGAGCCGCAAGCAGGCCGAGCGGACGAGGCAGGGACTCGAGGCCACGCGCCGCCGCATCGAAGCGGCCCGGAGCGCGAAGCACGGGAGCGTCGCCGAGCGCGAAGCGTCAGAGGCCATCTACGCGACGCGGTTGATGGAGGACTACGAGACGCCGATGGCGACAGTGGCCGCGTCGGTCGAGGACTACCGCGCTGGCATGATCGAGTACGCGGGCCTGATGAAGCGCTACGCGGCGTTCTGCGCGACGACTGGCATCACCGACGGCTCGGCGAAGACCTTCGTGAAGGAGCTGACGCCGCAGATCGACGCGCTGGCACAACACGCAGAGAAGAGCCGCGCGCAGACGACGCAGTCACCGGCGAAAGACGTCTCGTCACGCTGACTGCGACTCGACCCACTGTGCCATCTGCGGTGCTGGCAACACGCCCGACTGCCGCGCCGCTTCACGCCCACCCTTGAAGACGACGAAGGTCGGAATGCCGCGAATGCCCAGCTGCGCGGACGGCTGCGGGTGTTCGTCGGTGTTCACCTTCAGCACCACGAGCGCTCCAGCCTTCTGCCGGCCCACCTGATCGAGGATCGGCGCGGCCATACGGCACGGCCCACACCACGGCGCCCAGAAGTCGACCAACACGGGGACTGGAGACGACGCCACCGCCCTCGCGTAGCCGTCAGCGTCGACCTCTTGCGGCGCGCCCGAGGTGTCGAGGTCCTTCTTGCATCGGCCACAGGTCGGAACGCCGGCGTGGCCAGCGGAGACACGATTGAAGGCACCACACGAAGGGCAGCGGAACATGTCTTACGAGTAAGCAGTCTCAGGCGATCGTCAGCCCGGGCTTGCCCTTCTCCAGCCACCCGATCGGCCAGGCCTCGACCTTCTTCGACGCGAGCAGCTTGAGCGCTTTCGTCGCGTCCTTCGCGGGCACGCAGGCAAGCAAGCCACCGTTGGTCTGCGCATCGGCGAGCACCTGCTTGATGGCCTCGGGCAGCCCCTCGGGAAAGGTGACGCCCTTCTGGGCGTGCTCGAGGTTGGTCTTCGTTCCACCCGGCACGACGCCCTGCTCCGCGAGCGACGCGATCTCGGGCAGCAACGGCACGCGCTCCAGCTCGATCACTGCGCGCAGCTTCGCGCCTCTGGCGAGCTCGAGTCCGTGGCCCAGCAGACCGAACCCCGTCACGTCGGTGAGCGCGTTGACCTTGAACTTCCCGCTCGCGAACACCTCGCCCGCGGCCTTGTTGAGCGTCGCCATCTGCTTCGTGACCCGTGTGATCAGCGCCTTCGAGGCCAGCCCACGCTTGAGCGCCGTGGTCGCGATCCCGGTTCCGATCGGCTTGGTGAGAATGAGCACGTCACCCGCCTTGCCGCCGGCGTTGGTGAGGATCTTCTTCGGGTG
This sequence comes from Myxococcales bacterium, assembly GCA_030681895.1. Classification (GTDB taxonomy): domain Bacteria; phylum Myxococcota; class Myxococcia; order Myxococcales; family Myxococcaceae; genus Xiheimicrobium. Next base: position 14,408 of record JAUXRI010000162.1, on the reverse strand, counting down.
AATCGTGCCCGTCACCGCCATGCCGTACTTCGGCTCCGGCGACTGAATGGAGTGGCCGCCGAGAATGGGAATGCCGGCCTCCTTCGCCTTCGACGCGCCGCCCGCGAGGATCTCGTGGAGGATCTCGATCGGGAGCTCTTTCGGGAACGCGACGATGTTGAGGGCGAAGATCGGCGTCGCGCCCATCGCCCAGATGTCACTCATCGCGTTGGCGGCGGCGATCTGCCCGTACGCAAACGGGTCGTCGAGCACCGGAGGGAAGAAGTCGACGGTCTCGACCACCGCGAGATCCGATCTCAGCTGGTACACCGCGGCGTCGTCGCTCGTCTCGAAGCCCACCAACGCGGCCTTCACCTTCGTGTTCGAGATGCCGCGCAGCACGTCGTGGAGCACATCGGGGCGCAGCTTGGCGGCACAGCCTGCGCAGTTCGACAGTTGGGTCAGCTTCGGCACCGGAGCGTTCATGATGACCGCTGCATAGCCTCGTGGCAGATCGCGCGCACACCCTCGTTGCCGGAGCTCAGATGAAGATCGTGAAGACCAACGACACCCCGTGGACGGACGCGATGAAACAGGGCGCGTACGAGAACCAACGAAAGCCGCTGACGAGCTCGGCGCTCGGGGCGAGCCTGTGGCGCCTGCCGCCTGGAAAGAAGTCGTTCCCCTTCCACGCGCACCACATCACTGAAGAGGCGCTCTACGTCGTGTCGGGCACCGCGAAGGTCCGCACGCCGGAAGGCCTGACGGCGATCGGACCCGGAGACTTCGTCTCGTTCGAGCCCGGCGGCCCGGCCCATCAGCTCATCAACGACAGCACGGCTGACCTCGTCTACCTCGGCCTCTCGGTCGGCAAGGGCGTCGACGTCGTCGAGTACCCAGACACGGGAAAGGTGGCCAGCTCGGTCGGCACGTTCCCGAACGCCCAACGCTTCATCTTCAAGAAGGACACGCAGACCGGCTACTTCGACGGCGACCCAGACGCGACGTGACGGCCCCTCCGGCGATCGAGCTCCGCGGCGTCGACGTGCGGCTCGGTGGAGCCGTCGTGCTCCGCGACGTCGACCTGCGCCTCGCAACCGGGCAGACGCACGTACTGCTGGGGCCGAGCGGCTGCGGCAAGTCGACGATCCTGCGGGTGTTGCTCGGGTTGGTCCCCGTCAGCGCAGGGACGGCGCAGGTCGGGGCGAAGTCCGTCGGGTCGGTTCCGCGCTCGAGTCTGGCGACGACGATCGGCTACGTCGTTCAGAGCGGCGGTCTCTTTCCCCATCTCTCGGTGCGCCGGAACATCGAGCTGGCGGCGACCGCACACCACCGCACGCTCCCACTGTCACTCGAGTCGCTGCTCACGCGTGTCGGGCTTTCGACGGACCTGGTGGAACGACTTCCCGCCGAGCTCAGCGGCGGTCAACGGCAGCGCGTCTCGCTGGCCCGGGCGCTCGCGCTCGACCCGCCGATCCTGCTCCTCGACGAGCCGTTGGGTGCGGTCGACCCCATGCTCCGTGCAGAGCTGCAGACGGAGCTCAAGGCGCTGTTCTCGACCACGAAGAAGACGGTGGTGTTCGTCACGCACGATCTGGCTGAAGCGGCCTGGTTCGCCGACACCGTGACGCTGATGAACGAAGGCCGCGTCGTTCAACACGGCCCGGTCTCGGCGCTGCTGGAGCACCCCGCTTCGGACTTCGTCTCGCGCTTCCTCGCATCGCAGCGCAGCCTGCATCGGCTCTCGCCATGATCGCGTCCACCCTTCTCTCGCTCACGGCGGCCGCGACGATCGTGGTCGGCTCGAAGATGGACGTCGAGGGCCAGGTGCTGGGCGAGTTGTTCGCGCAGACCATCGAGGCCACCGGAGAAGCCACGGTCGAGCGCCGCTTCGCGCTCGGAGGCACGGCGATCGTCTTCGCCGCGCTCGACTCGGGGGCGATCGATCTCTTCCCCGAGTACAGCGGCACGCTCGCGCACGTGGTGTTGAAGGACCCCACGGTGACGGCGTTCGACGAGCTCAAACGGCGAACCGAGGCGAAGGGCTACCTCGTCGGCCCGGGGTTGGGCTTCAACAACACGTACGGGTTCGGACTCACGCGCGCGACGGCGAAGCGGCTGGGCGTGACGACGATCTCGCAGCTCCGAAGCGTGACGACGCTGCGCGCAGGCTTCAGCCCGGAGTTCTTCGCCGGCGACTTCGGCTGGCCGGCGGTGCAACGCCGCTACGGCCTCACCGCCTCTGCGCGACCGATGGACCACGTCGTGGCGTACGCGGCGATGAACGAAGGAGCGATCGACGTCACGGACGTCTACACGACCGACGCGATCATCGCGCAGCAGGACCTGGTGGTGCTGGAAGACGATCTCGCCGTGTTCGCCCGCTACGAAGGCCTCGCGCTCGCGCGGTCGAATTTCTCCGAGCGGTTTCCGAAGAGCTGGGCGGCGCTCCAGCGTCTCGGCGGCACGCTGTCCGACGCGAAGATGATCGAGCTCAACGGGCGTGCACAGCTCAAGCGAGAGCCGATCTCGACGATCGCCCACGACGTGCTCGCCACCATGAACGGAGGAACGGCGACACAGACCACCGTCCCCGAGACGACGGGCTCGAAGCTGGGCCGGCTGACGATCGAGCACCTGCTGCTGGTGCTCTCAGGTCTGGCTCTCTCGATCGTGTTCGGCGTTCCGCTCGGGCTCCTCGCCGCGCGGCGCCGTCGGCTGCGACAGCTGGTGATGGGCCTGACCGGAGTGCTCCAGACGATTCCATCCATCGCCCTGCTCTGCCTGTTGATGCCCGTCTTCGGCGTGGGTGCAGGCTCGGCGCTGGCGGCGCTCTTCCTGTACGGGCTCCTGCCCATCGTCCGCGGCGTCGTGACGGGGCTCGAGTCGATCGACCCCGCGCTGCTCGAGATGGCCGAGGTGCTTGGGCTCTCGCCGCTCCAGAAGCTGAAGACCATCGAGTTCCCGCTCGCGTCGGTCGCGATCTTGAACGGCATTCAGCTCTCGGCCGTCACCAACGTCGGCACCGCCACCATCGCGGCCCTCATCGGTGCGGGCGGCTACGGATCGCTCATCATCACCGGCCTCTCGCTCAACGATCTGCGGCTGGTGTTGCTCGGAGCGGTGCCCTCGGCCGTCATGGCGCTCGCCGTCAACGCCGCGCTCGACGGCGTGACGAGGCTCCTCGTTCCTCGCGGCCTTCAGGTGACATCACCCCGTCAGTGACAGCCTCGACTGAAGTCATAGACTTCATCATGGCCAACGCCCGCAACCCGCTCCCTGAGGCCCAGATGGGCCCCGCTGAGAAGCTCCTCGATCTCATCCTCTCGAGCTCTGCCCACCTCTGGCACAACCGACCCGGCATCGAGGTCGCCGGCTCCTGGCAGATGAAGCCGAAGAAGGGCACGGCGCTTCCGCGTGGCGCGAAGGAGATCCGCCCCGGCCTGCACGTGACGGCTGCCGAGCGCCTCTACACGCGGCTGCTCGAAATCTACGCGCTCAACCACGATCTCTTCGCCCACTTCGCGAGCTACGCGCTCAAGGAGACCGACTGGCGCGATCTGAAGGTCGCGGCGTCGGCGCTCATGCTCGTCCAGAACCGCTCGGGCCAGCCCGTGAAGGACGACGACGGCTCGGTCGCGTTCGTCGACGACGACTTCCGCCGCATCGGTGAGGCGATGCTGCTGTTCTACGAGAAGAAGTCGCAGCGCATGATGACGCCCAAGGCCGTGCTGCGCGTCGCCGAGCTGCTCGAGACCGACGAGATCTCGAAGCTCAACCGCAAGGCCGGCTTCGGTGACCCGGCGTCGAAGAAGGCGCCGCTGGGCCGTTGGAAGCGCGCCGCGCAGAAGTGGCTCGAGTACCGCGAGGCGAACCCGCAGCTTCTCGAGGGCCTGGTGAAGGCCGGCTTCAAGGAGACCATCAAGGCCATCGCGCGCAAGGCTGGCTACAAGCCGAAGTCGCAGCGCTTCTTCGAGGTGCTCGGCTGGAAGCAGAAGCAGGCGGCGGCCGGCCATCGCGAGGTGGGCTTGAGCGGCACCATCAAGCTCGAGAAGAAGGACCGCTTCGACGGGCTGTCCGAGGTCGAGATCTGCGAGGCGATCGAGACGCAGCGCCTCTCGTACAAGGAGGTGGTGGGCCGGCTCCCGAAGGACGTGGGCCTCACGCCTGCCATCATGGCGACGCTGGTGCCGTCGCTGTCCGATCGCGACCTGCGCATTCTCACCCCCACCCTCGAGTCCCTCGGCCTCATGGCTGACGCCGAGATCCGCACGCGGTGGGAGAAGGCGATCGCCGAGTCGACCGATCAGCGCTCGCTGAACATCGCGAAGAACGTCCGCTCGCAGGCCATCAAGGAGAAGCTCGTCGAGGCGGCCGACGTCGCGACGAAGAAGGCCGTCACCGAGGCGACGAAGGACGTCGACGTGCGCGTGATGTTCCTCATCGACAAGTCGGGCTCGATGGAGGGCGCGATCGAGCAGTCGAAGGACGCGCTGACGAAGATCCTCGCCGGCTTCCCGATGGAGAAGGTGCACATCGCGACCTTCGACACGGTGGGCACGGTGCTGATCCCCAAGGCCGCGAACAGCGCAGCCGTGAAGCACATGCTCGCGTCGATCAAGGCGAGCGGCGGCACCACCCACGCGGCGGCGGTGCGGGCGCTCCATGGCGCGGGCGTGCGGTTCCCCGACTCGGCGCGGCTGGTGGTGATCGTGGTGGGAGACGAGGCCGGCGAGGCGGGCGATCAGTTCGCGCGCGTCTTCCGCGACCTCGCCTACGTGCCTGCGGCGCTCGCCATGATGGTCTCGGTCGCAGGCCATGGCGCGCGCGGCAACACGGTGCGGTCGGCGGCGGCGCAGCTCAAGGTGCCGTTCAGCGAGGTCAACGTCGCCTCGTTCGACGATCCCTACCAGGTGACGCGCGTGCTCAAGGCGTTGCTCGATGCACCGGTGGCCGTGGGCGCGTCTCCACAGCAGGGCTGGGTGGAGCGAGTCATGCGCACGCCGCTGCTCGAGGTGAAGGGCTAACGATGGTCGACTACCGGCGGTTCCTCGCGAAGACCGAGTCGCTGACCCTGCCGTGGTTGGGTGGGCGCGACGTCGACGCGAGGGATCGCCGGCTCCGTCTCGACGGCAAGGCTCCCGAGAAGGTGGGCTGGTACCGCTTCGAGGTGAACGGGCGGAAGGCGACGGTGAAGGAGCCAGTCGACCCACCCGCGCTGTCGGACCTCCCGAAGGTGCGTGGGTGGCTCCGTGGCGATCGGCTTTTTCGCGACGGTGGCGTCGTCGAGCCCGTGGAGCTGCTGCCCGAAGAAGAGCCGCCCGCGTTCAGCCCGATCGTCGCGCGGCGGTGGAGCCCGACGGCGTTGCTCTTCGACACGCTCGAGTTCGAGAGCGAAGCCGAGGGCGCGGTGAGGCAAGCGCTCGGAGAACGAAAGGCGCTCCACGACGTGAAGGGAGTGCCGGCGCCGTTGCGCGCGGCGTACGGGCTGGCCGTGCTCGAGCGCGTGTCGCGCGAGCTCGACGTGCGCTTCGCCCCGCAAGAGGTCCGGCTGGCGCTGGGCCCCATCGGCGAACACGGCGTCCCGAAGGCCGAAGAGGTGCTCCGCGCGCTCGAGGCCGAACGCGAGCTCGCGCAACGAGAGCTGGCAGAGCTCGCCCGCCGTCGTCAGCACGAGCTGCTCGCCGAAGACGTCGCCGCGCAACGAGAGGCGCTGAGGGCCCGGCAGGCCGATCACGCGGTGCGAGATCTCGGCCGACGGAATCGTCCGCAAGGCACCGTGGAGGAGCGCGCCGAAGACGCTCTCGCTGCGGCCGGCGCTCAGCTCGAGACGCTCCGTCGGTTGCGCGGCGATCAGCTCGAGGTGGTGTTCCGCTACGACGGCGAGCGCTTCATCTCGATCGTCGACGGCACCACGCTGCAGGTGATCGACTCGGGCATCTGTCTCGGGCACCCGCCTCGCGACGATCTCGTCACCCTCGAGTCGTTGATCGGCGTGATTCGCGAAGCGATGGATACGGGAGCCCTCGTCATCTTGAGGTGGCCATGAGTCGAGAGGTCTTCTTCCTGATCGGCCGTGGTGACGCGGTGCTCTGGAGCGACGCCGGTGACTCGGCGCTCGCCCTGCCCGACTCCCGCGCACGGTGGGAGGCCCTGTGGCGCCATCGCGGCGAGATCGAGCTCGTGGTGCACAGTCATCCCCTCGGGCCGCACGCCTTCAGCGCCGAAGACGAGTCGACGATGGCGGCGGTCGAGCCCGCCCTGGGCAAGGCGCTCGCCTGGGCCGTGCTGTCACCGCAGGGGCTGCTGGTGCGTCGCGATGGGAAAGACGAGACGGCCGCGACGCTGCCCTGGTGGGCCACCGTGCTTCGGCTCGCGTCGGACATGAACAACTCAGCGGGTCACTCGGGCTGAAAAACAGAGCCGTTCGCCGTCCCGGCAGCCACGCCTCCGTCTCTCGTCACCCACAGGGCGAGCGGAATGAAGGGCGCCGAAACCCTCTTCTGCTCACCCGTCGTCGAGAGCTCGAGCCAGCCGGGCGTTGCATTCGTCACCCCAAGTCCACGAGCTGCGAGCGGCCAGAGACGGCCCGCGATTCCGGTTCCGATGAGGTCGCAGGTCCCGAGGGTGACGTTGCACAGCAGCCCCGATCTCGTGAGGGCCACGGTGCCCCGCGCATCTGAGGCGAGGTCGACGACGATCTGCGGACTCACCGAGAAGACAGGCTCCATGACACCACCGTCGAAGACGAACACCGAATCACCATTCGCCGCGAACACGTCGCCCCCAGCAGAGACCGTCACCGTCACCGCCGACGTGCCACCGTCCTCTGGCAGCGGTGCGGTGAGCCAGCCTCCATCGCGGCGGAGCGAGACGACCCCAGGGCCCGCCGCGGCGATGGTGTCACCATTGGTGGCGACCGCGCTCAGGCCCGACCTGAGCAGCACGACCTGCCACCGTGGCCCGTTCCTCTGGAAGATCCCCTCCTCGGCAACGGCAACCGCCACACCGCCAGTCACCTCGAGCGCCCGAATCGTGCGAGGCAGATCGTCCCGTCGAGCTGGTGGCTTCGCCGAGAGATCGAACATCGAACCACCTGCCACAACGCTCGTCGCCGCGCCGTCATCCTCGCCTCCAATGATGCCGTCCGTGAAGGCCGCGCCAAAACTCGCCACCGCTCCCGACGAGTCGATTCGCCACAGTTGGTTGGCCAGACTCAGCCAGAGCCCAGACTCACCGTCGAAGGGTCGGAATGGAGCCCGCAACCCATTGCCAGACATCACCACGTCACGCGCGTCGACCGAGAGCGGAGCGCGGGGAATGACCTCACTGTCGGTGACTTCAACGAGCCGGCCAAGCTGGTCGACGGACCAGACGTTCGAGCCCAGGCGCGCGGACACCGGCAATGCCGGGCCCAGACGGCGCGCGCCCCCCGGAGTGATGCGGAATACAGCGTCAGCGTTGCTCAGGACGACCGAGGGTCCGACCGCACTGGCACGCACGAATGGACTCGTTGAACCTGGGACGGACACCGTCGACGTCAGCCACTGATCGGCAACGCGGCTCAACAGTCTCACCCGGTTGAAGGTCTGCAGGTCTGCGATGAACGTCGAGGCCTCGCTCGCGACGACGATCGGAGAGCTCAGCGGCATCGGGAGTGCCATGAAAGACCAGGACCCGGGGACCGATGCTCTGAAGACACCGCCATCGCGCGTGAGCAGCACCACATCTGCCTGAGACAGCACCGCGCTGAGTGGTTCTCCAGGCAGGCTCGTGACGGTCACCCGCCCTCGGTTCAGCCGAGTCACGCCTGTCCCGAAAGCCCAGACGTCATCAACCGACCGAGCCGTCATTGCCGTCAGCCGAGGTTCGGAAAGAACCAGCGTCCAGGTGCCGTCGACCCAGCGAAAGACGCCCTCATCGGCTGCGAGCACTCGGTCGCCAGCGCTCTCGAAGAACCCACGAACGCCACCGAGAAAGGGTGGGTAGGCCCGACACCAGCCCGCGTCGCAGACAGGCCTGTACACCACTGGCTCGACAGGCCCCGCGTCCTCGGGTTCGCCCGCGTCCTTGCAGTTCAGGCACCTGCACAACGGGGTGCCGGGCGCGTGACAGAAGCCGTCTTCAGCGCACGAGAGCCCAGAGGGGCAGAGCCCGCCTTCGCCGCAGCTGACAGCGCACTCGGGGGCCGCCGCCGTGAAGCAGCCAGGACCGAGCAGCACCCAGAATGACAGCAGCCCGCAGCGCGCGGTCCTCATGGCGCCGAGGGTCCGTCGGCGACGAGGCGGATGATCGTGACCACCACACCGACGAGGGCGACCGCGACGCCAGAGATGAGCACGATGGCACCCACGAACGACTCCCGCTGCCCGAGGCGTTCGGCAGTCGCACGGTCGGCAGTCCACACCCCGCCAGCGGCGTAGAACTGCTCGAGCTCGCTCGACCTCGCCTGCGCGCTCCATGACAACCCGGCGCCTGTGGCGACCGCAGCCAGCCCCAGGGCGTCCAGCGAGATCGCGGCGGCAGTCAGCCATGGCGAAGGTGGCGGCGGCGGTGGAGCGACCAGAGACACCAGCTCGGCAGGGCTGTCTGACGGTGACGACGATGGCTGCGGAACGGGTGCCTGAATCGCCTTCTCTTGTTGGCACCGCTCCATCGCCCCCGCGAGCTCCCGCGCTTCGTTGGCGTTCGCCGCCCGCGGGTCTGCGTCGACGAAGGCCCGATAGCTCTTCAGCGCGGCGCCGCAGTCTCCGAGTTTGCGCCAGGCCTGGCCGAGGTTGAAGAGCAGCCCCGGCGCCTTCGAGATCTCGTAGCTCTGCTGGAAGAGAACCGTCGACTCGCCGTACGCACCGGCTTCGTACCGTTCCCGTGCCTGTTTGAAGAGCTCGCGGGCCTTCGCGGTGTTCGCTGGCTCAGCGAAACCGACCGCCGAGACGAGGCATGCGACCGCGAGTGTCAGGCGCAGAGGCATGGGCTTCGAGCCTGCCCAGAGGCTCAGAACGGATCAATGAGTTCTTTGTTCTGCTTCGGCTTGCCCCGCACGCCTGGCTTCGGTCGATGAACGGGGGCGGGCGACGCCTCAGGTTCGAGACTCACGGCGAGCGCGCGACGTTCGAAACGGATGAAACGCAGCTGCTCTGTCCGCGAGATGAACCCGGGCGCAGTCACCCTGAGCGAATACGAACGATCAGGCGCTCCATAGATGATCGCGACTCCGGAAGACGTCGCCACCCGCTGCTGATCGAAACGCACCTCGGCGTTCGAGGGTACGACCGTCAATTCGAGACGGGCCATGGCGGGCGCTGGTTGGGTCGGAGGATCGTCCTGTGGCGGCGGCACGGAGCCCTGCCCCGCCGGAGGGTTCTGTGTGGGGCTTCGCACCTCGGGCGATCGGCTGAGCTGCCAGGCGATCGCCGCGGTCAACACGAGCGCACCGCCAATGGCCCAGACGGCAAAGTTCCCCGATTCGGGTGCAGAGGCCTCTCCGGGGCCGGCCGGGGGGCGGGGCTGCGTCGACGCACGCGACGGGATCGGGGCCAGCACACTCGCCAGCTTGCTGTTGGGGAGCAGCGTGGCGAGAGCGGCCGCTCGCACCGCCGTCAACGTGGGGCGGTTCACCGGGTTCTTCGCGAGCATCTGGTGCATCAGCCGTGACAGCCGGAGCGGCACGAGTGGGCTCAGCTCATCGGGAAGCGGAGGTGCCTTCTGGATGTGCTGCATGAACAGCTCGACGGTCGTGTCGGCGAGGAAGGGCGGACGACCGGTGAAGAGGCGGTAGAGCACGACCCCGAGCGCGTAGACGTCAGCGGGAGGGCCGAGCTGATCGCCGAGGATCTGCTCTGGCGACATGTACACCGGAGTCCCCAGCACGACGCCCGTGCGGGTGTTCTCGCGATTCTGCCCGGACCCCGGCTCCAGGAGCTTGGCGACGCCGAAGTCGAGGAGCTTCACGCGCAGGCCATTGCCCTCGGCGACCAGGAAGATGTTGTCGGGCTTGAGATCGCGGTGAATGACATTCTTGCCGTGGGCCGCGTCGAGCGCGACGCACACCTGATCGACGATTCGAAGCTTCTCGGGCATCGTCAGCGCCCCCTGGCGCAACGCGGCCGACAAGGGGCGACCCGGGAGCAGCTCCATCACCAGGAACGGGCGTTCGTCGGGGAGCCTTCCGACCGAGAAGATGTCGACCAGCGACGGGTGGTTGATCGCGTTGACCGTGCGAGCCTCATCGAAGAACCGCCCCACCGCCGTCGCCGACTGCGCAAGGTTGCGATGAATGACCTTGATCGCGACGCGTTTGCCGATGTCGGCGTGTGCCGCGCGGTAGACCGTCCCGCCTCCGCCCGAGCCGATGACCTCTTCGACGATGTACTCACCCACCCTCGTCCCTGGTGCGAGCGTTTCGTCGCTCTCGGAGGCTCGCGGGGCCTGGATCGGAGAATGGGTGCTGACATCGATGGAGATGGAACGCTCGTCTTGAGGAGACAGCTCGACGGGCGCGTCTGAAAGCGCCGTGCCGTCTTCAGGGCAGACGGCCAGCAAGGCGGACCTCGGCTTGCGACAGGCCCTGCAGTGCCGGGTCATTCCGACTTGGTCGCTGGGCGGGGGCACGGTGGTTTTCTAGTGCAGCCTGCCGCGCGGCGAAACCTGAACAGCTCACTTCGCTCACTGGAACCGGAATGGCCTCGGTATCGAAAGCCCGTCCTGCGAGACGTGAAAGCCGAACGTGAACCTGATGAAGCCCTGCTCGACGAGGCCGGGCGGCGGGTTCGCGAACGGAGCCGCTTTCTCGAACGCGCTCATCGCCTCAGCGTCGAGCACGTCGACCCCGCTGCTCTGCGCGACGAAGAGATCAGCCAGACTTCCATCGGGCTTGAGGGTGACGCTCATCACGGTGATCCGCGTCGCGATGCCGAGGCCCTCGCTGCGGTGACGAAGCCGCCCGTTCGGATCCCACTTCGCGCTCACGCCCTGCTTCACGCGATTGAAGAACGCGGCGTACTTCCACTCGCGCGTGTTGAGGAAGGTGCCGTCGCCTTCAGGCACGTCGAGCGCGTCGTTCGGAGCGCCGCCGCCTTCGGTCATCTCGGTGCCGCTGGCCTGCGTGCCCGACTCGGTGCCGACTGGTTCGGTCGAGGGCTCGGTCTCGCTGTTGCCTCCCGTGCTCGACGGGAGCAGCAGGCTCGGTGCGGTGCGGCGGCCCAGCAGGCTCTGGGTCAGGCTGACGCCAGACGCCACCGGTGCACTCGATGCCGCCACGGCACCCTTCGCCGACGGCTGAGCTTCAGGGTTCGCCTGGGTCTTCGGGGTCGCGCGACTCCACGTGCGGGTCTGCTCACGCGCTTTCGTCTCGTTCATCACGCGGTTGTTGGAGCTCGCGAGGTACTTCGCGTCATCGGCTCTTCGCTCGTTGCCCGGCGCGACGTCGACGACCTGGCCTTCGGGGTGAATCGGGACGGGCCGCTCGGGAAACTGCGACGCGCGCGCGCCACGGTTGGCGGCCCACTGTTTCGAGTCGAGGCGCCGCAGGCTGACCGGCCGCTTCTCAGGAGGCTTCGGAGGCCGGGGCGTCGACGTCGCCCACGAGATCAGCAGCAGCGCGGCGAGCCCGACGACGTGGCCCACCAGCGACAACGGCACGGCAAGCCAGGGCCAGAGCTCGGCCGAAGTCCGACGTGATGGAGTGAGCAGCGACGCCACGAGGGACCTCTACCACCACCTCAAACGACTGCGAGGACCCCAGCATCGAGCCGGAGTCCCCGCGTTCGTGATGCCATCACTCTGGTCACTCGAAGGCGAAGTTCGACGCCTCGGCCTTCGATTTGGCTGACTCGATCACCGCGTCATCCAGCGACTTGCCGCCCTTCGAAGCCTGCTTCTTCGTCTCGGTCGCGACGAACGACTCACGGTCCTTCGCGAGCTTGCCGATCTTCGCCTGCAGCTCGGCGCGCTCCTTCGACTTCTCTTCGACGAACGCCTCACGCTCGGCCGGCTTCATCGCCTGCATCGGGGGCGGGAGCGCAGCGGCGGGCATGTCAGCCAGCTTCTTGCCGCCCTTCTTCGCGTCGATCAGATCCCAGTCGGAGTTGTCGTACGCAGCCGAGGCCTTCGCCGCAGTGCGCGTGGCCATCGAGCCGGCGGACATGCCCTGCGCGTTCTTGTCCTGAACGGCCTGGCGAGCCATCGCCTCGCCCCCCTGCGGGCCGTAGCCGACGTACGTCTTGTTGAGTGCCTCGTTCAGCTTCGCGAGCTCGACATCCTGCGGAGCGTCGATGCGGACGATCGCGCGGTTCTGATCGATGGTGAGGAAGGCGCCGTCAGCGAGCTTCGCCGCGTCCTGCCAGTGCTGCGCGACGCCAGTGGCCTGGTCGCCAGCGTGAATGGTGTTCACCACGATGCCTCGCGCAATGGCCGACCTGACGACCTCCCGGTACGCGATGGGGCCCTGATCGAACGGCTCGTTGCCTGCGATGTAGATGAGCTTCAAGTCGGCCGGGTTGCCGCTCCACTCGAGCTCCTTCATCGCGTGCGAGATGGCGGCGCCGCAGTACTCCTCACCTCCGTTGGTGCGCAGGGCGAAGAGCTGCTCCGAGACCTTGTCGAGATTCGAGGTGAGGTCCGACATCTTCTGCACGTAGTGGTTGTCGGCTTTGAGGCCGTCGTTGCCGTACTGGTAGAGCGCCAGCTCGAGCCGCGCGCGTTTGCCGTCTCGCTTGGCGCTCGCGAAGGTGTTCACGATCTTCCAGAGCTGCTCACGGGTCTGGTTGATGAGGCCGTCCATCGAGCTCGAGGTGTCGATGAGGATGGCGATCTGGATCTTCGGGTCCGGCTTCGACTCGGCGGCGAGGCCAGGGACGGCCATCAACGCCGCGCAGCACGCGGCGAGCAGAGCATTGCGCTTCATGGTGTGACTCCTGCGGAAGGGGTGTGACCCTCAAACGCACGAACGCCGCGGCCGATCTGAAGATCGACACGCGGCGCGCGAGTCAGCAGCGATTGCGGGAGCTTACTGCCCGAGCATGCCCTTCTTCAGGCCGTCATCGACTGGCGACTTGCCGAGCCACACCGCGAAGAGCGCGTCGGCGAAGTCCTTGCCGGGAATGAGCGTCGCGCTGCCTGCGCCGGCGACCGAGGTGCCCTTGCCCGGCGTGTACGAGAGCGTCAGCGTCTGGCCTTCTTTCAGGCTGGGGATCAGCGAGCAGAACGTGTCGAGCCGCTCCTTGAGCGCCGGCAGCTGCGCCGACGAGTTCTTGTCGAACCCCACCCGAATCGCCTCGACGATCGCCTTCTGATCGAGGTCGCGCAGCATCTTCAGATCGACCCGCCGGCCCTCATCCGCCTTGAGGATCGTCGCCGCGTCCTTGCTCGTGGTCTCGACGTACAGGCCCGCCACGTAGACGTTGACGATGAACTTCACGCGCAGGCCCATGCCGTTGAGCTTGAGCGCCTTGCCGTCGACGGTGACCTCATCAGGCATCTTCACGCCCTTGAGCTCACCTGCGAGCGCCGACACACCGATGAGACCAGACAACAGGACGAAACGCTTCACGGACGACCCCCAACGAGAGAGATGCGCGGACGCTACCTTCAGCCCTTCGACTTCGCGAACGACTTCATGAACTCCACGAGCGTCTGGACGTCGCGCTCGGACACGGCGTTGTACGTCGACGCACGAATGCCACCGGTCAACCGGTGCCCTTTGAGGCCCACCATGCCGGCCTTCTTCGCGTCAGCGACGAACTGCTCCTCGAGCGCCTCGGACGGCAGGCGGAAGACGACATTCATGGTCGAGCGCGACGCCTTCTCCACTGGTGCCCGGTAGAACCCCGAGAGCGCGTCGAGGCAGCCGTACAGCGCGTCGGCCTTGGCCCGGTTGCGCTTCTCCATCGCCGGCAGCCCACCCTGCTCCTCCATCCACGCGAGCACGTTGCGCACCAGGTAGATCGCGAGCGTCGGAGGCGTGTTGTAGAGCGACTCAGCCTCGGCGTGCGTCTGGTAGCGGAAGACCTTGGGAATGTCCTTCCGGCCGCTGGCGAGGAACGCCTTCTTCGCGACGATCACCACCACGCCCGACGGGCCCAGGTTCTTCTGCGCGCCAGCGTAGATGAAGTCGAACTTCGAGACGTCGAGGGGCTTCCACAAGAAGTCCGAGCTCATGTCGCAGACGTGCGGCACCGCGCCAGTGTCGAGGAAGGTGTGGAACTGGGTGCCGAAGAGCGTGTTGTTCGAGGTGGTGTGCGCGTACGCCGAGTTCGTGTCGAACTTCACTTCGGGCTGCGTCGGCACGCGCGTGTAGGTGCCGTCGTTGTTGCGCGTTGTCGCGGCGATGCGGGCCTGGCCGACGATCTTCGCTTCGTCGAGCGCCTTCTCCGACCAGCCGCCCGTCAGCACGTACTCAGCCGAGGCCGTGGGCCTCAAGAAGTTCATCG
>JAUXRI010000133.1 GCA_030681895.1 Myxococcales bacterium | reverse complement strand
GTACAGCTCCCGGCAGGACGACCCGAACCAGCAGCGCATCGAGCGCTCGGCGAGCTACGAGAAGTACAAGAAGGCCGCTGACTCGTTGTTCGCTGGCGGAGAGCTCCCCAAGGGCCTCGCCGAGACCTTCGACCCCGAGGGCAAGCGCAAGGCCCAGAAGGAAGCGATGCAGAAGGTGACCGAGGCGCCCGACCGCAAGGCCTGGGTGGAGCGCGTCGTCACCTTCCTCGAGACCTGGCCGGAGCTGCCCGAAGACACCTACTTCCTCGACTCGCTGCTCGATCACCCGAAGGACCGCATCGTCGACAAGGCGCTCGGCAAGCTCGAGGCGTTGCAGCGTGATGGCCGGCTGCTGAAGGAGAAGGCGCCGAAGAGCCTCACGCAGCGGCTGCGCACCCTCGAGATGACCTCGATGGACCCCGACGTTCAGGTCCGCGCGAAGGCGCTTCGCAGCACCATCACCTGACCGCTACTCGTCACTCTCGGGGTAGTGCTTCTCGAGGCAGTCCTGACAGAGCGCGTGGCTGAACTTGGCCGAGCTGTGCTGCTCGATGTACGTCTCGACGCGTTCCCAGAGCTGCTCCTGGCTGCGAATGCGTTTGCAGTGCATGCAGATGGGAATCATGCCCTGCAGCTCTTGAACGTGCGCCTTCTCTTCCTGCAGCCGGGTGATCTGCTCGGCGAGTGACTGCTCCAGCTTCAGCACGCGCTCACCGACGCGCAGCCGGGCCCGCAGCTCTTCGGGGTCGACCGGCTTCGAGATGAAGTCGTCAGCGCCCGCCGACAGCCCAGCCACCACGTCGGACTTGGAGGAGCGCGCCGTGACGAGCAGCAGATACGTGTACGAGGTCGCCTGCCGTGCACGAATGCGCTCGCAGATCTCCGGGCCGTCGAGCCCAGGCATCTGCCAGTCGAGCAGGGCGAGGGCGGGCGGGTTGGGCTCCGAGAGCACCTCCCACGCACGCTGGCCGTCTTCGACCGCGATGACGTCGTACCCGAAACGCGTCAGCGTCGAGGTCATCAGCAGCCGCGTCACGGCCTCGTCTTCGGCGACCAGCACACGCGGACGGGCAACGAGAAGGGCAGCAGCAGCGCTCACGGTCGAAGGGCTTTGCACGGAGTGATCCAGAACCGAGTCTGACCCTATGTTGCCCTGACTGCGCAAGATGCCGCGCAAACCTATCCCCCACCATTGGTTGATCAGCCGCTTCGGTGTGGCCGTCTGTGTGAACTGGTGATCCCCTATGCATTGCCCGAGTTGCAGCCGTCAGCGGCCTCCCGATTCGACGTTTTGCGTGCTGTGCGGCACCCGCCTGGTCCGACGGCCAGAGGCCGAAATTCGTGAAGAGCTCTCCCGGGTTGAGTGGCTGCTGCACGAGGCTGCCCGATGGGACGTGACGCTGGTCAGTCAGGCCGACGTGTCGCGGTTGAGCCAGTTCTACGCCCAGCAGGCCGACTGGCTTCGGTTGGAACGTGACGGGGTGACTTCGACCCGGGCCGAGGTCATGACCCCTCCGGCAGTCGCCGTCATGGCGGACCCGCCGGTTCAGAGAGACCTCGGTACGCCGCTCGCGGCCGAGCAGCCGCTGCCCGAATCGGTCGACGTTCCTGCTGTCGCCGAGACCTCACCAGAGGCGCTGGTTCCTGAAGCAGTGGCGCTGCCGATCGAGCCACCCGCGCTCCCGCCGCTGTCTGCACGACGAACGCTGCCGGCGCACCCGCTCGAAGCGCAGGCTCCCGAGAGCGTCGACGATCGCGTCGTTCACGAAGCGTCAGCCTGGTCGCGGGTGTGGAAGCCCTTCCTCACGGACAGCGTGGGCTGGTTCGTCGGCGGCTTCCTGATTCTCGCGGGCGTCTACTACCTCGTCGCTGACGCGTGGGCCGACATGACGTCGCTGGTGCGCGCCGGCACGGTGTTCGGGCTCGCGGCGGGGTGGACACTGGCGTTCTTCGCGTGGGCGAAGTTCCTCCTGCGTCGAGAGGTGACGGCGCCAGCCGGCCGGATGCTGGAGCGCCTCGCGGCAGCGATGGCTCCGTTGGCGACGGTCGCGGTCGGGCCCATTCATGACTCGCCTGTCGTCTTCTGGCCGCTCGTCGTCGGGTGGACGCTGGTGTCGGCGTGGTTGGCGCACCGCTCGGCGAGACATGTCGACCCTGTGGGAGCGACCCCGCTCGCCGCGTCGTTCGGTCTGGCCGCGCTGATGATGGGCACCGCGCCCCTCGTCACGGGCCTGGGTCTTCACGCGACCTGGCTCACGGCAGTGCCGGTGGGGCTCGCGGCGTGGGCGTTCTCTTCTGGGCCGCGTGAGCAGGAGGGCGCGAACCGCTTCCTCATCGTCGCGTTCGGATGGGCCGTGACGCTCTTCGCGGTGCGGCTCGAGGTCGCGCTGCTGAAGGCCGGGCTGCCGCTGACGCTCACGTTGCTCGCGCCGATGCTCGCCGCGGGAGTCGCCTCGGTGCGGTGGCTCGCGAAGCCACCGACGAAGGCCGCCGACGCGCTCTCGGTGCTGGTGGTGATGGTGCAGGTGGGCCTGCTCGTCGCGTCGATCGATCTCTTCACGCCGAAGCCGGCCTTCGTGGTGACGGCGCTGCTGGGCGCGTGGACGGCGTGGTCGCTGGCGAAGGAGCGGGTGACGCTCGCCTCGGCGCGCTGGCTGCCGGTGTCGTACGTGTTCGCCTATCTCGCGTATCAGCGAATCGATCAGATCGTCCCGCAGGCGGTGCGTGATGCGTACGGGCGCCTGAAGGAGAGCCTCGGCTACTCCACCGCGCCGCTGCCGGCGAGCTACGGCTCGGTGTACGCCGCGTTGTTCGTCATCGGGGTCGGGCTGTTGGCGCTGCGGTGGGCGCGCTCGCAGCACGCGATGACGAAGCACGAAGGCTCCGTGTTGCTCGACACGACGGCGGTGGCGTCGGCGTTCTCGTCGGTGCTCGCGATCGTGTCGCTCTCGTCCGATGCCCGGCCTGCGCTCATCGCCACGCCGCTGCTGTCGGTGGTGACGTTGCTGTTGGCGCTCCGCTCGGGTCGCTTCGGCCTCACGCTGGCGGGCACGGTGGGAGCGCTCTGCGCAGCCGCGGCGTTGTCGGTCGGCCTGGGCAGCCCCATGTGGGTGGGCCTCATCGCCGTCATCCTCGCGGCGGCCTCGGTGCCCGCGCTCGGCCGTCATCGCGCCACGTTGTCCGTTGGCGCTGGGCTGCTCGGGTTGTGGGGGCTGACGGTCGGGCTCATCGCCGAGCCGACCTTCGGAGCGACGATGACGGTCGCGCTCTCGTCGCTGGCGTTGCTCACCGTCGCGCGGAACCTGGACCTCGAGGAGCTGCTCGACCTCGCGTGGGCCGGCCCGGTGTTGACGGTGGTGGTGGCCTCGCGGTGGCTCGCGCCCGGTCTCGAGCCGATACTGCTCGCGTCGTTCGCGGTGGTGCTCGGCTTCGTGACGCAGCTGGGGGGCCGGTGGAGATCGCTTCGCCTCGTCACTGTCGTCGCGGCGCTCTCGGCCGTCGCGTGGCATGCGCTGGTTCCGGAGACGCTGCTCTGGCCTGGCGTGACGATGTTGATTGCTGCGGTCGCGCTGTTCTTGAGCTCGCGCGCGTCCGAAGGGGCTGGGGGCGTCGCGCTCGAGACCACCGCCTGGACGTTGGCCCTCGCCACGCTGCTGCCAGGCTTCACCTTCCCGTGGCCGTCGCCGCTGGTGCCGCAGCTCATCGCGGGCGGCGTGGTGGCGACCGTGTCGGTGCTCAGCGTGTTGCGAGGCCGGAGCTTCCGCACGACGTGGATCGCGTCCGTCGCGCTCGTCATGGCGCTCGTCTGCTGCGTGGGCTTGAGCCCCGAAGGCCTGCTCATCGCGATGACGATCGCGCTGCTCGCGACGCCCGCGCTGGCGCCTGCCGTGACGGTGCCCGTCGCCTCTCTGGTGTTGTCGCTGTTCTTCCAGCTGCACCTGCCCGCGTCTGAGCTGCCGTTCGCGTACGCGCTCCACGCCATCGTGCTCGCCGCCGCAGGCTTGCTCGACCGTGTGGAGTTCGTGAAGCGGTACGTGCTCAACGGTCACTCCATCGGGTGGCCGGGCGTGTTGATGAGCAGCCTCTGGTTGGTGCCGGCGCTGGCGCTCGAGCCCTCGGTGCCGTGGTTGCCGATGGTGGTGAGCCTCGTGGTGCCGGTGCTCTGGTCGTTCTCGGTGCGTCAGCCGGGAGCGCGCCTGTTCGCGACGGGCCTCGTGGCGCTCACCGCGTTCTGGAGCCCGACCTCCTGGCTCGTCATTCCTCCGCTCGTCGCGCTCGGCATCGCCTTCTCGCTGCGCAGTGAGAAGAGCGCTCGCAACCTGAACCTGGACCGGGTCGTCGTCTCGGTGACCGGCGCGGTTGCGCTCCTCTGTTCGGCGGCGGCGCTCGGGCTGCATGCGCCGTGGTTCGTCTTCGTCGCGTGGTCAGTCGTCATGTTGCTGTTGCCCGTCGGTGCCATCGCGGGCCGCCTGGTGGTGGCGACGACCGTCATCGCTCTCGCGCCCTCGACGCTCGTCGTGTCAGTCGCCGTCGCGGTGCTGTTCGTCATCGCCTTCGCGCTCCGCCACGCACCGGGCCTCACCGCGCGGGCGCTCGGCGCGCGCTCCATCGAGTGGGCGCAGTCGTTCGCCGCGTTCTCTGCCCTCACGCTCGCGGTCACGCTGTTCCTTCGCGAGCCATCAGCCGTCTCGCAGGCCGTGCTGGTGACGTCGCTCGGCCTGACGGGCCTGCTCCTCGGCCTCAGCGTGATGGTGCCCATCGCGATGGTGGTGGCCGCGGTGAACCTGCCTGCGTTCATCGCGCGCGACGTCTTCGAGCTGCACTCGTGGAGCGTCTGGTTGGCGCTCGCCGCTGCAGGACTCTCGTCGTTCCTTCGCCGCGGCTTCGTGCTCGAGGCCGTCGAAGAAGCGTGGGACCGGGTCGGCGCCTCGGGACGGTGGCTCGATCGTTCGTTGTGGAGCGGCGCAGCAGTGCTGGTGTTGATGCACCTGCCCGTCGATGGCTCGCTGCTCTGGTTGGCGCCGGCCCTCGCGCTCCTCATCACGCCGAAGGCCGAAGAGTCCGCCATCGGTGGCTTGCTCGTTGCGCTCACCATCATCTTCCCGTTGCCGTGGATCACCGCGAGCGTGCCGTTGGCAGTGTTCGGCACCGCGTTGGCATGGTTCGGTGCGTTGCGAGACTCCGACGCGTCGAAGACCCGGCTCCACACCGGTTGGACGCTGACGCTGGTGTCGCTTGGTCTGTCGGCGGACCTGCACGCGTGGGCGATGCCGGTGTGCTGGGTGCTCGCGGCGGCGTCGGCCTGGGCTGTCGTGCGCGTCTACCCGGTCATGCGGTGGGCGGGCTGGTCTGCAGTCTGGGCGGCGTCGCATGCCGTCCTCGCGTGGGCAGGGCTGGCGTTGTCGACCGGCGCGCCGAAGGAACTCATTCTCCCGTGGTTCGCGCTCGCCTCGATCCTCGTCGCCATCCGGCCCGCGCTGACGCCGTCGACAGCGCAGCACAAGGGCATCGGGCTGACGTTGCGGGCCATCTCCATCACCGAGCTCGCCATCGGCATGTTCCTGTGTCCGGGTGGGCACGGGCGCGAAGCCATCGCCGTGGTTGCTGCAGTTGGCGTTTCTCTGTGGCTCGCGTGGCGCGACGCGAAGGAAGACGAGTCGCAAGGCGTGTGGCTGGGCGTGCTCTCGCTCTCGTTCGGCGTCGTGGTGGCGCGCGTGCTGTTCGGTGCGGAGGTCGGTCTGCCCGAAGCCATCATCGCGCTGGTGCTCGCAGGGCTCGCGTCGGTGTTGTCGTCACGCACCGGAGAAGCCCTGCCTGCGACGTCGAAGGCGCTCTCGCAGGTGGCGCTGTGGTGGCCTGCGCTCGGGCTGCTGGTCGCGCCATGGGGCGCTCCGACGACGATGGCCGGGCTGCTCGTCGCGTACGCCGTGCACTACACGCTGCTCGCGCAGGCTGAAGGCCTGAAGACGACGGCGTCGGTGCTCGCGGCGCTGGCCTTCAACGGCGCGGTGCTGACGCTGTGGTTCGGCTCGGGCTGGGGCGAGGGTCAGTACGTGCTGGTGCCGATGGGCTTGTCGGGCCTGGTGCTGGTGCAGGTGTTCCACACGGAGCTCGGCGACGGCTGGTCCGCCCGGCTTCGTGCGCTCGCGGTGGGCCTCGTCTACGCCGCCGCCGCGTTCCGTCCGCTCGCCATCGACACCACGTGGGCCTTCTTCCTCTGCGTCTTCCTCTGCGTCGCGGGTGTCGGGGCTGGCATCGCGCTGCGCATTCGCAGCTTCGTCACGCTCGGCACCATCTTCCTGGTGACGACGGTGGTGGCGACGCTGGTGCGGTGGGGCGTGCGCGAGCCACGACTCGGTGCCCTGTTCCTCTCAGCCCTCGGCCTCGGCGTGGTGGCCTTCATGGTGCTGGTGACGACGAAGAAGGCCGAGCTGCTCGAGCGCTACAAGCGGGTGCGCGGCGCGTTGGAGCGCTGGGAAGGCTGAGCGCGCGACGCTTAGAGGTCGAAGTCAGGCCGCGAGCCGATGAGCTGCTGCCACTGCTCCAGCGACGCCATGCGCTCGGCCGAGGGCCCATCGGCGAAGTAGCCGTAGTTGTCGCCGAAGGTGCGTGACAGCTCTTCGATGGCCGAGAGCCGCAAGTCGAAGTCATCGCTGGCGAGCGCGTCGACCAACCACTCGATGCGGCGCTGCGAGCGGGCGCGCGCGTACCAGGCCGTCCACGCGCGGGGCTGGGTGCCGAAGTTCGCGCGGGTCGTCTCTTTCAGCGCTTCGGCCGCCGACGTCGCCACCAGCTCGTCTTCGCTGCCCGTGAGGTTGATGAGCCCGTCGATGGCGTCGCGATCGTGCAAGACGCCGAGCGCGCGCGCCGCGAGTGAGCGACGGAGTGGATCGTTCGAGGCCAGCTCCTGTCGCAGCTCGTGCAGGCGCGTCTGGAAGGTGGGCAGGTACCGCAGCGACGTGGCGGCCGCGCGCGCCGCCGACGAGATGTCGGGCTCGAGATCGAACAGCCCGCGCATCACGCCGTCGATGACCTCGGGGTAGCGCAGGCTGCCGGCCGTGAGGAGCGCGAGGTAGCGCGCGTCAGAGTCACTCGAGTCGAGCAGCGGCGCGAGCGCGATGGCGGCTGGATGGCCCAGGCGGGTGAGGGCGCCGGGAATCGGGCCGAGCTCGTCGGACTCGGGCAGGTCGACGACAGGCAGGCGCGACCAGCCCGTCGGACCGGGGAAGGCGTAGGCAAGCGCAGTCGCGGAGGCTTCTGGCGTCTTCATCAGCTCCAACATCGCCATGGAGCGCTCCGACGGATCGGGCCCGGTCAGCAGCGCGATGAGGCCGTTGAACCACTCGGCGTCGACGGGCAGGTCGCTTCGGAAGGCGCCAGTGCTCTCTCCGCCTTGCGCGGCCATCGGCAGCGGGGTCGGAATCGCGAAGTCCTGCGGCGCCTTCGGGTTTTGCTTCCGGAAGAGGATGAGATCGTGGAACGCCGTCGGCAGGTCCTGGCAGAACAGGATGAAGTCGGCGAGGCGGCGCTGCGAGACGGGCTTCGCGCCGCAGTCTCCGTAGATCATCGCCACCAGCCTCGACTGCACCTCGATCGGCCACACGAAGACGGTGCGCGGCGCGCGGCCCAGCAACGCGAGGTAGTGCTGGGTCAGCGCGTCAGGCGGGAGCGGGCCGACGTAGCTGCCGCGGGTGAGCGCGACGGTGCGGAACACGGACGCGGCGTCGAGCGGTACGGCCATCTGGCGCACGGCCTCGGCGTCTCCACCACGCGAGTCCCAGCCCACCGCGGCGCCCCGCACGACGGCGAAGGCGGCGACGAAGTCGAACGCGCGCAAGCCGTACTCGAGCACCACGTTGATGAGCGCTTCGCGATCGGTCGTCGTCTCCTTCACCGATTGGCGGGCCTGCGCGAGCGTCCACTCGGTCGCGCTCGACGGTGCGAGGCCGGGAGGCGCGGGATAGACGGTCTGTGCCGACGCCAGCACCGCCGAGGCCTGGGGCCACGAAGGCGACGAGCCGGGCGGCGGCACCATCCACGATTCCTGCGCGGGCACGTCAGGGAGCGGCGCCTGCGTGAGGGCGGGCTCCACCTGGCTGTACGGAGCGGTCAACGCCACAGCGCCCGGCGATGCCGAAGGGGCCGACGGTTGCGGCACCACCATCGCTCCGGTGAACGACGGCTGCGGCCGTGACGGGCGGGGAAGGGCGGGTGGCGGCTCGGGTGGCACCTGCGGCGCAGGCAGCGTCGCCGCGACGACCAGCTCGTTGACGTCGGAGAAGTCCGTCTCGTCTCTCGCGACCGACGCGCCGAGCGGGGTGGGCTCGGGCGGCGTGGGCCTCGCTTCAGGCGTGAGGTCGACGAACACCTGCGGCTTCGGGGGTGGCGGCTTCGCCGGTCGCGGCGGAACGAGGGGCGCCGACTTCGGCACCACCTTCTCGTTCGGCGGGCGAGCGGGCGACGCAGCCTGCACCCAGCCCGGCGCGACGGGCGCCATCGCGGGAGGTGGGGGAGGCGGTGCTGACGTCCGAGGAGGCAACACGCCGCCGGGAAAGCTGAGCGACGCGTTCGACGCGACGTCGGAGGAGACCTTCGCGAAGTTGGCGTAGCCGCGCAGATCGAGCACCCGCGTCGACTCATGCTCGTCGAGCGGCACGGCCTGGGCGCCCGAGTCGTCACCGCCACGCGCGAAGCGGGAGTACGCCGTCGCGTCGATGACGGCGGTGTGGGGCTCCTCGTCGTCTCCGAGCGCCACGGCTTCATGTGCCACGCCCTGGAGCGGGATGGCTTCGAGTGGCAACGCGTCGTTCGACACCACCACGCTGGGCTCGTCGACGACCTCGATGCGCTTCTTCTTCTTCTTCGGCGCCGTCAGCAGCACGGGCACGTCGTCGATGCCGTCGATGCTGCGCTCCACGACCTCGACCGAGAGCGAGTCGGTGTCGCCGCCCACCAGCGGGTTGTCGTCTTCGTCCGTCTGGCTCGGCGTCGGCGGAGACGAGGGGCTCGGCCTCGGCGCGGGGCGGGAAGGGTCGAGCTGCTGGAGCACCTTCGCGACCGTCGAGTCGAGCGGCTGGCCGTAGATGACCGACTGCCAGTCACGCACGCGCGCTTCGAGCGCGACCCAGAGCTCCAGCTTGCGGCCGAGCAGGAAGCCGACGTCTTTGAGCTGCGTCGTGGGCACCGGGTACGCGCACGCGATGTGGAGCGTCTGCCCATCGAGCGACAGCGGCACCACGCCCAGCTGCTTCGACATCTTGTACGGCATCATCGGCCCGGCTTCGGCGTTGGGCTCGAAGTCGGCGAGGTTGACGAGGCGAATGTTGCTGACGTCGCTGATGGCCTGCAGCACGCCCGCTTCCGAGATGGCGTTGAGCGAGATCAGGGCCGTGTCGAGGCCGACCTTCGTCTTCTCGGCGCGTTTGAGCGCTTCGTCGACGAGGCGGGCCGAGACGAGGCCGCGAGCCATCAGGTGCTGGGCCAGCCGCTGCGCCATGAGAGGTTGTGGTTCTAGCCTGTGTTGCGTCAAACGGCGGGTTTCAATCGCACCACGAAGGTCGACGTGAGTTTGTCGTGCAGCGTCTGGCCGCGGCGGTCGAAGAGGGCCAGCCAGAACCCCGAGAGGAAGAGGGCGAAGCTGGCGAGCGACAGCGCGGCGCGAACGAGGGCCCGGCCGGCACGCGGCGCGTGGCCTGAGGCGTCGACGAGGTGAATGCCGAGGATGCGGCGACCCGGCGTGCGGCCGTGCCAGAGGAACGCGAAGAGCGTCGTGTAGACGAAGGCGACGAAGCCGACGACGCCGAGCGCCGGCACCGCGACCGACAACAGCAGCGACGGGCTGGGGCGGCCGATGACGGCGAGCGCGGCGCCGAAGAAGGCGGAGACGACGACGGCGATGACCGAGAGATCGAACAGCCAGGCGAAGGTGCGCCGCCAGAGCGACGCGGGCGCGGCGAGCACGTCTCCATCGACGGCTTCGTCGAGCGACTCGGCCGGCTCGCTCGGAGCGGCGGCGCTCTCGAAGGCGGGCACTTCTCCGAAGTCAGGCGGGGTGAAGATGGGCATCGCCGGTTGCGCAGGCGCGTGGCCTTCGAGCACCCGGGTCGGGCCTGCGGGCGGCGCGGTCTCGAGGCTCGTCTTCGTCGCAGCGACCGGTTGGCCACGCTGCGCCGGGTAGGGGTTCGGGAAGCCGGGCTGGGTGACGATGAGGTGGCTCGGCATCGCCTGCGGCAGCTCCTGAAACGAGGGCTGAACGGGCGCGGGCCGGGCGACGACGGGGCGGTTCGGTGTCGTCGGGTGCTCGAGCTGTTCCGGCTCGGGAGCGCGCGCGACGGGCTGGTGCGCCGGCGCGTACGAGACGGGGCGCTGCGGGCCGGATGGGATGGTGGCCCCCTGCATCGCGTTCGCGACGGTGAGCTTCGGACCGATGGCCTGCATCGCGGCGGTCGGCGCGTCCTGGCCGGTTCCATTCGGCACGGCGGTGCGCGCGGCCCAGTCGGTGGGTGACGGCGGCGCTTGTCGGGGCGCGAT
The DNA here is from genome assembly GCA_030681895.1 of Myxococcales bacterium. Lineage (GTDB taxonomy): Bacteria > Myxococcota > Myxococcia > Myxococcales > Myxococcaceae > Xiheimicrobium. Next base: position 22,704 of record JAUXRI010000133.1, on the reverse strand, counting down.
GCCGGGGCGCGTGGCGTCGGGCGGCGGCGCGGCGCGCGGTGGCGCTGCGGGAACGGCGGCGCGTGGAGGCGCGACGGGAGGCCCCTCGGGAATCGTGACGGGTCCGGCCGTGCGCGGAGGCGGCGGCGCGGGCGCGCGCTGGGCTTGCGGTGGCGCGACAGGAGCCCGTTGCGGCGGCGGTGCGGCGCGTTGCGGCGGCGGCTGGGTCGGCGCAGCGAGCGGTGCGCGTGGCTGAAGGCCCGGCGGCGCTGCGTTCACCGGAGCGCGCGTCACCTGCGGCGTGGGGACTGACGTGGCGGGCTGCGCTGTCACCTGAGGTCGTGCCTGCGCCATCGCCTGGCGTGGAGTCTGGGCTGTCGCTGCGAGCTCGAAGTGCGTGGGCTGCCGCGCGGGCTGACCGGGCGCCATGTTGCCGAGCGGGGGGCGTGCTGGCTGCGGCGGCGCGGCGGGCGGCTTCGCGAACGGTCCGGGAATTCCAGGTTGGGTGGTGGCGACGTCGGTGCGGCTCGGAGGCACGACGTTCGTCTTGAGCTGGTCGAACGAGGGGACCGGTCGCGTGCGACGATCGAGGTTGAGATCGCGCTGGAGGATGTCGGGCGTCTCGGTCGGCGCGGGGTCGAGCGGCTTGTTCTTTGGATCGTTGCTCACGGGCTGATGAGACGACGACTTGGGGGTGTGAGCAAGAAAACCTACACGTGCCTACACGAACGGGCGACGAGGGTGGTTCAGTGGCGCTAGAGCATTGATGAGTGAGCACGACGTGCTGGCAGAGGTCGCGCGACCTCGAGAATGATCGTCGGGTGACATCCATCGATGCCAACAAAGAAGGCTCGATGGCGCTGTTCTCGGTCGCCATGTTGCTCGTTGCTTCGTGCACGGTTCACGACGGACGAGCGCGCGCTGCGACTCCTCCGCTTGAGCCGCAGGTACTTCAAGACGAGATGACAGAGTGTGGTCGGGCAGTGGGAAGACTGGAGGCCATGGCGCACCTTGAGGCGAGCTGTGAAGTGAATGACCAGTGCCTCGCGATGCCGGTCGTGATGCACGGCCAGGCCGGATGCTGCATTCCCCTCAATCGAGCGTGGCGATGGAGTGATGCCGGCACGAGTTTGATCTCGAACGCGGCAGCCGCTTGCTCGCGTCGGCACATGCCATGTCGTCCTTGTGATTCAGCGTGCGAGAACTCTCGATGCGTCGTGAAGAGCAAGCGTTCCAGATAGCGCGCTCCAGCACGACCTCAACCGGCGCGTCGCCGGCACGTCGAGGCGGGAAGACGTCACTGTGCGCTACACCCTTCTCGAGCTGGCAGCAGATGAAGAGGTGCTCGACACGCTGCCCAAGGAGCACGACGAGTCAGCCAGGTTGCGCGACGGGTGAGGAGGCCCGCACAATGACGGCTATGCGAGTGAAGGCGACCGTGGTGGGCAACACGCTGGTGGTCGACCCCGACGTCGGGTTGCCCGAGGGCGCTCGCGTCGAGGTGATGGTTCGCGCTGTCGCCAACGACGACGAATCGACCTGGGATGTTTCCGATGAGGACTGGGCGGCCCTTCAGACCGCGATGGATGAAGCTGAGTCGACGGAGGGCATCCCCGTGGAAGTCGCCCTCGCCGAGCTTCGGGCCCTCAAGTAGCGATGCGGGTCGTGCAGCCCCAACGTCTGCGCCGGTCGCTCGTCGCACTTCGCGTCGCACCATCTACCGGGTGCCGGCGAGGAAGACGAAGCTGCACTTCTACTTCGTGGTGGATGGCGCGCTCGGCGTGGTGAAGGTCCTCGATGTGTGGAGTCAGTTCCGCGCTCGACCGCCGAAGCTGTGAGTTCAGTCTCTCAGCCCAACAGTCCATCGAGATGCCGAATGACTGCCAACGCAGCCAACGCTGCCGTCTCGGTGCGCAGAACGTTCGGTCCCAGCGTCACTGCCAGCGCGCCATGCGAGACGAGCGCGTCGACCTCTGAACGGTCGAGCCCGCCTTCCGGCCCGACGACGAGCGCTAGCGACCGCGTCGCCTCGACGCTCCGCACGGCGTCGGAGAGCGGCAACGAACGCTCTGCTTCATCGAGCACCAGCACCGTGGTGTCTGTCAGCGCGACGTCGGAGAGGCGCACGGGCTCGAGCACCTCAGGCACATCGGCGCGCCCACACTGCCTCGCGGCTTCCTCGACGATGCGCCGCCACCGCTCGAGCTTCTTCTCTTCCTTGCCATCGAGCTTCACCACACACCGCTTCATCGCCACCGGCCAGAACGCGCTCGCGCCCAGCTCCGTGCCCTTCTGAAGCACGAGCTCGAGCTTGTCGGCCTTCGGCAGCCCCTGCACCACCGTCACCCGGCGCGGCGGAGGAACAGCTCGTGGCGCGCCCAGCTGCACCGTCAACGCGTCAGCCTCGACCGACACCACCTTTGCGTCGAACACCTGCCCGCGCCCATCGAACACCTCGAGCGCTTCCTCCGCCCGCACACGCAGGACGATCGCCAGATGGTGAAAACGCGGCCCGGTCACCCGCATCGAGCCCGCCGCCGCCTCTGGGAGCAGAACCCGCTTCATCCCGGCCGAATCATGTCGATGCGAATCCACTCGCCCTCGACGACCTCGCCCGCGCTCTGCAGCCCGCGCGACACGTACGCCTTCTTCACCTCATCAGCCTGGTGCACGAGCACGCCCGCCATCACCAGCCGCTGCTTCACCTTCGGCACGATGAGCGGCGCCAGGTCGATGAGCGTGTTCGCGAGAATGTTCGCCAGCACGAGATCGAACGTGCCGCCGATCTCCTTCAGCGTCTTCCCCGACAACTCGAGCCCCGAGATCCCGTTCTCCTCAGCGCATTCCTTCGCGAGCTCGACCGAGATGGGATCGTTGTCGACCCCGACGGTGAGTCCGCTCCCGAGCTTCTTCGCCGCGAACGCCAACACGCCCGTGCCCATGCCCACGTCGAGCACCGAGCAGCCGGGGTTCGCCGACAGGTACGCATCCACCGCCGCGAGGCACAGCGACGTCGTCGGGTGATCGCCCGTGCCGAACGCCATCTTCGGCTCGATGAAGAGACACACCTTGTCGGCGGGCGCGGTGGCCTTCTCCCACGGCGGCCCGACCCACAGCCGGCCGACCGTCACCGACTTGATGCGCTCACGCCAGCTGACGCTCCAGTCCTGCTCGACGACGGCCTCGACGACGACGGGCGCGTTGGGAAGGTGCGCCTTCACTGCCGCGACAGCGTCATCAGCGTCGACCTGATCGTCGTAGTAGCCGATGACCACCGCGTCGCCCTTGGCCGGAGCCCGCACGCCAGGCAACGCCGGGGTCGCCGCGTCACGCACCTCGAGGCCAGACGCGCCGGCCTCGGTGAGCAACGTCTGAATCCACTCCGACTCGACTTCGGGCACATCGACGGTGACGGACAACCAGGCCATGGCGCCCGTCATACCCCGTGCGACGCCGAAATCACTTCGCCGCGAGCGAGAGGCACGCCTTCTCGACGCTGTCGCGCGCCGCCTTGCTCGACTCGTTGCGCGAACACTCGATCGACTTCTCGCCGAGCTTCTTGCGCACCACGACGCCGTACAGCGGCGACTTGTCCATCATGCTTTCGCCTTCGAACTCGAGGACCCAGCCGTCGGCCGTCTTCTCGTTCTTCGTGAAGGCCTTGAAGCCGTTCGTCATCTTCTTCACTTCGTCGACGGCCGCCTCGTACGTCGACGGGTACGCCTCGGTGACCGTCGAGACCATCACGGTGAACGAGTAGTCCTCAGGAGCGACCGAGTAGTTCGCGGCGTCGGCCGAGGTGTCTTCAGCCTTCGCGCCGGCGGGCATCTCGATCTTCGCGCCGAGCTTCTCGAGGACGACCCACGACGCCGCGGCGGGGGGCGGGGGCTTCGGCGCCTCGACGACCGCGGCTGGAGCGGCAGGCTTCGGCACCTCGACCGCTGCCGGTGCGTCCTTCTTGCAACCAGCGAGGAATGACGAGGCGACGACCGCGGCGATGATGACGTTCTTCATGAAGGGAGCCCTCCCGGCTCGAGTGTGAACGGGAGACCCCGGACCGCCGGCTGAGGTGCAAAGACGCCTCAGTAGCCTTCTCCTCTGTACGTCCCCATGAGGCCTACCTGAGAGGGAACGCCGTTCGCGACGAACGCCTCGCGCTCTGGAATGCCGAGCGCCGAGTCCGCGAGGAGCTGCTCGACGTCTGCGAGGTCGACCTCGCCCGGATGGCCGACGGCTCTGGCCGCGAGCATCACTGCCGTCAAGAAGCGGAAGTCCGACGAGGCATCCGCGAGAGCGCTGTGGAAGGCGCTCCTCGCGAGCGGCGCTCGCAACGACACGTCTGCGCCGGTCGTTCCATCGAGCCCACCGACCTCGACGACTCCCAGTGAACTCCCGAAGCGCCGCGTTGGGTCGACGTGAAGGAAGACGGTGCGCGTCTCGCCGACGGCCAGCTCGTCCATCACGTATTCGGCCGGCTCCGACGCTGGATGCCACGAGGTGCGCGCGGGTCTCATCCACGCCGCAGCCTCGTCTTCGAAGAGCGACACCCGGAGCCAGGCCTTGCGAAGGACCGCTCCAGGTGGGCCGGTGCGCCGTGCCTGCACCGAGACCCGAAGCACGAGGGCGTCGGGCCCCAGCGGAGAAGGCACTCCTTCGACGTTGATTCGCGCGACGGCGCCTTCGAGCGGACCTGGCTCGTCGGAGCGGAACGCATTGACCCACGCGGTCTCGTCGACCGGCTCCCGGGTCCGCACGTTCGGGAGTGAGGCCTGGTACTCGGTGCGGCCATCGAACAGCCGTTGCACCGGCGCCGGCGTGAGGCTCAGTTGGCGCGAAGCCGGAGTCAGCAGGGTGAGCTGCCAGGCGAGCGACGCCCCGACCAGCGCGGCTGCGGCGACTGCGACGGCGCGAGCATGTTCCATCGCGCGCTCCTCAGTACAGGTACGCCGACGGCGTGCTGGGACGCGGAGCCTCACCCGACAAGGCGCGCTCGAGCAGCCCGACGAACTCGCGCCGCTCGGGCCAGTCGGAGGACGCGGTCTCAGCGAGCGCCTTCGCTTCACGCAGCGTCACGCCAGCCGCCGGGTTGCCGCGCAGCACGTCAGCCGCCATCGCCACCGCGGTCGCGAAGCGGAAGTCGGCCGACGCGTCGTTCACGCTGCTCGTCAGCACCTGCGGCCCGATGGCCGAAGACACCTCGAACGCGGCGCCGTTGCCGGGCTGTTTGCCACGCACCGAGACGGTCCCAAGAGCGCCCTGAACGCCGGTCAGCTCGAGCTCGTACAACGCCGTCACCGCGTGCCCCGCGTGCAGCTCTCCGCCGTCGACCGCGTCGTTGCGGAAGTCCTCGTCGCGCACGGCCCGATTCTCGTACCCGAGCAAGCGGTAGCGGCGCACGACCTTCGTGTCGAAGTCGACCTGCACCTTCACGTCCTTCGAGATGACTTGCAGCAGGCCGGCGAGGTTCTGAGTCGAGAACACGCGCTCCATTTCAGCGGCGCCGTCGATGTACAGGCTCTGTCCGTTCCCCTTGTCGGCCAACTGCTCGAGCGTGTCGTCGCGGTAGTTGCCCATGCCGAAGCCGACGGTGGTGAGCGTCACGCCATCGTCGACGTGGCTCTTCACCGCCGCGAGAATGTCCTCCGAGCGCGTGGCGCCGATGTTCGCGTCGCCGTCGGTGAAGACGAGCACCCGCGACGAGACGCCTTCACGAATGCCCTTCGCGGCCTCGCGGTAGGCGAGCACCATGCCGGTCTCCATGCTGGTGCCTCCGGCGGCGCTCAAACGATCGATGGCGCGGTGAATGTCGATCGCGTCCGCAGCGTTCGTCGCTGGCAGCACCAGCATCGAGCTCCCTGCGTAGGTCGCGATCGCCACCGAGTCTCGTTCGTCCAGCGCGTCGACGAGCTGGTGCATCGAGCGCTTTGCGAGGTCGATTCGATCGGGGCCCGACATGCTGCCCGAGGTGTCGACGAGGAAGACGAGGTTGGCGGGCTTGCGCTCTGCGTTGGTGAAGCGCCGGCCCTGGAGCGCGACCTTGAGCAGCGTGCGGCCAGCGGTGAATGGAGACGGTGCGCCTTCTGCGTGAATCGCCCACGGCGCGTCCTTCGGCGCCTCGAGTTGGTAACGGAACGCGTTGACCCACTCCTCGACGCGCACCGTCGACGGCTCGACGCGGAGCCCGGAGCTCAGCTGTCGGCGCGCATAGGTGTACGACGCCGTGTCGACGTCGATGGCGAAGGTCGAGAGCGCGTCGGCGTCGGCGGTGACGAGCTGATTCGGGCGGACGGTCGGCTGAGGCGCAGCGGGAGCGGCCTGGGCGTACGTGCCCTCACCGAACGTGAGCAGTCTCTTCTTCGTGTCGACGCCTCCCGTGCGAAACGTCTTCGTGGCTGGGTACACGCTGTCTTCACCTGACAGCGCATCGGCGCTCGCGCCCGTCAGCTTCCGGATGTTGTCTCCGAAGAGCGTCACCCCCAGCATCACCAGCAGCACCGAACACCACGTGCCGACGACCCACTTCATCCACCCGTTGGTCTTTTTCATGTGCTCATTGTCGAGAACGAACGGCCACCTGTCTGTCGGGCAACGGGAGGTCCTCCTGATGACGGTCGGTCATCTGACGGATGCGGGGCCCTTTGGGTACAGTGCCCGCGTGCGAGTTCTCTGGAGTGTCGTGCTGGTGATGGGCTGCTCAGGTCCTGAAGCGCCGGATGCAGCGGTGTGTCGAGACATCGTGACGCGGCTCTGCCTCGGTCCAGTCTGCGACGTGACGACGCAGAAGCTGGGCGTCGATGCAGGCACCTGTGAGTCGACGTTGCTCATGCGCACCGGCTGCGGCTCCGACAGCTTCAGCTTCATGTCGCCGACGCGCGCGCAGGTGCTCGACTGCCGTGTGCCGCTGCTGCGCCAGGGCACTTCGCAGAAGGTGAAGTCGTCGTGCGCCGACGTGGCCGAGGTGTTCACCGACTGCCCCGACCTCGTGCGTTTCTATGGAGGCACTCCGTGAAGCGCTTGGGAGTGCTGCTGATGACGAGCCTCACGGCGTGCGCGCCCATCGAGCAGGCGGTGCGAACGGAGCGTGGGCCGTTGCTCCGCTCGTTCACGCGGCCGATGGTGATTGAAGGTGGCTTGCGCGGTCAGGTGCAGGTGACGTGGCCGACGCTCGACGTGCAGGTGACCGAGCACGATCTCTGCCGCGAGGTGTCGATCGACGAGTACGCCGAGGAGCGCATCACCGAGAAGACCGCGCCTGCGGCCGGTGCCTCCTTCTCGACCGGCGTCGCCGCCACGCTCGCCGCCGCGGCCATCTTCGGCATCTCGTTTCTGGTGAGCAACTCGCCCGACACCACCGTCATCGACACGACGGGACGCTTCGGCCCGCCGCCGCGGACCGTGACGCAGGGGAGCGCGCTCATCGCGCTTGGCATCGGCCTGCCTGCGCTCGCCGTCGGTGGCATCGCCTTCTTGCGCACTGGAGAGACCATCGAGCAGCGCCGCGTCGAGCAGGAGACCGGCCAGAAAGACACCGAGTGTCACGCTCGAGGCGTGACCGGCGCGATTCGACTGGTGGGTTCACGTGGCGACGTCGGCGCAGTGACCCTGACGGAGGGGCTGGGCCACGTCGACGGGACGACGCTGAAAGGTGGCTTCACCGAGCTCGCCCTCGGCGACCGGTCCGTCACGCTCGACGAAGCGGGCCAGCTCACGGTCGACGCGTTCTCGGCGTGTCTCGCGCTCGAGGCAGAAGGTGCGCGCGCGCCCGAGTCGTTGGGCGATGGCGATCTCGTCAACCGTGCCGACCGCATGCGCCGGTGCAAAGCGGTGCGCGGTGAGGCGGTGCTCGAGCCGCTCAAGGCCGTCGACGATGAGCTCTCCCGCCGCCGCGAGACGGGAACGCCTGGCGCCTTCGTGCGTGGCCCTCAGGTGGCGAGCTTCGAAGAGGCCGTCTCGGCGTACGCGCCACGGCTCACCTTCAAGGCCGGCGCTGCCGATCTCGCCCGCCTCGACAGCCCCGACTCGCTCAATGGCCAGGCCGTCGTCATGCAGGGCGTCGTCTCCTCGGGGCTCACCGAGAACATCGGCGTGCTGCAGCTCGGCGAGCGTGAGGTGTTCGTCTTCATTCCTCCGAAACGCTCGTGGGGTGGAGACTTCGGCAACGGTGCGCGCGTCGAGGCCGTCGCTGTGATGGCCGGCTGGCAGACGGTGGGCGAGAAGACGCTCCCGCTCGCGCGGCTCGTGTTCATGCGACCTGCGTTCTGAGTCATGCGCGCCGACTGGGAAGCACAGGAGCGGGCCCGAGAAGCGTTCGAGCGCAAGCGTACGCGTCGCACGTGGCTCATCGCGTTCGGCGCCGTCCCGGTGCTGACGTTGCTCGGGCTGCTGGCGTCGGGGCAGCTGCGCATCGATCGCTACGCACGGCTCGGCGAGGGCCACACGCTCATCAGGAAGCTCGCGAACGATCAGCTCGAATTCCAGAAGCGCACTGGCCGCTATGCGACGAAGTTCTCGGAGCTCGAGGTTCCCGAGCCGCGCGACTTCACGTGTTTGTTGTCGAAGAACGAGCGGCTCTTGCCGAGCTCCGACGAGGCGGAGGCGGTCGAGGCGTCCGAGCTCCCAGCGCTCATCGACGAGCTCGAGCTGGGCCTCACCTGTGATGACGGAAAGCCGTGTGACTACCTCGCTGCCTGCGCGTCGCGGTGGCAGTGGAATGGCCTGATGACGGTCTGGTTCGTCTCGTCACGAGGGCTGAAGGATGGGAGTCGTCGGCCGCACACTCCCTTCAGTCCCGGCCCCATGCCTTGAGCTTCAGTCGAGCAGCATGCGAGGCATCACCGCGAGCAGCGCCGCGCCGCGCGCCACCGCCGTCTGCGGGTCGGCTTCGATGTCGAGCGGCACCGCGAGCGTCCTGGCGACCGCTTCACGCACCTGCGGCACGAAGGTCGTCCCTCCGATGAGCATCACCGAGCCCAGCTCCTTCGGCTTCACGTTCGCCGCGACGATGGTCTGGGCCGTCACCGTCATCGAGCGATCGATCAGCTCCTTCCACGGCCCGAACAGGTGTTCGCGCTTCACCAGCACGTCGAGGTTGCGCCGCTGGCGTGGTGTGCCGAGCGCGTCGGGCACGAAGAAGCGCGCCTCTTTCGCACCCGAGAGCGCGCGCTTCACCAGCTCACACTGCCGTTGGATCTTGTCGAACAGGAGCACGTCCTTCGTGACGTCGACGCTCGCGATGCCCCAGATGGCCGAGGCGACGTGCCGCGCGAACGCGAGATCGAAGTCGTTGCCGCCCAGACAGTCGTCGCCGCCCGCCGACCGCACGCTGATGCGATCGCCCTGCCGCTGCACCACCGTGGTGTCGAGCGTGCCGCCGCCGAAGTCGTAGACCATCGTCGGCGCGTCGGTAGCGGCTGCCCCACCGATGCCGCGCGCCAGCGCTCCAGCGACAGGCTCCGACAACACGCGCAGCACCTCGAGCCCTGCCATGCGGCCGATGCGCGCCATCGCCTGCCGAACCTCGACGCCCGCCGCGACCGGCACCGTCATGAAGCACTTGGTCATCGGCTTGCCGAAGCGGGCCTCGGCGCGCTCCTTCAGGTACCGCACGATGAAGCTCGCGACCTGGCTCGCGGTGTATTCCCCCGACGAGGTGACGACGCTCACTTCGCCCGAGCTCACGCCCTTGAGCTTGAAGACCGACGCCGCGTCGAGCACACGGGCCGCGGGGTGCTCGAGGGGCCTGGCGATGACGCGCTTGATGCCGGCGATGGTGTTGAGGGGATCGGTCGCGCGCATGCGTTCGGCTTCGTGGCCGACCAGCACGGGCCCGGACCTCGGGAAGTGCACCACGCTCGGCACACACGAGTCGCCGCGACCATCGAGCGCGTAGTGAAAGCGCCCATCGATGACGAGCGCCGCCGTCGAGAACGTCGTGCCGAGATCGATGCCAAGAATGGGCTCTGCTGCGACAGCCATGTCGATCTGTCATCGACACGTTCGCGCCGCGCCATCAGAACTGCCGCGTCAGAAACCTGACGCCTACTTCATGCGCACGCAGGAGCCCGCGCCGCCATCGAGGCGCACACAGACGAAGCCGGCATCGGGCAGACACTCTTCGCCACGCCGCGCGCTCGGGTCGCACGGCAACCCCTCGACGTCGTAGTTCCCGAAGAGGGAACACCCCGCCACGAAGAGCCCAGAAGCCAGGAGGACGACGAACAGCGCTCGCATAGGGAACCGATGTACTCCAATCAGGGGCCGACGGTGACCAGCGTCTCCTTGTCGAAGTCGAGCACCCGGCGCGCGACCTCGAGCACGTCGTCGGCCGTCACCGCCTCCATCTCGTCGGCGTAACGAAGGTACTTCTCGGGGCCCAGGCCGTAGCAGGCGTCGAGCGCCATGGTGGCCGCGCGCGCGCCGTTGCGTTGCAGGCCGATCTGCTGACTCCCGACGAGGTACCGCTTCGCGCGAACCAGCTCGTGCTCGGCCACACGTTCAGCCTTCAGCTTCACCAACTCCTCCCGCATGCCCGCGAGCGCGGCGTCGACCTTCTCGGGGCTCGTCGCCATGTAGACGGCGAAGTAGCCAGGGTCGACGCCCTCGAGCGTGGTGGCCGAGACCGAGTACGCCATCGACCGTTTGTCGCGCAGCTCGATGAAGAGCCGCCCGCTCTGGCCCGACAGCAGCGTCGAGAGCACCTCGAGCGGCCTGCGCCACGGGTCGGTCACCCGCGCGCCGGGGAAGCCGAGCACGAGCTGAGTCTGGGCTTTGGCGAGCGTGCGTTTCGCTTGCCGTGGCGCCGTGACCGGCGGCTCGACCACGATCGTCGGCGCACCCGTCGTCGACCGCGACTGCCCGAACGCCTTCGTCGCTGCGTCGATCACCGCCCGGGTGTCGACGTCGCCCACCACGGCCAGGGTCATTCGTGAGGGGTCGAAGTACTTCTCGTGGAACGCGCGCAGCCGCTCGGAGTTCAGCTTCTCGACCGACGCCGTCTCACCCGACAGCGAGAGCCGATAGGGGTGCTCGGTGAAGAGCGTCTTCGAGAACAGCTCGAACGCCACGGCCGAGGGCCGATCTTCCCGGGCCGCGATGTCCTGCAGCTGGAGCTGCCGCTCGCGCGCGACTTCCGCCTCGGGGAACGAGGGCCGGTTGAACACCTCAGCGAAGAGCTCGAAGCCGCGCTCGAAGTGTTTCGAGAGGAACTCGCCGCGCACCGACATCGAGCTGCGGCCGCCCATCGCGTTGAGCGAGCCCGCGAGCGAGTCGACGAGGTGGGAGATCTGCTCCGCCTCGTAGCTGGCCGTTCCGCGCGTCATCGTGCGCGCAAGCAACGAGGTGAGCCCGTTGTCCTCCGCCGTCTCGTAGCGCACGCCGCCGAGCAGGCTCGCGCGCATGCTGAACAGCGGCACCGCGCGCTCCTCCCGCACGATGATCGTCGCGCCCGAGGGGAGCTTCTCGATCGTCACGCCGGGCTGTTCCTTCTTCGACGAGGCCACCGTGCGCAGCGCCTTCGTGGGCGCGACGTTGCGGGCGGGCAGCGGGGCAGGGCGCTCCCTGGCGACGCGGAGGAGCACGTCTCTCGCGGCGGCCTCGGTGAAGCTCGAGCCCTTCGGCAACAACCCCGAGATCGAGGCGCGGTCGAACGTGAAGTACCGCTCCGCCACCTCGCGCACCTTCGCCGGCGTCACCAGCGAGATGGCCTCGTAGTACTGCGCCTCTTTCTCGATGCCGCCCATCGTCGACTCGTAGCTGCCGAGCTTGCGCGCCACGCCCTGCACCGTCTCGCGCTGGTAGACCGCGTCGGCCTCGATGAGTGACTTCACGGTGTCGAGCTCGTCGGGCTCGACCTCGGCGGCCGTCATCGTCGCCAGCACGCGCGCCGTCGCTTCGAAGGCCTCTTCGAGCTTGTCGGTGCTCACCACCAGCGATGCCGCGAAGAGCCCTGGCTCCGTCGGCGTCCACGACCAGGCGCTGACGTCTTTCACCAGCGACCGTTTGCGCTTCACCTCGAGCGACAGCCGCGACGCGTCGCCCTGGCCCACCAGCATCGCGAGCACGTCGAGGGCCGGAGCGTCGGGGTGATCGACCCCGGGAGTCTGGAAGGCGACGTGCAGCCACGACTCCTTGACGTCGTCGGTCGTCAAGCTCACCCGAACACCTTCGAACGGCGGCTCGGTGGGGCGGGTGGGGCGCTCGATGGATGGCCGGCTCCAGTCACCACCGAGCAGCTCGTCGGCCCAGGTGCGCACCTGCGCCTCGGTCACGTCGCCCACCGCCGACAGCACGATGTTCTTCGGCGTGTAGTGCTTCGCGTAGAAGGCCAACACCCGGTCTCGCGTGTGGCTGCGGACGTTGGCCTCGAACCCGATGACGGGCCGGCCGTACGGGTGCGTCTGGAACGCCGAGCCGAACAGCGCCTTCGACGCGCGCCGCGAGGGCATGTCCTGGCTGCGCTTGATCTCTTCGCAGACCACCTCGATCTCACGCCCCAGCTCGTCGGCGTCGAAAGCCGAGCTGCGAATCGCGTCGGCCAGCACGTCGAGGCCCTCGCGCGCGAACCGGCTCGCCATCACCACGTGGTAGACGGTCTGATCGAAGCTCGTCCACGCGTTGATCTCACCGCCGTGGGCTTCGATGCTGCGGGCGATCTCTCCCGGGCCCCGGCGCGCAGTGCCCTTGAAGAGCATGTGCTCGTGCAGGTGCGCGAGGCCGATCTCGTCGTTCGTCTCATCGGCGCTGCCCACCTTCACCCAGAGCTGGAAGGCAGCGACCGGCGCTGCGTGGTTCTCTTCGAGGACGACGGTGAGCCCATTGGGCAAGCGGAATCGTGACGCCATTTCGGGCGACGCTCGCATTCTCGCTCCACTGAAGGAAGAGGGTTAGGCTGCCCGCGGGGCTTATGGCCGTGAACGATGATCCGCTCTTCGAGCTTCGTGAAGAGCTGAACGATGAAGACGAGCCGCTGTTCGGGCCGGCGCCAGCCAAGAAGCCGGCGACGGGCGGGTTTGTCGCATCGACCAATGGCGTCAGCGCACCGCCTGCCTCCGCGCCCCACCCCACGTTCGCGCCGCCGCCACTGCCTCCCCCGCTGCCGAAGAAGCCGACGGGGCAGACCGGGGCGTTTCAGCCGGCGCCCGCGACCTCACCTCCGACGCCAGGCCAATCGTCCCCGGCGCGCGGAGTGCCCGCCGCGCCGGCCTCGTCGCCAGCGCGTGGAGTGCCTGCTGCCAGCAAGCCCATCACCGGTCAGCGGCCCTCGGCGCCGCCTGTGCAGTACCAGGTCACCGGGCTGCCCGCGATTCCGCCGACCGTGCAGCGCCCCGTCGGACAGGATCCGTTCCAGGAGCCGCCCGAGCCGCGGCTGCCTGCAGGCGCTGACCCCGAAGAGAAGCTCCGCAGCTTCCGCGCCGTCATCAAGGGCAAGGACGAGGCGCTCGGCCGTGGCCGCTCGTTGTACTCGGCCGTCGATGGTGAGGCGCAGCAGCTGCGCGCCGTCGCGACCCAGCTCCGCGGCCAGCTCGAGGTCGCCGCCATCGAGCTGCAGAAGGCCGCCGACTACCCACAACAGCTCAGCCACCTGCGTGAGCTGCTCGAGAAGGACACCATTCGGGCCGACGAGGCCGAGCAGCGAATGGAGGACCTGGTCGCCCGCATCGCGCAGGTCGACGCCGAGCGCCGCGATCTCACCAACGCCGTCGCCGAGCTCGAGGCCCAGAACGTTCAGCTGTCGGCGCGGGTCGAAGAAGAGCGCAAGACCCGCGAGATGCTCGCCGACGAGCTCATCGGCGCCAAAGAAGCGCTGGGCCTCGCGCAAGACCGCGTCGCCGATCTCGCCAATCGGCTGACCGAGGGCAAGGGCCTCTACGAGAATGCGAGCGCGCAGGCCCAGGCGTTCGGCGCCGAGAAGCAGCAGCTCGAGAGCGAGCTCGCCGCCGCGAAGGCCGACCTCGCCGCCGCGACCGGTGAGCGCGATCTCTTCAAGGGTGAGCTCGACGGCGCCCAGCTCGAGACCGAGTCGCTGCGCCAACGCGCCGAGACGCTCGAGCAGCAGCTCGCCGCCGCGACGCAGAAGGTGTCGGCGTTCGAGAGCGAGCAGGAGTGGTCGAAGACGACCCTCGAGCAGTCCACGACGCGCACCCAGGACCTCGAGACCCAGCTCTCCGATCTCAAGGGCCAGCTCGAGGCCGTTCAGCAGGAGTTCAACGAGCGGGCCCAGGCTGCTGATCAGCTCGCCGCCGAGCTCGACCGTGAGCGCGCGGAGCTCGAGCGAGAACGAGGCGAGGCCCAGACCCGCATTCAGTCGCTCGAGGCGAACCTGCGTGAGGTGCAGGGCGTCGCGCGATCGGCCGCCGGCACGCTGCAGACGCAGCTCCAGAGCTCGCAGGCCGAAGTGCAGCGCCTCAACGCCGCGCTCGACGAACAGGTCGCTCTCGTCCAGAGCACGCAAGACGACGCGGCGACGCTCCACGCGCGCATCGCCGACCTCGACGGTCAGCTGAGCGCCTATACCGAGGAGCGCACGTCAGCAGAGGCCCGGCTCGCCGAGCTCGAGGCGCAGCTCTCTGATGCCGAGTCTCGCGTGGTGGCGGCTGACACGCGCGCAGCCGAGTTCCAGGGCGCCGCTGAAGCAGCGCAGCAGGCGATCGACTCGAACGACTCTCGCGCCAGCGAGCTCGAGCAACAGCTCGCCGACGCCCGGGCGCAGCTCGACGAGGCCCGTGCTCAGGGCGGCGATGCCCGCACGCAGGTCGCCGAAGCGCGCGCGCAAGTCGCCGAGGCCACGCGCCGGGCTGACGCCGCCGAGGCGAAGTCGAAGAGCTACGAGCAGCAGGCGCGCGACGTGTTCGGCAAGGTGACCGACGCCCAGTCGCAGTTGCAGGAACTCGAGAACGCGCGCGGCGAGGCCGAGAGCAGGGTGAGCGCGCTCGAGGCGAAGCTGAAGGAGAGCGCCGAGAAGCTGCGCGCGGTCGAGACGAAGTCCGCGCAGAACGAGGCCCGCGCCGCCCAGGCCGAAGCCCGCGCGAAGGAGTTCCAGGCCCGCGCCGAGCAGTCGCAGCGCGCCGCGGCCTCTGGCGCCGACGCGAAGGCGAAGGATCTCAAGCACCAGCTCGACGCGTCGGCCGCCAACGAGAAGGCGCTGCAGCAGGAGATCGCCGCGATGCAGGCGCAGGAGATCAACCTCAAGTCAGACCTGACGGCGTGGGAGGTGCGCTCCAACGAGCTCGAGCAGGAGATCGCCGACATGAAGACGAAGCTCGACGCGGCCATTCAGAAGGCGGCCGAAGCGCAGGTCGCGGCGAAGAAGGCTCCCGCAGCGCCCGCCAGCACCGGGAACACCGGTGAGGTCGAGAAGCTCAAGGCCGACAACCAGGCGATGAAGAAGAAGCTGATGGCCGCCGAGAGCGCCATCGAGCTGGCGGCCTCGCTCAAGGCCAAGGTCGCGCGCCTCGAGGCGCAGCTGAAGCCGGCGGCGAAGAAGTAGCGCTTCAGAGCGGCGCGGGCTCGACGAGCCCCGCTTCGTACAACCGCAACAACGAGTCCTTCACGCTCTGGCGCGAGATGCCGAGGTCGGTGAAGGCCTTCTCGATGTCTTCCACGCGCAACGAAGCGGGCGCCAGCTCGGACACGTAGGTCGCGTCGTCAGGGCTGATGCCGAACGCCTTCGCCCAGTCGCCCTGCGCGGTGTCGAACGCGCCTTTGCCGTGGTTCTGCGCAAGGGCGAGCTTCTCTTTCCACGACTGGTTGGCCTCTTCGCCTTTCGCCGTGAGGCGGAAGCGCTGGCTGCGGGCCCACTTGAGTCGTGGGCGAGAGGGCTCGTTCGTCATGCGGCGTGCCTATACCCCTTCCCCCCCGAAAGGGAGACGGACTTGCGCGACCCTGCCCGCCCGGGAGACAGAGCGCTGGTGTCTTCGCCTCCCGTTGCGCCGATCGACAGCCTCACCGCGTTGAGCGCCGCGCGCTTCGCCGTCTACGTGCACTTCCCGTATTGCCTCTCGAAGTGCCCCTACTGCGACTTCGCGTCGACGGCGGCGAAGCAGGTGCCCGAGGCGCGCTACACGAAGGCGGTGCTGCGCGAGCTCGCGGTGCGTGGCTCCGAGCTCGGGCCTCGCGAGGTGCAGGCCATCTTCATCGGCGGTGGCACGCCGTCACTGTGGAACCCCGTTCACGTTCGCGAGGTGTTGCAGGCGATCGGCGCTCAGCTCCAGCTCGCCGAGGGCTGCGAGGTGACGCTCGAGGCGAACCCGGGCGCCGCTGACGAAGCGCGCTTCTCGGGCTACCGCGCGGCCGGCGTCAACCGGCTCTCCATCGGCGTGCAGTCGTTTCAGCCGGCGACGCTCACGAAGCTGGGCCGTGGCCATGACGGTGCGCAGGCGCGTCGTGCCGTGGCGGTCGCGCGTGAGGCGGGCTTCACCAACGTCTCGATGGACTTCATCTACGGCGTGCAGGGGCAGACGGTCGACGAGGTGCGGCGCGACGCAGAAGAGGCCGTCTCGCTCGGCACCGAGCACCTGTCTGCGTACGCCTTGACGCTCGACTCGGAGTCGCTCGCCGAAGACGTGCCGCTCGCGAAGCAGCTCGCGCGAGGTGAGGTGCAGTTGCCCGCCGATGACGTCGTCGTCGAGATGCAGCGCACCGTTCGCGACGTGTATCGCCAGGCGGGGCTCGAGCGGTACGAGGTGTCGAACTACTCGAAGCGCGGCTACCACTCGCGGCACAACGCGACGTACTGGACCGGCGGCGACTGGTTGGCGCTCGGTGTTGGCGCGACGGGTTCGCTCTCGGAGCGCCGCTACTCGAACCAGCGCAGCGCCGAGAAGTACCTCGTCGACGTCGAGGCGGGCCGGCTGCCAGAGAACTCCCGCGAGACCCTCACCTCGCTCGAGCGGTTCGAGGAGCGCGTCGCGATGGGCTTGCGGCTGACGTCAGGGCTCGATCTCGAGGCCACGTGCCGGCAGTTCGTTCAGCCGTACGAGCCCCGCCGTCCGCTCGTCGAGCGCATGCTCCTCGAAGGCCTCGCCGTGATGGACGCGGGCCGCCTCAAGCTCACCGACGCGGGGATGGATGTGCACAGCGCCATCAGCGCGCGCTTGATGTGAAAGCGACAGACCGCGGGCAGGTGCACGCTACAGTGCCGCCCGTGGGCTCGACCTGGTTGCAGTGGATCATCCTCTCGGCGCTCACTGGCTCACCGCTCGGCTCGGCCGTCTTCCTGCTCGTCTTCTGGCTGGTGGTCGATCGGTTCACGCTCGGCATCCTCCCCGATCCATTCCGCTGGGTGATGCGGTGGCGTCGGGCCTCGTCGCTCGAGCGCACGCTGCTGGGCAACCCGCACGACGGGCGCGCGCGGCTCGAGCTCGCCGGGCTGTACGTCGATCGCGCGAAGTACAAACCTGCGGTCGACCTGCTCAAGCCCAACCTCGAGAAGGGCGATCACGATCCACAGACGCTCTTCACCATGGGCGTCGCGTGCGTGGGCGCGGGTTACGTCGAGCAGGGAGAGAAGCTGCTCGACAGCGTCGACGATGCGTCGCCCGGGTTCCGCGTCAACGAGGTCGACCTCATGCGTGGGCGGTTCCGTCTCGCACGCAAGGACTTCGCCGGCGCGAAGGTGGCGCTCGAGAAGCTGGTGAGCGCGCGCGCCGGAACCATCGAGGGCCGGGTGTTGCTGGCGCGGGCGCTCGATGGGCTGGGTGACGATGGCGCTGCGGCGCTGATGAAGGACGCCGCCTGGAATGAGTACGTCAGCGCTCCGGGGTTTCAGCGACGCAAGGAGCGGCTCTGGGCGTGGCGTGCGCGGCCGTCTCGCCCTGCGACGTACGTGTTCATCGCCGTCCTGGCCCTCACGCTCTTCGCGACGCTCGCGGCTCCGCGCATCAACGCGTGGGCCGCAGCCCGTCAGCGCGCGGCTCAGGGCGCGTACACCGACCCGGGCCTGATGGATCCGGACGAGTAGCGATGCTCGAGGCCTTCGACGCGCTGGTGCGAGAACTCGGCCCGTGGGGCGTCGTGCTGTTCGGCGTCGCTGCGCTGCTCGAGTACGTCTTTCCTCCGTTCCCCGGCGACACGGTGACGTTGCTCGGCGGCGCGTACGCCTCGCGTGGAGAGCACCCGCTCTGGCTCGTGCTGGTGGTCTTGATGGGCTTCAGCGTCGCCGGCATGGCGTTGACCTGGGTCGTCGGGCGCTCGCTGGGTAAACGGCTCGACGCGGCGAAGGAGGGCCCGCTCGTCTTTGGGCTCACTCACGAGCAGTTGCGGCGCGCGCAGACGACGATGCGTGAGCGCGGCGAGTGGGTGCTGGTGCTCAACCGCTTCATGCCCAGCTTCCGGGCGATGGTATTCGTGGCGGCGGGCGCGAGCGGCACGCCGCTACCGCGCGTCTTGCTCCTGGGCTCGATCTCGGCGCTGGCGTGGAACGCGCTGCTCATCTTCGTCGGCTCGAAGGTGGGAGCGCACGCCGATCAGCTCGAGGCCTGGCTATCGACCTACCGCTTCGTCGCGCTGGGCGTGACGGGCGTGGTGCTGCTCGGCTTCCTCGTGCGTCGGGTCTGGCGTCGCCGCCGTGGCTGAAGTGGTTCCTCCTGCCGCGCCGCGCCCGCTCGTGACAGGATGTCCGTTCTTTCGGGCCGACGGACTGTTCAAGGCGATGCGTTCACGCACCACGGTATTGAAGTTGGCCCTGCTGGCCTGCTCGCTCGCGCTGGGCGCCTGTCGCTGCGGCAACGACGTCAACATGGTCGAGACGCGCTTCCGGGTTGCGCCCGAGACCCAGTCGCTCGACTTCGGCAGGGTGCTCGAGGGCACCGTCGTCACCCGCACCGTGACCCTCATCGCCGAGACGCGCGCGAGCGTGTCGGTGGGCGCGACGACGAAGGCTCCGTTCTCGACCGAGCCGCTCGTCGAGATCCCCGGCGGCAGTCAGGTCGATCATGAGGTCTCGTTTCGCGCCGGCACTGGCGAGTCGAATGGCGAGCTCGTGTTGACCTCGGGCCGGCAGGAGCTGCGCGTCGGGCTTCGTGGCGTCGGCGTTCGTCCGCTGAACTGCATTCCAACCGCCTCGTGCCGCCAGTCGATGTACTCGCTCGAGCTCGATCGCTGCGTCGAGACGACGTCACCCGACGAGACGCCGTGCGACCCCGACAGCCAGTGTCTGGAGCAGGGGCGCTGCCGGGCCGGGCAATGTCTCGGCGTCGCGCGACGCTGCAACGACAACGACGCGTGCACGAGTGACGCATGCGCCAACGACGCGGGCTGCGTGCACACCCGTGTCACGTGCCCGCAACCCGCGATGCCCTGCCGGGTGCCGACGTGCGACGCGCGAATGGGGTGCGGCGAGGCTGAGGCTCCGGATGGGACGCCGTGTGGAAACTCGAACTGCGTCAGCTCACGCATCTGCTTCATGGGCGCGTGTACCGACATTCCGACGCCCGAAGGCACCGAGTGTGGGCCGGCCGTCGCCTGCTACGGCGTGTCACGGTGTCAGAGCCAGCGCTGCGCCAGGCCTGACGCCGGCCAATGGCTGCCGACCTGGAGCGCGCGCGTCGAGGGCACGCCCATCGCCGAGCCTCCGGCCTTGCTGAACTTCGGGTCTTCGCTCTTCTTCACCGTGTGCGGGTTGCCGCGGCTGCCGGTCGACGGTGGTTCCATCGATGCGGGAACGCTCGACGACGCTGGGATCGACGCGGGCGCTGAGGAGGACGGCGGAGCGACTGACGCGGGCTCGATGGATGGCGGAGCGATTGACTCTGGGCCGATTGATGCTGGCCCTGATACCGAGTGCGCGGTGCTCTCGTACACCTCAACGGGGTTCGACCGTTTCATCACCCGCGTGCCCGAGGCGGAGCGGCTCACGCACGTCGGGCCGGCCGGTGTTGTCTTGCGCGTCGACGGTGGGCTGGTCTTTCGCTCCCGCGCGATGGGCACGTTCCTCGGTGGCTGGGAGACCGGCACCCTCGCGGCCTCGCAGGTCGCCATGCTCCGCGACGGTGGCGTGGTGGTGGCGCTGCGCGGTGACGGCGGGACGAACCTGGTCGTGACCTCGACCATGGCGGTGACTCCGCTCGCGTACGTCGAGGGCCCGGTCTCGCACCTCGCGACGGGGCTCGACGACGCCGTCTTCGCGCTGGCGCGAGGCGAGACGGTGTACCGGTTCGGAACCGAAGCCGACGGAGGCCCCAGTCGGGCTGAACTCGTCCTCGACGCTGGCGCCGCATCGCTGGCGGTCGCCGATGACGTGGTGATCGCTGGCGCTCGGCTCAGCCAGTTCTCGCTCGGGGCGTTCGAGTCGGCGCGCGTGCTGGAAGGGCCTGCCGACGCTGGCCTGCTCGAGCGCGAGGTGATCGTCACGCCCTCGACGGTGTTCAGGTTCTTCCGCGGGTGCCGCGTGCTGGCGATGTCGTGTCTGCCCCTCGACGCGGTGACGTGGGTGCGGGCCTTCGCGCGGAACACCGGCGTGCTGCTGTGGGAAGACACGCTCGTGCCCGCCGGCACGGGTGGCCGCCTCATCGAAGCCACCGCGCTGCGAATTCCCGGCGGCATCGAGAGCGCGCTGGCGGCAGTCGTCGAGGGAGACGTCGACGGCGGGGTCATCAACGGGCTCGTCGTCACGCTCGATGGCGGGCGCGCGCTCGAGTGCCCCTTCCCAGATGGCACCGGTGCGCTGACGGCTGCGGTGTTCACGGCAGGGCAGCTCGTCACGCTCGCGACGCGGCCCGATGGAGGCGTCACGCTCGAAGGGTGGACCCTGGGCGCATTGCCGCTCGAGTCGTCAGGGTGGACGAGCGCCGAGGGGTCTTCAGGCCAACGTCGGCCCGCGCCGTAGCGGCGGCTCTCAGGCGCCTGGACTTCTCTGAGTCCTCCGGAATCCGAGGGCTG
Organism: Myxococcales bacterium; assembly: GCA_030681895.1. Classification (GTDB taxonomy): domain Bacteria; phylum Myxococcota; class Myxococcia; order Myxococcales; family Myxococcaceae; genus Xiheimicrobium. The sequence goes on along the minus strand of JAUXRI010000133.1, from coordinate 1,851 downwards.
CAAGCTCAACGCCAGAAGTCCCCCGAGACGTCAGCGCTTCAGCGCTGCGTCGATCGCGTCAGCCAGCGCCTTCGCGTCGCGGTCGAGGTCGTCGGGCACGTCCGCTCGCGCGACGAGCTGGTGCAGGTGAAAGCGCAGCCCGAACAAGATCTCACTGCCCGTCGACGAGAAGTCGATGGCATCGCGCAACGCAGCGGCCGGCTCGTTCACGCCCAACCCCTCGAGCCGCGCCGCGATCGCTCGCGCTTCGGCGATGAAGTCTCGCCGACTCACTGCAGGTAGTACGGCGTGGCGATCGCGCTGCGGCACTGCCAGTTGAAGCTCCGCAGTTGGCCGATGGAGCCGTTGGTCGAGAACCCCGTGACGAAGTGCATCGCGTTCGTGCGCAACGTGGCGTCGCTCCGCCCCGAGTAGTGCCACGCCATCGCCGCGACGTACGCCACCTCGCCCCAGTGTTCGTCGAACGAGTCCGGAGCGTTCGCGCCATCGACGCCGAGCAGATAGTGCGGCCTGCCGGTCGCGCCCCGGTTGTCGACGTTGGCCAGTCGTCTTCCGAGTCGAACGATGGCGTTGAGGGCGGCGGTGCGTTGCGTGGGCGCGGCGTCATCGGCGTACGCCTCGAGCCCGTCGGCGACGATGGCGCTCATCCACGGGCTGCACACGAGCGTGGCCGACATCGCGCCGTCGAGGTTGACGTACTCGCTGATATCGTGGGCTTGCGGCGTGTGCGCGAAGCAGCGGTGCATGGCGTCGAGGTTCTTGTTCGTCGGCGCTCCTGAGAGGCTGAGCGCCGTGTCCTGAATCGCGATGAGGTTGGTGACGATGGCGTTGGCCCGGGTGCGGAAGGTGGCTGCCTGGTCGTCGCTCACGCGCGCCGCGAAGACGTTGGCGAGCAGCCCGAAGCCGGCGTGGCGCTCGGTCCAGAAGCCGGTGCTGATGGCTCCGCTGTAGCCACTGACGGGAGCGCGCGCGGCGATGGTCTCGGCGGCCTCGCGGAAGCGGTCGTCTCCGGTGAGCAGGTAGTGCAGCGCGAGGTTCTGCGTGTAGACGTACTTGAGGTCGCTGCTCGGCGGCGTGGTCGAGTTGGCGAGGATGCGCTGCCGATAGAGATCGGTCTCGCGATACGCACTCTGCAAGACCGGAAGCCCTCCGCTGACGGCGTAGCCGCGGAAGAAGGTGGTGCCTCGGTCGTAGAGCCACGGGCCGGCCGTGCCCATCTGCCCCGCGAAGACCGAGCTGCCCCACGGGGTGGCGTCGCACTTCGTTCTCCAGGCGTTGAGCGGCGCGGTGGTGAGGAGCGTGTTCGGCACGAGGTGCCCGCCGACGGTCGACGCGACCAGCCACGGCGCGGGGAGGGTGGCCCACACCCGCGGTGTTCGCACCATCGCGCTGCCGAGCGCTTCATCCTGCAGGAGCGTGTCGACCGCGACGGCGGTGAGGGACGGCGCCGTCATGCCGAGCTCGAGGTCGGCGGTCGTGGTGGCGGCAGGGACGTCGAACTGCACCTGAATGCTGCGGGCGCGGCCGCTCGTGTAGCTCGCGAGGACGCGCGAGAACGTGGGGACGATCGCGCCGCCGACCCGCGCGGCGAAGGTGGTCGCTGCAATGCCATCGGGGAGCGGGACGCCAAGGTTGACGCGCTGAACTCCGGTGACGCCGCTCGCGCGAGTCAGCGTGACCGTGACGGTGCTCGGAGTCACGCCGCCCGCGGTACCTCCGCCGGTCGCGACACCTCCGCCGGTCGCGACACCTCCACCTGTCGCGACTCCGCCACCTGTCGCAACACCACCACCTGTCGCAACACCTCCGCCGGTCGCGACACCGCCACCTGTCGCGACACCGCCACCTGTC
>JAUXRI010000127.1 GCA_030681895.1 Myxococcales bacterium | reverse complement strand
CTACGTGAAGAACACCCTGGTCGAGATCGAGCTGGGCGCAGAGTTCCGGTGGCGCGGAGCCCTCGGCAACACGGGCTCGCTCTCGGTCCTGCGCGACATCGGGCACGAGTACTACCGCTCCTCGGTCGAGCTCACCGCGTTCGACCTCGCGCGCGATCTCGACCGCTACTTCGAGCTGTCGGATCAGGTGAAGACGGCGGTGGCGCTCTCCCAGGCCGCCCGTGGAGAAGAACCCCTCGGCGCCGTGGCCGCGGTGCTCGTGCAGGCGCTCCCGAGCGGAGACGTGGCGGCCCTCGAAGCGCTCGCCAAGACGCTGCAGGGCTCACTCGACGCGGCGCTGGCCGACCCCGCCATCACCGACGGCGAGGCGCTCTTCACCCGGCTCTTCCCAGGGCTCGTGGTGACCGAACGAACGCCAGCGCGCTTCTTCTGCCCGTGCTCCAAAGAGCGAACCCTCGAGGTGCTCGCCTCATTGGGCAGAGCCGAGGTGCAGGACATCATCGACACCACTGCCAGCACCTCGGTCACCTGCCGGTTCTGCGCGACGAAGCACGAGATCACCCTCGTCGACCTGTTCGGCCTGCTCGAGCGCCTCGGCGCAGGTCCCCTGAAGAGCTGACCGTCGACCTTTCGCACGGCCGGCTTCATCTCCTTCGCGTGTGGCAGCAGCGACGGTGATGGAGGAGCTCCGCCGAAAGACGCCCAGCGGCGCGTCCGCCTGCGCTCATGCCGCTTGCAGCACCGCCACCTTGTGAGGTGCCACCACCGCTGGCCCCACCGTCACGCGCGCCCGCGTCGCTCGGCGTTTCTGCATCAGAGACCGTGACGGTCGAGCTTCCACACGCGCGCATCGCCGAGAGCTGGCTCGAGGGCGAGGCTGCGCGCTGATGGACGAGGTGCGGAAGTCAGACCGACGACGCCCGGCCTGCGTGAGACTACCGCCCCGAGCCGTCGAGCTTCTTGAGCTCCTCGAAGCCGGGCAGGGTCGAGAGGTCGGGCACGATGGTGATCTCGATGCGCCGGTTGAGCGCCTTGCCCTCGGCGGTGTCGTTCGACGCCACGGGCTTCTTGTCCGCGAAGCTCGCCGCCGACACGCGCTCGCCAGGCAGCCCGGCCTCGACCATCGTCTTCGTCACGGTGATGGCCCGCGCCGAGGCGAGCTCCCAGTTCGACGGGAACTGCGCGCTGGCGATGGGCACCGCGTCGGTGTGGCCCTCGATCTGGAACGCGCGCTTCGGAATGCCGGCGAGCACCCCGGCGACCTCGACGATGGCGGCCTTGCCGTCCTTCGAGAGGCTGGCCGAGCCCGAGCCGAAGAGCACGTCGGTCGCGAGCACCACCACCATGCGGCCGTCGACGATGCGCACCTTGAGCTTGCCGGCGTCGATGAGCGCCCGGAACTTCGAGAGCAGGTTGCGGAACTCCTGCACGCGGGCCTCGGCCTCGGCGCGCCGCTTTTCGAGATCGGCCAGGGCGACCGTCATCTGCTCGACGCTGCCCTGGAGCTTCGACTTGTCGCGCGTGAGGGCCGCCAGCTCGCCGACGAGCCGATCGATGCGGGCGCCGAGCTCCTTCGCCTTGTCTTTCTCTTCCTCGACGGCCCGCTCCAGCTCGACGATGCGCGCGTCACGGCGCTTGAGCGTGGCGTCCTGCGCGGCCAGGGCGGCGTTCTTCTCGCCCAGCGTCGTGTCGAGCGCGTCGCGCTCGGTCTTCAGCGCGTCGAAGGTGCTCTGCGTGACACAGGCGGACGAGAGCACCGCGGAGAGGCCAAATGGCGCCAGCCAGAGCGAGGTCGAAGTGCGCATGGGCGCGACTGTGTCATGGCTCGGCCTGAAGGTGTCGCCGTGCTGCGGGGCGCGCGAAACGGCTTCCCCCCGGGGCTGACACGGCTACCCTGCGAGCGCTTTCGAAGCGCCATCGAGGAGGACCGCATGGATCCGATCAAGCGAATCGTCGAGCTGCTCGACGACGCCACCCCGCGCAAGCGCATCGCCGCGGCCGTCGTGCTGGGAGAGCTCAAGGTGAAGGACGCGGCGGTCGTCTCGCGCCTCGTCGACATGGCGAAGCACGAGCTCGACGCCTACGCCGAGGCTGCCATCGAAGCGCTCGGGCAGCTGCACGCCGTGAAGGCGCTCCCCGTGCTCCTCGACAGTCTCAATCGCGGGCGCGACGTCGCGGCGGCCGCGCGCGCCGCCATCGCCGCGTTGGGAGAGGCCGCGCTGCCCGAGCTGAAGGCCCGGCTCGCCGACGCGACGCCCGAGGTCCGAGCGGTGGTGTCGCAGCTCCTGCCGGCCGTCGGCGGCAAACAGTCGTTCGAGCTCACCCTCGACGGCCTGCGCGGCCAGCCCTTCGACGCCATCAACAAGGTGACGCTCTCGGTGCGCCACGAGGCGCGCGAGATGTCCGAGGCGCAGCGCAAAGTGATGAAGACGCAGGTGCTCAAGTTCCTCGAGAAGAAGAAGAACCTCGAAGACGAAGACGCCACCCGCGGAGCGCTGAAGATCCTCGGCTTCCTCGAGCTGCCCGAGACGCAGGACGATCTGCTCGCGTTCCTCGCGCCGAAGCAGTCGCCGCTGGTGCGCATGGAGGCCGCCACCGCGATGCGCTTCGCCTGCGCGAAGGGCCCGTCGAAGAAGGCGCTGCGCAAGCTGATGGACCTGCTCGAGGATCCCAACGTGCACGTGGCTCGCGGGGCGCGCGATTCGCTCACCGTGCTCAAGATCGGCACGGAGTTCGCCGACGAGCTGGCCGAGCTCTGCGCCTCGAAGGACAGCTCGGTCGCGCTGTGGGCCATCGATCACCTCGGCACGCTGGCCGTCTCGCAGAAGGGCGCGGCCGGGAAGCTCGCCGCGAAGACGCTCCTGCCGGTGGCTCGCTCGGGAGACCGGGCGCACGCCGAGGCCGCCGCGAAGGTGGTGGTCGCGCTCGAGGGCGGAGAGTCGTTGCTCGCCGAAGCCCTCGCCGACGCCGAGGCAGAGGCGGGCGCGCAGGTGCTGGCCGACATCCTCTCGCCGCTCGCGCAGAAGCTCTCGAAGAAGGACGTGAAGCGGCTGCTCGACGCGGGCGGAAAGAACCTGGCCGACTCACTCGCCGTCGCCCGCAAGCAGCTCGAGCCGGTGCGCGCGGCGGACCCCGAGGCGTGGGCCGAGCTGCTGCGCGACAAGGCGAAGACGATCGCGAAGAAGGACCCCGCGCGCGCCGAGGCCATCGCGCAGATGTTGGGGCGCTCCACGGTGGCGACCACCGACGATCGGTTCGGCGTCGTCGTGCAGCAGCTCATTCACCACTCGCTCGACCCACACCCGCGTGCGCGGCAGCGCGACCCGTCACTCGCCGAACTCGAGCGACTGCACGCCGAGGGCTTCGCCGTCGCGGAGCAGGTGATGAAGGCGAAGGCGCTGACCGACGAGGCCCGGTACTACGTCGGCGTACACTTCGCCGAGAAGCAGCAGTTCGAGCTCAAGAACGTCGGTGCCGAAGTGCTCGAGCAGCTCTCGACGAAGGGGAAGGGCAAGCTGGCGAAGGCCGCGAAGAACAAGATGAAGCTGCTCGAGCTGTAACCTTCGACCATGGCAGCGACACCCCGACGACTGACGACCAACGCCACCGTCGTCGCCGCGCTCACGCCGCACGCCCGCCCCGACAAGGCCGAGGGCATGCGCGCGTATCTCAAGTCCACGATGCCGTGCCTCGGGGTACAGGTGCCGGTCGCTCGAGCGGTCGCGAAGGCCCTCTTCTCGACGACGCCGTTCACGACGTTCCCCCTCCTCGAGCGTCAGGTCCGCGCACTGTGGGACGGCGCGACGTACCGAGAGGAGCGCTTCGTCGCGCTCAACGTGCTGCGCCTGAAGCCGCACCAGTCGCTGCTCACCGCGAAGGCCGCGCCGCTGCTCGAGCACCTCATCCGCACTGGCGCGTGGTGGGACCTGGTCGACGAGCTCTCGGCGCACGTCGTCGCCACCGCGCTCGAGAACGACCGCGTGGCCATGACGAAGGTGATCAAACGCTGGGCCCGCTCCGACGAGCTGTGGCTGAAACGCGCCGCACTCGTCTGCCAGGTGGTGCGCGGTGACGAGACCGACCTCGAGCTGCTCGCGTTCGTCATCGAGCACGCGGTCGACGGGAAGGACTTCTTCCTGCGCAAGGGCATTGGCTGGGCGATGCGCTCCGTCGCCAGGCACCACCCCGACGTGGTTCGCGGCTGGCTGAAGCGCTGGAGCACCCGCCTGAGTCCGCTCTCGGTGCGCGAAGCCCTCAAGGGCCTGCCGAAAACGTAGCGGTGCCACTGGAATGATGAGGGGCTCCGCGTTTGCGTGTCGTCACGACCGTGCGTTAAGGGCCGCTCAAAGGGCTGGTTGGGCGGAGCGTCATGCGGAGTCGTCTCATTCTCGTCGTGCTCGTTGCTGCCTTCGGGTGCGGCCGGGAAAACCGCATCATTCCGACGCTCGACGCCGGCCCGCCACTGCCGACGGTGAGCTGCCTCGACACCGACGGTGACGGCGTTCCCGGCACGGGCAGCTGTGGCGGTGAGCCGCGCCTCGACTGCAAAGACAACGATCCGCTCGCGTTCCCCGGCGCGTCCGAGCTCTGCAACGGCGCCGACGACGACTGCGATGGAGAGGTCGACGAAGGCCTGCCGCGCACCACGTACTACCGCGATGGCGACCTGGACGGCGTGGGCTCCACGGCGGCGGGCGAAGGCTGCATGGCGCCGCCCACCGGCACGGTGACGTCGACCGGCGACTGCAACGACACTGACGCGACGATTCGCCCCGGCGCGGCCGAGCAGTGCAACGGCGTCGACGACGACTGCGACGGCGCGAACGACAACGGCATTCCGTTTCAGGACTTCTACGCCGACGTCGATGGTGACGGGTTCGGCGACACGACGGGCTCCGCCGTGACGGCGTGCCGTTCGACGGTGATGGGCCGCGTCCCCAACCGGAGCGACTGCAACGACACCAACCCGACGGTGAAGCCGGGTGCGAGCGAGCTGTGCAACCGCGTCGACGACAACTGCGACGGGCAGGTCGACAACGGCATCACCTTCCAGAGCTACTACGTCGACGCCGATGGAGACGGCTTCGGCGCCGCGGGCGGCCCCGAGTCGAGCTGTGCGCCAGTGCCGGGCAAGGTGACGAACGACTCCGACTGCAACGATGGCAACGCGACGGTGAAGCCGGGCGCTCCCGAGACGTGCAACGCCGTCGACGACAGCTGCGACGGTCAGGTCGACGAAAACCTCACCTTCACCACGTACTTCGTCGACGTCGATGGCGACGGCTTCGGCGCGATGGGCACCGGCGTCAGCGCGTGCGCAATGCAGGCTGGCCGCGTCACCAATGGTACCGACTGCAACGACGCCGACCCGACGGTGAAGCCGGGCGCTCCCGAGCGGTGCAACGGCGCCGACGACGACTGTGACGGCATGAATGACGATGGCCTCTCGTTCACCGCGTACTACGCCGACATGGATGGTGATGGCTTCGGCACCGGCCCGTCGCAGCCCGCCTGTCTGCCGGTCGCCGGAAGGGTGACGAACACGAGCGACTGCAACGACGGCGACCCGATGGTGAAGCCGGGCGCGCCCGAGCGCTGCAACGGCGCCGATGACGACTGCGACGGCACGCCTGACGATGGGCTGTCGTTCTCGAACTACTACGTCGACGGAGATGGTGACGGCTTCGGTCTCGCGAGCCCCACACCGCAGAGCGCCTGCGCGCCCGTCGCGGGTCGCGTCACCAATCAGCAGGACTGCAACGACGGCAACGCGGCGATTCGGCCGGGCATCGCCGAGACGTGCAACCAGGTCGACGATAACTGCAGCGGGCAGGTGGACGAGGGGCTGTCGACGCAGCCCTGGCACCCCGACGTCGATGGCGATGGGCGTGGCCGGCTGGGCTCCACCGCCGTCAACCGGTGCAACGCGCCGCCTGCGCACGTGTCGTCGAGTGATGACTGCAACGACATGAACGCAGCGGTTCGGCCCGGCGTGCTCGAGGTCTGCAACGGCGTCGACGACAACTGTGACGGGCAGATCGACAACGGCGCGATGGCGCAGAACTACTGGGTCGATGGAGACGCTGACGGCTTCGGCCAGTCGGGCTCGCCGCCGCAGAACTCGTGCGCGCCCATCAGCGGGTGGGTGACGAACGCGTCGGACTGCAACGACGGCAACTTCGCGGTGAAGCCGAGCGCGACCGAGGTGTGCAATGGCTTCGACGACAACTGCAATGGCACGGCGGAAGAGGGCCTGACCTTCCTCACGTATTACGTCGACGTGGACGGCGATGGCTTCGGCCTGCGCATGTCGCCAGGGCAGTCGAGCTGTCAGCCCATCGCCAGCCGCGTCACCAACGACACCGACTGCAACGACGGCACTCCGGCGATTCGGCCTGGCGCGACCGAGACGTGCAACACCATCGACGACGACTGCGACGGGCTGACGGATGAGGGGCTCGCGACGCAGAACTGGTGGGTCGACGCCGATGTCGATGGGTACGGGCACGCGACGGCACAGGCCGTCGTCTCGTGCGGCACGGTGGCGGGGAGTGTCACCAACAACCTCGACTGCAACGACGCGACCGCAGCGGTTCGGCCTGGCGCGCTGGAGACCTGCAACAACGTCGACGACAACTGCAGCGGGCAGCCAGACGAAGGCAACCCTGGCGGCGGAGCGGCGTGTCTCACCGGCCAGGCCGGCGTCTGCAACGCGGGCACGCTGACGTGCACGGCGGGTGCGGTGACGTGCCAACGCAATACGAACCCTTCACCGGAGCGCTGCAACGGGCTCGACGACGACTGCTCCGGCGGCGCCGATGAGCCGTTCGCCGGCCTGGGCAACACCTGTACGGCTGGCGTGGGAGCCTGTCGCGGCACTGGCGCCATCGTGTGCAACGCGGCGCAGACGGGCACGCAGTGCAGCGCGGTGGCGGGAGCGCCGACGGCGTCGGCGTGTGACGGCATCGACAACGACTGCGACGGCGTGACGGATGAGCCGCTGCTCGTCGACACGGTGAACGTCAGCACCACGGCCTGGCAGGACGTCGAGGTGCAGCCGTATTTCTACTCGGCGGGTGGGTGTCAGGGCGGGCAGGGGACTGGCAGTGATGCGCTCGCGGGTGGAGCGATGGTGATGTCGGCGGGCACCAGCGGCGTCAACTTCCAGCGGCTCGATACGCAGGGCATTCCCGTCGGCGCGCCGGCGCAGTTCACGTCGCTGACGTACCTCGAGGTCGCGACGGCGCAGGCCGGTGATGGGTTCATCGTCGCGGGCGTGTGGAACGTGAGCCCTGAGATCGATCTCTTCTACGTCGACGCGGCGACCGGTGTGCGGCGCACGTTCCTCTACTCGCAGTTCAACGCGGGCTCGGGTGGGGTGATCGACTCGTTGCGGGTGGTGCGGGCGAGCGGCCGGCACGTGGTGGTGGTGTGGCGACAGACGGGCGGGGCGGCGAACAACGGCGTGCGCCTGGCGCGGTACCGAGTCGATGGAGATGGTGGGGCGACGGCGTTCAGCATCGTGAACACCAACGCGTGTGGTGGCGCGTGCACGATCTCTCCAAGCACCACGTTGCCCATCGGCGTAGGCGCGGACTCGAACGTCGATGACTGGAGCGCGACGCAGACGTGCTCCGCTGCGCTGCGGAAGGTCGGCATCAGCTATCTGACGACCCCGCAGAGCCTCAACTTCTTCGAAGTGAACGAAGACGGTACCGGCAAGTGGGCGGCGGAGGAGGTCGTCTACACGGTGTCGAGCCCTCGCTCGATGGCCGAGCCGGACGTGTCGTTCTACCCGGCGCCGAGCGGGAAGAGCCCGTGGGTGGTGGCGTACGTGACGAAGGATCCCGGAGCCGTGCCTGCGACCGCGGACCTGACGTTCGGCACGCGGGTGACGCCGGTGTCGGGGGCTCCGTACTGGTCGTGGGGGTATGCGTGGCTCGCGTACGCGACGGAGAACGGCATCGACTCCATCACGCGGCCGAGGGTGACGGCGTCGTCGAGTCAGCTGTGGTTCGCGGCGCATCGCTTCGTGGTCGACGCGTCGGGCTTGAAACGGCAGGTGATGACGCGCTTCACCGATCTGACGGGGTCGCGGCAGCCGTTCAGCAGCACGGTCGAGGTGCCGGTGACGAGCGGAGCGTGCAGCGGTGACGTGCACTGCCGCCCGGGAAACAAGTTCGGGCTCGCGTCGTGGGCTCCGTTCTCGCGGCTCTACTATTCGGGCAACGGGGCGACGCCGGTGGGCAGCTATGCGAGCCGGCTGACGTGTAACTGAGCGTCAGAGTGCGTCGACCAGCAGACGAAAGAGCGACGCTTGACACCCGGCCGTCAGGCGGGCACAAGGGCCGCCGTCAGTTTGCAGCAACGGGGAGTGGCTCAGCCTGGTAGAGCACTTGGTTCGGGACCAAGGGGTCGCAGGTTCGAATCCTGTCTCCCCGACTGATGGAAGGCCCTGATTCTGTTCGGGAAACCGAATGGGGTCAGGGCCTTCGACTTTTGGGCTGTCGGGCTTCCGCAGTGCCGGCGCAGCATTTCGATCGAGATTCTGCGCGCTGGCGAAGGAAAGTCGACCCAGCGGCTCGCGCGCGTCTTCGGCGACGAGGTGGCCATAAACCTCCATGGTCATCTTCGGGTCAGCGTGACCGCACAGGCGCTGAACGACGGCCAGGGAGGCTCCGGCCTTCAGGAGCAGCGTCGCCGTCGTGTGGCGGAGGTCGTGGAAGCGTTCGTCGCGCTTAATGGCCGAGGGCCAGGGCTTCATGTCGCTGTCTCGCGTCACCAGCATCATCGCGAACGCGTCGTCGATCGCACTGGCGATTCTGCTGCGGGGCGTGTTCATCGTGGCTGGCGGCTTCGGCGTCCACACCCAGGTCGGCCTGACGTTCGATGCGTCGGGCGTCATCATTCGGTTGGAACTTGGCATCGGCGGCTCCGCGTTCTGACTGTCGCTTTGGGGTTCGGCAGTTCTCTTCAAGGGATTTCAGCCAGGCCAAGGAATGACCTCAGATGCCGATGCTCGAAGACGTCCTCGTGAGGCGAGCCTCGCATGCACCGGAGAGAGGTTCCTGCGCTCATGAAGCTCATGGATATCGATACTTCGCAGTCAGGTTCCTCCCGACGGTGGTTCTTGGCGGCGATCTTCAGGGCGCTCAGAGGTCGCCGACTTCCTCTCGAATCCGCCTGAGTCGCTTCACGAGGGCCGACGCACGCTTCTGCTGATCGCTACTCTGCACAGCTCGCTACTGCACCTAGGGATTGATGTCTGTGAGCGCCTCATCTGGGTCAGCAGGCCAGTTGAACCCGCCTCACGCCGGGTCGTTCGCGCCGACATCTGCGACAACGCAGTAGTGATGAAGCTTGAGAGGATCAGAGGCACTCACGGCGCATAGGACTCGGCAGACTGGAGCGTATTGGACCCGTTCTTTCCGCCTGTGACGAGCACGGTTCCGTCGTTCAGCCGCGTGGCCGTATGGAAGTATCGCGCCGCAGCCATCGAGGGCACCGAGACGACCGAAGGAGGCGAGAACGTGACGAGCTGCGCAGTGGCGACGCTGGCGGGGCGCGGGTTCGCTCCACCGACAACCAGAGCACGGTTCGAATCGATCAGGACTGCCGTCATATCGCTACGCGGGAGCACGGACGGAAAGCTCGTCCATTGGTTGGTGGCCGTCGAGTACACCTCGACGGTGCCGATGTTGTTGCTTCCGTTCGAACCGCCGAACACGAACATGCGGGTACCTGAAACGACCACCGCGTCGCGCGCATACGCATGCACTGCTGCCATGTTCGTCGCGGCTCCGAAGGTCCATTGATTGGACGTCACGTTGTAATATTCGGCCGAGACGGTTCCTCCCGACTGCGTGTCTCCCGATGCCGCGACAACCCTGCCGGTCGTCGGCATCACCGCCATCGCAAAGTTGGATCGTGCGGCGGCCTGGAGCGGGCTGGCTGGCGTCCAGTTTCCTGTTGCAGGGTCGTAGATCTCGACACCGGCCGTGAAGCCAGCGTTGACGTTGCCTCCGACAACGATGACTCGCCCGTCCAGAAGCCTCGCTGCCGAGTGGAACACCCGAGGGGTGGTCATCGATCCCGTGCCGGTCCACTGATTCGTCGCGGGGTCGAACAAGGCGGCCGTGTTCATGGTCGCGCCATTGTCGCCGCCCGCGACCAGGACCCTACCGTTGGCAAGCAATGTCGCCGAGTGACCAAACCTCGTGCCCGGGAGGCTGCCAACCGTTGTCCAGCGATTCGTATTGGTGTCAAAGACCTCGGCTGACGCCAGAACCTGATTGCCATCGAACCCGCCGGCCACCAGAACTCGGCCGTCATTCAACAGAGTCGCGGTGTGAGAGGATCGTGGACTCGACATCAAGGCCCTCGTGTTCCAGGTGTTCGGCACCGGCATGACTTGAACAGTGACGCCTGCATCTGCTCGGCTCACCGCATCAGACACCGAGACAGCGAGCTGAAGGTTCCCGACGGAGCTCGAGGTGAAGACCACCGCGCGGGTGTTCGCTGGGCCCACCAGCGTTCCGTTGCTGATGGACCATTCGTAGCTCGCTCCGCCGCCCTGGTCCTGCGTAGAGGCGACGCCCGCATCATCGACCATGATGGAAGAAGGGGCGGTGATGACGGGTGTGTTGACGCCAACGGCGACGGTCGCAGTGTTCGACTGCTGCGACGCCACGGTGCCGTCGAGAGTGTTGCGCACCACCACTGAGTAGAGCCCAGCGTTGACTGCCTGCAGGCTGGCGAACGAAAGCGTCGCCTGCGTTCCACCCGCGATGCCCGCATCATTGCGAAGCCACTGGTATGAAAGCGTTCCGGCGTCGGTGACCGCACCGACGGTCAAGCTCACGCTCGAACCCGTCGTCGCCGTCACCGAGGTGGGTTGAGTGACGATGAGGGGCGGCTGGTTCACCACGAGCCGAGTCAGTTCCGAAGTCGTTGGCGCAGTGGTCGACTGAATGAACGATTTCACCACGACCGCGTAGTTGGCCTCGTCACTCTTCTGCACGGAGGGAATCGAGAACGAAGCTCCGGCGTCAGCCCGAATGACGACACCATCTTTCAGCCAGTCGAACCCGAGCGTCGCGCCAGCGATGCCTGGCATGGCGACGACGCTCAGGGTCGCAGTGGTTCCGACGACGAACGTTCCCGCGTCGGGCTGCACCATGATGATTGGCGGGCGATTCACTTCGACCGACACCGTCGAACTCCGCGAACGGGTCACCACGGGACTCTGTGACGGCACGGAGTTCGTGCTGCTGACCTCCACCGAGTACGCCCCGACGTCTGCGATCGAAAAGTTCTGCAACTCCAGCAAATCGAGCGTGCGGCCCGGGAGCACCTGATTGTCTTTGAACCACTGATAGCTCAAGGCTCCAGAGCCGCTCGCGACGACCCGAAGCGTGACCGTGCTGCCCGCAAGGAAGACGCCTCCATTCGGGGGCGTCACGATCGTAGGTTTGCCGATGACCTGCACCGCCACCTGGTCGGACCGCGCGGATGACTGCTTCGAGAGCAGCGTGTTGGCGACCTCGACGTCGTAGAGCCCGCCACTTCCATTCGCGCCGATGGCTGCGTTTGCCACAAGCAAGCGTCGGCTCGTCGATGTGGCAACGGTGCTCACTGGAATGGCGACGCCATTGCGTCGCCATTGGTAGCTGGCCTGACCCGACACGACGACGTCGACCGACATTTCGAAGGGCTGGTCTTCACCGACCGTGAGCGCGAGCGGCTGCGTTCGAAAGACAGGAAGGTCGGCGACGAAGTCACAGAACCCGCCATCTGCAGAGCCGACACCGCTGCACGTCGCTCCACCATCTTGTCCTGGCGGCGCCTCACAGACCGCGCAACTGAGGCCACATGCCGTCACGCTCTCTGCGAGACACGCATTGCTGCGGGCGCAGTACCGCGTGCCGGGCGGGCAGGTCAGCTCACAGCGCCCAGAGGAACACGCAGCGTCGCCTCCAACTGGTCGCGGGCACGGCGCACAGGACGCGCCGCAGGACTCCTTCGACTCCAACACGCACGCGCCGGCACACACCCTCGAGCCCAACGGGCAGCTCGCGCGGCACGAGCCCATCACGCACTCAGAGAGCCCTCCGGGAATAGGCTGACACGCACCGCAGTCGAGCACCTGGCCACAGCCGTCAGAGAGCTGACCACAGGTCGATTGCTCGACGGCGCAGGTCGTCGCGAGACACGTTCCGTCCGTTCCGCGCCCACGACAGAAACCACCCTTGCACTCGCGCCCCTGGGTGCAGTCGTCGCTCGTCGTACAGGCGAAGAGTTCACGACCCACGTTCGGAGTGCAGGCGCCGAACAGACCAACCAGTCCTGCCAGCATCAGAATTCGCTTCATGGAAGTGTACCGCCAATTCCGGCGACCGCGCCGTTCGTCGTCGGGGTGAGGAACAGGCCGACCACGCCGCCAGCGGCGACGAGACCACCAGAGATGAACAGGACGTTCGAAATGGCGCCGAGTGTGACCGCGGCGGCGGCCTGCTTCTCTGTCAGGCTGTTGGTCTTCAGCATTGAAGCCATTTCGAGCCCCTGCAAGTTCCCGCTGACGGCCAGCTGAGCGAGAACGCGCAACACGACCCCGACCCCGACCGCGGCGATGCCCGTGCCCAGCGCGACCCACGAGAGCGCACGTGGCACCGGTATCGAATCGGCTGCTTTCACGTCGCCGACCATGCGCGCGAAGAACGGGCTCGCCTTGGCTGCGAAGTCGCGACGCAGGTCCCTGGTGGTGGTGCCTTCGAGCCGCAACTCTCCGCGCTGCGCCAGCGAGGTGACGTCGCGAAGGAAGAGGTACACGGTTGATGAGCCCTCGTCGACCGTGACCGAGCCAGTGATGAAGTGGGTCGCGCCAATCGCGCGCGCTGCATCGGAAGCACAACGGTCGTCGCATCGCCCGCGCATCGAGATGGTGACGGGTTCGACGGCGTAGCCAATCCCGTTGAGTTGGGCGCCTGACTCCTGCTTGATGAGCAAGTTGAACGACGTCACCTGGTCGATGGTCCAGTTCGAGCTGTTGAGATCGAGCGGAAGGAGCGCGACGCGGCCGCGCAGACCTGACTGGCCGAGCGCGACGGTAACCGGGGCGTCGGCTCCTGCAGCGAGCGGCGAGAACGCGAGGCTCTCCGAGAAGCGACCGTCGGCTGTCGAGAGGTCGATGGAGAGATCGAGCCTCTCCTCTTTGCTGCGGCCGTACATACGGCCCTCGAGCTTGTTCGGCGTTGTGTCCGAGCCGAGCTTTGCTCCCGCACCCGTCAGCGCCTTTTCGAGCTGGTCCTTCATCCACCTCGAACGCGCGACGGGAGCGCCGGGCATGTCCTCGACGCTCGAGACCTTCACCACGAGCGACTGAGCAGACGTGTGCCCGGCTTTCTCGAGTAGTGACCGGACCTTCGGCAACAACTGCTCTTCGAACTCGGTGACGGCTCGAGCGGCCTTCCAGCGCATCAGGCGTGAGCGCTCGATGTAGACGACGGTGCAGGCGCCCTTCTCGTTGCTGCCCGAGGCACCGCTCGAGATCTCACTTCGGAGCGTACGAAGGCAGTCTTCGCCGAACTGCGGGCAGAGCTTGCGATTGAGCTGCGAGATGCCCTCGAGCTTCGCCTGCTCGACGAGGTTCTGGCTCGCGCCGTTCGCGGCGAAGCCCACCTCGAACTCGACCGCCTCACCCGGCGGCAGCGGCGCCTGTCCCTGACACGACCACGAACCGGGTTCCTGCCCCAACAGGAGCGCCAAGACGGACACAGACAACATGGCACGTGCTCACTTTCACTGATGTCAGCGTTTCAAGACCTCTGCCCGAGCCAACCAATCACACACACACGCCGTCACACACGAGCCCGCCGCGCTGAACCGGTGGACTCCACTGCCAGGGCTTGAACTCGGCCTCTTCAATGACGACCGGCCATCAGAATTCGAGCTGACATGGCTTGAAGAGCCCCTCGGGAAAGTACGGTCCCATGGTGCGGAACGAGGCTGAGGAAGGCAAGCCAAAGAGGAGGAACGGCGTACGTTGAATTGATCTCGTTGACTTCCTGTGTGTGATGGCGTCGGCGCTGAGAGCGTCACGGACAGCTGCTCAGCTCACCGAGCGAATCTGCGTAGGCCTGTCGCTCGGCAGGCTCGAGTCGCTCCGCCGCTTCACAGGCAGGCCTCGAGGACATGAGCCGAAAGCGATACTCACTCCGCGCGGCGCCCTGCGGCAGAGGCGCATCCAGTAGCTCGCGCTGGCGCTCCGAGACCCGGTGTTGATGAGGAGCGCTACGTCGCGATCGCTGTGGATCGGTTCGAGCAGGTCCCAGTGCCGCTCCAGGCGATGGTGAAGGGCGCACCGAAGACGGAGCAGCGACACCACCTTGAACGTCTTCTCGCCTTTCGCCGCGAGTCGGCCCGACACGAAGCACGACGGGTGCTGGCTGTTGGGAAAGGTGAGAATGGCCTCGTCGCTCCAGGCGTCGAGCACCACCACGCAGCGCTTGCGATCGGTCTCGAGCCACAGCCGGGTCTAGATGCCGTCACACAGGTCGGCGTTCCTCATGTCGACGACAGGAGCACGCGGGGGTCGCGGTCGAGGGCGCGTTTCGCACGCCGGCCCCGGGGCGCGATGTCGGCAGCGAACGGCACCTGCGGGCCGGTGATGACACGGTCGCCTACCTCGAGCCTCACCTGGTTCTCGGAGCGCGTTGGATCGATGGTCTCGACGGTTGCCTTGAGGCGAGCAGCCGAGCTCGCCGCACGCTCCGAGGCGAGGTCCAGCCCAGCCTCGTGAAGCGCGCCCTCGAGCGCGAGTCGATGAGCAGCGCCGCGTCCTTCTCACCGCCGGTCCGCTTCGGCAGCGGGGGGCCGATGGACGGCCACTGCGCGAGGGCAGGGGACGACAGCATGACGACGAACCACAGGCAGGAACGCCAATTCCCAAAGCAGCCTGACACGTGTTCTGTGCTTCGAGAACGGGTTCCCCGAGGCCAGCGGACTGCGCGTGGACTGCAGAGGAGCCGCGAAGGACATTGCGGTCCTGGCTCTGCCCGACCATCTTTCGCGCCATGACATCACGCTGGCTGTTGCTGTTCGTCTCGACGACCGCGCTCGCCGCTGAGCCGACCTTCTTCATCCGCACCCGCAACGCCCGCGTGCAGAAGGCGCCCGGACCGACGGGTGAGGTGCTGGTTCTGCTCCAGCCGGGCGCGAAGGTGACGTGGCAAGGGCCCGATGTCGCCAACCCGAGGTGGCACAAGGTGACGACGGAGAAGGGCGAGGGCTTCGTGCTCCGCGCTGCGCTGTCAGAGACGGCGCCGCAGAAGGAACTCACCGTGCGTGACGGTGGAGCGCCGGTCGACGTCGAGGCGTTCGTCTCGTCTGGCGCCGGCGTGCGTGCGTTCACCGAAGCTGCGACCTCGTACTCGAAAGAGAAGGTGTACTTCTCGGCCTACGACCAGCTGCTGGTGAGCGAGGCCATCGCGAAGTCGGTGACCGACACGCGCCTCGCCGCGCACGCACGTGACGCCGGGCTCGAAGTCGTCGTCGGAGGTGCCCCATGAAGCGCCTGCTCGCAGTGGCGACGGTCGCGCTGTTGGGCGGCTGCAAGACGATGCCGAAGAACCTCGATGACTGGTTCGCGCTCGCGCGAGAGGGCAAGGACCTGGCCTCGCGCCTGCAGGAGCTCGAGAAGCGAAAGGCCTCGTGCGACGCCATCGAGAAGAACGAGGTGGCCTGGGACGAGGAGCGCGCCATCGGCGGCGCAACGGCGATTCGCTGGGTGCAGCAGCTTGGCGGGCTGGTGGTAACCCCTCCTCCCGGTGCGAAGACCGACGACCTGCCGTCGATGGATGCCGCGGCGCTCCAGGACGATGGCGCGAAGGTGACCGCGTACGTGAACACGGTGGGGAAGAACCTGGCGGCGCAGTCGAGCCGGCCGTCGCTCCCGTGGACGTTCGCGGTCCTGAAGGATGCGCAGCCCAACGCGTACGCCGCGCCTGGTGGCATCGTGCTGGTGTCGAAGGGAATGCTCGCGCAATGCGAGAACGAGGCGCAGCTCGCCGGCGTATTGGCGCATGAGATCGCCCACGTGACGGGGCGGCACGCGATTCACGACTACCGGTCGAAGAAGACGCGTGAGTGCGCGGGCTCGTTCATCAAAGCGCTCGGTGACGAGACGGGGTTGTCCTCGATGGCCCGCGCGCGGCTCGAGTCGACCGCGAAGGCGTTCGATGGGCTGTTGTCGAAGAGCACGAACGGCTTCATCGACTTCGGAGAGAAGGGCGTGAACGTCGACGCGCTGGTGACGCTGGTCGACGAGCAGGCCGATGCGATGTTGACGAATGCGTACGCGCGAGAGGCCGAGCTCGAGGCCGACGCCGAGGCTGCGCGGCTCATGGCCAACGCCGGCTACGACGTGGGGGAGTACAAGAAGCTGCTCGCGAAGCTACCGAGGGCCGGCGTCATCGGCAAGCACCCGCCGACGGATGAGCGGACGAAGTTCGTCGAAGATGCGCTCGCGAAGGCGAAGACGCTGCCGACGTCGGGCGGCGTGAAACCAGCCTTGCTGCGGCGGTAGCTCAATCGCAACAAAGGACCGCGTGCATGCCGTTGCAATAGTCGTAAGTGAAGAGGGTCTCGTCCCAATACGAGGCAGCGTACAAGTTGCCGCCGATATCTCTCGTGCCAACGGTCCATGCGTTGCATTCGCTCATGACGACACCGATTCCTCCAAAAATGCTTGGAGTCGAAACGCCAGCCTTCATCCAACCGCTCGGCACCGTGATGGCCAACTCGAGTGACGTGATGACCTCGAGGCTCGAGCACATGTGCGCGGTGGCCTGGCCACACGCAGACTGGCAAAGCGCCTTGGCTGCACGGTAGCCTGCTCCTTGCCCCAAGATGCTGGTTAAGGCCCCGGTCGTGTTTGCCGTTGCTCCGCAAAACAGCCCGTCAACTGTCGTTCTGACTCCACCATCGGGTGAGCTCAAGGTCACGCGCCTCGCCTCGACGGCGTACGGCACAGCGCGAAGGCGAACACGCGGGACGGCCACCCCGGCGACGGTGACACCAACAAAGATGGCAGCGTTGGCCCGAACGGCCGCCGCACACTGGGCGGGCAGAAGCGCCCTAAAGCTCGAGCCCGAAACCGTTGCGGCAATCGGACCACACAACGCATTGCTGACGCCGCTTGCGGAGTCATAGAGCGCGACGCTCACCGGTGAGCCCGGTGCAGCGCCCTCGAACGTGCCCGCGTACTCGAGTGCGGCGTCGTCGGCTGGGGCGTTTGCGAGCGCCCACCCTCCAGCGAGCGCCCCCAGCCCCGCGAGTCCAATCCAGAACTTTCTCATGCATTCTCTCCATTGAACCGAAGACCAAAGCGTGTCGTTTAATCGCAGCACAGGATCGGCAGCGTCGCGGTGCAGTTCGAGGTGCCAATGATGCTGGTTGGGATCCCGCTCGTCATGCGAGGGTCGAACGTCAGGCCCAAACGGGTGTAGCCGGACTGGGACTCGGTAGACCAGCCATGGCAGTCATCGGAGTAGGCAGCCCCGCCTGGATAGCTCGTGTAGACGCCTGCGCCGCTCTTGATCCACCCATAGGGAAGATCCCCGCCCAACTCGTAGAAACGGATCGCTTCGAACGCAGTGCACATGTGCGCAGTCGGCGACGCATTACACGCTTGCTCGCAGAGGCGCTTGGCCGCTCGGTACCCCGTCAGGCCCCCGCTCCGGACGTCCCCGTTGGTGTTCGAGGTCGACCCGCAGAAGAGCCCGTCAACCGTCGTCCTTCCACCATCGGGCACACTCAAGACCACCCGGTTCGCACGTGAGGCCTCGACCGCGTACGGTGCGGCGCTCACTCGGGTTCTCGGGAGCGAGGTTCCTCCGACAGAGACTTCAAGCCACAGGTCCGGGTTGTTGGCGACGGCCCCATGGCGCCCTGAATCGAGGGGCACGCTGAAGTGGCCCTGGGGGTCGAGCTGCCGCGACGCGGCCGGTGTGATGCACTTCTGATTCGGAGTCGCGGTCCCGCCCTGCTCGACGTTCCAAAGGGAGATCCCGATGTTCTGGGGTGAGGCCAGCGGCGTACCTCCAGCTCCGAGCAACACGCCCGAGTACCGGAGCGCGTCAGCCCTTGGAATCCCGTCGGCCACAGCCACTCGCGCGACGAGCGCACCGATCACCGCGACCGCGAGCCAGGTGTTCTTCATGTCTCCCCTCCCGTGAAGCGCGAAACCAAGCACATTTCCCCTCGAACCGGTTCCAACCTTTCACCGCCACTCAGCGCCGATCGCGCTTGCAGCCGACCACCATCTCTCGGAGCATGCGCGCTCGTTCACACCTCGAGGGGGTTTCCACACATGTCGTTTGCCCGTCGTCTGCTGACCGCCAGCCTCGCCTGTCTCTCTGCCTTCTCTTGCGCCCCGAAGAACGTCGGCACCGGCAATCTCGGCGCCACCATGGTGTTGCCGCTGAAGGCCTCGGTCTTCGTTCGCGCCGCCTTCGACTCTGACGGCTCCAACCTCATCGGACAGTTCATCGCCGACTCGGTCGGGGACGATCAGATCGACGAGACGCAGGGCGCCCGCACTCGGTGCTCCGAGTTCATCAAGCCCAAGAAGATCGCTGCCTCGGGTGAAGTGGAAGACGTGTTCGCTGCCTCGGCAGGCGTCGGCGGAAAGATCGGCGTGAAGGGCGTCGCGCAGATTCAAGGCGAGCGGAAGAACACCAACGCCGTGCGCATCAAGTACGTCGCCAGCGAGAAGTACATCTCCGAGGTCGACACGAAGGGCCTGGCGGAGTGCTGCTCCGTCGCGCCGGATCAGTGCGCGGGCCGGTACATCAGCCAGACGATTGCAGGCGACGGCCGCATCTTCGTCGCCACCGAGACCTCGAACAGCGTCGGTGTCGAGGCCGAGGGCACGTTCAAGTCCATCCCCATCTCTGGAGATGCTTTCTACAAAGACGGCGTGAAGTGGGAGCGCACCACCGAGTTCAAGGGGCAGCACTTCGCCTTCTCGCTGTCTCGCGCAACGCTTGGCACGCCGGTGGCGGCCGCCGACGCCTGCGGTTGGGTGAACAGCGTGCCGAGGAGCCTCGACGGCCAGTACTTCGTCGGCGTCTCCGAGCCGCTGCCGTCCGAGCGCGTCGCTCGCGACATGGCCATGCGCGAAGCCCGCGGTCAGGTGGTGAAGTACATCGGCGAGTATCTGGAGCAGGCCACGAACTCGAGCCAGAACCTGAAGGGCGCGCTCGGCTCGGTCGGCGGCGAGCTTGACCAGACGTCGACTGTCGATGCCATCTCCAACGGCGTCGCGAAGCTGGTGAAGGACGAGCGGTGGTGCGGCCCCGAGAAGACCGAGACCCCGAAAGGCATGCTGCAGACGATGAAGGTGCTCGCCTTCTTCCCCAACGCCGAGCGCGCGGCGGCGTCCCGAATCCAGCTCCAGACCCTGATGGACATCCTCAAGCAGAAGGGGAAGCTCACGCCCGCGCTCGAAGCGCAGTTCACCAAGTCCATCGCCGACGTGAAGTGAGCTGATGCTCACCCTGCTCATCGTCTCGCTCCTCGGAGCCGAGCCGCCGCAGTGCACTGGCAGGCAGGTGCCGCCCATCGGCTATCGGCAGAAGACCGTGCTGATGCCGAAGGGAGGCCCTGACGCGATCGAGGCTGCCAAGCTCGAGGCGCGCCGACAGCTCCGCGAGAACCTCTGCTCTGGCAGTGACTGCGACGGCCTCGATCAGCGCATCATCGATTGGGTGCTCACTGAGCAGGGAGAGAACGCCTGCGCGACGGTCGTCATCGAAGAGACCGACTTCAAGGCGTGGATGGCCGAGTTCACTGCGGCGAAGGTCGATGACCAGTTCCGCGCCGTCGTGCGAGAGCTGTTCGGGCAACCGGCGGCCGACGCGGGCGTCCAGACGAAGGGCAAGAAGCCGAAGAGCACGGAGAAGGAGCTCAAAGTCGCGGTCGTCGTTGGCAACGTGAAGGACGACGGCGCCCTCGGCAGTCAGCGCGCGCTGTGGATCGCCCGGAGGATGGAAGCGGCGCTCGCGGAGGCCGCTATCACGCAGGTGACGCCGCCCGAGGGGTGGTCCGGGCGGGGCGTGCCTCCGAACGCGACGTCGGCGCTCATCGGTGAGGTGCTCACGCGTGAGGAGAAGGGCCGCAAGTACCTCGACGTTACCTGGCTGGCCGTCTTCCCTGATGGGCGGTCGAAGACGTCCATCTACGTCTCGATGCTGGCCTCGGTCGCGCCCAAGGGCCCTCAGCCAGTCGAGAAGGTACCGGTCACCGACGTCGTGGCGATCGAGATCGAGGACCAGGCCTCTCACCACGGCGCGATGTGCAACGGGCAGAGGACGCAGCTCTATGTCTCGACGAAGGAAGACCGTTGCGTGCTCATCTTCGACGTCTTCGGAGACCCCGGCGCCGAGAAGGGCCTGCTCATCTTCCCGAACGAAGTACGCGCGGACTGCATGGTGCGAAAGGGTGAGCGCCTCAAGGCCGCGGGTGACGAGGGCTTCGTGGTGACGCTCGACCCGAAGTTCGAGACCGAGCGCTTCCTCGTCATCGCGGCCCCGACGCGCGCCGAGTTCCCCCCGGCGCTCAAGAAGCTCTCGGGCACCTGTGCCGTCACGTCGGCCCAGCTGTCGGTCATCAAGAACAAGAGCCTCAGCGTCGACCGGGCGGAGCAGTCGTTCCGAGTGTTACCGGCGAATGCCCCGGACTGCGTGGAGCTGCCGAAGGCCGACGCCGTGACGTTCAAGCAGGCTGAGCAGGACTTGAAGAGGCTCGCAGTCTGCAAAGCGAAGGAGACGCCATGAGGTCGCTCGTCGTGTCGCTGCTGTTTCCCATGGTGGTGCTGGCGCAGGAGGCTGCCCCGCAACCGAAGGACGTGGCCCTCATCGTCGGCATCGAAAAGTACGCGTTCGTCGAGAAGGTGCCTGGCGCAAAGCAGAACGCGCTCGAGTGGAACGACTACCTCAAGAGCCGCGGCGCCATCACGTTCATGCTGCTCGACAACGAGGCGACCGACGAGAGGATCCTCGACGCCGCGAAGAAGGTCGTCGCTGAGGCAGAGAAA
This sequence comes from Myxococcales bacterium, assembly GCA_030681895.1. Lineage (GTDB taxonomy): Bacteria > Myxococcota > Myxococcia > Myxococcales > Myxococcaceae > Xiheimicrobium. Next base: position 4,195 of record JAUXRI010000127.1, on the reverse strand, counting down.
GGCGCGCGAGTGTGGTTCGTCTTCATCGGCCACGGCGCGCCGATGCCTCCGAAGTTGGGCGCAGATGGGAAGCTGACCGAAGGCGAGTCGGGCCTCGTCGCGGTCGACGCCCAGCAGGACGCGAAGAGCTTGCAGAGCCGCAGCGTGCCGCTCCCGCTCATTCTGGCCGAGCTCGGCAAAGGCGCGCAGCGAGAGACAATCGCCATCGTCGATGCGTGCTTCAGCGGGAAGACAGCGGGTGGCGCGCTCGCGCCGGGGCTGCAGCCGCTCATCGCCATCCGTGCGCGGCCGCAGGCGCGCGTGGTGCAGATGACCGCGGGCAAGTCCGACGAGTTCGCGGGGCCGATGCCAGGCTACGGTCGGCCAGCGTTCACGTACCTGATGCTGGGGGCCCTCAAAGGGTGGGCCGACACGAACACCGACGGTGTCGTCACCAGCAAGGAGGCAGTCGACTACGCGCAGACCACGCTCCGTCGCGTGCTCACCGATCGCAACCAGACGCCCGAGCTCGTCGGAGACGACGTTCAGCTCGGCCAGAGCCTCGGAGAGAAGGCCCCAGCGCTCGAGGAGTTCCAGGCGAAGGCGCGCGAGGTGACCGTGGTGAGCGTGACGACGACCGGGACGCCGGTGGTGAACACCGGGCGACGCACGGCGGGCTGGGTGCTCGTGGGGACAGGTGGCGCTCTCGGGATCGGTGCCGTCATCTTCGGGTTGGTTGCGAGCAACACGGCCAACGCGTCGCGCACGACGATGGACGCGGCCGAGGCGACGAAGCAGTTCGCCGATGCGAAGACCTTCGGGCTCGTCGCTGACGTGGGGTACGGGCTCGCGGCCGCGGCGGCCATCACCGGCATCGTCCTGGTCGCGACCTCGTCATCCGACAGCATCGCGGTAGCCCCGTTTCTGACGCCGAGCGCCGGGGGGGTCTCGGTGTTCACGCGGTTCTGAGGAGCGCTGATGCGACGTCATTCATTTCTGGCTGCAGTCTTTCTGAGCGGGTGTTCGTTCCTGCTCGGCGATCCTCCGAACCTGGTGGGGAAGAGCTGCACGGACCCGTCGCAGTGCGGCGGCGGCAAGTGCGAAGCGGGCAAGTGCGTGGCGCCCTCAGGGGCCGGCGGAGGTCTGGCGACCGGCGGTGGCTCGGCAACAGGCGGTGGCTCCGCGACCGCGGGCGGCTCGGCAACCGGCGGAGGTCAGGCGGCCATCACTGTCATCGGTGGCATTCGGAGCGTCGCCAGTGGCGCCGGAACGGGCGGCGTTCGCATCGTCGATGATGGGTTCGAGTCGATTCAGCGGGCGTGCACGCCTGATGGTGGTCTGTGCGTCGTTGGAGGAATTGTCCCGTGAGCATTCGCGTCGCTTTGGTAGCTCTGGTTCTCGTTCCGGGTCTTGTCGTCGCCGAGTTGCCAGACGCCGGAATGGTGTACTCCGGCGTGGTCCTCAGTGCTTCAGGACTGCCATCCACTGCACCGAGTGAGCCGATTGGGCTCAATATCTTCCGCGCGCAGGTTGGAGGTCAGTTGGTCTGCCAGATGCCGCAGCGCTCAGTGCAACTCACCGCAGGTCGGTTCACGTTCCCGCTCGATAGCTCATGCAATGCCCCGCTCATCGCCAACTCGAACGCCTTCCTCGAGTTCATCATCGGGCCGACGACTCTTCCGCGGGTGCCGATCACAGCAGTGCCTGCGGCAGCACGGGCAGTAGAGGCCTCACGACACGTCGTCGTCTCCGATGCGGGCGTCCGCAGCAGCATTGGTGGGTTGTGGTGCGGGAACTCAGCCCCGAGGAACGGGAAGTTCGGAGTTGCGCCAGGTCCAGTAGGCCTGCGTGCCGCGAAGGCCATCTGCCAGGCGACTTGCAGCAACTCGCTGACGGCACACATGTGCTCCGCTGACGAAGCCCTTCGTTCATGGGAACTCGGGCTCGAACCCGGTATTGGATGGGTGAAGGGGCTGTTCGGCGCAATCTACAGTCAGGGGGGCGCCCAGGTTCAGTCGCTCGACTGTGAAGGTTGGACGCAGGATATGAAGATGCCGAATGGATATAACTATATGGGAACCACCTTTGAGGTCCCAACTGGATCAACCGCCAGAATCAACGGGAACTTCTGCGACGCGCAGCAAGCAATTCTCTGCTGCGACTGACTTCGAAACCAATGGCGGAGGGCTGAGCAACGATGCCAAGAAGAACAAGGAAGTTGTCCTCTGTACCCTTGCGGTCGTTGGGAACAACGCCACTGGCGACCGGATTTCTGCAAACCTGCTCACCTGGGCGGGCGTCATGTTGGTTCGCCGTATCAGTAGTCCTGCGACAACATGACAGCACCCTCCTCTGCTGTGACTGACGTCCGGAGCTACCTTGATTGACGTTCGGGTCGTCCTTGTTCTGGCACTTGGTGGCATTGGCTGTTCAGTACTGATCGGCGAGGAGCCTGCGCTCATTGGGAAGAGGTGTACGGCAAGCGAGCAGTGCGGCACTGCTGGTCGATGCTTGTCTGGAACGTGCGTCGCGGTTGATGGTGGGCCCGCTGGCGGGTCAGCGGCAGGTGGCTCTGCAGCGGGCGGTTCGGCAGCAGGAGGCGCAGCAGGGGGTGGCTCGGCAGCGGGCGGCTCGGCAGCGGGCGGCTCGGCAGCGGGCGGCTCGGCAGCGGGCGGCTCGGCCGCAGGTGGCTCAGCAGCGGGCGGTTCTGCGGCGGGCGGCGCTCCAGATGCCGGCTTCAACAACACCTGGACCCGGTTCATGCCGATGGGGACCATCACTGCCCGCGGGCAGGTCGCGCTCGGCTCGGATGCAACCACCAACAGCATCTTCCTCTTCGGCGGTGTCAGCGCGAGCAACTACGTCACCGACACCTGGAAGCTCTCGATGGTGGCGAACCAACTCACGTGGACCCAGGTCCTCGTGACCGGCGCTCCTCCTCCTGGCAGAGGCAGCCAGGCTGTCGCATTCGATAGCGCTCGACGGAAGCTCCTCGTGCACAGCGGAGCCAACGGTTCGATGCCAGAGAACACCACGTGGGCATTCGACGTCGCGACGACGACCTGGTCGGCCATCAGCACTTCGGGGCCCGCTCGAAGCGCTGCCGCGATGGCATTCGACTCCACGCGCAACGTGACGCTGCTCTTCGGCGGCCGCGCCCCCGACACCTCGGACAGCGACCAGACCTGGGAGTTCAATGGAACGAGCTGGACCCTGGTGACGACCCAGGGGCCACCGCCGCCAGCGCGCGAGGCGCATGTGGCGTTCTACGACCCGGTCGGCAACGTCTTCTACGTCTCGGGCGGCTACCAGGCGAGCGACTCGACCGCGACCGGTCGCTCCGACACATGGGCCCTCACCGGTCTTGGGACGGGAACGCTCCGCTGGCAGCAGCTCGGCGGCGCCTCCTACCCAGGCCGCTGGGCTGCCTCCATCGCCTATGACGCTGATCGGCGCGTCTTCGTGATGTTTGGAGGCAACTCCGCCAGCCGGACCGCGGGCGGGGTCCAACTCAGTGACACGTGGGTGTTCGACCCGGCCACCCAGGCCTGGCGAGCCGGCCTCAACGCTCAGGTGCCGCTCCTCTCCCCGATGCCACGCGCCTACGTCGGCCTCACCTGGTCGCCGATACACCGTGCAGTGCTCCTCTTCGGTGGCTACCGGAACATCAGCTCCACGACCGAAGACAACGAGACATGGGCCTATGGGTGGCCCTGAAGCCCCAGGCGCGAGCGAGCGTCGACCGATGAAGCCGTGAGCCGAGCCCAGGTTGGCTATACCGGGGCCATGACTGGCCCCTCCCGGCGCCTCGGCTTCATCGTTGTCGTGTCGGTGCTCTCAGCGGCCATCGCCGCGCTCCTGCCGGGCGAGCTCGAGTGGCGTCTCGAGGACCAGCTCCTTCGCCTCTTCCGCGCGAGCGGCGCGCGCTCGAAAGCCGTCACCATCGTCGCCATCGACGACCTCACCCTCTCACGCGTCGCTGCGAACGAGGCGCTGCGGCTCGAGTTCGGAGACTGGCCGTACGACCGAACGCTCTGGGCTCGCGTGGCGCTGCACCTGGGAAAGCTCGGTGCGCGCGCGGTCGTGCTCGACGGAACACTCGAAGACCGGGGCGACGACGGCGCTGGAGACGAGAACCTCGCCGAGGCGTTGCGCCAGCCCGGAACGCCCCCCTTCTTCGCGGGCCTGTCCACCACCGCCAGCGCGCCGCTCCTCC
>JAUXRI010000113.1 GCA_030681895.1 Myxococcales bacterium | reverse complement strand
ACGCTGTTGCGCGACATCGAGTCGGAGGTGGAGGCCTTCAACTTCGATGGGAGCGAGCCGGAGTCGGACTACTTCCACGTCCGCTTCTACGGCGAGGTGAGGTTCCGCGCCGACGTCGTCGACGCCGCGAAGTCCCGGCTTGAGGCACGTCTCCTTGCCACGCTGCAGGACGCGCGCGTTGCGCTCCTCGCTGGCGACAAGGCCCACGTTCTTCGGGTGCTCGAGACACTGGAAGGGAGCGTTCAGTCATGAGCCGCCGGCGCGGCCGGCCGATGCGCACGTACACGGAGGTGTCCCGGGAGCTCTCGCAGAAGGCCGAGCAAGCTCGTCTTCGTCCCGTCGTCGAGGAGCTCGTCCTCGAGCTTTCGCAGCTGCACGCCTTCACGCACCCCGAGTGTGGCGGCGGGTGTCCCTCGAAGAAGGCCATCGCTGCAGCGCGTGAGGCGCTCGATGGCTTCCAGCACTGGGCCCTTCGCTGACTGACGCGTCCGTTGGTGGAACTCGACGTCGGTGAGGGACGGCTTCATGCGTCGCCCCTCCGGTGAGCGCCGCATTCCGCTGCGCGACATCAGGAGTCACCCGTTGCTCAAACCCGTCCACGTTGCTGTCTCCACCATCGCGAAGCCCGGCGTCGGCCTGGCTGGCTCGCCGGCCGCACCGCTACCGCCCGAACGCGTGCTCTCCACCGGCCTGTCGGCTGTCGACGAGTTGCTTGGCATCGGAGGGCTCCCGCGCGGACACCTTATCGACGTGGTGGCGCCCGAGGCGCATCTCGAAGTCGCTCGATGGGTGCTGTACCGCACCGTCGCCACCGCGCAGGACGACGGCCGCATCGCGTGCTGGGTCGATGCCGCCCAACAGCTGCAACTGCCAGCTGCCGCGGCCGCGGGCATTCGGCCTGCAGAGCTGCTCGTCTCTCAGCCGGACACCCTGCAGCACGCGACGGAGCTCACCCTGAGTGTCCTCCGCGCCGGCGTCGTCGACCTCGTGGTGTTGGACGGCTTGCACGAGTTCGACGACGAGGACGCCGGCAGCCGCTTCACGGCCTTCGTGCGGAAGCTTCAGGAGGTGGCGAGGCGCGGTGGGGCGTGCGTTGTCTTCCTCCACCGGGCCCGTGAAGCGCGACAGCCTCCCATGCCCGGCAGCAACAGCCTCAAGTGGCTGTCGTCGATTCGGTGCGAGGTGCGCAGCGACATCCTCTTCGAGGACGAGCGCCGGGTCGGCCGGAACGTCATGGTGAAGGTGCTGAAGAACAAGTTCGCGCCGCCCTTCGGTGAGGTGGAAGTCCCGCTGCTGGACGACGTCGCAGACGGACAGCTCGCGGAGGTCCTCGAGCGCTCGTGCAGGCAAGGCCTCGTCGATGGGCCGCTGTACTCCTTCAACGACACCGTCATTGGCGTTGGCCGCACCGCCGCCATCGCCTGGCTGCGGAGTCATCCCGACGTGGCCGCCCTGCTGTCCGAGGCGCTGGAGACGTCGGGCGACGGGACATGATGCAGCAGGCGCACCGGCCTTCGTCGGTTCTTCGAAGGTGCACTCGAAGTCGAAGCCGAGCGGTCGATGGCGCTGCTTCGGGCCGCCCGTCTGCGTTCGGCCCGACTACGATTCGCGGATGACCTCCTCGCGCCTGACCGACACGCTGCATGCGCTCGCCTGTGTGGCGGCGGTGTTCAGCGGCTGCGCGACGAACGCGGATGCCATGCGGAGCCTGCGAGCCTCGGCCGAACCACTTCTCCAGTCGCACCCGCCGGCGCGTCTTGTAGTCGAGGCCAGTTGCACTGCTACGCAGGGGGTGAGCGTCACCAAGCGAGAGCTGGGCACCTGCGCGTTGACGGTGCAGGCGCTGGTCGACCTCACGTCGATTGAACTGGGGCCCACTCGTGGCGAGACGGTTTTGAGCGGTGGGCTCCGACTGGCCGCCACCGCCGACGCCGTTGTGGCGGCGCGAATCAAGGCGCTCAACGCGAGCGGCGATGCGGCCAGCCAATCGACTGTCACCTCACTGGTTCAACTGCTCGCCATTGCGGACTGGCTCGCCGCGGCCGAGCGCGAACTCCTTTTGATTGTCCGAGGGCCGTGGCCCGCCCGCGCCGCCTTCGCAGTCGACGTCTCCGGGTTGGTCGAGCTCGCGCTCTCAACGCCCGATTCCGAACTCGGCCTTGCGTTCGCGCGGACAGCGCAGCGGAACCTGGTACGTCGAAGCCAGACGATTCTCGAGCTTACCGAGACCCAGCCGAACCAAACGCAGTGAGTGCCCCTATCGCTCCGGCGGCGCCGTTCCGTCGGCGCTGCTCCGAGCGGTTCGGCCCCTCGCCCGCTTCCGTCGGTGCGTCTTGGCCAGGTCGGCCTTGAGCGCAGCGTGGCGCCGCTCGGAGTCGACGGTCGGCAGCGGTGGTGGCTCCATACGCGGGAAGACAATGCCCACCGCGCCGCCGAAGGGGCGCAGCACGCGGTTCAAGGTGTCCAGCGTCGGGTTGGCATCGGAGCGGTCTTCGAGCTTCTGGAGTGCGGCTGGTGAGATGCCGACAATTTTCGCGAACTTCTCGCGGTTCTTCCGCAGCACCACGGCTCGCAGAAAGCGCACCGCGTCGCCGAACCGCCACTCACCAGCGTGCACCAGTGCCGCGACATCCTCGAGCAGTGCCTTGCGCTGCATCGCCGTCATCGCCACCAGCTCTTCGCGCGTCACGCACGCAGCAAGCCAGACTTCAGGTGCTGCTGCCAGCTCGCTCCGGCTCGCTCGCTCGAGTGTCAGCCCGGTCACGTAGAACCCTTCATCATGAGCACTGGCGGCAAGCGGCCCTCTCGCGTGGTTCTCCAGAACGCCCTCTTCGGGGGCGTCGACGTCGTCGAGCTGTTCACTGGCAGCAAGCGCAACGTCCTGCACTGCACGTCTTCGGCCAGTGCGCGGCAGGCCTCGGCGCTCGCTCAGCGCGATGGCGCCGAGCTCGTCCACCTCGCTGAGGTGCCCAGCACCTCCACCTGCCCGCGCTGCGGCCAGACGGGTGACACCCAGTCGCTGTTCGGCACCCGAGAGCTTCGCGGCCGGCATCAGCCGCAGTCATGGTGCCGGAGCTGCCGTCGTGTCTGACGTCGAGGCACTGCACGCGCTTGCTGTCGAGCTCGGCCGTGAGTTCCTCCGCCGCGGCTGGCAGCGTCGCCTGCCTTCGCTTCGCGTGTACCTGCTCGCGCTGCGCCACGGCCGCTTCGTCACCATCGAATGGACGCCCGAACTCCTCCACCGGATTGCTTCGGTTGTCGGGCTTGGGCCCGCTCCACTTCCTCACGCCGAACGCTGTCCGCGATGTCCGCCGACGGCACCTGGTGCGTGGAGCGGCCAACGCACGAGCCTCTACCTCGAGAACCTCTGGGTCTCCGCCTGCAGCGAGTGCTCGACGGAGTGGGTGCAACAGGAAGCGCCGTCTCGACGGTGACGCCGGCCGGCGCGCTGGGGGCGTTCCTCTTCGTCGTGTCGTCCGAGGCCTGAGCCGCTGAGTCAGTGCGCTCGAGGCTTCGCCGCTGTCGGGCTCGCAGCCTCTCGCTGCGGCGTCACCAGCGGAAGGCACTCATGCAGCTGACTCCCCACGACGAAGTCGTCATC
>JAUXRI010000110.1 GCA_030681895.1 Myxococcales bacterium | reverse complement strand
GCCGAGCCGCCACCGACACCCGACGTGCCGCCGCCGACTCCAGACGTGCCACCTGCGGAGCCGCCACCGACGCCTGACGTGCCACCTGCGGAGCCGCCACCGACGCCTGACGTGCCACCTGCGGATCCACCACCCACGCCGGCCGAGCCGCCACCCGTTCCACCACCCGGCACACAGACGTTCGCGCCGCCGACGAGGCTGCAGGTGAAGCCGGTGCTGCACGGCACTGGCGCGGTCGGCGTACACGGCGCACGACACACCCCCGAGGTGCAGCGCAGGCCGGTGCGACAGATGCCGAGCGGTGCAGTGCCCGTGCAGGCCTGCCCTTCACTCCGCAGCTCTCCGTTGGTGCAGGCGCAGACGCCCGAGGTGCCGTTCGCGAGACACGCGGGGCACGTTCCGGGGTTGGTCGGGTTGCACGGCGCGCGACAGACGCCGGCGAAGCACGTGAGCCCGTTCTGGCAGGGCACCGTGCCGCTGCACGCCTGACAGATGCTCGCGCCCATCGACGGGTAGCAGATGCGCTCGGTGGTGCCCGAGATGCCGACACAGCTGGTGGGCAGGCCGCCGACCGGCTGACACGTCGTCGCCGTACAGCCCGTGCATTCAGGCCCGAGGCCGTTGCAGCACGAGCGGCAGAACGACAGGTTCGCGTCCATGTCGTCGATGATGCAGACGCCGCACATCGCGCAGAAGTTCGATACGTCGCAGCGGTCGCCTGGAGCACCGGTCGGGGTGCAGGTGCCGCCCACGCAGCCGTAGCCGGGCGCGCAGTCGGTCATGACCGTCGCGGGCGTGCACTGGTTCGTACACGCCGTCGTCGGCGCACAGAACGCGCTGCCGGCCGAGCCGGAGCACTGGTACCCCGCGCCGCACGAGCCAGCGACGGACGGGTTGCACGACGAGGAGCACCAGTTGATGCCGCTGCCGTTGGTGAGGCACGTGCCCGTCGAACAGTCGGAGCCCGCGGTGCAGAAGCGGCATTGATCGGTCGCGCCGACCTGCGGCAGACACGCGAAGCCCGCGGTCGAGGCCTGGCAGCTGTACCCGGTGGGACAGGTGGCGCCCACGGCCGTGCAGTCTTGCGTGCAGATGCGCGTCGTCGTGCCGGTCGCCGCTTCACACACGCGCCCTCCGGTGCACATCGAGCCGGTGGTGCACGTGGCGCCCTGCCCGCCCGAGGTGCCCGGGTACGCGGTGCAGACGTCACTCGAGTCGGGGCCCAGCAGCGCACGCTTGATGAGGCCGTTGGCGATGGAGGGGTTCATCACTGCGTTACCTGACGTCGTGTGGTCGAAGCCGATGAAGTGGCCCGCCTCGTGCGCGATGACGCTCTCGTAGTCCCACGCGTTGGTGCGGCCGTCGTTGGCCCACGCGGTGTTCCCGTTCATCTCCATGTCGGCGTCGGTCAGCTCTCCGTTGGTGAAGAAGCGCGTACCGGTGAGGCCGAGCGTGCCGCTGCCGTAGCGCCAGTTCGGGTTGCTGAGGAAGATGACGTTGTTGTTGCCGTCGCTCCCGCTCACCGCGGCCGTTCCTGTCGGCGTCGAGAAGGTCGTCGTCGCGAACGCGAAGTTGAGCGACGTGCCGCAGGCGGTGACGTTCGGCGTCGTCCACCGCTCGAAGCCGGAGCGCATGCCCGCCAGCGCCGTCGTGTACGACACGGCCTGAGAGCCGGTCAGCGTCATACCGCCCGAGTTGTTGACCGATGCGGCGAAGCGCACCTCGGGGAAGCAGCGGCCCGTGACGCAGGTGAGCGTGCCACTGGGTTGCCCGGTCGTGCGCACGTTGCATGAGGTGGTGCAGGGGTCGAGCGGCCAGGTGTGCCCGCTGGGCGCCGCGAACGAGACGGTCGAGAGCACGAAGAGCGCCAGGACCAGGGAGCGGTTCATCGCGCACCGCCCTTCGCCGCGGCACGAATGCGCTCGAGGAAGACGTCTTCGAAGCCGAGGGTTTCGAGCTCTTCGACGGGGCGAATGACGCCACGTTTGCCGGGGCTCACCATCGAGACACCCGAGAGGTCGCGCACGGCGAGCCGCTTGCCACCCTTGTTCACCAACGACACCTTCGCGGCCGACATGGCGAACGGAACGAAGGCGCCGGCCTCGTCGGCGGCGGGCTCGAGGAAGAGCACGACATCTTCACCGGGCGTGAAGATCGCCGCGCCCGACACCTTCTCGCCGATGTTCCCGATGACGCCGCCGGGCTGCTTCACCAGCACCGAGGTGCGCGCGGCGCCCTTGATGGTCTCGTGGACGACGATCTCGCTGTAGGTCCAGATCTTCGTGCGCCCCTCGGCCCACTGGGTGTCGACACGATGCACGCTCCCGCGCACCACGAGCGGAGAGCGGGCAGTCATTTCCTCCATCGACATCGCGATGACGACGGTCGCGAAGACGGAGAGCGGCGCGAGCAGCGCCAGGGCGACGAGGGGGCGGCGAGACATGAGGTGACTCCTGCCTTCCCCGGCCGGGACGGCGACGCCCCTGTGTAGCGAGGCTGCAAAGGATTGCCAACCGTGGGAGCGGCGCGTCAGAAGCCCCACATGACTCGACGGTTCTTCGTCACGGGCACCGACACCGGGGTGGGCAAGACGCAGGTCAGCGCGTCCCTGCTGCGGGTGATGGTGGCGCAGGGCCTCGAGCCCTTCGCGTTCAAGCCGTTCGAGAGCGGAATGGACTCGCTCGCCGCTCCGGCTGATGGGTTGACGCTCCAGCGTGCCGCAGGTGGGTGGCAGCCGATGGAGACCGTGACGCTGTTTCGCTTCCACGCGCCACTCGCGCCAGGCATCGCCGCCAGGCTCGAGCGCCGGAAGACGTCGTGGCGCCGCGTCATCACGGTGTTCCACTCGTTCGGGAAGAAGGCCGGCGTCGTCGAGGGTGCCGGCGGGCTGCACGTGCCGCTCGACGCGTCACACGACGTCATCGACGCCATCGACGCGTTCTCGCTCCCGGTCGTCGTCGTCTCGCGCGCCGGCCTGGGCACCATCAACCACACGACGCTGACGTTGAACGCGTTGGCGGAGCGTCGCCTGCGGGTCGCGGCCGTCGTCCTCGTGCACTCGATGAAAAAGGCGGACGCCTCGACGCCTCACAATCGCGCGGAGCTCGAGCGACGCTTCCCGCGTGTTCGTTTCATTGGACCCGTTCCGTTCGAGCGCAGGGCCTCGCGCCGTCGCGACGCGTTCGACGAAGCGCTCTCGTGCCTGGTCGAGTGACGCCTACGGACAGCCGACGTACGCGAAGTACAGCTCGGTGTTGCCCGTCGGCGCGTTGCGGTCGTCACGCCAGCAGAACGCGAAGGTGGTGCCGTTCCACAGCGCGGTGGTGAACGTCGCCGACCCCGAGCCGCTCGAGAGCCGCAGATCGTTGCCGTTCTTCACGCCGGTGCCCGAGAGCTGCATGAAATAGATGGCCGGCTTGCCCATGGTGACGCGCTCGTCCTGCCACGACACGCCGTACTCGAAGCCGTTCCAGTCGATGCTGGGGTAGCCCGAGAAGCCGGCTGCGTTGGTGAGGCGCACCTCGCCGCCGATCTTCTGGCCCGCGTCGGACAACCGCTGGAAGTAGACCTCGGCGTTGCCGTCGCGCAGGTCGTGCCACACCACTGCCCACTCGGCGCGGTCAGGGTTCCACGCGAGGTCGGCCCAGGCCGAGTCCGCGGCGTTGCTGGTGATGCGCAGCTCGGAGCCGACCGGGGTGCCGTCGACGGAGAGCTTCCGGAAGTAGATCTCTCGATTGCCGTCGCGCCAGTCGGTCCACGCGAGGCCGAAGCCCTGCCCGCTCCATTTGAGGATGGGGTAGCCCTGACGCTGCGGATCGGTGGTGATGCGAACTTCGCTACCCAGGCGCGTGCCGTTGGTGTCGAAGCGCATGAAGAAGAGATCCTGCTTGTTGTTACCGCCGCGCTCGTCTTCCCACGCCATCGCGAACTCGGTGCCGGTCCACACGACGTCGGGCCAGTCTGAGTCGAGCGGCGCGCTGGTGAGTCGCACCGGAGTGCCGAGCGGCTGGCCGGTGGTCGAGATGGCCCGGTAGTAGAGCTCGAGGTTGTCGACGGAGTCGTCTGCGTAGACGAGCCCCCAACGTGAGCCGGTGAACGCGAGCGCCGGGTGCGTCGAGACGCCGGGCGTGGTGCTGACGCGAACGTCTCCACCTTGTCGAACGCCCTGCTTGTCGAGCGTGGCGAAGTAGATGTCGCCCTTCATCGCCGCGCCGTCACGCGCGTCCTGCCAGGCGAGGCCGAAGCCGTTGGTCGCAGACGCGATGTAGACGAAGTCGGTCGCGGCCGGATCGTTGGTGAGGCGCAGGTCGCCCGAGGCGTTGGTGAGCAGGCCCTCGTCGACGGTGCCGTCGCAGTCGTCGTCTTTGCCGTTGCACGACTCGGTGCCCGGCGTGCCAGGCATGCAGGTCTGCGCGGAGCCCATGGCGCAGGTCGACTGAACGATGGCGCACTCACCGACGCCGCACATCGCTGGCATCAGGTTCTCATCGGTGGCGCCGTTGCAGTTGTCGTCGAGGCCGTTGCACGTCTCAGCAGTCGGAGCTCCCGGCGTGCAGGTCTGCGGCGCGCCCTGGAAGCAGGTGGAGATGGCCCGTTTGCACGCGCCGATGCCGCACTCGACCGACGGCTGCTCTTCGTCGACCAGCAGGTCGCAGTCGTCGTCGAGGCCGTTGCAGAGCTCGGCGGTGGGAAGGCACTCGGGCGGCAGGCCGGCGTCTTCTTCGGTGACGAGCTGAATGCGCGGGCCGGTGCAGGTGCAGCCCGTGAGGGAGAGGAGCAGGAAGAGACCGACCACTCGCATGGCCGCTCCTGTCTCATAGATCGCCAGCCGAAGTCACTTCACAGGCCGGTCACGTTTTCTCGTGCGACGAGAACGACTGTGAAGCCGCAGCCTTTGAACGTGAGCCCGGTCTGCGGTCTGCTGTCGCGCATGTCACTGCTCGACGCCGTAGCTTCCGAAAACCTCGAGACGATTCAGCGCGCCGTCTCGGCCACCAAAGACGTGAACGAGCTCGGGCCCGGCAAGACGACGCCGCTCATCGAGGCCGCGCGACGTGGATTGACGCACGCGGTGAAGCTGCTGCTCGCCTCGGGGGCAGAGCCGACGTGGCGTGACGACGAGCAGGAGACGGCGATTCTGAAGGCCGGCGCGAATGGGCACAGTGAGATCGTCGCGATGCTGGCGCCGCTGTCGAGCGAAGAGGATCGCGACCTGGCCGACAGCTTCCTCGCGGCGTTCGGCGCCTCGCACGCGCCGGAGTACCAGTACGACCCGTCGCGGCTACACAAGAAGGTGGTCGAGGTGGCGGCACGCGCGGCGAACTTCGTGGGGCATGAGGACCCGTTGAAGCGGCTGGAGCGGAACGAGCGGTCGAAGGATCTGAAGACGAAGAAATAGCAGCTCAGCGGGTCTTCACGCACTTCGCGGTGTCGGCTCCAGAGTGCGCACACGCCTCGCCCTCGCGGCAACACTGGTTGATGCACTGGCGGTGCGCGCAGCGACATCGGCCGGCGGCGAGCTCGGCTCCGGAGCAGTCGTCACTCATCGGAACGCCCTCGTCGAGCAGCTCACCCGCGACGTTCTCAGCAGCGCGATCGATGGCACGGTCGACCTGCTTGCAGTCGAGCACCGACCACTCCTGTCGATAGCGGTCGAGCATTGCCTCGCGCTCGGCAGGCGGCGTCTTCTCTTTTTCGAGCTGTTTCCGAATGACCGCGATCTCGGCTTCGAGCTGCTCTCCGCGCGCACAGGAGAGCGTCTCGGCGTCGAACGCCTTGCACTCGATCACCCACTTCGCGCCGATGCGTTCGACGGCGTTCGGGAACTGCCGGAAGAACGGAGGAGGCTCGCCCTTGAGCTCGCGCGCGGCGAAGGCCTTCCAGACGCTGGGCCAGAGCTGCTCGCACGAGAGCGGTGAGGCAGAGACCAGCAGCGAGAGGAGGAGCGACATGCGGCACAGTCTCGCACGCCAGCGCCGCTTCACGTTCGCGGCGTATGCTCGTCGACGTGCTGACGCTGATGACCAATCTGGTGCTCTCGTGGAACGACGGGCGCGTGCTCGAATCGCAATGCCGAGCGTACATTCCAGCTCCAGCGTTCGCGGAATACGAGGCGACCGGCTACTGCGAACACCTTCGAGCACTGGGCGAGTTGCCGCTGGCGGAGGTGACCCCAGCTGGTTCACGTTCCTTTCGCCTGACCATCTTTCCGACCTGGGGCAACACGACGAGCGTGCGTGTGATCCTCTCGGGATCGACGGCGCGCTTCGAGGGTCGGCGACTTCAGAACCAGGCTGGCTACGAGCTTGGGCCGCTCATTGAAATCGCGTCTTCGATTCGCCCATCCCAGGAACTCGAGCCGCTCATCAAGAGCTTTGCGGACAGCGCCATCGGCGGGATGACAGAGCGGCCCCCACGGAGCGACAGGGGCGGCAAAGACGGCAGTGGCTGGCTGCTCGAGTTCGTCGAGGGCGGGCGATGGCACGCAATCGGCCGATGGAGCCCGGACTTCGACACGAAGAGGCGCGGGCTCAGCGGCTTCCTCGAGTTCTGCACCCTTCTCTACCGACTCGGCCCGCTCCGCGGCGACGTCCTGAACAAGGGGACGACCACGCTCAGCAAGGAGCCGTGAGCAGGCCGCAACGCGCAGGTCCGCCTTCTTCGTCGCTGCCGCCTTCAACGCCTTCGGCACGCCCCACGCTTCTTCGAGCATCGCTCGATCGATGGGGTGGAAAACGAGTGTCACGATTGGTGCGGCTTCCGCACGGCCAGTGCCGCGCGTAACCGTCCACTCGTCCACTCGGCCTCAGCGCGCTCCGCGATTCACAGCGGCAGTGACACGGTCAACTGCCGGCTCGGCTCGGCGGTCACCACGAGCGAGCCACCCAGCTCCTCGGCCCTCGCGCGCATGTTCTTCACGCCGCGGCCGGTGTCGACACCACCTCCGCTCCCGCCACCGGCGCCATCGTCGCGGAGCACCAGCACCACCTGCTTCGCATCGGCAGTGACCACGACGCCGACGGCATTGGCCTGCGCGTGTTTCACGACGTTCGTGAGCGCCTCGCGGAAGACGCGCAACAACGCGAGCGTCACCACCCCGTTCGGCGCCGGAGCGTCACTCGCGACGCGCGCGTCGAGCTCGAACGTCTTCCCGTGCGCCTCGATGAGCTGACCTCCATACCGCCGCAGCTCCGACACCAGCACCGGCCACGTCACCTGCGCGTCGTCGAGCGTCTGGGTGAAGGCGCGCAGCTCGGCGAGGCCCTCGGCCGACAGCTCCGCGATGGTGGCCAGCGCCCGCGCGCCACGCGCCGCGTCCTTGCGCCCCAGCTCGGCGAGCAGACGAATGTTCGTCGTCACGCTGCCGATGCCGTCGTGCAGGTCGCGCAGCATCGCCTCCTTCTCCTTCGCGCGGGCGAGCAGCTGAACTTCCGAGGCGATGGCGCGCTCACGCATCTGACTCCACGCGCGCGTCACGAGCACGGCGAGCGCCAGCGTCATCGCCAGCAGCCCCAGGGGCACCCACGCGCCGCGCGATTGGGGAGCGACGCCCATCGCCGCGAGCACGTTGAGCCACATCGCGAACGCCAGCACGCCGACCCCGCCGAGCAGAATCTTCGCGCGAGGCACGTCGTCAGCGACGCCCTTGCCGAGCGCGAGCCGCACCAGCAGTACCAGCGAGAACGTGCTCGTCAACAGCATCGAGCCCCGCACCACCATGCCCACGCCGAAGAAGCCGAGCACGGCGACGCGCTCGGTCGATGGCGCGAACTCGAGCAGCCCCCAACCGACAATCGCCACGGCGACGTAGCCGCCGCCCAACCACTCTTGAAGACGAAGCGCGCGGCGCAGCCAGGGCGAAGGCGTGCTCATCGCCGCCGAGAGAAACCGCAGCCACGACATCGCCAGCACGGCGACGCTCACCGCCCAGAGGAAGAACCACAGCGCTCCGGTCAGCGGGACCACCAGCTGTTTGAGCTGCGTGTAGAAGAGCGTGTACGTGCCGCCCGCGAAGGCCCACGGCACGAGGCCCAGCATCAACGCCCGCGCTTCGCCGCGAATGAGGAAGAGGCCGAGGACTCCGACGAGCAGCATCAACGCGCCGAGGATGAAGCGCGGCAGATCGCGTTCGACCATCTCGAGCAGCAGCGCATCTCGTTGACCCAGGCGCGGCGTGCCTTGAAAGCCCGACACCGGGTACTGCGAGCGCACGCGCAATGACAGCCACTGCCCCGCCGCGTCGTCAGGCAGCTCGACGAAGTGCCACGGCGTGCCGTGCATCCCTGTCCCGTTCACGCCTTCGCCCGCGGGGAACTGGAAGACCCGGCGCTCGCCGACGAAGACCTCGAAGTGGCCGACGACGGACTCGAGGTGCAGCGTCTGGCGCGACGGCAGGTCAGCGGGGAGCCGCGTGCGCAACCACAACGTGGTGCGACCGTCACGGTGCGCGCGCGACGCCCAGCCCGGCACCGTGAAGGCCTCCCACGAGTCGCCAGGTAACGGAGCAACGACACCGGTCGCGCTCACCTCGAGGTCGCCCCAGCGAGACTCCCAGCCGATGTCGAGCGGAAAGGCCGTCACCAGTGAAGCGAAGAGAAGCGAGAGCACCGGCGCGCATCTTCGATGGTCGACGCGAAGCGAGCCAGCGAAGGCGTGCCCGTCGACCTGACACGTGTCCGCGCAACGTCACCTGAAAATCCCCCATCGTGCCGCTCGTCGCCGACGCTCCGGTCCTCGATGCTGTGCGTCTCTCGAGGAGCCGACCGATGACGCGAACTGCGCTGGTGATGACGTTGGTGGTGGTGGGAGCCGGCTGCAACGACGGCTCATCGACGCCTGACGCAGGCGGGGGCGGCGCAAGTGGCGGCGTCAGCTCGACGGGAGGCGGCGCGGCTGCCGGCGGGTCCAGCGGTGGGGGTGGATCTGCCGGCGGCTCCGCTGGCGGGAACACTGCGGGTGGAAGCGCGGGCGGCGCGGCAGGTGGAAGCGCGGGCGGTGCAGCAGGTGGCGGCGCTGGTGGCTCCGCCGGTGGTGCAGCAGGCGGCAGCGCCGGTGGCGCGAGCAACGCGGTCGGGCCCCTCTACCCTGCAGCGAGCGCACCGCTGTGGAACGAGTGGGTCGCGAACGACGGCGTCGACGCGTTCTCGGCAACAGGCGTGGCGTGCAATTTCCTGTCGATGCAATCCACGCGTGCGGCGGCGTGTCTGCACCGCGGCGAGCTGCGCGTCTTCCGTGCGCCCGCCCTCACGAGCTGTGCTGGCGTCACCATCGCGGACGCGCTGGGCGCGTTCGACTGGCAGTGCGACGTCGACGGTGGCGCCGTTCGGGTGCGCTCCATCGGGCTCAAGGCCGGCAAAGGGCTGACGGACCTGGTCGACTTCGCACCGACGACTCCCGTGTTCAGGCCAAACAGCGTCACGCTCACCAGCGGCGCGATGACCGTCACCAGCGCGTCGACGACCTGGTGGGCGAACCCGTTCATCGTCCCCACCGTCTCCGGCAGCATTCGCAACGCCACCGGCACCAGCAACACCATCTTCGCCATTCGCCAGAATCAGCAGAACACGTTCACCATCGACCAGCCGATGACGTCGTTCATCGTGGCTCCGGGCGCAGCGCTGTCGGCAACGCCAGGAGCGCCGAACCTGACCACGCTCTTGAGCGCCATTGCGCCGATGGGTCCCATCTGGGTCGAAGGCACGTTCGACGCGACAGGCACCGGGTTCGGGCTCTCACTCTCTCAGGCGCCCTTCAGCCGAATCCGCAACGTCGAGGTGCGCGGAGCTTCGACGACGACTTCGGCGCGCGCCGCGCTCTCGACTGGAATCTGCAACAACTGCGATGTCCGAGACGTCCGGGTGCTCAACAACTACCCTGGCGGCCTCGGCGCCGGCGGTGACTTCATTCGGATTCGCACCGTGTTCGCGCAGGGCAACGGCATGGGCAACTCTGCGGTGAGCGTCGGCACCAGCGGCTCGGTCGACCAACGCATCAGCGACGTCGTCTGCATCAACAACCACGACGGCTTCTACATCGGCTCGAACAACGTCGACGTTCGGCACGTGGTGACCGCCAACAACGCCGCGTCAGGCTTCGCCGTCGGCGACACGTCCTACTACGAGCGGATTCGGGTGCACGACGTGCGCGCGCTCCACAACGGAGGAACCGGCGTGTTGCTGCGCGGCCTCAACGGCGTGTGGACTGACATCACCGCCATCGGCAATGGCGGCGGCATCTCGCTCAGCGGGACGCCCAACGGCATCATCCTCGTCGGCGCCGTGTCTGCGGCCAACGGGGGCGCTGGCATCGCGGGGGCCAACTTCATCACTGGCGTCATTCACCTCATCAAAGACACCTCACTCGTCGACAACAGCGGCAACGGCATCGAGCTGGGCCGCGACTCGCACACCGTGAACAACGTGGTGATGGCGAACAACGGCACGAACGTGTCGAACTACGGCTACTCGCTGCAAGGCGGAGCGGTGCGCTCGCACAACATCGCGGTGCACGACAACGGCACCACGTACCGGCGCGACCTCTTCATCAACAACACCAACGCGACGATTCCGCACGTCTTCTCCGGCATCCTCCAGGTGACTGACGCGACGGCGAGCTGCAGCGCCTGGGGCATGCCGTTCGGGCCGCGCGGGCTCACCAACCTCTGCGGCAACGCGCCGACGGTGTTGCCTGACGGCGGGCTGTTCGGGAGCACGGCGGCGCTGCTCCAGACGTCACTGCCGTACTGGTCGTTCTCGGGCCGCATTCTCACCGGCGGCATGGGCGACAGCGCGAATCAGTCGGACGACACCGGCCCTGCGGCGCTCTCGGCCATCACCGACTGGCACCGCTTCGACAACCGCTTCCGCGGCTGGGGAAAGGCGTACCCCATCGGGCCTGACACCCCGAACCCCTATGACGGCGGCACGGCCTTCTACGGGTGGCCGAGCGTGCAGAGCCGCGGCGCGTGCTTCGGGGCGAGCGCGCAGTGTCAGGTGTTCGATTACTCGCTGCGCGGCATTCAGCCGCCTGACGCGGGCCCAGGCGCGGGTGGCGCGACCGACGTCTACCTTCGCAACAAGCTCGCGACGCCGACCTCGGGCATGCAGGCCATCACGCACGTCTTCGGTGGGTTCCTGCTGACGCAGACCAACTGCGCCGATCTACCCGGCGCGACGTGGAACTCGACGACGATGCAGTGCTCCGTCACCTTCCTCGAGAACGCGCAAGAGGTGCTCGAGGACGGCGTTGGAAACGAGAACGGCCTGTGTGAGTCGAACGAGCGCTGCGTGGTGACGCGGAACTTCGGTGCGTACCAGGGCCACGGCCTGTTGATCCCCGACAGCACCATCGGGGCCGGTGGAGCGATTCAGAACGTGACGTTGCTCCGGTACGAGTTCAACGGGCGCTGAGGAGCACCCGATCGCTCGGGAGTGACGTGAATGGCGCCGGTCTGGAGGAGCGCATCGCGGCCTCCACACCGGCGATGAGTGGACACGGCGATCGCGCCACTCGACCGCCCACGTGCGAGCAGGTCAGATGAGCCCGCGGCCGCGCGCCGTCGCCAGCGCCTCGGCCCTGCTCTTCGCGTGCAGCGCTTCGTAGATGTTCTTGATGTGGCTGTGCACCGTGTGCGTGCTCACGTGCAGCCGATCGCTGATCTGTTTGTACGTCAGCCCCTCGTCGACGAGCTTGAGCAGCTGGCGTTCGCGAGGCGAGAGCGGGTCGGGCGTCGGCGCAGGCGCCTCACGGAGCTCGAGCAACAGCGCGCGGGCGATGCGCGGGCTCATTGGCGCCCCGCCGGCTTTGAGCTCCTTGAGCGCTCCGACGAGCTCTGCAGGCGTGCTGCCCTTGAGCACGTAGCCCGAGGCGCCGGCCTTGATGGCCTCGAGCACGTTGTCGCGATCGTCGAAGACGGTGTGCGCCATCACCAGCGGGCAGCCTTCCCGGCGGGTGAGCTGGCGCGTGACCTCGTGCCCCGTCATGTCGGGCAGCCCGAGGTCCATCAGCACGATATCGGGCTTCGACGTCGCGAGCTGCGCGAGGGCTTCAACGCCGCTCCCGGCCTGGCCGATGACCTCGAGCCCTTCGGCTTCCGAGAGCAGCTCGACGACGTGCTCGCGCAGCAGCGGGTCGTCTTCCACCACGAAGATCTGGAGCGTCGACGCCACGAACAAACGCTAGCAGCGCAGGCCGAGGGCCGGCCGGGTGGTTTTCGGGTGAGGCTCAGGCCCGACCCCGTTGAGGAACACCTGTCACGAACGGTGCGAATTCCGCGCGCAAAGTGCATCTCGCGGCTTCCGAAGACGGTCGTCACGAGCGGTGCAGATTCCGCACGTCGAACGCCGCACGTCGCCGCTCGCGAAACGGTTGTCACGAATGGTGCGGATTCCGCACGTCGACTGCCGCACGTCGCCGAGTGCCGAGCCGAAGGCTCAGCCGCCGCCGCAGTAGTAGTCGCAGCTCGGCGAGATGTCGCAGCAGCCGCCGCCCTCGCACACGAACGGTTGCCCCGAAGTGCACAGCAGCACCGGGCGCTCCTCGGGCGTCACCGTCGTGATGGCGGGAGCCACCCACCGGCGGCGTTCCGTCGCGCATTCGCCAGGTGGGGGTGCTGCAGGCCTCACGTCATTCCCGTCGAAAAGCGTGGTCGTCAGAAGGTGGGCGGGAGCGCGCAGAGCCGGCCGTCTGCGGTCCCCACGTAGAGGCGCTGCAGCCCGGCGGTGCTGTCATACGAGGGCATGCTGACGCCGCCGACGGTCGAGACGCGCAGCGAGGCCTCGAGGGCGCCGGTGGTGAAGTTGAGCCGGCGCACGAAGCCGTCGGCGTCTCCGACGAAGACCCTGTTGTTCGGCCCGTCGATGCGCACCGACGACGGCAGCCGCATCGCCGTGGGTGCCGCCCACACCGGCGTCACCACGTTCGTCGCGGTGTCGATGTGCCAGCGCTGCACGCCGGTGCTGGTGCTGACGACGAAGTCGGTGAGGTACGGCACCAGCGGCGAGACGACGGTGCCGCCCATCGACGCCTGCCAGAGCTGCGCGCGCGTCGACAACGAGTAGCCCCGCGCCACGCCGGAGCGGTCCACCACCAGCGCCTGCCCAACCGTCCCTGCCCGCACCACACCCGAGGGCACGTCGACGAGATCGCTCACCGTCAGCAGCGGCGTCGCCGGGTTCACCACGTCGAGCACACGCAGGGACGGGCCAGTCGCGCGCAGGCTGCCCACCCACAACGCCTGCGTGAAGGCGTCATAGAGCGGCGCGCCCTGCACGGCTCCGAGGTCGGCCGGCGCGTACGACCAGGCCTGCACCCCGGTGTCGGCCCGGAGCGCGCGCACGCTGCTGGCGCCGGTGGAGTTGCGGGTCGCGAAGAAGACGAGGTCGACCGGGAACGCCGCCTGAAACGCTGTGGTGCCGAACTGCCGCAGCGCCACCACGGCCTGCGCCTGAACCACCTGCCCCACCGGCGCGCCGGCGTTGCCCGTCCAGGTGATGGCACCGGTCGTTCCCGAGAGCCGGTAGGTGTAGCCCTGCTGATCGCCGACGAAGAGCGATGGCTCGGCCTCGCCCGCGATGCGCTGAGCCGCGGGCCTCGCCTGCACCACCGCGCGCGTCAGGCTCGGCCGCCACTTCTCTCCGCCGTTGCTCGCGCCGGTGGAGATGAGGTTGCCGGTGAAGAAGCTGCCGTTACTCGACTGGTACACCGCGCGGCCGAGGTCGGTGAAGGGCTGCTGCAGCGCGGCCAAGCCCACCGACGAGCACCACACCGGCTGGCCCGCCGCGCCCGTCGGCACCACCACGAGCAGATGGTTGTTGGGGCTCGCCGCCGGCACGCTCCCGGGCGAGTACACGCGGTACTCGTCGCGGTTGTAGACGCGGTAGTAGTACGTCGCGCCGGACGTCACGTTGGTGTCGGTGAAGTTGCTCGCGAAGCTGAAGGTGTCGGCGAACACCACCGTCGCGTTCCCCAGGGTCGCGCCTTCTGCGTACGAGAGGCCCTGCACCGGCGGGGTGTTCGGCGGGCTGCCGGCCGCGCGCAGAATGAGCACTCCGTCGTGCAGCGAGGGGTTGTTCCACGCCAGGTCCACGCGGCCGTCGTCCGAACCGGTCAGGGCGGTCAGGTCCGTGACCGCGGCCGGCAGGTTCGGGATGAGCGGGGCGATGGCCCAGTTGCCCGCGTTGATCTGGCTGGAAACGCTGCGCACCCAA
>JAUXRI010000228.1 GCA_030681895.1 Myxococcales bacterium | reverse complement strand
AAGTGTATGTGCTGAGCAAGGATGAGGGCGGTCGTCACACCCCGTTCTTCAATGGCTATCGTCCGCAGTTCTACTTCCGCACCACCGACGTCACGGGCTCGGTCAAGCTGCCCGACGGCGTCGAGATGGTGATGCCGGGCGACAACATCGGCATCGAAGTCGAGCTCATCACGCCGGTCGCCATGGAGAAGGAACTCCGGTTCGCGATTCGCGAGGGTGGTCGTACGGTCGGCTCCGGCGTCGTCGCCGAAGTCGTCGCCTGATTCAGAAGTGATCCTGGGGTGCGCCGATGGCGCACACCGCTTGACATGAAGGGGGGGCCTCTGTCAGAGCGCCTTCCCTTCTGTCGTCTTTAAGCTTCAAGGAGTAGTCAAATGCCCAAGGGCAACCGCAGCCTGATCTCGCTCGAGTGCACGGTGTGCAAAGAGCGCAACTACACCACGACCAAGAACCGCCGAAAGCAGCAGGACAAGCTCGAGCTGAGCAAGTTCTGCCCGCGGTGCCGGAAACACACGGCACACAAAGAAGGCAAGGTCAGCTGAGTCTTCGTTTCCGCGTAGGCGAGTAGCTCCAATGGTAGAGCAGCGGTCTCCAAAACCGCCCGTTGTGGGTTCGAATCCCTCCTCGCCTGCCACTTTTCTCTGACGCCTTTCGACTCTGGTCGTGAGGCGTCGGTCTTTTTTCTCGTCATCGCCGAAGGTGGAGCATGGCCTCAGAAGCCTCCGAACAAGCGAATCGCGCCGAGATCGACCCGAAGCGATTCGTGGTCATCTCGTATCTGCTGCTCGGTCTGGTTTTGGCGTTCTTCTTCGCCAACATCCTGACCCGGCTCTTCGTCGAGCTGGGCATCGGGCAGAAGCAGTTGATCGCCGGCCTCGAGCTATCGACGCCCCCGTACCTGATCGGCATTCTGCTGGCCGTCGGTACCGGCGTCTTCTGCTGGACCAACCCGCGCATTCACCAGCTGTCGGTCGAGGTCGCGACCGAGCTCAAGCGGGTGACCTGGCCCTCGTGGGAAGAGACTCGCATCTCGACCTTCGCGGTCGTGGTCGCGTCGCTGGTTGCCTCGGTGGTGCTCGCAGCCATCGACGCCGTGAGCCTGCGCCTGATGGTCGACTGGCTGCCCCTGTTCTGGGAGAAGCTGTGATGACCGACGCTGCAGACAAGAAGTGGTACGTCGTTCACACCTACTCGGGCTTCGAGAACAAGGTGAAGAAGAGCCTCGAGGACCTCATCAAGCAGCGGGCGCTCGAGCAGTCCTTCGGCCAGATCTTCATTCCCGTCGAGCAGGTCGTCGAGATGCGTGATGGCCAGAAGCGCCAGACGCGCCGCAAGACGATGCCGGGCTACATCCTGGTGCAGATGGAGATGACCCCCATCACCAAGTCGCTGGTGAAGAACACGCCCAAGGTGACCGGCTTCCTCGGCGCCCAGGGCCAGGACGATCCACCGCCGCTCCGCGAGTCAGAGGTTCAGCGCATCACGACCGCGATGAGCGAAGGCGCAATGAAGCCCAAGCCGAAGGTGCACTTCGACGACGGCGACACCGTGCGCGTGATCGACGGCCCGTTCGCGAACTTCAACGGCACGGTCGAAGAGGTGAACCCTGAGAAGGGTCGCGTGAAGGTGCTGGTCAGCATCTTCGGGCGCTCCACGCCGGTCGAGCTCGACTTCATGCAGGTCGAGAAGACGACGGGCTAGGTCAAACAGTCTCGAGAGCCGCTCGACCAGGGGCTCGTTGTTGAGAACGGCCGGGGCATTCCGCTCCGGCCCTTGTGGGAGGCGGGGAGATGACTCCGCGCCGCTTGAACCACGGGAGAAGACGCAATGAAGAAGATCACAGGCTATGTGAAGTTGCAGATCCCTGCCGGTAAGGCGAACCCGGCACCTCCGATTGGCCCCGCGCTCGGTCAGGCCGGCGTCAACATCATGGAGTTCTGCAAGCAGTTCAACGCCAAGACCCAGGCAGCGATGAAGGAAGCGTTGATCATTCCCGTGATCATCACGGTGTATGCCGACCGCTCCTTCAGCTTCGAGCTCAAGACGCCTCCCGCGTCGGTGCTCCTGAAGAAGGCCGCCGGGCTCCACACCGAGAAGAAGAAGGGCTCGGGCGCGAAGAAGTCGGGCAAGGAAGTGGTGGGTTCGATCACCCAGAAGCAGCTGCGCGAGGTCGCCGAGCAGAAGATGAGCGACACGACGGCTGCCTCGGTCGAGGCCGCGATGCGCACCATTGCGGGCACGGCCCGTTCGATGGGCATTCAGGTCAAGTAACCACCACCCCCAACCACTTTTTTCAAAGAGGACACACTTCCATGGGCAAGAAATTCAAGGCCGCCGCTACCAAGGTGGACCGCAACAAGCGCTACTCCGTCTCCGACGCGTTCAAGCTCCTCAAGGACGCCGTCGTCGCCACCAAGTTCGACCAGACCATCGACGTCGCCATCAACCTCGGCATCGACCCCAAGCACGCTGACCAGATGGTCCGCGGCGCTGTCGTGCTCCCGCACGGCACGGGCAAGAGCTCGCGCGTGGCGGTGTTCGCCAAGGGCGAGAAGCAGGCTGAAGCGACCGCCGCTGGCGCCGACTTCGTCGGTGAGGCCGATCTCGCGAAACGAATCGAAGAAGGCTTCATGGACTTCGACACCGTGATCGCCACGCCCGACATGATGGGCGTCGTCGGTCGGCTCGGTAAGGTGCTCGGCCCCCGCGGCCTGATGCCGAACCCCAAGGTCGGCACGGTCACGATGGATCTCACCCGCGCCGTCAAGGAAGCCAAGGGCGGCAAGATCGAGTTCCGCGCCGAGAAGGCCGGCATCGTTCACGCTCCGCTGGGCAAGGCGTCGTTCGCCACCGAGAAGCTCCAGGAAAACTTCCTGTCGCTGATGGAGCTCGTGATGAAGATGAAGCCTGCGACCGCGAAGGGCGTGTACCTCAAGGCCGTCGCGATCAGCTCGACGATGGGGCCGGGCATCAAGCTCGACACCTCTGAGATCGGGGCCAAGTACAAGTAAGCCGGCCAGGGCGCCGCGCTCGGGCTCAAGCCTGCGCGGCCCTTCGGGTTTCGGTGAGTTGACAGCTGATGGCACGTTCGGGTAAGGGCCCGACGTCTGCTCCTTCGTCGCACACGAGAGCCTTCTCCGAAGGCGTCAAGGGGGCAGGGCCGAAATTGTGAATAGCAGCACCCTGGTCGAAGACAGCAGGGGTTCTCTGGGTCGCCTCGCCCGCTCTTGGCACCCTGACCGATGAGGTCAGGGCGAGCGGGCAGCACCGAGTCAGAGGACTTAAACGGCACCGTCAGTACGAGGCTGCCCTGCCGAGACGGGGAGCGCCGAAAAGGTGATGGCAGTTGAGTCGGGTCACTTTGAAGTTCTCGCTCTCGCACTTTGCACCAGGAAACACGTAACGGAAGGAGGTGTCGAAGTGCTCAAGAGCGAGAAAGAAGTGCTGTCGAAGGAGCTGAACGACAAGTTCACCCGCGCCAAGTCGGTCGTGATCGCCGAGTTCAAGAAACTCGACGTCGAGACCGTCAACAAGCTGCGGAGGAAGCTGCGTGACGGCAAGGTGGAGTGGAAGGTGTTGAAGAACACCATCGCCCGCCGTGCCGCCAAGGGGACCTCGGTCGAGCTGGTGTCTGATGACTTCGTCGGGCCGGTGGCAGCTGCCATCAGCTATGACGACGTGATCGCGCCGGCGAAGATCCTGGCTGAGTTCTCCAAGGACCTGCAGAGCATCACCATCAAGAGTGGTGTGGTGCAGGGTCAGAAGATCGACGCGAAGGGCGTGCAGGCGCTGGCGAAGTTGCCGGGTCTGCAAGAGCTCCGCGCGAAGATCCTCGGTGTCATCAACATGCCGGCAGGCAAGTTGGTTCGCACCATCGCAGAGCCCGCGAACGCGTTGGCCCGAGTTCTCAAGGCCAAAGCCGACAAGCAGTGACCCGTTTTTCAACTCTCAACCATTCGTAGTCACGAACAGAAGGAAACACAGTCATGGCAGACATCAACACGATCGTTGACCAGCTCTCGTCGCTCACCGTCATGGAAGCGGCCGACCTGGTGAAGCAGCTCGAGGCGAAGTGGGGCGTTTCGGCGGCCGCAGTGGCCGTTGCTGGTCCCGCGGCGGCTGGCCCGGCGGCCCCTGTCGAGGAGAAGACCGAGTTCACGGTCGTCCTCGCGAAGGCTGGCGACAAGAAGATCGACGTGATCTAGGTTATCCGCGAGATCACCGGTCTCGGCCTGAAGGAGGCCAAGGACCTCGTCGAGGGCGCGCCCAAGACGGTCAAGGAAGGCGCCAACAAGGACGACGCCAACAAGATGAAGGAGAAGCTCACGGCCGTCGGTGCGACGGTGGAGCTGAAGTAACACCTTCGCCGTACGCATCAGGCAGCCGGTGATCCTCTGGGGAGGGTCACCGGCTTTGCCGCTTCACAAGGACTCCCCAGGACAACTCAATCGCTGACCCTCCGGTCTTTGACCGGTTCCCCCTCATCGCCCGACTGAGAGAAGCGAATGCCGACCCTGCAGAACAACTTCCGGACGCGGAAGAACTTCGCGAAGATCAACAAGGTCATTGAGATTCCCAATCTCATCAACATCCAGAAGCTGTCCTACGAGAAGTTCCTTCAGGCGGATGTCGCGCCAGAGAAGCGCGAGGACGTCGGCCTGCAGGCGGTGTTCAAGAGCGTCTTCCCGATTCGGGACTTCAACGAGACCAGCTCCCTCGAGTTCGTCAGCTACAACCTCGAGAAGCCCAAGTACGACGTCGACGAGTGCCGCCAGCGCGGCATGACGTTCGCCGCGCCCATCAAGGTGGTCGTTCGCCTGGTGGTCTGGGACAAGGACGAAGAGACGGGCGCGCAGTCGATTCGCGACGTCAAGGAGCAGGAGGTCTACTTCGGTGAGATCCCGCTCATGACCGAGCACGGGACGTTCATCATCAACGGCACCGAGCGCGTCGTCGTCAGCCAGCTGCACCGCAGCCCCGGCGCCTTCTTCGACCACGACAAGGGCAAGAGCCACTCGTCGGGCAAGCTCCTCTACAACGCGCGCATCATTCCTTCGCGCGGCTCGTGGCTCGACTTCGAGTTCGACCACAAGGACCTGCTGTACGTTCGTATCGACCGCCGCCGCAAGCTGCCCGTCACGGTGCTGATCCGTGCGCTCGGCGCGGTGCCCGACACGGCGCGCAAGAACCCGATCGAGTTCAAGGGCTCGACCGAAGAGATCCTCAACTACTTCTACGCGACCGAGACCGTGTACCTCTACACGGACACCGAGTTCGAGAAGTCGGTCGACTTCGAGCTGCTCTACAACCAGCGCGCGACGCGCGACGTGAAGTCCAAGAGCGGCGAGATCATCGTCAAGAAGAACCGCAAGTTCACCCGCGCGGCCCTCAAGAAGCTCGAGCAGTCGAAGCTCACCCGTCTGCCCATCGACGCCGACGAGCTCTTCACGAAGGTCTCGGCCTTCGACGTCATCGACGAGAGCACCGGCGAAGTGATCCTCGAGTGCAACGAGGAGATCAGCCCGCAGCACGTCGAGGAGCTGATCAAGCGGAACCTGAAAGAAGTGAAGGTTCTCTTCATCGACAACCTCAACGTCGGCCCGTACCTGCGCGACACGCTGTTGATGGACAAGCTCGAGAACCCCGAAGAAGCGGTGATGGAGATCTACCGCCGCGTTCGCCCGGGTGATCCTCCGACGCCCGAGACGGCGACGAACCTCTTCTCGAACGTGCTGTTCTTCAACCCCGAGCGCTACGATCTCTCGAAGGTCGGCCGCCTCAAGCTGAACTCCAAGTTCGGCGTCGAGGAGCCCCTGGACAACCAGGTGCTGACCAAGCGCGACATTCTCGAGACGATTCGGTACCTGATCGATCTCAAGAACGGCAAGGGCACGATCGACGACATCGATCACCTCGGCAACCGCCGCGTTCGCGCGGTGGGCGAGCTGCTCGAGAACCAGTACCGCATCGGTCTCGTCCGCATGGAGCGCGCCATCAAGGAGCGCATGAGCCTGCAGGAGATCGAGACGCTCATGCCGCACGACCTCATCAACGCCAAGCCTGTCACGGCGGTGATCAAGGAGTTCTTCGGCTCGAGCCAGCTCTCGCAGTTCATGGACCAGACGAACCCGCTGTCCGAGGTCACGCACAAGCGTCGTCTCTCGGCGCTCGGGCCCGGCGGTCTGACGCGTGAGCGTGCCGGCTTCGAGGTGCGCGACGTGCACCCGACGCACTACGGGCGCATGTGCCCGATCGAGACGCCCGAGGGCCCAAACATCGGCCTGATCGGCACCCTGTCCTCCTACGCGGAGGTCTCCCACCACGGCTTCGTGACCACGCCGTACCGGCTG